>DLKM01000028.1:0-37821 GCA_002478945.1 Christensenella sp. UBA7588
TCGAACACCTGAGGAAGGGGGAAACTTGCATTTAATGTTGATTTGAGAAATGCCGTCGAGTCCGGAAAGAGGGGACAAGTTGCATTAAAGGAGTTACGACGCACTATATTTTTACTTGCTCTTTTTTCTGTTCCCTATTATAATTTCCTATACAAAACTTTGAGGTAAACTATGTATATAACAGACGATATTTTTTATGTTGGCGTCAATGACCGCGATGTAGATTTGTTTGAAGGACAATACGTCGTAAAAAACGGTATGTCTTACAATTCTTACGTCGTTAAAGACGATAAAATCACGGTTTTCGATACCGTTGACGCGCATTTTTCAAAAGAATGGCTTGCAAATCTAAAAGAAGTTTTGGGCGGAAAGACTCCCGATTATCTTGTCGTTCAACATATGGAACCCGACCATTCCGCAAACGTTGCCGTTTTTATGTCAACGTATCCCGAGGCCAAAATAGTTGCCTCGTCCAAGGCGTTCGCAATGATGAAAGAGTATTTCGGAACGGACTTTGCGGACAGACAAGTCGTGGTGGGAGACTGTTCGACGCTTTGTACGGGCAGACACACCTATGGATTCGTTACGGCTCCGCTCGTGCATTGGCCCGAAGTTATTATGACGTTTGACGAGACGGACGGCGTGTTGTTTTCAGCGGACGCATTCGGTAAATTCGGCGCGCTCGACGTCGAGGAGGACTGGACGAGCGAGGCAAGACGTTATTATATCGGCATCGTCGGCAAATTCGGCGTGCAAGTGCAAAATTTGTTCAAGAAAGTCGCAGGACTCGATATAAAGAAAATTTGTCCGTTGCACGGTCCCGTGCTTTGCGACAATCTCGCATATTATATCGGACTTTACGACAAATGGTCCAAGTATCAACCCGAAAGCGACGGCGTAGTGATTGCGTACACGTCCGTATACGGACACACCAAATCGGCAGTCGAGATTTTGGCGGACAAATTGAGAGCGTACGGACAAACCGTTGCGGTTTACGACCTTGCAAGATGCGACCAATCGGCGGCGGTTGCCGACGCATTCAGATACTCGAAACTTACTCTTGCCACAACGACGTACAATGGCTCGATATTCCCGTTTATGAGGGAGTTTATCAACACACTCGTCGAGCATAATTATCAAAACAGAACGGTTGCGTTTATCGAAAACGGTTCGTGGGCGCCTATGGCAACGAAAGTTATGAGCGGTATGTTGGACGGATGCAAAAACCTGAGCCGAGCGGAAAAGGGAGTCAAGATTTTCTCTGCGCTCGACGAGGAAAACGTCAAGCAACTCGAAGCTCTCGCAAGCGAGTTAAAATAACAAAAAACAAAGAAAAAACGAGCAAAAAATTGCTCGTTTTTTTGTTTGCGCAAATGCGTGTTTTCAAAATCGAAGTATCAATAAAAATTATATAGACGGTTTTTCGTTTGCCTGCATAGTCTTGATAATGTCGATAAGTCGGAACACGTCTTTGTCAGCGTTGGTGCTGTAAAGCAGACCGTACGGAATGGAATAATCCCATTTTACGGGTATGGTTACGAGCGCAGGATGCACGTCTTGCCAACACTCTATCGAAAGAAGAACGTTGTTCGTTTCGGCGCATCTGTTGAATACGGACATATCGTAGAATTGCGGAGTGTCCTCGATTTTTATTTGAGGATGATTCGTTTCGAGGTCGTTGCGGATAAAATCGTTTACGCCGGAATCTCCTTTTTTTACCATCATCAAAGTCTCGCCGTGAAGGTCCTCGAGGGTAACGATTTTTTTATCGGCAAGCCTATGTTCTCTCGACACGGCAATCATCTTTTTGTATCTGCCGAGGGGCAGGAAATTGCACATAGACAACCACGCCTTTGAATCACAAACGCCTATTAAAAAGTCAAATTTGACGCCTAAACTACCTATTTCGGTCAAAATGCCGTTGTGGTCGTCGTCAAAAGACACGAGGTGGAGTTTATAATCGGGAAAGTATCCGTTTGCTTTATACCACAAGTCCATAAACGGTTTTGCGGGGTTCAGCAAAGACGTGCCTACGCAGAAAGTGGTGTCGTATCTCTTTTCTGCTTCTCTTGCGGACGCAATGGATTTTTTGGAACAGTCTATAATAAATTTTGCGTCTCTATATATAATCTTACCTGCGGCGGTGGGCGTGATTCCCGAAGCGGAGCGTTCAATCAGTTTCAATCCGAGATGCGCCTCGAGATTGTTTATTTGTTTCATAACCGCGGTGGGAGATATAAAAAGACTTTCGCTTGCTTTTGTAAAACTTCCGCAATCGACAACAACCAAAAACGTGTCCAACAAAGGATTGTACATATACGCCTCTATCAACTTTTTGTTTATACCATTATAACTTATCGGATATTCACAGTCAAGGTTTTGCGATATATACTTAAACTAAGGAGGAAAGGAGAAAACAATGTCAAAGAAACTTATCGCTTATTATTCCAGAGCCGACGAAAATTACGTCAGCGGCAGACTGCAAATGCTCGACGTGGGCAACACCGAAAAGGTGGCAAACGTCATAAGAGAGGCAACGGGTGCGGACGTTTACAAGATAGAACAGGTAAAGCCGTATTCCAAAGATTATAATCAATGTATAGACGAGGCAAAAAAAGACCAACGCAGCGGCGCGCGCCCGACGTTAAAACGTCCGCCGAGCGATTTGGACGAGTACGACGAGATTTATTTGGGTTATCCGAATTATTGGGGAACGATGCCGATGGCGGTGTTTACTTTCCTCGAAAGTTATGATTTTAGCAATAAAACGATAAAACCGTTCTGCACTCACGAGGGTAGCGGACTCGGCAACAGCGTTGCGGATATACGAAAACTTTGTCCCGACGCAAACGTGAAAGAAGGACTCGCCCTGTTCGGCAGCAGAGTCGACAGGTCGAGAGCGGAAATCGAAAGGTGGATATAAATATGAAAAAAGTTACGGCAGGCAGAGACGCATTGAACGATTTTGCGCCCGAATTTGCAAGATTGAACGACGACGTTCTTTTCGGTCAAGTGTGGTCGAGAGAGCGCGAACTGTCGTTGAGAGACCGTTCGTTGGTAACGGTAACGGCGTTGATGGCGCAAGGTCTTTGCGATTCGTCTTTTTTGCACCATTTGAAAACGGCAAAAGAAAACGGAATCACGAAAAGCGAGATTGCGGAGATTTTGACGCACGCCGCGTTTTACGTCGGATGGCCCAAGGCGTGGGCGGCGTTCAGAATGGCAAAAGACGTGTGGGCAGAATCCTGTGACGGAGACGGAAAACAAAAGCACGCCGAGTCTATGGTGTTTCCTATAGGTCAGGAAAACGTCGCTTTTGAAAAGTACTTTACGGGAAAGAGTTATCTTGCTCCGTTATCTACAGAGCAAGTGGGAATTTACAACGTTACGTTCGAGCCTAAGTGCCGAAACAACTGGCATATACACACCGCGGACAAAGGCGGAGGACAAATACTCGTGTGCGTGGCAGGAAAAGGCATTTATCAAGAGTGGGGAAAAGAGGCTCGGATTCTTTTGCCGGGAGACGTCGTGAATATAGCGGCGGGAGTCAAACATTGGCACGGCGCGGCGAGCGACGAATGGTTTTCGCATCTGGCAATAGAAGTCCCTGCGGAGAACGGCAAAACGATTTGGCTCGAGAAAGTCGGAGACGAAGAATACAACGCATCGGAGGTAAAATAATATGCTCGGCAATTTTTCATACTGCAACCCTACGAAACTTTATTTCGGCACAGACGCATTGTCGAATCTGACCGATGAACTGAAAAAATACGGAGACAACGTCGTCCTCATTTACGGATGCGGCTCCGTCAAGAAAAACGGAATATACGACGCCGTTACGAGCGTATTGAAAGAATGCGGCAAAAACGTGGCGGAAATCGCGGGCGTAATGCCAAATCCGACTCTCGATAAACTTTACGAGGGCGTTGAGATTGCAAAAAAGCATAATCCCGATTTATTGCTTGCGGTCGGCGGCGGCTCCGTTTGCGATTATGCAAAGGCACTTGCCGTTTCCGTAAACTGCGACGACGACCCGTGGGAAAAGTATTATGTTCGTTTCGAGGAACCCGATTGCAAAATTATTCCCGTCGGTTGCGTGCTTACTATGGTCGGAACGGGTTCGGAGATGAACGCAGGCTCGGTTATTACAAACACGCAAACGAAACAAAAAGTAGGACACGTCTTTGCGAGCGAAGAAGTTATGCCGAGGTTTTCTATTCTCAACCCCGCATACACTCTGACGTTGCCGAAAACGCAAATGGTATCGGGCATATACGATATATTCAACCATATATGCGAGCAATATTTTTCGGGAGACGACGACAACACGAGCGATTATATAGCGGAAGGGCTTATGAGAAGCGTAGTTCATTCAAGTCTCGTAGCCGTAGAAAATCCGCAAGACTACGAAGCGAGAAGCAATATAATGTGGACTGCGACTTGGGCGCTCAATACGCTTATCGCAAAAGGCAAATCGACGGACTGGAACGTACATATGCTCGGACAGGCCGTCGGAGGATACGTCAACGCTACGCACGGAATGACGCTTTCCGCCGTTTCGCTTGCCTATTATCGACACGTTATGCCGTACGGACTTCCGAAATTCAAACGCTTTGCAATCAACGTCTGGGGCGTGAGCGCAGAGAACGAGAGCGACGAAGAAATAGCAAAGCAAGGTCTTGACGCAATGGCGCAATGGATGCAAAACATAGGAGTGGTTATGCGTTTATCCGAATTCGGTATAAACGAAGATTCCGTTGAAAAACTTGCCGATTTGACGCGTCCTATGCGTGGCGGCTACAAAATTCTCGACAGAGACGAGATAGTGCAAATTTTCAAAGAAAGCATATAAAAGGAGAAAAACTATGAGCAAAAAGGTGTTGATTTTGTCGGGCAGTCCGAGAAAGGGCGGCAATTCCGACGCATTGTGCGACCAATTCGCAAAAGGCGCAATCGAGAGCGGAAATCAAGTGGAAAAAATAAGAGTATCCGAAAAGAAAATCGGTTTTTGCCACGGATGCTACTATTGTCAGGACCACGGCGGAGAATGCGTGCAAAAAGACGATATGGCGCAAGTTTTGCAAAAGATGATAGACGCAGACGTCATGGTGTTGGCAAGCCCCGTGTATTTTTATTCTATCGACGCGCAACTCAAAACGCTCATTGACAGAACGGTTGCTCGTTGGCTCGAAGTAAGAGATAAGGAATTTTATTACATAGTCACTATGGGAGACGAGGACGTCGCTTCCGCAGATAGGACGATAGAATGCTTCAGAGGTTATGCCGATTGCGTGGAAGGCGCGGTGGAAAAGGGCGTAATCGTCGGAAGCGGCGTTTACGGAAAGGGCGAAATCAACGGCTCGAAAGCGTTCGAACAAGCGTACGAGGCAGGCAAAAACGTCTGATTGCCGCAAACGATTCCGAAAAAACCTAATCGAAAATTGCGAAAAAATCACAAAAAAACGAGCATTTTTTTGCTCGTTTTTTACGTTATATTTTTACCCAAATAGGAAGAATCGAAACGACTATTCCCAACAATAACGTATATACGATAAAGACGGTCATCGAGTGTTTTTCGATTAACTTCAAGAAAAATTTAATCGATAAAAGCCCCGATAAAAACGCCGCAATCATACCTACGATTATTGCTCCCGCCGAAATGTCTATGACGGCTTTTCCGCTTATCAGGTCTATGCTTTCATAAAGTGCAGAGCCTATTATAATGGGTATCGAAAGCAAAAACGAAAAGCGAGTGGCTTCGCTTTTTTCAACGCCCTGAAAGGTTAGAATCGATATTGTCGAGCCGCTTCGCGATACCCCCGGTAAAACCGCTATACCTTGCAAAACGCCTGTTAATATACTCGTTTTGGCATCTATAAGTGCCGATTTGCGCAATTTGAAGTTTTCTCCGACGTACAATAAACAAGCCGTCAAAACAAATCCGCAGCCAAGCAATTTGCCGTCGATAAGAGACGGCGCAAGCAGTTTGAACACGAATGCCAACGCCACCGTCGGGATACAGGCAAGTATCACGCAACCGTTCGTTTTGTCGATGGGGTGTCGCAAAAGCGGCGTCCAAGTTTTCCGCATCGCGATAAGCACGGACAGCAAAGTGCCGACGTGTAGCATTATGTTAAAAAACAAACTTTCGCATCCTACGCCCAGTTTCTCAAGGAGCAGCAAATGTCCCGACGAGGAAATCGGCAAAAACTCGCTTGCGCCCTGAATAAGTCCGAGTATCAATGCTTCCCAAATTTTCATTTTCTCTTTACACTCTCCTCCAATTCGTTTATACTAAACTATTGTATTAGTCTATAACGCACGCAAGAACGCGCAAGACGAATGTAAAACGCAAATTTGCGAAAAACATTAAAGTCACGCGCAAGTAACGAATGCGTGCATCAGGAGAAAAATGAAACTCGGCGTAGTAGGTTTGCCCAACGTGGGCAAAAGCACTTTGTTCAACGCAATTACCAAAGCAGGGGCGCAAGCCGCCAATTATCCGTTCTGCACGATAGAACCCAACGTAGGCGTCGTGGCTGTTCCCGACGAACGTCTCGAAAAACTTGCCGCTCTTTACGACAGCAAAAAAATCACTCCGACTTCGCTTGAATTCGTGGACATCGCAGGTCTCGTCAAAGGCGCAAGCAAGGGCGAAGGTTTGGGTAATAAATTTTTGTCGCACATAAGAGAAGTGGACGCAATCGTTCACGTCGTAAGATGCTTTGACGACGCAAATATTACTCACGTCGACGGAAGCGTAAACCCTGCAAGAGACATCGAAACAATCAATTTCGAGCTTATATTTGCGGATATGGAGACGCTCGAACGCCGTATGGCAAACGCCCAGACCAAAGTCAAAGCGGACAAAAAATATCAAGAGGACGTTGACAGAATCGCGATTATGCAAAAATGCCTCGAAAGCGGAAAACCGCTTCGCAATCTCGATATGGACGACGATTTCAAGAAGTTTGTGGACGAACAATTCTTGCTTACGTCAAAACCCGTCATATACGTTGCAAATACCGACGAGGCAGGCATCAACGGCAACAAATACACCCAAGAAGTGGAGCGTATCGCAAAGGAAGAAAACACGGAGGCAATCGTGCTTTGCGCAAAACTCGAAGAAGATTTGAGCGAACTTTCCGATGACGACCGCGCGATGTTTATGGAGGACTACGGCCTCAAAGAAAGCGGACTCGACCGCCTTGTCAAAGCGTCCTACAAACTCCTCGGACTTATTTCTTATCTGACTGCAGGCGAGAAGGAAACTCGTGCGTGGACAATCGTCAAAGGCACCAAAGCACCCCAAGCCGCAGGAAAAATTCACAGCGACTTCGAGCGCGGATTTATTCGTGCCGAAATCGTGGATTACGCCACTTTGCTCGAATGCGGCTCCTTCAACGTAGCCAAAGAGCGTGGGAAAGTACGCAGTGAGGGTAAAGACTACGTTATGCAAGACAACGACGTTGTTTTGTTTAGAATTAACGTTTGACGAGCGCGCTATTGAGCGAATAACTGCGTCAGATGCATTTGCCCGTCAACTCATTTACGCATAGTAAATTAGGGTTGCCGTGCAAACGCATCTTCCTTGTTCTTCATCTCAATATCGCACTCGTCCCGAGCGTGCTATTGAGTGTTCCGCCTTATCCAACTAAAATTTAAGCGGATAAATTAAAATATAAACTATCAACTCATTTGGAGTCACTATGTTTGAAAAAGAATTATCACAAGCGCTTGCCGTGGAAGGATTGTCCGCGCAAGACGTAGAAAACGCACTTGAAACGCCAAAAGACGCCACGCTCGGCGACGTATGTTTGCCGTGCTTTAAGTTTGCTCGTTCGATGAGGCTTGCCCCTCCGATGATTGCAAACAAACTTTTGCCGTACGTTCAGGCACTCGATTTCGTGCAAAAAGTCGAAGTGGTCGGAGGTTATCTCAACGTGTTTTTTGACAGAAACACCGTTGCGAAAAAGGCTCTTGCAAGCGCAAAAGACGAAAACGTCGGCGCAAGCAACGAGGGAGAGGGCAAGACGATTTGCATAGACTACAGTTCCGTTAACATCGCAAAACCTTTCCATATCGGACATCTTTCCACCACGGTTATCGGCGGTGCGCTTTATCGCATTTTCGAGCATTTGGGCTATAAAGTCGTCGGTATCAACCACCTCGGCGACTGGGGTACTCAATTCGGAAAACTTATCGTCGCAACTCAAAAATGGTCGTCGCTCGAGGACGTAGCCAACAACGACGAATACTATCTCAACAAACTTTACGTTCGCTATCACAAAGAGGCGGAAGAACATCCCGAAATGGACGACGAAGCGCGCGCGTGGTTCAAACGTATCGAGGACGGAGATAAGGAAGCAATCGCGTATTTCGACGTATTCAAAGCGGTCACGATGAAAGCGGTCGGACGTATTTACGACCGTCTCAAAATCAAGTTTGACAGTTATGCAGGCGAGAGTTTTTACAACGACAAAATGGAAGCCTGTCTCGACATTTTGAGAGAGAAGAAATTGCTCGTGGAAAGCGACGGCGCGCAGGTGGTCAATCTTGACGAATACAATATGCCTCCGTGCCTGTTGGTCAAAGCCGACGGCGCGACTTTGTATGCGACTCGCGATATTGCGGCGGCATACTATCGCAAGAAAACCTACGACTTTTACAAGTGCCTCTACGTTGTTGCGTATCAGCAGAATCTACACTTTAAGCAACTGTTTCAGGTGCTTAAACTTATGAATTTTGCAGGTGCGGACGATATGGAGCATATCGCTTTCGGTATGGTTTCTATGGAGGACGGCTCGATGTCCACAAGAAACGGCAGAGTAATCTGGCTGCAAGAAGTGCTTGATAAAGCGGTTGAAAAAGCAAGAAAAATCATTGACGAAAAGAACCCGAATACAAAAGACAAGGACGCAATAGCAGAAAGCGTAGGCGTGGGTGCCGTGGTGTTTTCCGCTCTTTGGAATAACCGCATAAAAGACATCGTGTTTTCTTACGACAAGGTGCTTAATTTCGACGGAGAAACCGCACCTTACGTTCAATATACTTACGCTCGTTGCGCCAGCGCATTAAGAAAGGGCGGAGAAATCGATTTTGACAATATCGACCTTTCTTCAATCACGACCGACGAGGGTTATGAGGTTATCAAGAGCGTTATTTCTTTCGGAGATTCCGTACGTCTTGCCGCAAAACTTCGCGAGCCTTGTTACGTTACTCGTCACGTCGTAGACCTTGCCGAAAAATTTAACAGATTCTACATCGACCATCGTATCGTCGTCGACGATGCTCCCGTCCGCAACGCACGTCTTGCGCTTACGCAAGCGGTTGCCAACGTGATAAAATGCGGATTGGGGTTGCTCGGTATCGACGCCCCCAACGAGATGTGAGCGCGCCATTTAGTGCCTAACTTTGTCAGCACCCCCTTGTCTCAAAATCACGTACGCAATGTACGTTGGGTTTTGATTCGAGGGGGTGCTTTCGCGTTATGCATCTAAATGGCGCGCTCACATAGTTTGTGAACTAATATATACTCAAATTTCTATTCGGGTGTGGGTGTCCCACCCGAAATTATTAACTATTAATTATTAATTCACATTTCCCCCCTTCCTCAGGTGTTTCCCCTATAGCTATCCTAATAGAGTGCGTCGTAACTCTCCAAAAACAATACCCCCCCTCTTTCCGGACACGCCGGTATTTCTCCCACCACTCGAATAGGGGCAATTCTCTACAACATTGCCCGTCGCTCGTGGGGGCGACACTCGGCACTCACATAAATAGGTATCGTCCTCTTGTTATGTCACTCGTTCGCAAACGAAAAGAACAACACTCGTTTGCTCACTTGTACTAATCGTCAAGCTCGGCACTCAAAGGCTCGCCGCCTTGCGGCTCGTGTTACGCCTTTGAAATTGCACATACCGTTAATAAGTGCGCTGCGAATGAGTGTACGTTCGGATAAGGCTCCGCCTTCCGAAATTATTAATTATTAACTATTAATTATTAATTCACATTTCCCGTCTAAACGCCAACTTTCGTTATTCGCTTGACACTCTTTGTTGTTTTTTCTATAATGGTTAAGCATTTATATATTTATATGTGCGCATAAACAAAAAATAAAAGTCCTAAAGACGGAGGAATATCACTATGAAACAAACCTACCAACCCAAGAAAAGACAAAGAAGCAAAGTCCACGGATTCCGTGAAAGAATGTCCACCAAGTCCGGCAGAAACGTTCTCAAGAGACGTCGCAACAGAGGCAGAAAGAAACTCAGCGCATAACGTTTGATATGCAAAAGCAGTACAGACTCAAGAAAAGAGCGGCGTTTGCCTATGTGTACCGCAAAGGCGAAAAAGCCTCTGCACGAGACCTGTTGCTTTTGAGTGCAAAGTCCAAAGAAGGATTGAAAATCGGGCTTTCCGTATCCAAAAAGGTCGGAGGAGCCGTGACTCGCAATCGTGTGAAAAGGCTTTTGCGCGAGGCTATTAAGCCCATACAGGAGCGCATAGACAGCGGATATATGTACGTTATCGTCGCATATCCGTCGATTGCGGACAAAACTTTCGGGGACGTTCGTCAGAGCGTCGAGTACGCTTTCAAAAAGGCGGGCAAATTGCAATGATTAAGAAGATTTGTCTTTGGTTGTTGCTTTTGTACAAGCGCACGCTTTCGCCGATTACAGGCAATCATTGCGCATATACGCCGACGTGTTCGATGTATTCGTACGACGCTATTTGCAAGTGGGGCGTTTTTATCGGCATATTGCTCACTATCGAGCGGTTGTCGAGATGCACGCCGTTTGCAAAGGGCGGATTCGACCCTGTTAAAGAGAATTATCGAGGAAAAATCAAATGGCTAATTTGAGTTATCCGCACAGACGCAAGATACAAATTTATCTTATCGCGGCAATGCTTGCGATACTTTGTTGTATTCTCGTGGCCTGCAACAACGACAACTCGTATAGCGTAGCCGGCGAAACCGTAAGCGAGCCGACACACTTTATGGCAAAATTTATGATTGTGATTAACAACGCAATCGGCGGCGGAACGGAAAGTTTCGGCTGGACGGTCGTTTTATTCACGGTCTTTTTGCGTCTTATCCTCTCGCCGTTCGACATCTGGCAAAAGATTATTGCCAGAAAGAACAACAAGGCAATGGAGCGTATGAAACCGCAACTCGAAGCGTTGCAGGAAAGATACGCCGACGACAGACAAAGATTGCAACAAGAGCAAATGGCACTTTACAAGAAAGAGAAATATTCCACTTTCGGTATGTGCTTGCCCACGATTATCACGTTTGTAGTGTTTTTCGTAGTTTTTGCGGGATTCAGACAAATGGTCGGATACCAATACGCAAAAGACTACAAAAACAGCGTCAACGCTTTCAATGCGTCCGTAGCAGAGCAAGTCGCAATGTATGAAAACGACGAAAACTGGGCAGATGCTATAGCCGACAACGGCGACGGCAAGTACGATTTCTCCGACATTGCCAAAAACGAAAAGGGCGCAGAGCTTTACGCAAAGATTGTCGACGAGGCGCAAAACGCTGTCAAAAGAGCTTATGAGGAACCTGCGCAAGTCAAGATAAGAAGCTGGCTGTGGATAAAAAACATTTTTGTCGGCGATAACTGGAAAGAATCCGTGCCGAATTTCGAAACGGTAACGGGACAATCGGGTATGGCAACGTCAAAACTTACGGGAATTACCAAAGACGAGTATGAAATGGTAATGGGCAAAGTTCTCGGAACGGGCGGTTACGGCAAAAACGGAACGTGGAACGGACTTCTCATTCTTCCCGTGCTGTCTATTGCGTTGAGTTTGCTCTCGACCGTGTTGCTTTCCAAGGCGCAAGGTCAACCGCCGCAACCTGCCACTCCGAAAGATAGCGGAGAGACTGCGGAAAAATCCAAGGCGCAGCAACAAACTATGAAAATGATGCAGTACGTTATGCCGATAATGTTCGGTGTGTTCGCGCTGTTCTATTCGGGCGCATTTGCGCTGTATATGTTTACGAGTTCGCTTTGCGCGATACTGTTCCAGTTGACGTTCAATCTCATTGCGAAAATCGTGGACGTGAAAAGAGGCGGCAATACGGGTGTTGCCAAAAGATAGGAGTTAAAATGGAAAAATCAATAGAAACACAAGCGTCGTCGGTGGATATTGCCGTCGAAAAAGCGTTGGTGGAACTCGGCGTGTCGAGAGACAAGGTGGACGTTGAAGTGCTTGCAAAGGGAGGATTGTTCTCCAAAGCAAAGGTCAAAGTTACCGTCAAAGACACGATTGCCGATAAAATGGCGGAGTTTATCAACGGAACGCTTGAACGTATGGGACTTTCTTCCCGTGCAACCGTAGAGGAAAAGAACAACACGCTTTATATAACGATAGCAGGCGACGACAGCGGCGTTGCAATCGGATACAGAGGAGAAGCGCTCGACGCATTTCAATATCTTGCGCTTACGTTCCTCAACGAGCATAAGTGCGACTTCAAAAAGGTTGTCGTAGACTGCGAAAACTATCGTGAAAAACGCAAGGAAACGCTTACCGCGCTTGCTGAGAAACTTGCTCAAAAATCGGTGCGTTTGTGCCGCAAAATCGCTCTCGAGCCGATGAATCCGTTTGAGAGACGCATCATTCACAGCGCGCTTGCGGACAGCGAAATCGCAGACACCGAAAGCGAGGGAGAAGAACCTCAAAGATACATTGTCATTATCCCCAAGGGAGTGGAACTTAAAGACCAACGCCCTCTCAAAAACGGAGAGCGCGAGCCGAGAAAAGACTCTCGCAAAGGCGGAAGAAACGACCGTAGAGACCGCAAAAACGGCAACGGACGCACGGACAAACGCCAAGACAGACGCGAACGTAAACCTCGCGAGGAAGAAGTCGAGGTTGCAGACGGCAGAGTGTATCGCGGATATTTTACCGAGCAAGACGATTTTGTGAAACCGGTTGCTCAGGCAGGTCCGCCCAAGTTCAAGAGTTTCGGAGGAAAAAAGAAATTCTGAAATGAGTACTATAGCTGCAATTTCATCGCCTATAGGCGCAGGTGGTATCGGTATAGTGCGTGTTTCCGGAGAGGAAGCACTACGCATCGCCGATGCCATTTTCTATTTTGCGCACCCGAAAAAAGCGGACGAAAACGCCAAAGAGGGCGTTAAGCAAAACTGGCAACCGCTTATGATGAATTACGGCACTTTCCGCGCCGACGAGTTTTGCGACAAGGGATACGCCGTATATTTTCCGTCTACGCGCGCGTACACGGGCGAAGATACGGTTGAATTTTATCTGCACGGCGGTGTGCGTATTATGCAAGGCGCGCTCGATACGTTGCTTGCGCACGGTGCGGTTATGGCAAAAAACGGAGAGTTTACCAAGAGAGCGTTTCTCAACGGCAGACTTTCTCTTGCGGACGCAGAGGGCGTTATCGATATGATACAAGCCGAAAGCGCGGCAGGCGTAAAAGCGGCTTACAGGCTTATGCAAGGCGACGTATCGAAGCGTATCGACGCTATATGCGACAGACTGGAAACGGTTATAGCAACGCTTGAGGCAACTCTCGATTATCCGGACGAAATGGAGGACGAAGTGTTGCCGTCGCTTCCCGACGAGATACAAGGCGCGCTTGACGACGTCAATGCGCTCATAAGCACGGCAAAGACGGGAAAAATCGCAAAATACGGTATAAACGTTGCGCTCGCAGGCAACGCAAATGCAGGCAAGTCCTCGCTTATGAATGCGTTGCTCAAAGAGGACAGAGCAATCGTTACCGACGTTGCAGGCACTACGAGAGATACCGTCGAGGATAGTTTCGAGTGCGACGGCGTCAAAATAAACCTCATCGATACCGCAGGTATACGTCAAAGCGACGACGTTGTGGAAAGCAAGGGTATAGAACGCGCCAAAAAGGCTTTTGAGGGCGCGGACGTAATACTGCACGTCATAGACAGCACCTCGGATGAGGACGACAATTTGAGTTTCCCTCAAGGAGCGATAGTGTTTGACGTTTATAACAAATGCGACGTTTCGGGCTTTGATAAGACGTTGAAAGACAATCAGTTTGCAATCAGCGCAAAGACGGGCAAAGGCGTTGACGCGCTTATGCACGCCATAGCGGATTTATACAAAACGGATAAGGTCGAGGGCGGAGAGGTTGTTACCTCTCAACGTCACATAGCGGCACTTTATCAGGCAAAAACCGCGCTTGAAAATGCGATTGAGTCGTTGCAAGACACCATAGATTGCACGCTTATCGATTTGAGAAGGGCGTTTGACGCGCTGGGAGAAATTACGGGCAAGACTGCGACGCAAGACGTCGTCGACGGAATATTCTCGAGATTCTGCGTCGGAAAATAATTATAGAAACGTGCGCGCGTTACGCGCGCGGCGTATACGGAATAAATAACGGAAGAAAAGTATGCAACGATTTGACGCTGTCGTAATCGGAGGCGGACACGCAGGAGTGGAAGCCTCGCTTGCGCTTGCAAGACTCAATAAAAAAACTTTGATGCTGTGCCTCGATTTCGGCACGGTTTCTTTGATGCCCTGCAATCCGGCAATCGGCGGAACCGCCAAGGGACATCTTGTCAAAGAAATCGACGCTCTCGGCGGACAGATGGGTTTGTCTGCGGATAAGGCGTTGTTGCAGATAAAGACGCTCAATTCCGCAAAAGGTCCTGCCGTTTTCTCGTTGAGAGGGCAGGAGGACAAGGCGGTGTATCACGAGTTGATGCTCGACGTCGTGAAAAATCAGGAGAACCTGACCGTTCTTGACAAGGAAGCGTGCGAAGTCGTTGCAAAAGGCGGCAAGGTTTGTACAGTCAGAACGACGGACGGCGAGGAATACGAGTGCAAAGCGGTCGTGCTTGCCACGGGCGTATATCTCAACGGCGCGATTATCATAGGGGATTACGTCAAAAAGAGCGGCCCGAGCGGATTTGCAAGCGCAACGCATCTTACGGACAGCCTCGTAAAACTCGGAGTGCAAATGCGCCGATTCAAGACGGGAACGCCTGCGAGAATTTATAGAGACAGCATAGATTTTTCCAAAATGGAAATTCAGAGAGGAGACGACAGCGACAGATTTTCGTTTATGTCTCCGCATTCCGTTTTCAAAGAGGAGCCTTGTTGGCTGACGTACACAAATGCTGAAACGCATCGCGTAATTCTCGACAATATAGACCGTTCTCCGCTTTACAACGGCACGATACTGTCCGTAGGTCCGAGATATTGCCCGTCTATCGAGACGAAAGTAATGCGTTTCAAAGATAAAGAAAGACATCAGATTTTCGTTGAACCAGAGGGCGCGGACAGCGAGGAAATGTATATACAGGGTATGTCGACTTCATTGCCGCACGACGTGCAGGAAAAAATGTATCGCACTTTGCCCGGACTTGAGAATTGCCGATTCGCAAAGTACGGATATGCAATCGAATACGATTGTCTCGACCCGCTCGGAATGTATCCCTCGCTTGAAAATAAGGCTGTGGAAGGACTGTTCTCCGCAGGACAGATGAACGGAAGCAGCGGTTACGAGGAAGCGGCGGCGCAGGGCTTGATTGCAGGAATAAACGCCGCAAGAAAGATTGACGGAAAAGGACCTCTCGTGTTGCGCAGAGACCAAGCGTATATAGGCGTTTTGATTGACGATTTGACAACGAAAGGCACCAACGAACCGTATCGTATGATGACTGCGAGAGCGGAGCATCGCATCTTCTTGCGCCAAGACAATGCGGATATGCGCCTCACGCCCGTCGGCAGAGAAATAGGACTTGTCGACGACGCCAGATACGAAAGAATGCTTCAAAAGAAAGCGATGATAGAGCGTGTTATAGAGTTTTCGTCCAAAACTATGCCGAGAGACGTTGTCGAGGCGTTGTTTACAGAACTCGGAGAGGAACTCCCTCAAAAGACTCCGACGTTTGCCGAAATATGCAGACGCCCGAGCGTTGAAGCGGAGCATTTGAGAAGATTCATAGATTTCGAATGTGACGACGAAGCGTTGAAAGCCGCGGTAATCGAGCTTAAATACGAAGGTTATCTCAAAAAAGAGCAGTCCGCAATCAACGAGCAAAAACGTCTTGAAAGCAAACTTATTCCCAAAGACTTCGATTACGAATCTATCAAAGCGTTGCGAATAGAGGCAAGACAAAAGTTGTCCGAAATAAAACCGCTCAATCTCGGACAAGCCTCACGAATAAGCGGCGTTTCGCCTGCGGACATAGCGGTTTTGATAGTAGCGTTGAGATAAAGCGTCGTTTGACGCTTTTTTCTTTGTAAAAATACGATTAACCGCGTTAGATGCAGGAAATATTGCATTTATTACTATTATATTTTCCCATAAAAACAAAATACCCGTTTAGAATGCCGATTTTTGAAAAATCGGTAATTTTTGCGGTAAAATTTTTACAAAAAATACGTTTTTGCAAACAATACAAACAACAATTTTGCACAAAACACGCAATAATTGTTAAAAGTTTTTAATGCTTTTGTAACGAATTTTGCGAAATTTGCAAAAAAATATAAAAAAATTTACAAAAAGCCCTTGACAAACATCTTTTTTGGTACTAATATGTGAAATGTAATCAGGAAACAAAAGTTTCCGTAGAAAACAACTCATAATTTTCCCCCTTATCATAGCGAGCGACTTTGGGTGTATCACCCGAGGTCGTTTGCATTTTAAGGGCGTCATTAAGCGATATACTTCGTCAAAACCCCTCACCCGACAACTCATTTACGATAAGTAAATTAGGGTTGCCGAGTAAGGGGTTTTTCCTTGTTTCTCATCTTAATGACGCTCTTAAAATGCAAACGACCAATAATTGTTGCATCATAAAATATTTTGCTTTCCTAACCTTTGTCAGCGCGAGTTTTTCAAAATTTCTCGCTTTCGCGTTATATATCTCTTTGACGGCTTTATAACTTTTTAGAATAAGTACGCCGAGTTTTGTTCCTAACGGGTGTTGCCTTGTTCTTCATCTTAATGACGCTCTTAAAATGCAAACGACCAATAATTGTTGCGCCATAAAATATTTTGCTTTCCTATACTTTTGCAAAAAAGAAAACGCACTTTTGTGCGTTTCACTTGTTTGTTTTCGGATTTGACGTTCTTCCGAGCAAATAGTCAATCGATACGTCAAAATAATCTGCGAGTTTTATCAGCATAGCATAGTCGGCTTGTCGCTCGCCCGTTTCGTATCGGCTTATACAGTTTTGGCTTGTGTCAAGGTCTATTGCAAGTTTTATTTGCGATACGCCTCTTTCTTTTCTCAACTGTTTTAATCGCATAACTATCCTTTGTTTTCTCATCTTATGTTTGCTTCTTGACAAAATTATACCAAAACGGTATTATTAAAATATCCCAAAACGGTATATTTAACACAAGTTAGCAACAAGGAGGAAAAAAATGATAATTTTATATATTATTATCGCAATATGTGCAATAATTATCTGCGCCGTTATCGGATATTATCTCAGTTTTTATATTAGGCGCAGAGAAAACAATAAGATATTCTTAAAACGCAAAGCGACGGCGGATTTGTTTTACCAGAGCAAAAACTTGCAGTATATGGCAAAAATTTTCAAAAAGAAAGACAGCGACGCTTATATATTGAAAACTCAAATTGTTCATCTTGAAATCAAGTCGGCCGAAGCGGCGGAAAACCCCGATGCGTTTTATATCGGCTGTATGTCGTTGACCGTAAGAGACAAAGACGGAAATGTTTACGGAAAGTACATTTACGAAAATACGATTAAATACGGCGAAAACGAAGTTCGAGAGGGAACGCTCGATATAAAAGACGTCAAAAAGAATAAAATCATCGATTTCGATATAGACTTAGCCCCCGGTGCGGTAAAACCCGACGGAAGTTTTGATTTGTTGGTAGATTCACAAGGTTTAGTAATGAGATATTCCTCGCTTTGTGACGAAACAGTCACGGGTATTCCTTGCAAGAAGGAGGCAAACGCGCAATGAAAAAAGTTCTAATGGCGCTTCCTATAGTCTTGATACTTATAGTAATGATTTTAAGTTTGACTTGTCCCATATCGTATTCTTATCATACTTCGTCTATAAATATATCCGGTGTCGGTACTGTTAAAAACGATAGAAGCGGAGATAAAGAGTATTATTTTAGAGACGACCTCGGAATTTCATCGGGCGGTGCAATCGCAATAGTGGTTGTTTTTTGCGCCTTGGCAATCGCAGGTATGGTCTTTTTGTACAAATCAAAGGACTTGAGAGTTTATTCATATTACGGAATGATAATCGCAACGATTGCGTGCGCATTGGTTCCGTCGATTATGGCGATTGTTTGTAGTGCAATGAACAAAGGGAACGGGGAAAGCGATTTTACGTCGGTAGGCGGCGCGGTAAGTTCTTCAAGCAATCATCACGGATTGAAAGCTGCAGGAGTAGCAATCATTATTCTGACGATTTTGGCAATGATTGTGTTCGTCGTTCAACTTGTAAAAACACAAAACGGAACGAGTTTATCCCAAAAACAAATCGAAAAAGCGAAAGCGGAAGTTACGGAAGATAACTGGCTTCACTGATTTTACGATGCAAAACGGCGAATAACTGCGTCAACACCCGTCCGCTCCAAAATCACATACGTCAATGTACGTTGGGTTTTGTAGCGGGTGGGTGTTTCCTTGTTCTTCATCCGTTTCGCGCGGCTTTCATAAAAATGTACATAACGCGCACTCATTCGTAGCCTACTTATTAACGGTATTCGCTTATTCAAATATAATTTTTCTAATATCCTCAAATATCATTTTGTATTCGGACACGAAGCACTCGTACGTTACGCGGATATACGGTTCCGTTCCGCTCGGACGCACCACGAGGCGACCGCTCGAAGCGTATTTTGCGTTTACGGCGGATATTTTCGCTTGAAATTCTTTGCTTGATACGGTTTGCCAAGGATTTTGCGTCGGCAGATTGAACTCGAGCATCGGATACGGCACGAATTTCGGCAGACTGCCGAGAGTGCGTTTCACTTCCAGAATGCTGAGTGCTGTTATCAGCCCGTCTCCCGTGTTCGCTCTGTCGAGCATAAGGATGTGTCCGCTTTTTTCTCCGCCGAGCAAACATCCCTGCGATACGAGAGCGTCGAGAATATGCTTATCTCCGACGTCCGTGCGTATGAGGGCGGTGTTGTGATAGGCAAGCTCCCTTTGAAGTTTCGTATTCGTTAAAACAGTTCCCACGACAAAGCGTTTTTTGAGTTTTCCTTGCAGACGGTAAAGTGTGGACAACGCCAAAAGCATAGCGTCTCCGTCATAGATTTTTCCGTCCACGACGCCTATCACTCTGTCTCCGTCTCCGTCAAACGCAAAGCCGATTTCGTCTTTTTTCACTCTGCTTGCAAAGTCCGTAATATGCGTGCTTCCGCAATCTACGTTGACCTTATCTCCGTCTCTCACGTTATGTTCCGCGCACACGACCGCGCCGAGTGACATAAACACGGCAGGCGCAAGCGTTGCGAAACACCCGTAAGCGCAATCGAGACGAATCCGAAACCCGTCAAAGCGCGGAAACATCGATTTGACGTGCTTGGCGTACAAAAACTCTGCGCCGTGCGCAATGCGTATACGGTGGTTGTTTGCAGACGGAATAATCTGCAATTCGCTCAACGTTTCGTCCTCCGTCAACGAGTCCGAGCATAAATCGTCGTATAAAAACGCCGTCGATTGTTCGTTCGGATTGTCGGCAAGCGCAAAAATTTCTTCGTCGAGAGCAAATTCTTCTTCGCTCGACAGTTTCTTTCCGTTTTTACCGAACACTTTAAGCCCATTGAATTCGGGAGGGTTGTGCGAGGCGGTTATCATAATCGCATAGTCCGCTTTTTGCGTTTGAGCGGTGTAGGCAAGCGCGGGCGTGGGCAGTATTCCCGCAAGCCAGATTTGAGCCGCTCCTTCCAACAGCCCTTTGCACAACTGTTTTTCGATGTCTTGAGAGTGATTGCGCACGTCTCTTGCAACGATAACTTTTCCGCCTTTGCGAGATATGGCTTTGCCGAGATAATACGGAATATCTTGGTCAAGCAACACGCTTGCTTTGTTTCTGATTCCGTCAGTACCGAAATAATGCATACTATCATTATATGAACGAAGCAATGTCGGTTCACACGAGTTTTTGTCGAAAAATAAGATATATGCAAGAAAATTTAAGGCAAAAAACAAGAGCGAGAAACCCTCGCTCTTTTGTATCTATATTCAAAAAACTTTAGGCTTCCTGAGCGCAAAGCGCACCTGCGAGCGCGCCGTCGGCGCAAGCCGTGACGACCTGTCGCAGAGTCTTTTCTCTTACGTCTCCGACCGCAAAAACGCCGTCGATATTCGTGCGCATATTTTCATCCGTAACGATATATCCCGCGCTTGTTTTTTGCACGTCGTCAAAGAGATTCGACTCGGGCAACTGCCCGATTGCAACGAACACTCCGTCCACCGAAACGGCAGTTAAAGTATCGTTTTTGACATTTTTAAGTGTCATTTGCGATAAATTATTCTCTCCGTCGAGATTTTGCACAACGCTGTCCCAAATCACTTGCACGCCGCTTTTTTCAAGTCTGTCGCAAAGAATTTTATCCGCTCGCAAAGCGTCTCTGCGATGCACGAGATACACTTTGCTTGCCAACTTTTCAAGGTAGAGAGCGTCCTCGACCGCGGTGTTTCCTCCGCCTATCACGGCAACGGTTTTGCCTTTGAAAAACGCGCCGTCGCAAGTTGCGCAATAGCTTACGCCTTTGCCGAGAAAACGGTTCTCGTTTTCAACGCCGAGTTTTCTCGGACTTGCGCCCGTTGCGATAATTATAAATTTCGCGTTCAGTTCTGCTCCGCCCGAAAGAGTTATCTTTTTGTTTTGCAAATCGCAGGACCGTATTTTGTCAAACACGAAATCGACGCCGAAAGACGTGCATTGCTCCATCATAGCGTAGCAAAGGTCAAATCCGCCGATTGCTTTCACGCCGGGGTAGTTTTGTATTTCGTGTGCGGTTTGCGCCTGTCCGCCTACGCTTCGATTTTCCAAAATAGCGACTTTCAGACCGCCTCTCGCGGCGTAAATCCCCGCGCTCAAGCCTGCAGGTCCTGCTCCGATAATAATTACGTCGTACATATTTTTACCTCGATTCGATTATAAAACAAAGCGGCGTTTTCGTCAACGTTTTGCGTATATGAGCGCGCTCGCGCGTAAAACGCGCAAAAATCACTTTACAAATAGATGTTTGTTTTATATAATTATTTAACATAATGAGGTAAATGTATGCAAAATATCGACATTTCACGCATTCTTGCCGACGGCAAGACGTACGAAGGAAAACAAGTCAACGTCGCAGGCTGGGTTCGCACCGCACGCGACAGCAAAACTATGGCGTTTCTCGCACTCAACGACGGCACGTCGCTCAAGCATTTGCAAATCGTAATCGACAAGTCTCAATTCGAGCCTGCCGCGCTTGCGACGGTGTTGAAAAACGGCGTATCCGTATCCGTTGAGGGCGTTGTCGTCCCCGCAATGAAAGAGGGCGAATATGAACTCAACGCAAAAGAGATTGCTTTGCTCGGAGATTGTCCGCAAGATTATCCGCTTCAAAAGAAGTATCATACGATGGAGTTCTTGCGCACCATTCCGCATTTGCGTCCTCGCACCAACACGATGAACGCGATGCTTCGCGTACGTTCCAAACTCAGTTTTGCGATTCATCGTTTCTTCCAAGAGAACGGTTACACTTACGTTCACACCCCGATTATAACGGGTAGCGACTGCGAAGGCGCAGGCGAAATTTTCAGAGTTACCACGCAAAATTACAAAGACGCGATTCTTGCAAAAGACGAGGCCGATTATATCGCAAACGACTTTTTCCGTCGCAAAGCGGGACTTACCGTCAGCGGACAGCTCGAGGGCGAAGTCGCGGCAATGGCAATGGGCAAGATATATACGTTCGGACCGACATTCAGAGCGGAGAACAGCAACACTCCGAGACACGCCGCCGAGTTCTGGCAGGTTGAACCCGAGGTTGCTTTCGCAAAACTTCCCGACATCATCGAGATTGCGACCAAAATGATAAAATACATTATCAAAGCCGTGCTTGACGAGTGTCCCGACGAGATAGCGTTCTTTGAAAAAGCGTTTGAACCCGGACTTAAAGACAAACTTCAACACGTCGTCGACAGCGATTTCGTTGTCCTCGATTATTCGAAGGCAATCGACATTCTCAAAGAGAGCAAGGTTGAATTTGCTTATCCCGTGGAATGGGGTCTCGACCTTCAAAGCGAACACGAGAGATATATCACGGAAAAAGTTTTCAACAAACCCGTGTTTGTTATCAACTATCCCAAGAAAATCAAGTCTTTCTATATGAAGCAAAACGACGACGGTCTTACGGTTGCGGCAACGGACTTGCTCGTACCGGGAGTCGGAGAGATTATCGGATGCAGCGAGCGTGAGGCGGACTACGACAAACTCAAACAAGCTATGGTCGAAAGAGGTATGAACCTTGACGATTATACGGGTTATATGGATTTGAGAAAATACGGCAGCGTTCCGCACAGCGGTTTCGGTCTCGGTCTCGAGCGTATTCTTATGTACGTTACGGGCATCGGAAACATCCGCGACGTACAACTCTATTCGAGAACGGCGGGAGATTTGATGGCGTAAAATTTCGTCGGTGCGGCGTGCGCAAGACGAAAAAAGATAAAGGGGTGTCTCGTTCGAGCGGAGCGTTTGTACGAGAAAAGGAGAGCAGGCGATGTACAGTCTGAAACTGCCGAGCGGCTACCAACCCAAGCAGTCCGTCAGAGAGACGGAAAAGGCAATTAAATTCGTAAAAGACTCTTTTCAACGCAATTTCGTAAAGAACTTCGGCTTTGAAAGAGTGTCCGCGCCTCTGTTCGTAAAGAGCGGAACGGGCGTCAACGACGACCTCAACGGCGTCGAAAGAGCGGTTCGTTTCGATATTCTTTCACAGGACGGAACGCAGGCGGAAATAGTGCATTCTTTGGCAAAATGGAAGCGTATCGCGCTAAAACGCTACGGTTTCAGAAGCGGAGAGGGGATATACACGGATATGAACGCCATAAGACGTGACGATTCGTGCGATAATCTGCATTCCGTTTACGTCGACCAATGGGATTGGGAGATGGTAATCTCCAAAGAACAGCGCAACGCGGATTTTCTCAAAATGATAGTGTCTCGCATAGTCGGCGCAATCGTCGACACGGCGGAGGAGACGAAAAAGGCGTTTCCGTGCATAGACCTGACGCTCAAAAGAGACGTTACTTTCGTGACGACGCAAGAGGCACTCGACGAATATCCCGACCTCGATTCGCACGGCAGAGAGCGTGCGTTGACAAAAAAATACGGCACGGTGTTTTTGATGAACATAGGCGCGCCACTTTCAAACGGCAAACCGCACGACGGCAGAGCGCCCGACTACGACGATTGGTCGCTCAACGGAGACGTTTTGTTTTACGACGAAGTGTTGGACGACAGCATCGAAGTGTCGTCTATGGGCATCAGGGTGGATTCGCAAAGTCTGTTGAATCAACTCGAGGCGGCGGGCGCGACGGACAGATTGAGCAATCAATATCACAAAGACGTCGCAAACGGAGAACTTCCGCTCACAATCGGCGGCGGAATAGGACAATCGAGGCTCTGTATGTTGCTTTTGCAAAAGGCGCATATAGGGGAGGTGCAATCGAGCCTGTGGCCCGAAAAGATGCACGAAGAATGTGAAAAAGCGGGTATAAACCTGCTGTAAAATATAAAATCTTATACTTAAAAGGTGTATATGGAACTCAGAACTCATAATTGTGGCGAATTGCGCCAATCTGACGAGGGTAAACACGTCAAGCTCTGCGGCTGGCTTTCAAGCGTTCGCGACCTTGGCGCAGTCATCTTCTTCGTGTTGCGCGACTACTACGGATATACGCAAGCGGTCGTAAGCGACGAGGACAAGAAAGAGCAAATCCGCGCCATACCGCGCGAAAGCACTATATCCATCGAGGGTAAAGTGGTGCTTCGCAGCGCGCCCAACAAAGATATGCCCACCGGTATGATTGAAATCGAACCCGAAAAAATCGAGCTTTTGGGCAAATGCTACGAGCTTCTTCCGTTTGAGATTGCGACAAGCACTCAATCGAGAGAGGACGTGCGTCTCAAATATCGTTTCCTCGATTTGAGAAATCCCGACGTGAAGTCGAAAATCGTATTCCGCTCCAAAGTGGTAAGTTGGCTTCGCAACAAGATGACGTCGCTCGGATTTTTGGAAATCACGACGCCGATTCTTACGTCGAGTTCTCCCGAGGGCGCAAGAGACTATATCGTGCCGTCAAGACTTTATCCGGGACATTTCTATGCGCTTCCGCAAGCTCCGCAACAATACAAGCAGTTGCTTATGGCGTCGGGCTTTGACAGATACTTCCAAATTGCGCCTTGCTTTAGAGACGAGGACGCGAGAGCGGACAGAAGCCCGGGCGAGTTTTACCAACTCGATACCGAGATGTGCTTTGCCACGCAAGAGGACGTTTTTGCCGTTATGGAAGAAGTGTTGAGCGGAGTATTCAAGGAGTTCTCTCCCGAGGGATACAAAGTTGACGAAGGTCCTTTCCGCAGAATCACTTACCGCGACGCAATGAGAGATTACGGTTCGGATAAACCCGACCTCCGCAACCCTCTCATCATCAAGGACGTCACGGACATTTTGAGCGAAAAGGCACCGTTCTTCGAGAAAGGCAAGACCATAAAAGCAATCGCGGTCAACGACTTCAAAGAGACGAGAAAGTGGATTGACGCACTTATCGAAAAGTCCAAACAAAACGGCGCAAGCAATATGTACTGGTTCAAACTGGACGAGAAGGGCGAACTTGCGGGCGGAATCGCAAAATTCCTCTCCGACAGCAAAGACGCGCTTGTCCAAAGACTTGACCTCAAAGCAGGCGGATTCGTCGCGATTTTGGCAGAAGAAAAAGGCGTTGAAAAACAAGCGGGTTATGTGCGTACCGAATTGGGTACGGGACTCGATTTGCTTGAAAAGAACGCGTTCCGTTTCTGCTGGATAGTGGACTTCCCGATGTACGAATACGACGACGAGGGAGTACTCGGTTTCTGCCACAATCCGTTCTCTATGCCGCAGGGCGGTTTGGACGCACTCAACAATATGGACCCGCTCGACATCGTCGCGTATCAATACGACAGCGTTGTCAACGGTGTTGAATTGAGTTCGGGCGCGGTAAGAAACCACGAGCCTGCCATTATGGAAAAGGCGTTTGAAATCGTGGGATACGGCAAAGAAGTCATCGAGGAAAAATTCTCTGCGCTTTACAACGCGTTCAAATTCGGCGCACCGCCGCACGCAGGCATCGCTCCCGGCGTAGACCGTATCGTAATGTTGCTTGCAAACGAGCCGAGCATCAGAGAAATCATTACGTTCCCGATGGACAGAAACGCCAGAGACGTGCTTATGGGCGCGCCCTCAACCGTTACCGAGAAGCAACTTAGAGAAGTGCATATCAAGATTGATATGCCCAAAGAGGAAAAATAAGAATATCAAAAGTGACTTTGTCACCAGGAGAAATATAATGAAAAAGAAAATTTTCAGCGCAACTGCAGCAATTTTGATTTTCACGGTATGCATCGTGTGTCTCGTTGCGTGCAACTCGTACAAGATGGACGCAATAGGCGGCGGAGACGCTTCCGCACCTGTCGAATCCAACGGCGGTTACGTCGTAAAACAAGGCAATTATTTGTATTTTATCAACGGTTACGTCGGCGCAGACGCTGACGCAAACTGGGGTGCGGCTACCAAACAAGGTATCGTCCGCGCAGAGATAAAAGACGGCAAAGTTGACAACAGCACCGCAAAAGTGCTTGTTCCCAAGAGCGTTTACAATTCTTCCGCAAACGGCGGTATCGCAATTTACGGCGAATGGGTTTACTATGCAACGCCCAACATCGATAAGGATAAAAACGGCACGGCATCCACAACCAACACCGACTTTATGCGTACCAAAATCGACGGAAGCGTAACGCAACTTATCGGCACTATCGGCACTCGTTCTTCCGAATATTTCTTCACTCCGACTCGCGTTTATTATTACGAGAGCAGCAAAATCAGTTATATCGATTTTGCAGGAATGAAAACCAACAAGAACATCGACAACGGTAAGGGCGCAAAGAAGGGCGTGCTTGCGGAAAACGTGACGAGCATTGCTTGGGACTACGGTTGCAATGAAATTTATTACGTTCAAAACGCACCGACCGAGGACAGCTATAAGAACTACAACAATCTTTGCGCAGTAGCGGTCGACGGTTCCAACCAACGCACAATCGCAACGCAAAACACGTTTACGTCCGACCCCGAAAACGACCAACTCAACGTTTTCAAATTCGCACTCGTAGATATGTTTGTCGAGTCCGACGGAAGCGCAACTTTGTATTACACAAAGACGTACACGCTCAACGGTGCCAGCCAAAAAGCAGGTTTGTTCTGTGCAAAAGCAAGTGAAGTTAACGCTGATAAGGAAAAATTCCTCAACACCGTTGCGGACACCACCGTGTTCCCCCTCGGTTACACCGACGGCGCATTGGCATTTAACTCCGACAAAGTTTATTGCTGGTACAACGGTACGGACGAACCCGTTCAAGTGACCACGACTTCTCAAAAAGTATGGAAAGTGGATGCGAACGGATATGCGTATTTTACCGATTCGTCCTCTGCAAAAGCACTTTACAAAATCTACTACAAAGAGGCAAAAGACAATGCCTTTATCAAGATTTCCGAAGGCATCAAGACCGATTGGCTCACTCTTGACTTTGTAGGAAGCGATTTCTATTTCTTCGCAACCGACGACGATAATTATCTGCACTACATCAATCTCGACACGTTCGACAAGGACGTAGAAGATGCCGAAAGCACTTATATCGGCGTAGGCAGACCCGAGAAGGAAGAAGCGTAATAATAATTGCGCCGAATGCTAAACACGTTGCTCAAACGGCATTGCGGCGATGACAACAAACGCATTTGTTGCCATAAACCGCATTTGTTCTCGCAACTGCTACCGCGCAACCGATACACGCTATCAGTCGTAGAGGAATAAAAATTCCTGCCGCAGTTTCGCTATATCGGTTGCTTGGTGTATGCACTTTGTGCGTAAGGTTTCGCAACCTTGAGGCGGCTCGGCGGTTGCTCAGGCGGATGGTTGATGTTCACAACGACACTTCGTCGGGTTATAAACTACGGCTCCGCCTGTCTACGAGCAACGCTTATTAAACGGGAAAATATCAAGCCGATAATTTTGCGAAATAGTGGCAAATGTTATGGTTTTGCCTAAAATAATAGCAAAAATTATTAATTCAAAAATGCTATGACCAAAACTATCTTTATTACAGGCGGAAGTCGCGGTATAGGGGAAGCTATCGTGCGTATGAGCGCAGGCAAATACAACGTTGCTTTCACTTACAACCACTCCAAAGACAAGGCACTTGCCCTTGAAAAATCGCTGAACGACGAATTCGGCGGTGTTTTTGCGGTTTTGTGCGACGTTTCCGACGAGCAAAGCGTGCAAAACGCAGTAAATGCCGTCAAAAAACGCTTTGGGAAGATAGATATTCTCGTCAACAATGCGGGCGTAGCAAAAAGCGGACTGTTGATAGATTTTTCCTTGGAAGATTGGAAAAAGTTGTTTGACGTCAACGTAAACGGCACTTTCAACGTTACAAAAGCCGTGCTTCCCGATATGATGTCGAGAGGAGACGGCGCGATTGTCAACGTGTCCTCCGTGTGGGGAGTGAAAGGCGCAAGTATGGAAGTGGCGTATTCTTCGACAAAGTCAGCAATAATAGGCTTTACAAAAGCACTTGCCAAAGAAGTCGCATTGTCGGGCGTGCGAGTAAACGCAGTTGCCCCGGGCGCAATAGACACGGATATGATGAAAATCTACTCCGATACGGAAATCGAAGATTTGTGCCAAAACGCCATTCCGCTCGGTCGTCTCGGCAAACCCGAAGAAGTTGCTTCGGCAATCTTGTTCCTCGCAGAGAACGGATATGTGACGGGGCAGGTTCTCGGCATAGACGGCTTATTGGGATAAACGGCGAATAACTGTGTCAACACCCATCCGCTACAAAATCACGTACGCTAATGTACGTTGGGTTTTGTAGCGGATGGGTGTTTCCTTGTTCTTCATTCGTTTAATGGCTTTTTATAAAAATAATAGGGTTGCCGTAAGGATGGCTCTTTCTCGCTCTTTATCTGTTTAACGATTTTTATATAACGATGTTTGTAATTTTTATATTAACCAAGCAGGTTTTTTGCGTTTGCGTATGCGATTTTTACGGCTTCTTCTTCGGAAAAATCCATTTGATTGAGAATATCCGTATAACAATCGTATATTTCTTCGGGTTGCAAATGTCTGTTGTCGGGATAATCGGTTGCAAACAGCAATCTATCCGCTCCGAATGCGCGCAATATATCGTTCGTTTTCGCGATTCCGTAAGCGCGGACGTAATCGGGAAGAATTGCGGACATATCCACATAACATTGCGTCGGAAGCAACTCTTTCCATTGAAAAGCACCCATATGAGACACGATTAGTTTCAGTTCGGGGTACCGTTCGGATACGGACACAATGCGCTTTGCCGCACAAACGTCGTTTTTGGAATCGGGGTATGAGTGGATTGCAATCGGAATATTTCGTCGTTGAGCGAATGCGTAAATCGGCGCATTGTATTCGTCATCGATTGCTATTCCCGTGTTGGAGGGGTGTATTTTGATTCCGTCCAAACCGTACTCGTCAACGGCTCGCATAATTTCGCTTACGGTATTTTCCGACGTATTGCGAACATCGACGTCGGCAAACGCATAAAACTTGTCGGGATATTCTTTTTTTATATTCCAAAGATTTCGATGTACTGCGTTTACGGTAAAATCCATAGACATAAGCCACGGGTCGTTAAGTGGCATAACGACCGCTTTTTCTACGCAAAAATCTTTTGCAATCGCAAGATATTTTTTCAAATCCGCGTAGTGCCATACGTCGTTAGAGTTCGGATTTGCGGCAAGCACTTCGTTTGGTAAAATATGTATATGCGAGTCTATTTTTTTAAGAGATTTCCAGTTTGTAAACGCCATATCGTTGCTTGCCTCTACCGTGTATGAATAGATAAGATTGAAAATATTATAACGCACAAACGCCGCGATTTTCAATACTTACCCAAAATAATATAAAAATAGATGCTTTGTTTGTAATGATAGCAAAAGATTGGCTGTGCGGTAGTAGTTGCGAAAACGAATGCAGTAATGACGAAAAATTACATTTTGCGTCATTACTGCAATGCTGTTTTCGCAACGGGGTGTTGACTAATATCTATTTTATGGTATAATACTAATATACAAATAGAACCTTATTTGCGTGCGCGACGCGTGCGCAACGGGAAATATTTGAATAAAAAGCTAATTTTCAGGAGGCAATTATGAAGAAATTCGGCATCAAGTCTATGCTGGTTCTCGTACTCGCATTGGTACTGGTATGCTCCCTCGCCCTTGTCGCTTGCGGCGAAAAGGGTGACGGCGGCAACTCCGATAATCCCAATCCCAATCCGACGCCTACGCCGCCGGGCCCGACGCCTGTGACGTATACGGCAAAAGAGTACTTTACCAGACTTTGGGATTTGTCCAAAAACATCGGCAATGAGGAGATTAAAGACAATCAAAACATTGCTGTCAGCGCAGATTTGGGCGTAGAACTTGCAATCAAAACCAACGATAAGGCAAACGTTACCAAAAAACAAATCGGTCTCGGCTTTGCAATCGACGCGGTTTTGGACAGAACTAATGTCAGAACGGATGAAGAAATCAAAAACGGAACGTTCAACAACAAAAACGTCGGCAAAGACACAGCGTTGAAAGTTAAAGTTTATGATTCTACCACCGGAGAGAACTGGGTTACGATTTACTACTTTATGTCTGACCCCGGCAAACTTTTCCTCGACTATGCAGGTCAAAACATCATCGTAGCATTCGATTATGCAAACGACCAACTCGGCAGCTGGCTCAGCAAGACCATCTTCGAGGACCAAACGATGGTAGTGTATGACCAAGTGAAACAAAACGGTTACGTTTACGATGCTCAAACTTACTACTACATCGCAAAAGACGTCGAAGTCAACGGTGTTGAATACAAGGCGGGTATGTACCAAGGCACGGCACCCGAAGGCACAGATTTCCCGACTTATTACAAGGGACACGCATCTATCGGCGCAATCCTCGGCAGCATCGCAAAAACTATGGGCGATAATTGGGACCTCAACACTCTCGTAAACGACGTGTTCACGCTCATCCAAAGAGCAACAGAGAGCCAAATGAACCTTGTCGAACTCGTTGGCGGTTTCGCAAGTATGGTTGCGGAAGAAAATGAAATCTACGTCAACCCCGAGACCAAAGACCAAATTAACCTTGCAGGTATTTTGACCAGCGAAAAGCTCGCAAACACTCTCTTTGGAACTCTCGAAGCTCCCAAGACCGACGAAGCAACGGGCGTTACCACTTACACCGCACCCATCAAGATGACGGGTCTCGTAGGAAACGCACTCTCCAGCTTCACGTCTCCGTTGATTACTGCCTCCTCTAAACTCGCTCTCGAGTTTACCGAGAAAGACAATCAAATTCAAAGTTTCGCAATCAAAGCGGACTTGAACAACCTCGCAACCAACGACAAAGAATATCCGGCATTGAAAGTGTCCATCAACTCTCTCAGATTCAGAGGCGTTGACAGCGGCAAGACCGAAAGCGTCGTTACGATGCCTGTTGAAAGAAGCAAATATTCGACCGAAGTCGCACTCGACGCGGCAATCGCACTCGATATTGACGGCATCACAATCAACCCCGCTGCACTCGAAAACAGAAACAACAAGCTCAGCGGTATGAAATCTATCGCACTCGACGGTCAACTCGTTGTTGCATTCAACGGCAAACTTGACCTCGCAAACGCAGATAATAACGGAACAAAAGCAAACTTGGTCGTATCTTTCAAAGCAAAAGACGCAAAAGCGGCAGTACCGTTCTTGCAAGTAAGTTTTATCAAAGATACTCTCGCACTCAAGCTCAATCAAGACTTCACGATTGACGACGTTCCGGTTGCACAAGCTCTTGTCGGCGCATTCGGCGGATACGTTTACGATATGGTCAAAGGTCTCCCGATTTTCAACGGCGACTCCACGGCACTCGACCAATTTGCAGACGTGTTCTTTGCAAAGAACAGCGACAACACGACTCCTAATACTTTCGCACTCAACCCCGAATTCAAAGGTGCGGTGTGGACAGGTATGGACGTAGTTCCCACTTTCCAAAAAGCAGTCAACAAGATTGTTGAAATGCTCGGCGGACAAGGTCTCGTAAAAGCATCGACTCAAGCTCTCCCGCTCAAAGCCATTGCAAACACGATTACCAAAGTTATCCCGTATTTCGCAACAGGTGCTGACGGCCTCACGATTACAGTCGAAAACATCAACGCAGTCGTTGCAAAAATCGGTAGCGAGTTCGACACCAATATGACAGAGGACGGCAACGTAACCTCCATCACGAAGTGGGACAACGGCAACTGGATTCCCGATATTGCGGCACTCCTTGCAATCGCAGGCGCAAAATACAACACGGACAGCGCAATGGACGCAATCGCATTCGAGGATAAAGACGTCGAAGTTTACAAGAACGCAGAACGTGAAAAATACGCATTTGCATACTACATCGTCACGGACGACAGAGTTGCAGCTGCAAGAGAAGTTTACGCAGGTAAAGACGACGCATATATCAGAAAAGCTCTCGCAAGCGAGGACTTCAAGGCATACGCAAACACGACCGCAATCAAGAACAATCACATTGCAGAAGAACGTGCTAAGTATGACAGCTATATGAAAGAACAACTCGGCGACAAATACGACAAGTATACGCCGGCTCAACGCGACAAATGGCTCGTCAATCAAGCAAAGACCAACACCGACATCGTGTTGAACTACATCGGCAAGAAAGACAGCGAGCTTAAAGCAGGCTTGGAAGCAGAACTTGTCGAACTCCTTGCAGACATCGACGCGGCAATTCTCGACGCAAAAGAAAGCGGAAACAGCGATATTACCGCAATCAGATTCATCGGCAAAGAAACCGACGACATCAAGAACCTCGTCAAAGCAGACAAAGCGTTTATCAGTGAAATCCTCAGCGCATCTGCAACCGTCAGAGTTTCTATGAGCGGTACGGAAGGCTTCGTTCTCGCAATCAAAGCGAAAGTTGCAAATGCAAACGTCGGTATCAGCTTCTCTATCGGAGCAAGCGAAGTCAACGCAAACACGTTTGCAGACTATGCTCCCGCAGATACGACCGAAAAAGGTTGGTTCCGTTGGGCATTCTGATAATTGACTCATCTCGGCGAAAGCCGACTGAAACACACGATAAAAAGCACTCGCAGCAATGCGAGTGCTTTTGTTATCTTTTGCGTTTTGTTGCAGAAACGAATCGATTGTACGCTCTAATATCGTTCGTTGCGGAAAGTGCGTCGTACCGCTTCGTTTGCGCGCAATACAAACGGCAAATTATACGCAGGCTACAACCTTGCTTTTTTTCAAGGGTACTGTTATAATATCGGTATGGAAGAAGTTAAGAAAAAATCCGTAAGTTCCGAAGATATGCTCGACTGTATGAATTTTGTGGACGAGTTTACCGACGAATTGAAAAAATATCCTCACAGAATCACGGGAAGTGCGGACGAGACGGCTTGCGCGCGAGCCATACGCAATCGCTTGCACGACGAAACGGGCGCAAAAACCCGACTTGAGGCGTTCAACGGCTATCCGCTGTTTGGCAGAGGCTCGTTTTTGTATATGGGCATTTGGTACGCTCTTTGTTATACGATATACTTTGTGTCGTTTGCAGGCGGCAGAGTTGGCGGCGCATTGATAACGTTGCTCGCGCTTCTTGCGTTCATCGCGGGCGGTGCGATAATCGCAATGCAGTATCTCGGCAAACGTAAACTTCTCGGCATATACAAAAAGAAAGTGTCCTACAATGTCGTGAGCGAATATAGCAAAAACGACGCGCCGACTCGCACGATAATCATTGCGGACAATCACGACGCAACGCTCGGCACCGCCGTTAAGGATTTTGACCTTATGCGCAAGCTCTCGCTGATTATCGCGCCCGTGTCCGTGTTCCTTTTCGTATTGTTCTGCATCCTCAAGATGGCAATAGGCACAGACGGAGCCAACGTGACGGCAAAGATAACCGCGTTTACGGTTTTGCCGTTTATGTCGGGCGTGTTCGGAATCGTGGCGTTTGTTTTGCACTTTTCTCCTCGTGAAAAAAATGCGAGACAAAACAACGGCGTATCTACTGCGGTTGCAATGGCAACGTACGCCTATTTCGTCGACAGAGACGAAAAACTTGCCGATGACGTAAAGATAGTTTACGCTTCGTTCGGCGGAGAGAACAGCGGAAGATGCGGCTCTTACGAGTTTGTACAGGCGCATCCCGAATTTGCGGGGGCGCAAGTCCTGTGCGTCGGAGACATTCTCGGCAACGATTTGCAAGTTGCCGAATACGACGCCGTACGTCGTATTCAGTTTTCAACGGATACCGTGGCGGTGCTTCACGCAAGCGCAATCGAGCAGGGCATACCTCTCAAAACCGCTCCGCACGACGACTTGAAACACAAGTTCAATTCGTTGCACGGATATACGTCGAACGCATTTGCCAAAAACGGCAACCCGACGGCTACGGTCTTATCAAAGGACTATTCCGAAGGGGCTTGCGCGGTATCGCGCGAGACGATAGAGAACCTGTTTGCACTTTGCGTAGGCACGGTTGAACGACTTATGGCAAAACGCGAACAGCAAAACGAGGACGACAAAAAGGACGAATTGAAAGTCGCTCCGTCCGCAGAAATGGAAATCGTGGACGTGGAAAGCAAATAACCAAATCAAGGTTTTATAATAACGCAAATCAGAAATAAACATATAGTTTGTGCAATTTTGCGCAAACGGCAGGGGATATATGCAAAACGAAGAAAAAGATTTGAGCGTGGTTGAAAATATCGAACAACCGCAAGACGAAACGAATGTCGAAACCGACGCTCAAGACGAGCAATCGACAAGGGAAGGAATACTTTTTGACTATGCAAACGCGCCGCTGACGGGCAAACAAAAATTTGTCCGTTGGCTCAAAACGGCAAGCAAACGCTATTTTATCGACGCGTTCTCGGGTATGGCGCAAGGTCTATTCTGCACGCTTATCGCAGGCACGATTTTGTGGCAAATTTCGACTTGGTGCGGAAACAACTCTTTTGCGAAAGTACTCGGTTATATCGCAAATATTGCCAAAATGCTTATGGGCGCAGGTATAGGCATAGGAATCGCGCACAAGCTCGGCGCAAAGCCGCTCGTGATGTTTACCGCTGCCGTGACGGGTATGGTCGGTGCGTTTGCGGGCAATTTGGTTGCCGCATTGTGTTCGGGTGCAAGTTTTACCATAGCATTCGGCGCGCCCGGTAATCCTATCGGGGCATACGTCGTATCGTTGCTTACGGTTGAAATCGCAGGCCTGTACGCAGGCAAAACAAAACTCGATATTATCCTCGTTCCTATCGGAATGATGGTGCTTTGCCTTGCAGGTATTTTCATCGCTTGGCCGTTTATCAAACTCATCGATTTGCTCGCAAAACTCATTGTGCTTGCAATAGAGGCAGGTTCCGCAGTTAAAATTATCGTCGGCGTATTCGTTGCCGTTGTAATGGGTATTTTGCTTACTATGCCGACGTCGTCGGCGGCTATATGGATAGCCATAGCGACAAGTGCAACCGCGCTTGAAAACCCCGACGTTTTTGCCATAGCGGGTGGAGCGGCGGTGGCAGGATGCTCCGCGCATATGATAGGTTTTGCCGTTGCGAGTTTCAGAGAAAACGGCGTAGGAGGGCTTATTTCGCAAGGCGTCGGCACTTCGATGTTGCAGATTCCAAATATTATGAAGCATCCGCTGATAATGGTTCCCGAAATCGTCGCAAGTGCGGTAAGCGGACTCGTGGCGGTGCTTATGGGCTTGAGATGCAATGCCGCCGGCGGAGGAATGGGTACAAGCGGACTTGTTGGCGTTTTCGGCACAATCGACGCGTCGCAAGGCGTTATTCCCGATTGGCAATTAGGCGTCGGCATCGTGCTTTGTCTGTTCGTTCTGCCTGCCGCGATTTCTTTCGGAGTTAGCGAACTTATGCGCAAAACGGGAGCAATCAAATTCGGAGAGCAAAAGCTCGAAGCGTAAATTTTCAAATCGTTAAACGTGTTAAAAAATAAAAACGCACCTTGTGTAAGGTGCGTTCTTTCATTTTATAATCGCTTTATTCTCAAACGTCAAACAGCGATTTGTGCTTTTTTGGAATAATCGGCGTTCCGTCCTTTTTCTTCTTCAACAACGGCAGATATACGTCGAAAACCGTGCCTTTTCCTTCCACTCCGTGACATTCTATGGTGCCGTCGTGGGCTTTGACCGTAGCGTGCGCTATGGACAATCCCAAGCCGAAACTTTGGTTGTCGTCGTTTTTCCTTGCGCCGTCCGAGCGATAAAACCTGTCAAAAACGTGTTGTGCTTCTTCTTTAGAGATGCTCTCTCCCGTGTTCATAACAGACAAATGCGCGCGTTTGGCGTCCGTTGACAGTTTTACGCCGACTTTGCCGTTTTCTCCCGAATACTTTATCGCGTTGTCGAGCAATATCACGACGAGTCTTTCGAGCGAACCGTTTTCGCCGTACACCTCCGCAGACGGTTGAATATCGGTCAACAATTTGACGTTTTTCTCAAAACAGGTCGCTTCGAAACTCAAGCAAGCCCCTTCGACGATTTCGCTGAAGTCAAGCGGTTGTTTTTTGAGTTCGCTTTGCTCGAGTTTGCTCAATTCGAGCATAGAATTGACGAGTTCTTTCATTCTCACGAGTTGCGTCGTAATCGAGGCAATCCATTTTTCGTTGTCCTCGACCGTGGACTTCGGCTCGCTCTTAATAACGCTCAGGTTGGTGGCAATGACCGTAAGCGGCGTTTTAAGCTCGTGCGAAGCGTTTGCGATGAGGTCTCTTTGTTTTGACATTGCACTTGCGACGGGTTGCAAAAGTCTTGCCGACGACAATAGCGCAAGCAACGACACGAATACCACCGAACAGCAATACAGCAACGTCACCATAATGGCGGTGTTTGAAAGTTGCGTATGATAAGAAGTGCGGTCTATAAAAGCATACAGCGTTCCCGACGGGAATTCTTTGTTCGCAACGACAAAGTATCTGTTGCCAACGGTAAACTTGCCTTGCTTTGTCTTGACGACTTTGTCTATAATGCTGTTTGCCTCGTCCTGCGAATAAATATCCATATTGCCCGACGTTTCAATCTTGCCGTCGTTACCGACGTAAACGTATACGCACTTAAGGTCGTTGACTACCGCGTCGTTGTGGTCCTCGGGGTGGTCGAGTGCTTTTTTTAATGAGTTGTTTATAAAGAGGTCGTTCGACGCGTATACCACTCCGAACAAACCGCCAAGCACGATAAGCAAAAAAATCGCCGAAATAACGGTGGCTGAAACGGTGTATGTCAGGCGTTGTTTTTTTATGAGGTCTATGTGCTTGTTTTTCATAATCGGCGGTTTATGTTATCGATTTGTATGGATAAAATATGTTTATTGTTATTATATGAAAAAAGACACGGCTTGCCGTGCCTTGTTTTTACGCTTTGGGTTGCGAGAGCTTGTAGCCGACTCCGCGCACGGATTCTATCGTAAACGACGCGTCGAGATGCGAGAGTTTTTTGCGCAAGAACGACATATAAACTTCGAGATTGTTTGACTCGAATTCGCTGTTAAGCCCCCACGCTTTGAGAATAAGATTTTCCTTTGTCGCAACGAAATTCGGATACTCGAACAGGTAACGCAACAACTCGAATTCTTTTCCCGTGAGGTTGATAGAACCTTTTGCCGTGGACAGCGTAAACGTCGTCAAATCGAGAGACGCGTTTTGATATTCCAGTTTGTTGTCGCTGAGGAGTTTGCCTCTGCGGCGCAACACCGCGCGAATTCTTGCCGAGAGTTCGTTGAAAGAGAAGGGCTTTGAAACGTAATCGTCTGCGCCTTTGTCAAGTCCTTCGATTTTGTCTTTTTCGTCCGAAAGTGCCGTGAGCATAATAACGGGCGTTTCGAGTTTTTTTGCGCGCATACGAGCCAACACTTCAAAACCGTTGAGTTTTGGCATCATCACGTCAAGCAGAATCAAATCGTACATTCCCGTCGATACAAAGCTCAAACCGTCCGCTCCGTCGTACACGCAGTCCACGTCATAGCCTTCTTTCATCAGCATCTGCGCCAACGCTCTCGACAATTCCTTTTCATCTTCAACCAGCAATATTCTCATACAGGCCTCCTATCGGTTGTAGATAGATACTCTTTTTTATTATTATAGTACCTTTATCAAATTAAAACAACATTAAAACGGCACTAAATAGCGAATAACTGCGTCATCACCCGTCCGCTCCAAAATCGCGTACTAAATGTACGCTGGGTTTTGTTTCGGACGGGTGTTTTCTTGTTCTTCATCTATTTAGTGCCGTTTAGTATAACTTATTAACAGAATGTGTCTATTCGGAGTTTCGAGCCGCAAGGCGGCGAGCAAATCGAACGCCGAGCTTACGTCACACACAAGGCTTTTAGCCATAATTGCCACAAGTGTCAATTATTTGCCTTTTGCCTTGGTGTTCCTCTTTCCCTTCACGCAAAAGACTGCGCTTTCATCTTCTATATCAAACGTCAATTCGCTTG
>DLKM01000028.1:38016-193195 GCA_002478945.1 Christensenella sp. UBA7588
AACACCTGAGGAAGGGGGAAAGTTGTATTTTTCCTGCTTTTTTGTATTTTCTCTGCTTTTTCCTGCTTTATTGTATTTTTGTAGTATCTTTGAACTAGTTTTCTCGCTATATCTTGTATTATTTATATTATATATAAAAAAAATAAAAATTTTGCCGATATTCGTTTGACAATGATTTTGATTATTGGTAAGATATAAAAGCTTACGAAAACGTAAGCAGTTTTTTGGTGTACAAAAAGAAATGGACAAAGAAAAACTTGAAAAAATGCTTACAGTATCTTCAAAAGTTGTCGGTTCCAAACAGGTTTTGAAGGGAATATCCAACTCTACCGTTAGGTGTGTAATCGTAGCGTTGGACGCTGACGCAGAGATAAGGAAGAAGATTGTGCAGAGCGCAAACGCTCGCCGCATCGACGTCACTTACGTTTCGTCAAAGAAACGTCTTGGCGAGATGGCGGGAATAGACGTGGCTGCCGCAGTCGTCGGAATCGTCGAAGCAGAGGCATAGAGTCTGAATTGCACCTGTTGGGTTGCAGGTACATTCGAAAAATCTTACAGGAGGAACAATAATGCCAACCATCAATCAACTTATCAGAAAAGGCAGAGAAAAACAGGTTAAAAAGTCATTGACGCCTATTATGGAGCAATGCCCGCAAAAACGCGGTATTTGCCTTAGCGTTACGACCACCTCTCCGAAGAAGCCGAACTCCGCTCTCCGTAAAATCGCAAGAGTACGTTTGGTAAACGGAATGGAGGGTACTGTTTATATCCCCGGCGAAGGTCACAATCTGCAAGAGCACAGCGTGGTTCTTATCAGAGGCGGCAGAGTCAAGGATTTGCCTGGTGTGCGTTATCACATTATCCGTGGCGCTCTTGATACGGCAGGCGTTGCAAAACGCGGTCAAGCAAGAAGCAAATACGGTGCGAAACGCCCCAAAAAATAATTTTTTCGAATGTATTTATCTTAGGAGGTTATTATGCCAAGAAGAAGTGGCGTGCCTAAAAGAGACGTTTTGCCCGATCCGATTTACAACAGCAAGGTTGTGACGAAACTCGTCAACCAAATTATGCTCGACGGTAAAAAGGGTACTGCGCAAACAATCGTCTACGAGGCTTTCAATATAGCAGCAAACAAACTCGGACAAGAACCTATGGACATCTTCAATAAAGCACTCGAGAACGCAATGCCCGTACTCGAAGTCAAAGCAAGGAGAGTCGGTGGTTCGACATACCAAGTCCCGATGGAAATTCGTCCCGAACGCAGACAAACTCTTGCAATTCGTTGGTTGGTTTCTTTCGCAAGAAAGAGAGGCGAAAAAACGATGGACGCAAGACTTGCAGGCGAACTTATGGACGCATACAATATGACCGGCGGCGCAGTCAAGAGAAAAGACGAAATGCATCGCGCGGCAGAAGCAAACAAGGCGTTTGCACATTACAGGTGGTAATTTATGTCTAGAAAATATGCTCTTGATAAGGTGAGGAATATCGGCATAATGGCACACATCGATGCCGGCAAAACCACGACGACCGAGCGTATTCTCTATTACACGGGTGTAAACAGAAAGTTGGGAGAGACTCACGACGGCTCCGCTACCATGGACTATATGGAGCAAGAGCGTGAAAGAGGTATTACCATCACGTCTGCGGCAACTACAGCCGTGTGGAAGGGACATCAAATCAACATCATCGATACTCCCGGTCACGTCGATTTCACAGTCGAAGTCGAACGCAGTTTGAGAGTGTTGGACGGAGCGGTTGCGGTGTTCTGCGCAAAAGGCGGTGTCGAGCCTCAATCCGAAAACGTTTGGAGACAGGCAAACACTTACAAAGTGCCGAGAATCGCTTTCGTCAACAAGATGGATATTAACGGCGCCGATTTCTTCAACGCAGTCAAAATGATGCACGAGAGATTGGGCGCAAACGCAGTCCCCATAACGTTGCCTATCGGTAAAGAGTCCGATTTCGAAGGCGTTATAGATTTGCTTACTATGCAAGCGTTCTATTTCGACCAAAAGGACAAGGGCGTGACGTTCTACGCAAAAGAGATTCCTGCCGAGTACAAAGAGCTTGCGGAAGAATACAGACTCAAAGTTCTCGAAGCGGCGGCGGATTTCGACGAGGATATTTTTGAGAAACTCATAATGGAAGATTATGAGTCCGTCTCTCTCGAACAACTCAAGAAAGCGATTCGCAAGGGTACGATAGAGATGAAACTCAACCCCGTTCTCTGCGGAAGTTCCTACAAAAACACGGGCGTACAACTTATGCTTGACGCCGTGGTGGATTTCCTTCCCGCACCGACGGACGTTGCGAGTATCGAAGGCGTCAATCCCAAAACCAATCAGCCCGAGCTTCGTCATCCCGGCGAAAAAGAACCGTTCAGCGCACTCGTGTTTAAGATTCTTACCGATGAATTTGTCGGAAAGTTGTCTTTCATCCGTATCTATTCCGGTACGTTGACCACGGGTTCGACGGTTTACAACACCGTCAAGGGAGAGAATGAAAGAATCGGACGTATCCTCCGTATGAACGCAGACAACCGTGAGGATATCGAAGAAGCGTACGCAGGCGACATCGTTGCCGTCATCGGTCTCAAAAAGAGTACCACGGGCGATACGCTCTCTGACAAAAACAATCAAATCGTTCTCGAAAATATGGTTTTCCCCGACCCCGTCATTAAGGTGGCGATAGAGCCGAAGTCGAAAGCCAGCCAAGAGAGAATGAATATGGCAATCATCAAGCTGCAAGAGGAGGACCCGACCTTTAAGGCGTACACCGATAAGGAAACGGGACAAACCATCATCGCAGGGATGGGCGAACTTCACCTCGACATCATCGTGGACAGAATGTTCAGAGAGTTCAAGGTTGAAGCAAATGTCGGTAAACCGCAGGTCAGCTATCGCGAAACGATTACAAAACCCGTCAGAGCCGAAGGCAAATTCGTGCGTCAATCGGGCGGTCACGGTCAATACGGACACATCGTTATCGAGATGGAGCCTAATCCCGAAAAAGGATTGGAGATGGAAAACTGCATCGTCGGCGGCGTAGTCAACAAAGAATACGCCAACGCGGCTTGGGAAGGCATCAAAGAAGCGGCTCAAAGCGGTATAATCGCAGGTTACGAATGCGTGGACTTCAAGGTCCGCCTCGTAGACGGCAGTATGCACGAAGTCGACAGCTCGGAGATGGCGTTCAAGATTGCAGGTTCTATGGCGTTCAAAGAGGGCGCGGCAAAAGCGGGTGCGACCTTGCTTGAACCGATTATGAAAGTTGAAGTCGTAACTCCCGACGATTATCTCGGAGACGTTATGTCCAACCTCAACTCGAGACGCGGACAAGTCAAGGGTATCGAACCCAGAAACGGAGCGCAAGTCGTAGATTGCGACGTGCCTCTCTCGGAAATGTTCGGTTACGCTACGTCGTTGCGTAGCATAACGCAGGGCAGAGCAAACTTCACGATGTTGTTTGACCATTATGCAGTCGTTCCCAAGAGCGTTGCTGAAAAGGTCATCGGCGACGTGAGAAAAGATTCCAGAAAGTAAGGATATATAGATTTATTATTTATATATAAGTACTTTGGATAATAAATAACAAAAAACCAAAAAACAATATTGGAGGAAATCTAGTATGGCAAAAGCAAAGTTTGAAAGAACGAAGCCGCACGTTAACATCGGTACTATCGGACACGTTGACCACGGCAAAACCACTCTTACCGCTGCAATCACGATGTACTGCGCATCCAAGGGCGAAGCTCAAGCGATGAAGTATGACGAAATCGATAAAGCTCCGGAAGAAAAAGCAAGAGGTATTACGATTAATACCGCACACGTCGAGTACGAAACACCCAAACGTCACTATGCACACGTTGACTGCCCAGGCCACGCCGACTACGTCAAAAACATGATTACCGGTGCTGCACAAATGGACGGCGCAATCCTCGTTGTTGCTGCATCCGACGGCCCGATGCCCCAAACTCGTGAGCATATCCTTCTTGCTCGTCAGGTTGGTGTTCCTTACATCCTCGTATTCCTTAACAAATGCGACCAAGTCGACGACGAAGAACTTCTCGAACTCGTTGAAATGGAAGTTCGCGAACTCCTCAGCGAATACGGCTTCCCCGGAGACGATACTCCTATCATCCGCGGTTCTGCATTGAAAGCAATGGAAGCAGGTCTTGCAGGAAAGTGGGATGACCCCGCATTCCAACCCATCCAAGCGCTTCTCGACGCAGTCGACAGCTACATTCCTGACCCCCAACGTGATACCGACAAACCGTTCTTGATGCCTGTTGAAGACGTCTTCACCATCACCGGTCGTGGTACCGTTGCAACCGGTAGAGTTGAACGTGGTGTTCTCCGTATGGGCGACAAGGTCGAAATCGTCGGTCTCTCCACCGAAAAGAAAGAAACGACCGTTACGGGTATCGAAATGTTCCGTAAGCTCCTCGACTTCGCAGAGGGCGGCGACAACATCGGTGCATTGCTCCGTGGTATCCAAAGAAATGAAATCGAGCGTGGTCAAGTTCTTGCAAAACCGGGCTCCATTCATCCCCACACGCACTTCACGGCTCAAGTTTACGTTTTGACGAAAGATGAGGGTGGTCGTCACACGCCGTTCTTCGACGGATATCGTCCTCAATTCTACTTCAGAACAACTGACGTTACCGGTTCTATCAAATTGCCTCAAGGCGTTGAAATGGTTATGCCTGGTGACCACATCGATATGGAAATCACTCTTATCACCCCGATTGCAATCGAAGAAGGTCTTCGTTTCGCTATTCGTGAAGGCGGTAGAACTGTTGGTTCCGGTGTCGTTGCGAAAATCATCGAATAATATTTGTTCTTTCAATAATTATATAAAAAATTACTCTGCACGGCAAAGTCTCTTTGCCGTGCGGGGTGCTTAAGTTATTGAGAGCAAAAAGGAGGCTACTATGGCTCAAAAAGGAGCAAGAGTTAAGGTTGTTCTCGCTTGCACGGAGTGCAAACAACGCAATTACAATCTTACCAAAAACAAACAGAAGCATCCCGATAGAATGGAGCTTCAAAAATACTGCAGATTCTGCAAAAAGCACACCTTGCACAGAGAAACAAAGTAAGGATAGGCTAGGATAGGAGGCAATATGGCAAAGAAAACGCCAAAACCCGAAACCTCAACCATAGAAACGACTCAAACCGCTGACGTCAATCAAAAAGCAGACGTTCAAACGGCGGCTGTTAAAGTCGATTCCAAAAATGAGTCTTCAAAAGCCAAAAAGTCGGCTAAAAAATCCGTAAATACCGAGAAAAAGCCCAATATCTTCAAGAGAATGGCAAAAGGTATCAAAGGAATTATTTCCGAGCTTAAAAAAGTGACTTGGCCGAAAGGAAAGGAAGTCGGAAAGAACACGGTGGTCGTTTTGACCGTGGTCGTGCTTTTCTTCGTCATTCTTTTTGCGATTGACTACGTTTTGGGAGGAATCTTCCACGTTCTCATCACTGAAGACAGCGAATGGGCATTCGTTTTCATCAATAAATAGAGAGAGGGCGCCCTATGGAAAATTTGGAACAACCTAAATGGTACGTCGTTCACACGTATTCCGGTTACGAGAATTCTGTGGAAACCGACTTACGCAATATGATTGAAAACAACAATCTGCAGGAATATATCTTCGATATTAAAATTCCCGTAGAGGATGACATCGTTGAAAGAAACGGTAAGAAAAAAGTCATTCAACGCAAGAAATTTCCTTGCTACGTTTTCATCAAAATGATTTACACCAACCACATCTGGTTTATGGTGACGAGAGCGCGCGGAGTTACGAGTTTCGTCGGTTCCGCAGGTCGTCCCATTGCGCTTACCGACGACGAAATCAGAAGAATCGGTCTCGAAACCGTTACGTTGGAAGATTTCGACATCAAGGTAGGAGATGACGTGAGAATCGTCAACGGCGCACTTGAAAACTTTATCGGTGTCGTTGATTCTATCAGTGCGGAACGTCAAAAAGTCAAGGTTATCGTGGCTATGTTTGGACGTCAAACACCCGTCGAACTTGATTTCGCACAGGTTGAAAAACTTTAATTGCGCTTGTCGCAACAGTCTTTAATCGCGTCTACAGGACGCAAGTCGCAGGACTATAATCTTCGTGGGAGACGGCAAATCCAAATTCATACCGTCGCAAAACCACGTTAGTCAGGAGGATTTATGGCTAAGAAAATTACAGCAGTTGTTAAATTGCAGTTGCCCGCAGGCAAAGCTACTCCGGGACCGCCCGTAGGTTCAACGCTTGGCCCTCACGGCATTAACATCGCAGGTTTCACAAAGGAATTCAATGAAAAGACTTCCAAAGACGTCGGCTTGATTATTCCGGTTATCATTACCATTTATCAAGACCACTCTTTCACGTTCGTGCTTAAGACACCGCCGGCACCCGTTCTTATCAAGAAGGCTTGCGGTTTGCAAAGTGCGTCTGCAGTTCCCAACAAGACGAAAGTGGCAACTCTTACCAAAGAGCAACTCAGGGAAATTGCAACTATGAAGATGCCCGACCTCAATGCAGCTAACATCGACACGGCTATGAGCATGATTGCCGGTACTGCACGCAGCATGGGTGTTCTCGTGGAAGAATAAGGAGGTTCGTATGAAACGCGGTAAACATTATATTGATTCGAAAAAACTCATCGACAGCACCAAACTTTATGAAAGCGCGGAAGCAATCGAACTTGCAGTTCAAACTGCAAAGTCCAAGTTCGATGAAACAATAGAATTGCACGTCAAACTCGGTATCGACCCCCGTCACGCTGACCAACAAGTTCGTGGTGTTGTGGTTCTTCCCAATGGCACAGGTAAAACCGTGCGTGTTCTTGCAATCTGCAAGGGCGCAAAAGCAGACGAAGCTACTGCGGCAGGCGCAGATTTCGTCGGCGGCGAAGAAATGATACAAAAGATTCAACAAGAAAACTGGTTCGATTACGACGTTATCGTAACAACTCCCGATATGATGGGCGTTGTCGGTCGTCTCGGTAAGGTTCTCGGCCCGAAGGGCTTGATGCCGAACCCCAAATCCGGTACCGTCACAATGGATATCACTCGTGCTATCCACGACATCAAAGCCGGTAAAGTCGAATACAGAGTCGACAAGCAAGCTATCTGCCACGTTCCTTTCGGCAAAGCATCCTTTGGCGTTGAAAAACTCACAGAGAACTTCAACACTCTTATGGAAGCACTTGTCAAAGCAAAACCGGCAGCGGCAAAAGGCGTATATTTCCGTTCCATCTACATTGCAACGACTATGGGTCCGTCCATTAAAGTCTTGTATCGTATGGGCTAAACTGAAAATCATCGCGATTTTACAAAAGACACGCAGTTCTGCGTGTCTTTCTTTTATTCGCTAGATTTTCAGTTTTCTATCGCGCAACCGCTGTGTTGCTCTCAGTTCATATAATGATAATAACTCTTGCCTCAATTCCGCCACATCGCTTGCTTGATGCTCGCTTTGCTCGTGATAATAATGTGGGTTGCCGAAAGTGTGGCTCTTTCTTGTTCTTCATCTATTTGGCGTGCTATTAACATAAAAATATATGGGTTGTGCCTTACGACTTTTTCGCGTACTTCATCTAAATATCGCAGTTTTTACGATAAATGATTATTTTCTATCGCGCAACCGCTGTGTTGCTCTCTGTTCATATACGGATAATAACTCTTGCCTCAATTCCGCCACATCGCTTGCTTGATGCTCGCTTCGCTCGTGATAATAATGTGAGTTGCCTCTCGGGTGGCTCTTTCTTGTTCTTCATCTAAATATCGCAGTTTTCGCGTTATGACGGAGAGGAAAGCAAGAAGGTATACGATTTAACCGATTACGATTTTAACGACGAATATATGGTAAAAGAAGTTCGCCGTATATTGAGCAGACTGCTGGACGATTTGTACTCCGAATCCTACGAAACTTACGTTGAAAACGACGTCATCGTGTTGAGCGGCAATGGTTTGACTATGATTATCCGCGACATAGATACGACAACGCTCGATATTCCCGACGAATTCAAAGATTATAAGGACGTAGCGCCTAATACCGAGGTCGAGATATATAACGTATTGTCGGACACCGAGTGTGAACTTTATCGCCTCAACGTTCCTATGAAAACGTACGTCGTTGCGGGAAGCTATGGCGAACGCACGATTACGAGTATAGGCAAAGAGGTTTTTGCATTCGTCGAAAATATTACGATTCCGAAAACGGTTACGACTATCGACATCGGCGATATGCACGGCGAGTTGACGATTGAATATAAAGGCACCGCTACCGAGTGGGAAAGCATCGAAAAGAGCGGAGATTGGACGGGCGTTAAAATCGTTTGTCTTTGTATCGATTAAGTCGTAATCGCACGGTAGCCCGTTAAAGACAAAAACAAGGTCGTTTGCGTATCGCTTTGTTCGATTGCGTTTGAAAAACGACTCGTTTCGATTGTCAATCTATTTTGAGAAAACTATTTTGCAAAATCGGTTGACATAGATAGCCGAAAAATTGTATTATATATGCGTTCCAAAGACAGCAAGTGGCATTTTGCCGTAAGCACTCAACGCTTGCCGAGGATACGCTCAATATCATTTGTGTATTTGCGTCATTCTCGTTTGGAATGACGCTTTAATTTTTATTGCGGCGTAAGCCGCCAACTATTATAGGAGGTAAAGATGAACAAAGAAGTTCTTGAGGCCAAAAAGCAACAGGTTGAGGACATCAAAGCGAAAATCCAATCTGCAAAATCCATCGTCATCGTTGACTATATGGGTCTTACGGTTGCACAAGATACCGCATTCCGTAAAGAACTCAGAGAAAACGGCGTAGATTACGCAGTTTTGAAAAACCGCCTTGTCAAGATTGCTTTCAACGAACTCGGTTACACCCAATTCGACGAAGCTCTCAACGGTCCTACGGCAGTTGCATTCTCATCCACAGACGCAGTCGCTCCTGCAAAGTACGTTGTCAAAAACATCAAGGCATTCAACAAGATGAAGACAAAGTGCGGTATGGTCGAAGGCGAATTTATGGACGAAGCCGGATTGAAACAAATCGCAGAAATTCCGTCAAGGGAAATTTTGCTCTCGAAGATGCTTGGCTCTTTGCAAGCACCTATCTCGAAACTTGCTATTTGCTTGAACAAGATTGCAGAGGCAAAGGCAGAGTAACGTCGCTGGCAGTCGCGTGACTGCAAAAAACAAAAAAATAAAATAACGGAGAAAACTAAAATGGCAGATTTGAATAAACTTATGGAAGAAATCAAGGCTATGACAGTCCTTGAACTCAACGATTTCGTAAAAGCACTTGAAGAAGAATTCGGCGTAAGCGCAGCAGCTCCCGTCGCAGCAGCAGGCGCAGTTGCAGCAGCACCCGCAGAAGAAGAAAAGACCGAATTTGACGTCGTCCTTAAAGAAGTTGGTCCCAACAAGGTCCAAGTTATCAAGGTCGTCAAAGACGCAACCGGACTCGGCCTCGTCGAAGCAAAAGGTGTTGTCGATGGCGCTCCCAAGACCGTCAAAGAAGCAATGCCCAAAGACGCAGCAGAAGCACTCGTTGCAAAATTCAAAGAAGTTGGCGCAACTGCAGAACTCAAGTAATCATTATACCTACTATAGTAAAAACGACTTGCCTCGGCAAGTCGTTTTTCTTTGTATTGACAATCGGTTGTATAAATGCAATAATGTTTTCGTATTTGAGTAAAGAGGTAATCGATGAATAAACCGTCTCGTGAGTATTTGATTGAATTAATGAAAGATGCACAAGAAAAGCTTGACCGCTTTTCTTATGTTGAATCGGGTGCCCCAAATGAAATGATTACCTACGTTTGCACTAAAAGACGAAATATGATGGGCATTTTGAGTGGGTTAAGCGGACTTGCGGAAATTAAAAAATACGAAGTCAAAGAGACTTGCAGTATCGGTTCAAACTGCAAGTATTACAATAAATTTTACAAATCGGACGGCAGATTAATTAAGGTTGAATGCTTTGTAGGTGGGCGTGACGATATTGACGTTATCTATATTGCTCATTATGCTGGAAATTGTCGCTATTTATTCCCGCATTTTTCGGATTTGAGTAAAGCGGTGGGATATTATATTGTTGCAACAAAGTATGAAAACGGCAATGTGGTTGAAGAATATAGGGTAAATAACGGACAAATCGTGTATGAAAAATATGACTATTCTCTGCAAAACGATGTCGGCTATTATTGCGTAAACTATGTGCCGAACGGCAAGCATCAAATACTTGGCGAAGAAGATGGAATATTTGATAAAAATTCGCTTGAATATCGTCAAGTAAGCAATTATGCTTGGTTTCAAAACGATTAACAACTAAAACTAAAACATATTGCCACGCTCACGGCGTGGCTTTTTTTGCCGTTTTGCTGCTTTGATAGCTCTGTGTGAAAGAGGTTAATTGTTGCGACATTTTCGCATAAAAAATAAAAAAATATTTTTTGAAAAAGTGTTGACAAATATAGGTTATGATGATATATTATAGGTAATAAGAATTGTTATCAATAAGAATAATTGATAAAGGAAGCAATGAATAAGCGCAATACGATACAAAAAGACACGGTTTCCAGAATCGTCAAAGAGGCTTGCGACCATCCAACCGCAGAAATGGTGTTTGAAAAAGCAAAGGTTGAATTGCCGAACATCAGTCTTGGAACGGTGTATCGCATCTTGAAGGATATGGCGCGAGAGGGCGAGCTTCGAGAGGTTGTGTGCAAGGACGCACCGTCGAGGTTTGACAAAACGACGATGGAACACGCGCATTTTACTTGCATAGAGTGCGGCAGGGTGGATGACGTTTTTATCAACGTCGACAAGGTCGGAAAAGATATAGTCGACTTTGGCGGAAAAGTCGTGCTTGAGTCGCAGATTATGTTCAGAGGTCTGTGCGAAGATTGCGCAAAGAAGGTAAACAACGCCGAAACGGCAAAATAATAAAGTAAAGATAAAAAGGAGAAATAACTATGGCAAAATATGTATGTCCCGTATGCGGATACGTTCACGAAGGTAACAGCGCTCCCGAAAAATGCCCCCAATGCGGATGCCCCGGCAGCAAATTCGTCAAAGACGACGGTTCTGAAAAAGTTTGGGCAGCAGAGCATATTATCGGTATAGGACAAGGCGTTCCTCAAGATATTTATGAAGGTCTCAAAGCCAATTTTGAAGGAGAATGCACCGAAGTCGGTATGTATCTCGCAATGGCAAGAGCTGCACACCGTGAGGGCTATCCCGAAATCGGTCTCTACTGGGAAAAAGCCGCTTATGAAGAAGCGGAACACGCCGCAAAATTCTGCGAAATGCTCGGAGAACTCGTAAGCGCATCCACCAAAAAGAATCTCGAAATGCGTGTTGACGCAGAAAACGGCGCAACCAAAGGTAAATTCGAGCTTGCAAAACGCGCAAAAGAAGAAGGACTTGATGCAATCCACGACACGGTACACGAGATGGCACGCGACGAGGCACGTCACGGAAAGGCGTTTGAAGGACTTTTGAACCGTTATTTCAAATAAGCGCACAAAACAGCGACTAACTTTGTCAGCACCCCGAGTTTCGCAAATCACGTACGATTAGTACGTTGGGTTTGCGCCCCTCGGGGTGCTTTCGCGTTATTCATTTGTTTTGTGCGCTTATTTAGATTTGAATAAGAGAGAGAAATACCTTAAACGGCAAGGCAAAAGCCTTGCTGTTGTATTTTAATTTTCAAATTTTCCGATTTTCTTTTCTATATTATAATTGTGCTAAATAGATGAATAACAAGAAAGGACTGTCCGAACGGCAACCCTAATTTACTAATCGTAAATGAGTTGTCGGGCGGGCAGTCCTGACGCAGTTAGTCGCTATTTAGCGCAATTATAAGTTAAGGGCTTGTTGATAGACCTCGTTCTTTGGAATGCCTCTATCTTGCGCAACCTTTTTGACGGCTTGCTTTTTGTCAATGCCGAGGTCGATATAGTGTTTGATATGCTCGGCTACGGTAAGGCTGTTGAGCGGATTTTCCGATGGCGCACCTTCGACTATCATAACGATTTCGCCTCTTTCTTCGCTTTCGAAATTTGCAAGGGTAGTCTTTGTAACGCATTCGTGCATTTTGGTAAGTTCCCTTACGACGTAGACCGTTCTGTCTCCGAGAACTTCGAGAAGCGTTTTTGCGGTTTTTGTCAAATCGTGCGGCGCGACGTACAAAACTATCGGAAGTCCGCAAAGCGACGCCTTTGACAAAATCGACACTTTATCCGTATTTTTCTCGGGTAAAAACCCCAAAAACGTAAATCCGCTTGCTTTTATTCCGCTCAATGCAATAGCACTTGCAAGGGCGGTCGGCCCCGGAACGGTTTCCACTTCGACGCCTCTCTCGTGACATTTTGCAATAACTTCGGCACCCGGGTCGCTTATCGAGGGCATACCTGCATCCGTTATCAAAGCAACGTTTTTGCCCTCTTGAATCATACAAATAATGCGTTCGCTGCACTCTGCCTCGTTGAACTTGTGGTACGCCAGAAGTTGCGCTTTTATATCGTATTTTTGCAAAAACGGCAGGGAATGACGAGTGTCCTCGCAAGCAATGACGTCAACGCTTTTAAGCGTATCGAGCGCGCGCAAGGTTACGTCTGCCATATTGCCTATCGGTGTTCCGACTATATAGAGTTTTGCCATCAGAGATACATCTCCTTGTATTTGTCGGTGTATTCGCCATTGTCGTCCATAGCGAATAACGAAGATATTTTCAAGCCTTCTTTCCCGCCTTTTCGAGCCTTGACGATAACGATGTCGGCATCGGAAGTCGGCTTGGGATAGACGACGGTCGCTTCCTTCGGCTCGAGGTTGCGAGCTTTGAGCGAAGATATAAGGCTTGCGAGTCTATCCGCTTTAATCACAATCCACAAGTCTCCGCCGAAGCGTAACGCGTATGCCGCCGCTGAAACGAAATCGTCGAGGGTAGCGGAACTTTCTATTCGTGACAGGTTTTTGTTTGTGAGCAAATCCCCGTTTGCGAAATAGGGCGGATTGCAGAGAACCTTGTCAAAACTTTCCGCTTTGACGAGTGTGCGGATGTCTTTTACGTCTCCGCAAATCACGTCGAATTTGTCTTGCAGGCCGTTTTTAAGAACGCTCTCCTGCGCCATTTCGGCAACTCGAGGCTGAATTTCGATTCCGACAGCGCGTTTGACTCCTCGCTTTACGAGGGCAAGCGTCGCAAGAATTCCGCAACCGCAACCGAGGTCGAGAACGACGTCGTTTTTTGCGAGTTTTGCCGTATTTGCAAGAAACACCGAGTCTTGCGAAAACGCATAATCGTCGGTGTCTTGAAAAACGATATAATCTCCTATGCCTAAATCGGTTGCGTACTTTGCCATAATCAGGCGCGAACTACTTCGATTTTGAGCGTTTGCGTAACTTCGGGGTAGAGCCTCAAAAGCACTTCGAACGTGCCGAAATCGCGAATACTCTCTTTTATTTCGATTTTCTTTTTATCGACGTCAAAGCCGAGAGCGGAAAGGGCTTCGCTTATCATTTCGCTTGTGACCGAACCGAACATTTTGCCGTTGTTTTCGCCGCCTCTTGCGCCGACTTTGACGGTAAGCGTTTTAAGTTTTGCCGCAAGTTCCTGCGCTTCTTTGCGCTCTGCGGCAATCTTTGCTTCGTATGCTTTTTTGCGTTGCTCGGCAACGTAAATGTTTTGTTGCGTGCCTTCTTGAGCAAAACCTTTCTTTATAAGAAAATTGCGGGCGTAGCCGTCGTTGACTTCGATTATGTCGCCTTTTTTGCCCGTACCTTTCATATCTTTGAGAAGTATAACTTTCATAAAAACTCCTTATTGCGAACGTATTCGCCTGATTTGTATATATTTTAGCACGAATATTCGCATTTTTCAAGGCATACGCCGTCAACTGCTTAAAATGTTGAGATTGTATCGGAAAACGGGACGAAAAGTGTGCGAAATTTGCGAAAAATAACGGAAAAATCGAAGATAACAACGTTTGGGCGTGTAAATATCTCGTTTTTGGTCATACTAAACGAAAAGGAGGCAATATGGAAAAAATCAACTGTGCAACGTCAAACTGTGAACACAATTTGAAAGGCGTATGTCTTGCCGGAGTAATTTCTATCAGCGAAAACGCAAAATGCATCAGCCGTATCAAGAGAGAAGGCGGTGCTTTGGCGCAAAACTTTGCGGACGTGGAAGCCGGCGACGACGTATACGAAAAGGACTTGGAAAGCCTCGTGCAATGCTCTGCAAGCGATTGCGCGTTTAACAACGGCGGTCTTTGTGCCAATTCGCAAATAAACGTCAAAGACACCGCTTTTGCAACCAAATGCAAAACTTATCTAAAAAAATAAGTATCGACAAAACAATCTGATTTGTCTCAAAAAACCGCAAAAATCCGCACCGACATAATGTTATTATCGAATCGGAGGCGGATATGGAAAATTTGCAAATCGAAAAACGCACCGTCGGCAATACGGAAGTCTTTATCGGAGAAAAAATCATAAAAGAGATTCCGACGAGACTTAGCACCGTATTTGAAGAAGGTGCGCTTTTCGTCGTTTACGAGAAAGATAAAAAGGATATGGCGGATTGCCTTATGCAGGAGTTGAAAAAGGCGGGATACCGTGTTTTCGCAGGTGGTTTCGATACTGCCGAAAAGGATAGAGAAAACGAAACCGTTTGCGAGATTCCCGACTATATAAGGTACGTTTTTGCCGTCGGAGAAGAAGCGGCGTCGACAATAGCAAAAAGAATATGTCGTGAAAAAAATATAGGCTGGTCGTTGCTTTTATGCACTCCGACTTCGGATAACATGATGTGCGGAATTTGTCCGAAACAAGTGTTTATCGACTCGGATATAGTAAATAAAAGTACGAAATCGCAAATCGCATCGGGATACGGCATAGTGCTTGCGTCAAAACTTACGGCGTTCGAGGACGAGTTTTCTCGCAAGGTTTTGTCCGAAGATAAACCCGTGAAAAGCGCGTTCGATACAAAGTGCGACGTTCCGGAACTTGCGTACAGACTGCTTGAAATCTCCGATGAAAAAGACGGAGAGGACAGCGCGGAAAGAATGGCAAAACTGATGTTCGCACGGGCGGTTTCTCAAGGTAAAAAAACGAGGCTTATAGGAGAATACAGATTTTTGTGCGCCAGTCTTATTACAGCATTTTATTCCGCGTTTTTGGGCGCGCCTTCGATTGATTGCGTTCCGCCAGCTTGCATAGACGACGCTCTCGATAAAATCTCGTCTTTGCCGTTCCGCTTGGGCAATGAGGGCAAATGCGTTGACTTTTTCGACGTTTGCGGTTATTTTAGAATAAGTTATATATTAAGTGAATACCGCGTGGATTTGCTTGAAAAATTGGCAAATATCGACTTGCACGGTATGCAAAGATTTTGGCGCAGACTATACCCCGACGCAGGGTATTGGTTGAAAAGCGAAATCAGCGCAAAAGAGGCACTCGACGCACTCGCTCTTGCGGGGGCGGTCAGCGACAATCTCTTGGGATATGCCTACGCAAGCGGAATGCTCAAAGCAATCGGCTGAGAATACGCGGTTACAGAGGACGAAATGAAAAACATCAAAGACGTGGAATTGTTCGTATTTGACCTTGACGGCACCGTCTATATCGGCGATACGGAAATCGAGGGTTCTTTTGCCGCAATCAACGAGTTGCGCGCGATGGGCAAGCGTATATGCTTTTTTACCAACAATTCTTCAAGAATGCACACGGACTATATCGCAAGACTCAATAACCTCGGGTTGCGCACTTATGCCGACGAGATTTATACGAGCGGTCAAGTTACCTGCGAGTATATCCTCGACAATTACAGAAGCAAAAAAGTTTATCTGCTCGGCAACGAAAGATTGAAAGACGAATTCGAGTTGTACGGTATAGACGTGGTGGACGACGACCCCGATATATGCGTAATCGGCTTCGATACGTCCTTGACGTACGACAGACTTTACAAGTTTTGCAAATACGTCAATTCGGGGCTTCCTTATATTGCGACGCACCCCGATTATTTCTGTCCCGCGCCCGAGTGTCCGATGCCCGATATAGGCTCGCTCATCGAAGCGATACGCCTTACGATAGGTCGCACTCCGGACATCGTTATGGGCAAGCCGCACAAGACCGCAGGTCAACGCCTTGCTATGAAGTACAACTTGCCTGCAAAGAAAATCGCTATGGTGGGGGATAGGCTTTATACGGACGTGGCGTTCGGAAAGAATTGCGGATTCGTGTCCGTACTCGTTTTGTCAGGAGAGACTACCGAGGATATGTTGCCGAATTCGAAAATCAAACCCGATTACGTTTTCGACAAGGTTAAGGACATCGTTCCTGCTCTCAAAAAATAATTGTATACGCCGCTCCGTAGAGGAGCGAATAAAATTGTCAAATCAACAAAAAAGCCGTTTTATCAACGGCTTTTTGCTTTGTAAAAGCGGCTTTTCGTTATTTCTCGGACGAGACGAGCAAGTCGAGAGGATTGACGCAAGCGTTGTCTTTCCATATCTCGAAGTGAACGTGCGCACCGTCCGCGCTTTCGCTGCCTTGCGACGTCGACATCTTGCCGAGGAGTTGTCCTTGCTTTACGCTTGCTCCCGTTTTCAAGGAGCAGGGCTGCTCGAGAGACAGATATTTGGTGGTGTATCCGTCTTTGTGACTTACCACGACGTAATTGCCGTCGAGATTGTTGTAGCCTACTTCTTTAATAATACCGTCCGCAGAACAGAATACGTTGAGGTCTTTCGACGTAAAGTCAAGCGCGCAGTGAGTGGAGTATTGTTTGAGAGTCGGACTCCATACGAGTTGTGCGTCGCTGTAATTCTTGCTGACCGTGCCGTCGTTGCAGGGCATAAAGAATTTGAGAGGTTCGTCTACGGGCTTCTGGTCGTCGTCCGAAGGTTTGGGGTCGTCGGGATTGACGACGGGCGTGTCTTGCGGCGGCGTTACCGACGCGTCGGTGTCAGGCAAATCGTTGTTGCGAGTAACCGCCAAAGCGATGACCGTCGCAACGGACGCTATGCACAATACGATAAGGAAATAGAATGCGTTGCGTTTCATAAAACCGCCAAAGCGTTTCATTGCAACTGAAAATTTGCTCATATTTTTTGTACCTCCAAGTTGCTCTGATTATGGACAAGGGCGCAAAAGTTTATACAGATACGTCCGAAAAAACAGAAAAAAATTATTCGAGCAAGTGAAAAAAGCGATTTTTTTGAGAAAAGCGATATTGACTACAACTGTTTGATATTGTATAATTTTTTTATTATGTTAGACATACATACGACTTTATATAATTTTATGCGCAATTACCGCTTAAAGAACGACGATTCGGTCGCCGTCGTTCGTGGCGGGCGCAAAATGCGTTTTGCAAAATTTTTCAAAGAAATAGATAAAGTTGCGGGCGGTTTGTACAAGGCAGGAGTGCGAAAAGGAGACGTGGTTATGCTCACGTTGCCGAATATCGAGCAGAGCGTGATTGCCACTTACGCCTGTTCTCGTATAGGCGCGACCGCGTCTATGATTCATCCTAAGTTGTCTGCGGACGAATTCGAAGCCGCCGTAAAAAAGCTCTCTCCGAAAGTTGTGTTCCTCAGCGATATAAATCAAACGAAATTCTTTTTCAGGTGTCACGGCGCAAAGAGAGTGATATGCCATTTCGGTATATACGATTATCTCGGTTTGCCGCATTCTCGTCATTTCGAGAAGTTTGACGGAGACGGAGAGGAAATCGCTCTGTATATGCAGTCGGGCGGCACTTCGGGAGAGCCGAAAACGGTTGCCGTTTCTTCGAGATGCGCCAACGCAATGGCAGGCAATCTTTTGCAGTATCTCGACGACAAATTCGGAGAACGCAACGCAATGCTCGTTGCGCTTCCGATGTTTCACGGTTTCGGACTGTGCGTAGGCATACACGCGTCGTTATGCACGAATATGCGAGCAGTCCTGCAACCTATTTTCAACGTGGAAAAAACCGTTAAAATAATCGATAAAAACAGAATCACGACTATGGTTGCCGTGCCGAGAATGGTGTCCAAATTGCTTGCTTGCAAAGACTTTTGCGGAGATAAAGTTTCCTGCATCGAGGACGTATACGTCGGCGGAGATTCCGTAAGCAAGGAACTCGTGGCGGCTTTCGACAAAAGAATGAAAGAAGCAGGCGGAAAGGGCGTGCTTTCGGCAGGTTACGGACTTACGGAGACCGCAAGCGTATGCGCCGTGTCCAAAGGAGATTACGAAGCGGGTAGCGTCGGCAAACCCATAAACGGCGTCGTCGTTCGCATCGTCGACGAGAATCTGAAAGACGTTGACGTCGGACAAACGGGCGAACTGCTAATTGGCGGAGACCAGATTATGAGCGGTTATGCGTTTGATAAAGAAGCGACGGAAAAAGCGATGATTTGCCTTGACGGGAAAACGTACGTCAGAAGCGGAGACTTTTTCAAGCAGGACGCAGACGGCAAACTCTTTTATATGGGGCGTAAAAAACGCCTTATCAAAATCTCGGGTATCAACGTGTTCCCGACGGAGATAGAAAGAGTCACAAAGGAACTCGACTTCGTAAAGGAATGCGCTTGCATCGAATACAAAGTGTACGGAAAACCGTATATAAAACTAATCGTAGAAGGCAGTCTGACTCCTTCGCAAAAGCAGGAAATCATATCGCACATAGACAAGCGTATGTCGCATTGGAACGTGCCGCGAGAGGTTGAGTGCAAAGACGCGTTCCCGAGAACGAAAATCGGAAAAATCGATATAGAGGGATTAAAAAATGAATTTGGCAAAGATACGCAGAGCGGTAAATAAAATCGCGCCTTCCGTCAAAGTGGAAGAATATCGCGGTTGCGTCAGATTGACGGGCGAACTCGATAACTGGGCGGACGTTTACAGATGCGGAAAAGCCGCTGTGAGCAAAAAGTCGCTCGGCGTGCTTAACGACATTCGGTTGAAAGGCTTTCACGAGGAGCCGAAACGTCCGTCGCTTACGGACAACGCTCTCGACGGCGAAACGCCCGACGTTCTCGTTATCGGCGGCGGCATAGTCGGTTGCGCCGTGGCAAGAGAATTGACGAGATTGAAAGCGAGCGTGTTGTTGGTGGAAAAATGCAACGACGTAGCGTGCGGCGCGTCGTCGAGAAACGACGGTTGCATTCATCCAGGCATCGATTTGCACAAAGGACAGCAAAAACTCAAATATGTGCTTGCAGGCAACAAAGCGTATACGAAACTTGCCGAAGAACTCGGAATATCGCTTAAGCGTTGGGCGCAGATGTTCGTCTTTTCCACGAAGTGGGAAAACGCGATTATTTCTCCGCTTTACAAACTGCGCGCAAAACAACTCGGCGTGGAGGGCGTAAGGCATCTCACGCCCAAACAAATAAAAGAAATAGAGCCGAATCCGCCTGCGTGGGCAACAGGAGCGATGTATATGGCAACCGCAGGTATGGTTTCGCCGTATAAGACTACTATTGCGCTTATAGACAACGCAATCCAAAACGGCGCAAAAGTGTCACTCGATACCTACGTTAAAGGTATGAAAGTCGAAAACGGAAAAATAGTGAGCGTTGAGACAAACAGAGGTACTATTTATCCAAAAGTCGTCGTGAATTGCGCGGGAGTATATTCCGACGTGATTGCGGATATGGCAGGGGACAGAACGTTTACCATACATCCTCGCAAAGGCACGGATATAATTCTCGACAAAAAGAAAGTTGGTTACGCGTTGTCGTCTTACGCTCGCAGTTTCTTTGCCCCGCTTCCCAAAGAGAATCGTCCCGATACGAAAGAGCAAGTCGGACACACGAAAGGCGGCGGCGTTATGCGCACCGTGGACGGAAATATCCTCGTAGGCCCCGACGCGCACGAAGTGCCGTCGAGAGAGGACTATTCGACTTCGATAGAGGATATTGACAATATTATCAAAAAGCAAAAACTTGCCCAGCCGATGCTGAACAAGGGAGATATTATAACCTATTTTTCAGGCACGAGAGCCGCAACCTACGAAGAAGATTTCGTGGTGCGCAGGGGCATTTTCACAAGCAATATTTACGAAGCGGCGGGCATACAGTCTCCCGGAATCACGGCGGCTCCCGCAATCGCTTGCGATATACGAGATTGGGTTAAACGGGACCTCGGTATAGAGGACAATCCCTCTTTTAATCCCGTATACAAACACACTCCCAGACTTGCAGATTTGTCCGACGAACAAAGACAGAATTATATCAAGTCCGACTCGGCGTACGGAGAGATTATCTGCCGTTGCGAGGAAGTGAGCAAAGGCGAAATCATCGACGCATTGAACAGCCCTCTCAAGGTTGCGACTATTGACGGCATCAAGCGCAGAGTGCGCCCCGGTATGGGAAGATGTCAGGGCGGATTTTGTTCTCCGCTCGTTGCCAAAATCATTGCCGAACACGAGGGTATCGAAATCGAGGACGTCCTTAAAGGAGACGAGGGCAGCGTAATCGTTTACGGCAATACGAAAGGAGGAATGTGATATGCGCAATTATGACGTAGTGGTTATCGGCGGCGGTCCTGCAGGTCTTTCCGCGGCGCAAAGCGCTTGCCTCAAAGGCGGCAAAGTTGCGGTTATAGAAAGAGAAGCAAGACTCGGCGGAATACTCAAACAATGCGTTCACGACGGGTTCGGTCTTATTAGATTCGGCGAAAAACTGTCGGGTCCCGAATATTGCGAAAGATATATCGATTTTGTAAAAGAACTCGATATAGACACGTTTACCCTCACTTTCGTAACGAGAGTGGAAAAGAAAAACGACGGTTTCGAGATTACGGCGGTTTCGAGCAACGGAATAGAAAAATTTTTCACAAAATCAATCGTGCTTGCCACGGGATGCAGAGAGCGCACGGCAAAGCAAGTGCTAATTCAAGGCACTCGTCCGAGCGGCGTATTTACGGCAGGTACCGCGCAGAACTTCGTCAATCTGCAAGGCAAACTTCCGACGAAGAAATGCGTTATACTCGGTAGCGGAGATATAGGCCTTATTATGGCGCGCCGACTCACTCTCGAGGGTGCAAAAGTTGAGGGCGTGTACGAGGTCAAGCCCACTCCGAGCGGACTTACGAGAAACATTCATCAATGCTTGCACGATTTCGACATACCGCTTTACCTCTCGCACACCGTTACGAGAGTGTTCGGAAAGGACAGACTCGAAGGCGTGGAAGTCGCAAAAGTCGACGACAAAATGAGACCTATCGAAGGCACTCAAAGACGTATAGACTGCGACGCGCTCATACTTTCCGTCGGGCTTATTCCCGAAAACGAAATTGCCGAATCGTTGGGCGTGGATATAAATCCGTTTACAAAAGGAGCGGATTGCGACCAGACGTATATGTCGTCGGTGGACGGGGTGTTTTCCGCGGGAAACGCGCTTAACGTGTTCGATTTGGTAGATTATGTGTCTGAATGTGCAAAAGACGCAGGTGCAAACGCAGTCGGTTTCAAGCCGTCGGGCAAGAGCGTGCGTATAGAAAAGGGCATAGGACTTTTGAGCTTCGTGCCGCATCGCATAGACCTTGCAAAGCCTTGCGACAAAGTGGTTTTCTTTTTCCGCGCTTCAAATGATATGGACAAAGCGACTCTTAAATTCGTCGTGGACGGCAAAGAAGTTTTCAAGAAAAACTTTTCGTTCCTGCGTCCGCCCGAAATGCAAAGAGTCGAGATTGATTTCTCGGCTTTCGGAATCGACGAAAATTCTAAAATTCAAGCGATTGTGGAGGAGAGATAATGGACCTTGTTTGTATCGTTTGCCCGAGAGGGTGCAGAATTAACGTTCAAGACGGCGTAGTCAGCGGAAACGCTTGCAAAAGAGGCGAGGCGTTTGCTTTGTCCGAAAGCACTTGCCCTATGAGAAGCGTTTGCTCGACGGTTGCCACGTCTCTTAAGGATTATCCCGTTCTCCCCGTTAGAACGGACGGAGAAATTCCCAAAGCGAAAATCGCGGATTTGATGAAAGAAATCAACGCTATCGTCGTTGATAAAAAAGTCAAACGAGGAGACGTCGTTGCGCAAAACGTTGTCGGAACGGACGTCAACCTTATTGCTACTGCAACCATTTATTAACACTTGAGAGGGAAATTATGAGCGAACCGTTGGTATTGACAATCGACTTCGGCACGCAGAGCGTGCGAGCGATGCTTTTCGATAAACACGGAAAAGACTACGGCAAAGAGAAAGTGCATTTCAAAGAACCGTATTATTCAAAAGAAATCGGTTGGGCGGAGCAGAAACCCGAGTTTTATTGGGATAAGCTCAAAGAGGCAACGAACGGGTTGAAAGCCAAATGCGCCGATTTGTGGGACGATATTCGAGCGGTCAGCGTTACGACCATACGAGATACCGTCGTTTTCGTCGATAAGGACGGAAAACCGCTTCGAGACATTATCCTGTGGCTCGACCAAAGAGAAGTCAAAGACGCCGACAAGACGAGATTCGGCTCGGGATTCAAATCTCTTTTGAGGCTTATCAATATGTACGATATGGCGGCAACGCAATGCAAGTCGTCCTCCTGCAACTGGGTACACGAGTACGAACCCGAAGTATGGGCGAAAATGCACAAGTGCCTTATGTTTTCGGGATACATCACATACCGATTGACGGGCGTGATGAAAGATTCGGTGGCAAATCAGATAGGACATATCCCGTTCGATTATAAAAACAAAACTTGGCAAGGACCTCGCGCCATAACCGCTCCGATATTCGATTTGAAAGCAAAAGATATGTGCGAACTTGTCGAACCGGGTACGGTTATCGGATATATCACGAAAGAAGCGTGCGCCGACCTCGGCATAAAAGAGGGCTTGCCCGTAATCGCTTCGGGTTCTGATAAGGGATGCGAAACTTTAGGTTCGGGTTGCGTGGACAGCACGGGCGCGTCGCTTTCGCTCGGGACTACGGCAACGGTACAGATGACCACCGACAAATATGTCGAAACAGAGCCTTTCGTGCCGTCTTATCCCGCGGTTTTGCCCGGGAAATACAATCCCGAAGTGGAGATTTATCGCGGATATTGGATGCTTTCGTGGTTTAAGAACGAATTTGCGCACAAAGAAGTCAAAGAGGCAAAAGAACTCGGCGTTGCCGCAGAGGAGTTGCTCAACAGACACCTCAAAGACGTGCCTGCGGGATGCGAAGGCTTGATTTTGCAACCGTACTGGACGCCGGGTATCAAGCATCCGACGGCAAGAGGCGCAATACTCGGATTTGCCGATTGCCACACGCGCATACATATTTACAGAGCAATCATCGAGGGCATTGCGTACGGATTGTACGACGGTCTGCTGTCAATCCAACGCAAGACCAAAATAAAAGTGGAGTTTTTGGCGGTGTCGGGCGGCGGAAGCGAAAGCGACGAAATATGCCAGATAACGTCGAATATTATGGGAATCCCCGTTCGCAGAGCGCAAACGTACGAGACGTCGTCGCTCGGCGCGGCAATCACGGCGTTTAAGGGTTTGGGCGTATACAAGACCTTTGAAGAAGCGGCGCAGAATATGGTGCATATCTCCAAAGAGTTTACGCCGAATATGAAAGAACACGCCCTGTACGAGAAACTTTACAACCGTATCTATCGCAGAATTTATCCCAACAACAAAAAACTCTACGATGATTTGAAGTTCATTTTGCGAAACGAAAAAGCAGAGAACGCAGAAACAGAAAAATAATTAAAATGTATAAATCGTCGGTTTATCTGTCGAAAATGCACGGATAAAACGGCAAATGGAGGAATTATGTCAAAACCCTATAAGGAATTCGAACCCAAGTGGATTACCGACGCACCGCAAGAGAAATCTTTCCGTTCCATAATGAAATGGGGCGACCCCAACAAGTACAAAGCCCCCAAAGAAGGTCTTTATAAACTTATCAAAAGCATCTTCTCGCTTACCGACGACGATTTCAAAGAGATGGTCGACACGGGAGAGCAACTCGTCGACGTACACGTCGAAAGTGCTTTGACGAAAGAGCAAATCGCAGATATTACCGCTATCGTCGGAGAAGATAACGCAAGCGTTGACGACTTCGAAAGAGTGCGTCTTGCGTACGGCAAAACGATGATAGACATTATGCGCCTCAGAAAAGGCATCGTCGAAAACGTTCCCGACATCGTAGTTTTTCCGTCAACGAAAGAGCAGATAGAAGAACTCGTAAAATATGCCGATAAAAACGGAATCAAAGTCTACGTTCACGCAGGCGGCTCGAGCGTTACGAGAGGAACGGAACCGATGGTGTCTCCCAACATTATGATTGACATCAGCAAAAACTTCAACAAGGTCATTGCGTTCAACGAGGTCAATTCCACCATTACGGTTCAACCGGGCATCAGCGGTCCGCAACTCGAGGACATTCTTAATCACGCTCCCGAAAACTTCGGTACGACAAAACGTTACACTTGCGGACATTTTCCGCAATCGTTTGAGTATTCCTGCGTCGGCGGCTGGGTGGTAACTCGCGGCTCGGGACAAAACTCGACGTACTACGGTTGCGCGGCGGACCTCGTACTTAAACAAGAATACGTTACGCCTATCGGCGTTATAAAGACGGACGGCGCGCCGAGAAAAGCGACGGGTCCGGACATCGACCAAATTATGATGGGCAGCGAGGGTTGCTTCGGTATCCTTACGGAAGTTACGCTCAAAGTTTTCAATCTCTCCAAAAAGCACAGAAAATTCTCCTATATGTTCCCGACGTGGGAGGACGGTATGGCGGTTATGAGAGAAGTTATGCAGGGCGAATTCGGTCATCCGTCGGCATTCCGTCTTTCGGACGCGGAGGAAACGGATATGATGTCTCATATGTACGGCATTATCGGTTCTCCGCTTGAGCCGTTGCTTGCGGCAAAAGGCTACAAACAACACTCCAGATGCCTCCTTCTCGGCTTCTGCGACGGAGAGGACGGCTTGCAAAGAAACATTATGAGAAATATCCGCAAGATTGCAAGGAAGTATAACGGACTCTCTCTTACGGGTTACGTTACTACCGCTTGGGAACACGGCAGATTCTCCGACCCGTATCTCAGAGATACCATTCAGGACTACGGCATTATCATCGACACTCTCGAGTGCGCGGTCAACTGGGACAATATGTCCAAAGTCCACGACGAGGTAAGAGAGGTGGTCAAGGCTTGGCCGAACGCGATTTGCACCTGCCACATCTCGCACAGCTATCCCAACGGCGCAAACTTGTATTTCATCTTCATAATCAAGACGACAGACCTCGACGCTTTCAAGAAATATCACAGCTCGATTCTCGAGGCAATAATGAAGTCGGGCGCGGCACTTTCGCATCATCACGGCATCGGCAAACTGTTTGCGCCGTTCCTCGAAGGTTCTATCGGAAGCGCGCAACTCGACGTGTTCAAGGCTCTCAAAAAGTATTTCGACCCCAACAACACGCTCAACCCCGGCGGCACGCTTGCGCTTGACGAGCATCCCTCAAATTTCTAATCGGCAGGGTAGAGAACGAACTCCGATAGGTAGATTCTCAAATAAAAGAGACGCTGTTTTTCAGCGTCTTTTTTGTCGTATTCAAACTTTGATTTTAACCGAGATGCAATCTCCGTTTATTTCTTTCCCGAGCAGAGCGACATCGTTTATCCGTTAATAGAATGACTTATGTGCATTTGCGCATAAGTCATAAAATCGCAATGACGGTTGCAAATAAGCGCAAGTGAGAATTTGACGATATGCACACTTGCGGATATGCGCAATTATCGCGCAAAAACGATAGGGCAGAGAAGTCTGCCCTATAAATACGCGCGCAATGGTAGAATGCGCAGATTGTCGATAGAAAAGATACGTTTATTCGGTTACGCTTTCTTTTTGAGCCTCCTCGTCGACGGCGCGTTGATACGCTTCGAGGACTTTGGATTTCAAATATTCTCTGGTTTCCGAATTTATGGGGTGGGCTATGTCTTTATACTCTCCGTCGGAAGTCTTTTTGGAGGGCATAGCCATAAACACTCCGTCTTGACTTTCGATGATTTTTATATCGTGCAACGCAAAACAGTCGTCAATCACGATTGACGCAACGCCTTTCAATTTGCCGCTTTCGGTTTTTACGAGCCTGACTCTCACGTCCGTAACGTTTAACATTTTATCCTCCTTATCCGCTTACCGCTCATTCTTATGATAACATCGGCGGGAGCGCAATTCAATAGCAACGTGCGAAGTGTGCGGATACCTATACTATTGTATTGAAACACAATCGGCACTTCGGCATATAATATGGTTATGTTGGAACTCGAAGGGAAAACTGTACATTTTATCGGTGTCGGCGGCATATCGTGCAATGCTTTGGCTCGATTCGTTTTGGATTTCGGCGGAAAAGTCAGCGGCAGCGACGCAAAAATCACGCCGATTTGCAACGAATTGCGACGACTCGGCGCAACTATTTATCAAGGGGAAAATCCGAATAACGTAAATGCGGATATTGTGGTGTTTTCCACAGCGATAAAACGCGATAATGCCGAACTGCAAAAAGCAAGAGAACTCGGAGTGCCTATATACGAGCGGCACGAGTTTTTGGGAGAAATTTCAAAACTGTTCGGCGCAAGCGTCGCCGTTGCGGGAACGCACGGAAAAACAAGCACGACGGCAATGCTCACGCATATTTTGAAAAAGCGGAATTTTCCGTTTTTGTCAATGATAGGCGGAGAGTGTGTAAGTTTGGGCAACTACGTCAATAATACTTGCGTACATAAAATATCCGAATTGAAGGATTGCGTTTTTATAGCGGAGGCTTGCGAATATAAGCGGCATATGTTGTCAGTAAAATCGGATGTCGGAGTAGTGACGAACGTCGAGTGCGACCATCCCGATTGTTACGCCGATATTACGGAAGTGCGAGACGCTTTCCGAACGTTCCTCGAGAAAAGCAAAGTTAAAATCGCGTCTTGCGAAGATATGCAAAATCTGTTTGGAATCGCGGATAAAAATTCAAACGAATTTTGCGTGACGGACGGAGAAAAAAAGTTCGCGTTTAGACTTCGCGACAAAAATTGCGAGGTATATGAAAACGGAATTTACCGCACGAGTTTTTCGCTTATCGACGACGGAGAGTACAATTACAAAAACGCATTGTTTGCGCTTTGCGCGTCGTCGATTCTCGGAGTTCCGCTCAAAGACGGCGCGTCTGCGCTAAAGAGTTATAAAGGCGTAAAACGCAGATTTGAAAGAAGCGCGGATATAGACAACGCAAAAGTGTTTTTCGATTTTGCGCATCATCCCAAAGAGATAAGTTGCGTGCTTGAAAGAGCGAAAAAATACGGCAAAGTCCTGATTGTTTTTCAGCCTCATACCTATTCGCGCACCAAGGCGTATCTTGACGATTTCGTTCAAGTCTTGGGCGGATGCGACTTTTGCGACGACGTGGTTTTGATGCCCGTGTACGCCGCAAGAGAAACGCCTTCGACGGGCGTAGACAGCGACGTTTTGGCAAAGGCAATTTTCGACAAATTTCCACAAAAGAAAGTTTATCTTGCAAAAGACGCACGCTCAACGCTCGATTATGTAAAATCGCACGCAAAAGACGTCGACGTGATTATGATGATAGGAGCAGGAGATATTTACGATATGAAGCACTTTATCGAATGCGAAAAAGACAGACTATCGTAATATTTATATATGCGCATTTGCACATATATAGATATGTAAATAGGCACAAAAACAAATACGAGGATACCTCGTATTTATTTTTTTGCATTTGAGAAACGAATCCGTAGCGAATAGTGTCAGATTATGTCCTCTGCGTTGAAATCGAGCAACTGTCTTATGTTTTTGCCCATCACTATCAGCGAGTGACATTTTGATAAAGCGTTTTGATAATCTCCGCATCGGAGCGAACCCTCCGTCTCTCCGAGAGCCACCGAAAACGCTCTTACGTCGGGAGAATAGGCAAAAAGTTCTATATACATTCTTCGCTTTTCCCACCATTGCGAGAGGTCTTTTAGCTTAATCAACGCGTCGTCGCTCTGCATTGTTATCGATTGCTCGAGGTCTTTCAAATCCTCGTCGAGTTTGTCGAAAGTGCGGTTGATATAATAGTTTTCAAGCACTCCGCCCGTAATAATCAATACGAGTACGATAACCGCAAAAACCACTCTTTTCATCTTACTTCCTCTTTGAGCGTCACTTGCGGATTGTTGGTGGAAGGCGTAAGAGACGTCGAAATATAATCTTCTTTGTACGGTTGTATGAACACGTCGTCTCCCGCGACGAGCGCAACGAGTACGTTTTGCTGTTTTACGTTGAGATTTGAAAGAAGTTTAAGCATTTTTTCTTTTGTTTCTCCGTCGAGTTTGGACAGATTTTCAGCGACAAATTCGCCCTCCACGATTATCGCAACGGGGATTTGCGCTTCGTCGACGTTCATATTTACGTCATCGGGGCATAGCGGACGATTTTGCGCTTTCGGCATAACGCTCAGGTTGCCGTTCGTTTCTAGAATTGCGTATTCGACCTCGCTCGGATTGAAATAACCTGCGCCTCGCAACGCTTCCATAACGTCGTCGACGTTGAGATTGAGTTCTTTCATTATATCGGGCAGGATGTTGCCTTTTTCGATGATGATAATCGGTTTTCCGTTGAGAAATTTGCGGAATTTGATGCTTTTCGTCGCAAGTTTCGTGATGAGAATATGCACCAAAAACAGCGAAAATACGGGAATGACTCCGTACAAAATCGGAATAGACGCGTCTGCCATAGGAATGCATACGAGGTCGCTTGCGACAAGCGTTATTGCAAGTTCGAAAGGTTGCAATTCGCCGAGTTGTCGCTTGCCCATCAATCGCATTGCCACAAGCAGTACGAAATACAATACGAGACTTCTTATAAACAAATTCAGCATAGCCGTAGTGTGTTTATAAGGTATGTTTTTATACTACGCCGTCAGTTTTTGCTCCTTGCGGCCTGTTCGAGTGCCGTAATCGTGCTTTTTGCGGCGTTTTGACGAGCTTTTTCGCCTATCTTCGAGCGTTGCTTCGGGCGTGGAAGTCGCGGCGTTACGGCGTGATTTTGCGGTGTGTTTCGCGTGACGTTCGGACGGCTTTTTATTATGCTTGCACGCCGTGTCTACGTTGGGCTTTAACATCTTTATACAAGCGGCAATATCTACGATTTTGAAAGCGTTGACAATCAAAAAGAAAAAGAAAACGACGTATACGCCCACAACTATTACCGTCGTTATATGTCCTGCGTAAGTCCTTAAAAGTCTTGCCGAGAAAAACGCCGAAACCGATAGCAAAACGCTTGAAAAAACCATCGGAGCGGTCTTTTTGAGATTGAGGAAAGAGCCGACTTCTTTTTTGAGGACGACTAAATTGCACATCGATACGATGCAGAAACAAAGTCCCGTTGCAACGGCCATAGAGTAGACTCCGATAACTTTTGGCAAGAAGAATATGCAAGGAAGCATCGAAAGCGCGCCGATTATAGTAAAAATCAGAGTGTAGCGTTCTTTTCCGAGGGAGTTTACCATAGGCGTTGTCGCTTGCGCCGTTGCTATCGGGAAAATGATAAGCGAACAGTATGACACGAATCTGCCTGCCTGTTCGTCGGCAAAAAGAAGTTTGCCGAGACTTTGACCGAGCGGCATATATAAGGCAAAAAAGAAACTTGCGATAACCACCGCAAACAGCAGCGACGAGGATAATTTGGCTCTTACGGCCTCAATATCGTTTTGTTTACGCAGTTGCGCGACGTCGGGCGTGAGAACCACCGAAAGCGCGCTGACAAAGGTTACGGGCGCCATAATCAAAGGCAGAGCCATACCTGCCACTCGTCCGTATTCTGCGGTGGCTTGCGCGACGCTCATTCCCGACGATACGAGGAGTTGCGGAATTACCAAAGCCGTCAGAGACGCGCCGAGCGACGATATAATACGAGTTGCAGACAGCGGTATCGTGCGCATCGTCAAATCTTTGAAGCCGCTCGGCTTGCTTATGCGCCCTCCTGCGACGAAATACAGAACGGCGAGAATAATCACGCAGGTTGCGTCTGAAATGGTAAATGCAAGCGCGATGCCGTTTGCGCCGACTAAGGTCGATATGATTCCGCTTGCAAAAATCATAGAAAGCACGATTCGCACCGCTTCGTCTATCAGTTCCGTGGACGAAAACGCCAAAAACTTTTTTCTGCCCCAAAACCAACTGCGTAACGAAGCGTAAATCGTCGACGTTATAAGCGACGGCAACATTATGAAGAATATCGGCAAGCATTGCGGATTTGAAAAGAGGGGAGAGAGTTTGTCCCCGAGCGCGTAAAATACGGCGCAGATAACGGACGATAGCAAAACGCCGAGTATCAGCGACGCGGTTGTGAGGGAGTTTTGTTTTTTTATTCCGCCGTTTACCGTCGCTTCGGCAACTTTGCGTGACAATACGACGGGCGCGCCTGCCGTTATAGTGATAAGCATCAAAAGCACGCTGAGGGCAATCTGATACTGTCCGACGACTTCCGCTCCGAGCGCGCGAGACATCCACATCTTGAATACGAAAGAAATCAGCCTCGTCACGATTGAAAAACCCGTTACTATGGTAAACGATTTTGCCGTGTTATTCATATATGGAGTATATGATAATAGATAATTAAAAATTAGTAATAATAATTGCGGAGGCGTTGCCGTTTGCAAATCTTGAGCAAAAAAAAGCACTTGCGGTTGCAAGTGCTTTTTCGTTAAGGTTTGGGTTGATTATTCTTTGTTGTCGTCGTATTTGTCGCGCTTTGCATCGAGGGAAGGAGTTTCAATCGGAGTTGCGACTTTCTTTTCTTTCTTCTTCGCAATCGGCTTTCTGACCTTGCGTACGACGTACACGATAACTACGATGATGATGAGCAGTCCGAGAACGATTGTCGGAATCATCCACCACAATGCTTCGGTGTTGAACGTACGAGACGGGGTGGTGTTGTTGTCATCGTTGTTGTTGTCGTCATCGTCTGCGGTACCTTTGTTTTCTGACGTTACGGTACGTTTCTTGACGGTTTCGCTTGCCGTTGCATTGTCAAAATCTTGTTCGGTTACTTTCTTAATCGTAACGTCGTCGAACATTGCGTAACCGTTGGTAAGTCCAGTTACTACGTCTTCGCCGTCAACCACGTTCGAAATGTATTTTCCGAGCGAGAGCTTGAGGGATACAGACGTGACGTCCTCGTTGAGAGTTTTGACATAGAACTTGTATTCGGTAAATGCGTCTGCACGAACCGCTTCGAATATGAACGGATTGTCGACTTCGTTGGAAGAACCGAGGTAAAGTTCGATATAAGCGCCTGCTTTTTCGTCGGTATTGAGGCCGTACGTTCTTACGAATACGCTGACTTCGTAGTAGCTTTGCTCTTTCATCGTTACGGAGGAGCCGGAGTAAGTGTACGCGCTCTTTTCCATATTGTTGATTACGAGCATTTGGTTGCCGCTGTGAGCGTAAAGTTCGTTGACGGGAATCCAGTTTTCGGCTTGCAATTTCGCAAGTTTTGCCTTTTGAATTGCTTCGACGACCGCTTCTTTATCGGGGAGGTCTTTATATTCGTCTTTGTCTTTTTCTTCCTCGTACTCTTTGTCGGAGACTTTGATGTCTTCGAGTTTGTAATCGTCGCCGAGGATGCCGACGTATTCGACGTTGTTACCGTCTTTGTCTTTGACGGTCTTTACTTCGTAGTAACCGCCTGCGACGTAGATGATGCCGCTCTTGGTGTTGCTCGAGCTTTGGTTTGTACCCGTCGTTCCCGTCCAACCGTTGGGAGTGGAGAGAGAACCTCTGGATTCAACCGAGCTGGAAAGTGCGTCGAAACTGTCCGTAAGGAAGGAGAGTTTGTGAACGTTGTTGCTCTCGACTGCTTCGTTGTAGTCGGATTCGTCGATAGAAGTGTAATATACGTTATCGAAGAATACGTTGCCCTTGGATGCTGCTTTTTGAGCCTTGATGGCTTTTTTGATTACGTTTGCGTCGGTGTTCTCGTCGTAATCGGGATTTGCTGCTCTTTCCGCTTCGATTTCGGCATCGGTAACTTCGATGTCGGTGTAGTCAACGTTATCGCCGAGCCACAAGTTGAGCTTGGTGGAGACGCTTGCCTGACCTACTTCGATGTAGAACGTGTATTTTGTCCATTCGGTGCCGTTGCCCGTAATCGTGAAGGAGCTTACGCCTGCCGTGAGTGAAGATTCGCCGGAGAGATAGATGTTCGCTTTGGTTTCGCCGACAGTCTTTGCGTACACGGAGATTCTGTAGTAAGTGTTGGACGAGAGCGTAACGCTCGAGGATGCAAATCCTACCGCATAGCCCTTGGACGACGCGCTGTTGTTGCCTATTGCAAGAACGTGACCTTTCTTGCCGGGGAGTGAACCGAGGACTTCCGCAGAGGTTGTCTTGTCGACCGACGGATAGAATCCGTTGAAGTCGATAGTGTTAGCGAATGCGGCGTTTGCCTGATTGCTTGCCGTGAAGGAGAGACCGTCCGTCGTGTTGAACTTGATAACGCCTGCCACGAGGTTGGAATCGGCGGTGTTTGCGCCGAGTTTGTTGTCGCTGATAGTCCAATCGCTCGGAGTTGCCGCAACGTTTTGGTCCTCGAGACCTTTGCCTTCTTCGAGGTTTTTGTCGTCAAGGTCGTAGCTGTCGAAGCTGCCGTTCTTGAATGCGTAAGACAAGCTGGAAGAAAGGTCGATTGCCTTGCTGTAAGTGCCTGTAGACGTCGAGGAGTAAGTGGAGTGAGATACTTCCGAACCGTTTATGTTGGTAACGAACAAGGAGCCTTTTGCAAGCGTGGACGCCGTCCAACGAGTGCCTGTGCCGAGAGCGAACTTGAACGCGATGTCAACATTTCTGTCGTTTGCGCCGGTAATGACCACGGTAAGCTCGCACCAGTCGTTTTGATACTTGTCGTAGTCGGTGGTGTTAATCTTGGAGAACGTTGCCAAAGTGGTGTCGTCCTCGTCTGCTCCGTTCTTTTTGAGAACGTAGACGTATGCGCCGCTGGTGGATTTGACGTCTTGCGTCTTAATCCACAAGGAAATGCGGTAATATTTGTTCTTCTCAATCGTTATGGTGTTTGTTTCCACTTCGTAGTAACTTTCGGAGGAAGCGTGCATCATATATGCGACAGGATTGAGAATTTCATAGGGTTTGTCGGGATAAGTGCCTTTGCCGCCCGTCGTATCGAGGAATCTTTCTTCGTTTTCGATGCTTACGACGCCGTCGCTGATGATGCCGTCGATAATCGGATTGGTCACTTTAGAGGTGTCGTATTTGCTCGACCAACCGGAGGGAACACCCGAACCGAGGGGTTCCACAACGCCGTCCATCGAACTCTTGTTGGTATCGGATTCGAGCATATCGGCGAGCATATTAGTCGTGGTAAGGTCAACGACGATGCTCGTCAATGAGTCGTTTCCGGAGCAGTCGAGAGTTTGGTCTGCATTTGCACCGTCGGTGGGGAATTGGCTGTCCTCGAGTTCGTTGAGGTTAAGTCCGTCGACAAATACCCAACCGGACGAGAAAGTGCCGTTTGCGTTGTAAACGGTCTTTTTGTTGTATGTGCCGGCAGTATTGCTGTTGGTGCCTTCCGTGCCGAGCCAAATGCTCATATTGTAGCTATAGTTTTTGAACTGGTTGCCTTTGATATAGAAGGTGTAGGTCGTCCAACCCGTCATACCCTTTCCGGCTACGGTCGGGTCTTGCGGATTTAAGGAAGCGTCGTTGTCGACGTCAAGTGCCTTTTCGCCCACGAGGAAGTCGTTGGAGGGGTTGGAACAGATGCCTTTGATAACGATGTCTTTGCCGTCGTTACCCGTAAGGATAAGAGATACGCCCGCGCCGTGAATGTTGTATGCGAACAAATCTACGGACAATGCGTACATCTTGTTGCGCTCGATGGTTATCGTGCGTGAAGATTTGATGCTTTGTGCCGTGAGATATTGTTGAGACATCATAAACACGTTGGAGCCTATAACGGATTGCGCTCTGCCTGTCGTGAAGATGGAGTCTTTGATGCCTTCGAGCATATCGGCAGGTTTATAATCTTTCAATTCGCCCAAAGAATAGCTGTTGGAGTAGGAGCCGTAATCTTCCGCGAAATTCTTGAGATTGATTATGCCGTTGTATCTGTATCCCGTGGGGGCTACGTCGTCTTTACCGCTGTTGCCTGCGACCAAAGACCAGCCGTTGGGTGCGCCGGAGGGACCTACGACTGTGGAACCGAAATCGAAACGACCGTTGGGAACTTTCAAAGTAGCGGTGGTAACGGATTTGTCCTTACCTTCGTTTTGATTTTGAAGTTCGTCTGCAACCGCTTGTGCGTATACTTCGGAGCCTTTTTCTTCGATTTGTTCGAGAGAGAGGTTGTCAAACACGGCGTAACCGGTGGAGAGACCGCTTTGGTCTGCGGAAGTCGCTCTGCCGAGACCGAGCATAACGTTCAAAGACGTGGAAGAAACCGCAGACGCTTCGATGACTACCTGATAGGTTTTCCAAGTGTCGTTGGTGTCGATACCCTTGATTTCGGCATAAGTGTTGGAGCTGACGTAGATGCGTGCGCCGCGTTCTGCTTCGTTGCTGCCGCCGATGTTGTGGGTAAGCACGTCAACGCTGAGTCTGTAATAGCCGCCCTTTTCGAGAGTGAAGGAAGTGGAGGTGTAACCGTATGCCGTGGGGCCGTGAACGGTTTTGCCGTCCGAATCCGTGCCTTCTTCGGGCATATAGACCATCAAAGAGTGCTTGTATTCGCGATTTGCATATCTTCCGTCTGCGACAAGCAAGTTGTAAAGGGCGTCTTGTTGGTCGTCCCACTTGCTCTTGTTTGCGTCGTAAAGAGCCTTATCGAGGCTGATGACGCCCGCCGTTACGTCGGATTTGTAACTGCCGGAAGAAAACATCTTCGCGCCTGTCCAACCCGTTACGGAACGAGGATAGGTCGTTACGTTCGAATCGATAACCTTGAAGTCGCCGTTTTTGATGAGGAGACCCTCCGTCTCTTTAACGGTTTCGGTTGTATTGTTCGAATTGCCGCCGTTGTTGTCGCTGTTGTCGTTGCACGCGACAAGCATACACGATGAAAGTGCGATAATCGCAATCATCATAAGTGCTAAAACTACAAATTTTTTCTTGTTCATACCAAACCTGTAAAAGATTTATTTTGCTCGGACTTGCGTCCTTTATTGTTGCCGATTTTCGATTTTCTGCGCGCAATCGCTTGCGTATACGCACGTTATGCGCACATAAATTTATCAATATGCTTTGTTATTCTAATACAAATACATTATTTTTGCAATAAAAAATCATACTTTCTTCCATTTTAATAAAAATAAAGATATGCAAAGCAATATATCGGCGCATACGATTATGGCGCAAAACTATTTCAAATATAACCGAATGGAACAAAAGCCTTCGGTATCAAAGCAAATTTTGCTACTGATTTCGGGGCTTGCCATAGGCGTGGTTACGGGGCTGTTCGGCGCGGGCGGAGGTATGCTTACCGTGCCTGCTCTGACCTTTTTCGCAGGGCTTGACGAAAAGCATTCTCACGCGACGGCAATCGCGATTATCTTGCCGTTGTGTCTTATAAGTTGCATAGTGTACGCAGTTGGCGCAACGTTTGAAAACGGTGTGATTTTGCCCACCGTTATAGGCGTTACCGTAGGTGGCGCGCTCGGTGCGATTTTGCTCAAAAAGATGTCTAACGGAGCGATTTCGTTTGTGTTTTACGCGCTGATGTTGTTTGCGGGATTAAAAATGATTTTTTGATAAAAACGGCAGTTTATCGTAAATTTTATATCGATAAACATATACTTTTTGCAAAAATGAGGTAAATTATGCAATTTTTGTATTTTGTTTTGGCAGGTATTGCGGGCGGCATTCTGGCAGGAATGGGAATGGGCGGAGGCACGCTCACGTTGCCCATTCTCGTCATAGGTTTGTCGGTGGGGCAACTCACGGCGCAATTCGCAAATCTCGTGGCGTTTTTGCCGTCGGGTTCGCTTGCTTTGAGCGTGCATATAAAAAACGGTCTCGTCGAGAAAAACAGCGTGCTTCGGTTGCTTTTTCCTGCCGTGGCGTCTTGCGCCGTCTGTTCGTTTTTCGCAACGAAAATCGACGGGGAATTGCTCAAGAAACTGTTCGGAGGTTTTTTGGCTGCTATTGCGGTTGCGTCGCTTGCGGCAAAAGTCGTCGATAAAAAAAGTTGACGCTTTTTCGGATTGTTAAAAGCGACGATTCAGAGTAATTTTTACGAAAAAAAGATTAAAATTTGCGGTTTTTTCAAAAAAAGGGGTATTTACATTGTATAAAATCTAATGTATAATTGTCTTAATCTTTATATTTAGTACGAAAGGAATGGTTTTATGACTATCTCGCTGAGGACTTTTCGCAGAGGAATACATCCTCCTGCAAACAAATTTACGAAAGACTCTCCTCTTGAAGATTTTCCTATACCCGAAAAGTTGTTCGTACCGTTGTCTCAACACATCGGCGCGCCTGCAAACGCAGTCGTTCAGGTCGGAGACCACGTTGACGAAGGACAACTTATAGGCGAGGCAAACGGCTTTGTTTCGGCAAACGTTTATTCGCCCGTTTCAGGCACGGTCAAATCGTTCGTAACGTTGCCGACGGCAACGGGACAGGATGCCTTGCACGTCGAAATCGAAAACGATTTTCTTTACACATCGCAATCGCTCAAACCGCTCAAGGACCCGACCAAAGACGAGATTATCGCAAGGGTCAGAGAGGCAGGTATCGTTGGTATGGGCGGCGCGACTTTCCCAACGCACGTCAAGTTGTCTCCCAAAGACAAAGTGGACACTCTCATAATAAACGGCGCGGAATGCGAGCCTTATATCACTTGCGACTACCGTTTGTTTATGGAAAAGGCTCCTACGATTATCAAGGGCATCAAACTTTTGATGAAAGCGTTGGACGTTACGCACGCTTATATCGGCATCGAGTCCAACAAGATTTCGGCTATCAGATACCTTACGAGCCTCGTTCCGCAAGGCATCGACGTGATGAAGCTCAAGACGAAGTTTCCGCAGGGAGCGGAGAAACAACTCATTTATGCAATCACTCGCAGAGTTGTTCCTACGGGCGCGCTTCCGTCGAGCGTCGGATGCGTCGTATGCAACGCGCATACCGCCTATTCCGTGGCAAGAGCGGTTCTTTTCGGAGACCCTTGCTACAAGAGAGTTATGACCGTTTCGGGCGGCGGTGTGGAAAACAGAGGCAATTTCTGGGTTCGCAACGGCACGCCGTATCAGTTCGTATACGACACTTGCAGAGGAGACAAGGACGAGGACGTCACGAGAAAAGTCGTCAGCGGAGGTCCTATGATGGGCTTTGCGCAAGCTGATTTGAGAGCGTGTTGCTCAAAGGGTACTTCCTGCCTGCTGTTCCTTACCAAGAAAGAATTCAATACAAGTCCCACGACGCCGTGCATAAGTTGCGGCAAGTGCATAATCAACTGCCCGATGTCCCTCGTTCCGAGAGAAATAGAAAGAGCGGTGGAAAAGAACGATTTCGAAGGCACTTTCAAGATGGGGGTTCTCAACTGTATGGAATGCGGAGCCTGCTCCTATTCCTGTCCTGCAAAGCGGCCGCTCGTTCAGGCGATGCGCCTTGCGAAAAAAGAAATAAAAACGAGGGGGATAAAATAATATGCCAAAGTATATAGTTTCGTCCTCTCCTCACATATCCACGACGTTCACGACTCGCAAAATGATGCTCGACGTGATAATCGCACTTATTCCAGCAACTATCGCAAGCGTATTGTTGTACGGCTTCTATCCGCTGTTCCTTATGATACTTTGCGTCGGTTCTTGCGTATTTTCCGAGTGGCTTTTCAACCTCGTGTGCAAACGCTATCAAAGCGTAGGGGATTTGTCCGCAGTCGTTACGGGTATGATACTCGCTCTCAATCTTCCGCCCGTGGTACCGTTTTACGTTCCTATGGTGGGCGGCGCGTTTGCGATTATCATCGTAAAGATGCTTTTCGGCGGCATAGGCAAAAACTTCGCAAACCCTGCGATAACCGCTCGTATATTCCTGCTTTTGTGCTGGACAACGGTTATGACGTCTTACGTCGTGCCGATTGACCTCAAAGACGGCTCAAATCTATTCGTCTATTTCAAACAAGCGGTAAACATCGACCTCAATTCCGTTGCGGGCATCACGAGCGCAACTCCGCTCGCTTACGTCAAAGACGCAGTCAAAACGGGCGCAAATCCTGCCGATTTGCTCTCGGCAGGCAACATAACCGCTTTGGATATGTTCCTCGGCAGAATAGGCGGCAGCGCAGGCGAGGTAAGCACTTTGGCGGTGCTTATCGGAGGCATATATCTGCTCGTCCGCAGAGTTATCGACTGGCGTATTCCCGCGCTTTACATAGGTTCGCTCGTCGTGTTCACGTCGATTTTCTTTGCGAAAAGCGGTTGCGTCGGAGATTATATCTGGACGTATCTGCTCGGAGGCGGTTTCGCATTCGGCGCATTCTTTATGGCAACGGACTATGCGACGTCTCCAAAAACTTGTCTTGCGGTCGTCATTTACGGCGTGGGACTCGGTTTCTTGACGGTTATATTCCGCAAGTACGGCACTATGAACGAGGGAGTGTCTTTTGCGATACTTCTTATGAACGTGCTTACGCCGTTGCTTGACAGAATTATCCCGAGAGCGTTTGGCGCACCCAAGAAAAACAACTTTGCAAAAGCGAGCAAAAAACGCAAAAAAGACGAACGCGAAGCCGTGGTCGAAGGAGGCGCAAAATGAGCGATATTGAAGAAAGAACGCAATCTGTCGCAACCGAAAACGGCGCACCCGAAACCGAAAACGATACCGTTTCGTCCGTAAACGAAACAGCGGAAACGCAAATCGACACGGAAGTCGAAAAAGAAAGCGTACAAGCGTCCGAACAGAGCGAAAAACCGCAAACGGGAGATAACGGAGACGTTAAAAACGGCGGTAAAAAGAAATTTAAGCTCGGAACCGTGGCAAAATGCACGCTTGTGCTTGTCGTAATCGCACTCGTAGCAGGCTTATTGCTCGGCGTGGTCAATATGGCGACGTACGTCGACCCCGACGCCGCGATTTCCGAAAAATGCGCAAAAACGTACGGAGTATCCGACGTTGCGAAGAACGACGACAGAGCGATAAATTACGATTCCAAAAATATCATCAAGTCCTGTTTCGAAGCCAAAGACGAACAAGGCAACGTCTTGGGATATTGCTATTACTCGGTCGGAAGCGGCGCGAAAGACGGAGAGATAGAGTTGCTCGTCTATATCGACGTAAACGGCGTTATAAAGGACGTCGAAGTATACAGTCAGGGCGAAACCGCGGGTTATTTCGACAAAGTCGAAAAAGCCAACAAACCCAAATACGTCGGACTCAACGTAAACCAACTCGATACTCTCGAGCTTATCCCGTCGGGGAGACAATCCCAAAAGGACGGAGAGATTTCGGCGGTCAGTCAGGCAACTTACACCTCCACGGGTTATCATAACGCGATAGCCGTTGCGGTGTACGCATTCAGAGCGGCTGCAAAGGGGGAAACGAAATGAAAAAGAATGCAAAACTTCAGATAGTTTCCAACGGTATCTTTGCGCAGAACCCGACGTTTAGGCTCGTTCTCGGTATGTGTCCGACGCTTGCAATCACTACGAGTGCGTTTAACGGCTTGGGAATGGGACTTGCGGCAACGTTCATTTTGATTTGCTCCAACGCGTTGGTGTCGTTGTTGCGCAAATTCATACCCGACAAAGTGCGTATTCCCGCATACGTCCTCATCATCGCAACGCTCGTTACGTTGCTCGAAATGATACTCAAAAAATTCGTGCCGACGTTGTACGACGCACTCGGAATATATTTGCCGCTTATCGTCGTCAACTGCATAATTCTTGCAAGGGCAGAGGCTTTTGCAAGCACCAACAAGGTCGGCGACAGCATTCTCGACGGTTTGGGAATGGGCCTCGGCTTTACGCTTGCGTTGACGTTGCTCGGCGTCGTAAGAGAGGTTATCGGCAACGGTACGATTTTTGCGGGAAGCCTCGGAAGCGTGCAGTTCAATCCGAATTTCGGAGTGTTGCAAAACTATTCGCTCAAGTTCTTCGTGATGCCTGCGGGCGGTTTCCTCACTCTCGGACTTGCTATGGCTTTGGTTAACGCATTGACCGATTACAGAGCGAAGAAGAAAAAAGAAGAAGCTCAAAAGCGTATAAAAGACGTCGAGGACGCAAAAACGGCTCTCGACGATAACAACGAAGGAACGGAGGTTGCGTAATGGAATACTTTTTGCTTATAATCGGCGCAATGTTCGTAAACAACTTCGTGCTTAGCCAGTTTTTGGGATGCTGTCCGTTTTTGGGCGTTTCCAAAAAGGTGGACACCGCGCTCGGAATGGGGCTTGCGGTTACGTTCGTAATGGGCGTTGCAAGCATCTTTACTTGGCTTATACAAAAAGCACTCGTCGCGCTCGGCGTGGAATATTTGCAAACTATTGCGTTTATCCTCGTCATAGCCGCGCTCGTGCAACTTATAGAAATGGTTCTCAAAAAATATATGCCGTCGCTGTATAGCGCGCTCGGCGTATATCTTCCGCTTATCACGACCAACTGCGCGGTTTTGGGTGTTGCGATTCTCAACGTCGATTCCTACGGCGTCGCAAGCGGAATCAGTTTGTTGCAATCTTTCCTCAACGGCGTTTTTAGCGGCGTGGGATTTATGATTGCGATATTGTTGCTTGCAGGTATAAGAGAAAAAATGGACAACGATTCCATTCCGAAGCCGTTCAGAGGCTTCCCGATTACACTTATCGCGGCAAGCATACTCAGTATGGCGTTTGTGGCTTTCGGCGGACTTATTTCGTCGTCGGGAGCAATAAATCCGTTTGCTTAAGAGGAGGTGGTGCTTATGTCGTATCTTTTGATTGCCGCCGACATCGAACCGATGACAATTCTCTGGTCGGTATTGGTGCTTCTCGTTTTGGCGGCGGTAGCGGGATTCGTTCTTGCGGTTTTGGGCAAAAAACTTGCCGTACACGAGGACGAACGCATCGGTCAGGTCAGAGAAAAACTTTCCGGTGCAAACTGCGGCGGATGCGGTTATGCGGGGTGTGACGCCTTTGCAAAAGCAATCGTCGAAGGCACAGCCGACATCAACGCTTGCTCGGCTACGTCTGCGGAAAACAAAAAAGCCATTGCCGAAATTATGGGCAAGAGCATAGACGCGCAGGAAACTATGATTGTCGTGGCTTGCCGAGGCGGTAACAACGCCGTGGACAAGTACGAATATATGGGCTACGGCAACTGCAAGAGTATGGAATTGCTCGGCGGCGGCAGGAAACAATGCAAATGGGGTTGCCTCGGTATGGGTAGTTGCGTGGACGCTTGCCCGTTCAGCGCAATGAAGATAGGCGACGAAGGCTACGCAAAGGTGCGCGAGGACAGATGCGTTGCGTGCGGAAGATGTATAAGTGCTTGCCCCAAAAAGCTCGTCAAACGTATTCCTGCGGACGCTCGCTATTACGTTGCTTGCACCAACTGCCTCAGAGGCGCAAAAGACGTACACGCCGTTTGTTCGGTGGGCTGTCTCGGATGCGGACTTTGCTCCAAAGTTTGTCCGAAAGGGGCGATAACTATGGAAAACAATCTCGCGGTTATCGACTACACCAAGTGCGTAGGTTGCGGATTGTGCGCTCAAAAGTGTCCTGCGAAATGCATTTTGCCGACAGAGCGTAAACAGAAAACAAACGACGATAAGGAATAATTCCTCTCGTCACAAATATATAAAAGGGAAATTACTGAGAACAAATTATCGAAACAACGGTCCTAACGGACGCGGCGCAAGCCGTACAGGAGATTTATATGGAAAAAATAGCGATTATCGACATTGGCTCAAATTCTGCAAGACTCGTGCTTGTCAACGTGCTTGACGGCGGTTATTTCGTCGTATTCGACGAGCTTAAGGAAACCGTCAGACTCGGTCAGGATATGGACTGGGACGGCTTTATCAAGCCTCAGCGCATTGCTCAAACGATAAAAACGCTAACGATGTTCCGTCGTCTTTGCGACGCAAACAAAGTCGATAAGATTTTTGCGTATGCAACGGCGGCTGTGAGACGTGCAAAGAATCAAAAGAGTTTTCTTGACGAAGTCGCAATGACTTGCGGTATAAAAATCAAAGTGCTGTCCCCAGAGGAGCAGGCAATGCTCGTGTATCAGGGCGTAATCAATTCTATGGACATTCCCAAAGGCTTGATTATGGAAATGGGCGGCGGTTCGACCAACCTCATTTATTACAACAGGCGCAACCTCATTCATTTCGAGACGTTGCCGTTCGGCGCGGTCACGCTGACGGATTTGTTCAAAAACGACGATTCCGCTCCGCAAGAGCGCGCGAGAAAGATAGAAGAATTTATCGGGGAACAACTCGAAAAAATTCCTTGGCTCGACAGCGTTGAGCCGGATACCGCTTTCGTCGGAGTCGGCGGCAGTTTCCGCAATCTCGGCAGAATCAGCCGTATGATTAAAAAATATCCGTTCAATATGACTCACAATTACGAAGTGTCGATGAGCGAGTTTGAAAATATCTACAATACGATAAAGAAACTCGACCTCAACAGCACAATGAAAATCAAGGGTTTGTCGAGCGGAAGGGCGGATATTTTCCCGAGTGCGCTTGCCGTTATGAAAGCCGTCGTTTCTCGCTTTACGTTCGATAAGATTACGATTAGCGGTTGCGGACTCAGAGAGGGCGCAATGTTCAGATATGCCGTGCCGGGCATCAACGAAAGACCGCTCAGCGACGTTCTCGGACATTCGCTTTACACGCAAATGAAGTATCACGACCTCAATATTGCGCACGCCGAACACGTTTACAACCTCTCAATACAACTTTTCAAGCAACTCAAGGTGCTTCACAAGATGCCCAGAGTGTATGTCAGAGTGCTTAAAATCGCCGCGCTTATGCACGACAGCGGTATGAGAATCAAGTTCTACAACCATCAACTGCATTCTGCGTACATCATTCTCAACAGCAACCTTTACGGTGTGCCGCACAAAGACATAGTCGTGGCTGCGTTCGTTGCCGCAGGACACAGAAAAGCCGAGAACGCAAGAGACGAAATCGTCAAATACAAAGATATGCTTACGCCTGAGGACGTTGACGCAATCAAGAAACTCAGCGTGATTCTGCGCATAGCGGAGAGCTTCGACCGCTCGCAAAGCGGAGTGGTAACGGGCATCAACTGCGACGTTCTCGGAGACAGCGTTATCGTCAAGACGGAATGCGAAAACGGAGGCGATTGCGCTCTCGAAGTCAAAGACGCAATGGGCGCGGCTCCCGATTTCAAGGCGGCGTACGGCAAGAATCTCGAGATTCTGTAATAGAAATGAGCGAATTTTCAAAGACAGTCGTGCTTGCGTCCGCATCGCCGAGGCGCAAGGACATTCTGCACGATATGGGGCTTGATTTTCAAATCTTGCCTTCGAGCGTGGACGAGAGCAAAATCAAGGCGATTTTGCCTTGCAATCTCGTTGTGCGACTTGCAAAAGCAAAAGCGGACGACGTTGCCGAGCGCACGCAGGACGTGAGCGTAATCTCTGCGGATACAATCGTAGCGCGCGGAATGCGTGTGTATGGAAAGCCCAAAGACGAGCAGGACGCCGTGCGTATGATAAAAAGCCTCAACGGCAGATGGCATACGGTGTATACCGGTGTTTGCGTGAGGTGCAAGGATAAAGAAAAGACGTTTTTCGTGTCGTCCAAGGTCAAATTTAAGAATCTTACCCAAGACGAAATAACCGCTTACGTCAGAGAGTGCAAGCCTCTTGACAAAGCCGGCGCATACGGAATACAAGACCACAGAATAGTTGAAAAATACAAGGGAAGTTACACAAATATCGTGGGACTGCCCGAGGAAAAACTTGCCGAGATATTGAGGCAAGTCGGAGTTATCAATGGCTAATATAGAACTTTCAATCGATTTGGGAAGCAAATTTATCACGATATACCAAAAAGGTATAGGTCTCGTTTTGCGCGAGCCTGCAATCGCAATCGCTACAAAGGCTCGCAATCGTCTCGAAATCAGAGACGCAGGCTACAGAGCCGAAAGCGTTATGACGGGCGCGCTCGGCGGAGCGAGAGTCATTGCTCCCATAAAGGAAGGCGTTATCGTCGACGAAGAAATGGCAACGATGCTTCTTGCGTATTTTCTCAAAAAGATTATGCCCGAGGGCTTGTTTGCTCCGAGAATAAAAGCAATCGTGTCCATTTGCGAGTCGTCGTCCAGTTCGGACAGGCGCGTAGTTGAAAAATGCTGCCTTAAAGCGGGCATAAAAGAAGTTACCCTCGTGGAATCTGGCTTGAGCCTCCTTGCGTATACGGGTAGCATCGGCGGACTGTTTGTGGATATAGGCGGCGGAAAAACGGAAATCTCCGCGGTTACCAATCACGGAATCGCAACGGGTTGCTCCGTCAATATCGCAGGAGACGCTTTCAACAATGCAATCATCGACAGCCTGTATATGAATTACGGCGTTAAAGTGGGCGAATTCACAATCGAAAATCTCAAAAAATCCGCACTTTCTTTCTATGTCAACGACGAAGGCAGTTATGCCGTAAGCGGCGGCAGTTCGGACGGCTCTCCTCGTTCGCTCTACGTTACGGCGGAAGCAATGCGTAATGCGGTTATTCCGCTCGTAGACGACATTATCGAAGTGATTATGTCCGTTCTCAACCAAACTCCGCCCGAATTGTCCGCGGAAATCTTGCGCAAGGGCATATTCGTCAGCGGCGGAAGTTTGCATATCCCCGGTCTTATCGAATATCTCGAGCAAGCTCTCGAGCTTCCCGTCACACCCCTCAAAGACATCGAAAACGCTATTGCAATAGGCGGTGCGGGGTTCTTTGACGAGCGGAATCTTTTGTCGGATATGCTCGGCGTCAAATTGTATTAAAGCGCACTATTTAGCGAATAACTGCGTCAACACCCGTTCGCTACAAAATCACGTACGCCTTGTACGTTGGGTTTTGTATCAAACGGGTGTTTTCTTGTTCTTCATCCGTTTGGGACGCTTTAATGCAATTTGAGCTATTAAATATATTTATGATGTTTCTTATTCCTGTTTCGACGAAAAATTCGGAAAACGCACATTGAATACGTTCAACGAAGAACGTTGTTGTTTCCAATTAAAAAATCGGCAGTGCAGTTGAATACCGCACAAATCTGTTTGAGTTGATAAAGACGAGGCTCTTGAACTCCGGACAGCCATTTGCTTATCGTACCTTGTGTTGTGCCTACAGCTTTTGCAAGTGACTCCTGTGTAAAACCGTTCTCTATCATTAATTCTTTGAGATTATCTTTGAATTGCATAATTATATTGTATGTAAAATATTCGATTTGGAATTGACATATTCGAAAACGAATGTTATGATAAAGCAAATGAAATACATTTTGTATTTTTACTATTGTATTTAAGGAGGGGAAACTATGAAGAAATTTTTTCCGATTTTAGTTGTTTTAATCATTTGTGTGGTTTTTGGGTCTTTTGTTGCGTGCAATAAAAAGGACGAATCAAAAGATATTTTGCGTTCTGATATGACGCTTGACGAAGTCAAAGAAGCGTTAAAAGACGTAAAAAGTTATAGGAGGCAATCTCGCACATCGGACGCGGACGGAGCGGTTTTAGAGGATTATGTGTTCGGCACAAACGGTTATTCTCTCGTTGTGGAAAGAATTAGTTTTTATGACGTTACTTTTTTCGAAGATAACAAGTATTATTATATGTATGGCAATAGCGATGTTGAGGAAATTATGATTGTCGACTGTTCGGGGTATGATGTGAATTACGACTTTGACAGAGAGGGCGTGGATGTTCTTGTTTCTCTTATGACGGAGTACGGCTATACAATAAAAGACAATACTATATACATCGAGGATGTTAATACACATTCTACGCACGTCTTTTACGAATTTAATGTGGCAAAAACGGAGCCTTACGGTAAATACAAAAGCACTTACAAAACGCTTCAACCGACCACGTCTTTGCTGGTTTATGGGGATTTAGATGATAATTCTTGCGAGCTTGCCGAAGTCAATGCGCCGCTCAAGACGTTGCAAATACCCGAGGCATATAACGGAAAATCGGTAACGAAAGTCGTTTGCGAAAACGTGAAAAATCTGATAATCCCTAAAACCGTTAAAGAATTAAGATTACGTTCAATAAGCGATGATATGATTATTACATATTTAGGAACAAAAGAAGAATTTTACGCAAACGTACGGACGAATACTTCAATAGCCGCTTGCGATATTGAATGTTCGGACGGTACGATAAAAAAAGGAGACAGTCTCACGGTATCGAATGGGAATTGAAAAATTCGATTGTCGGAATGCGCGTGTTAAAAACATAAAAGCCGATTTCGACAAACACACTCCAAAATCGACAGAAACAGACATCTATATACGGTGTCTGTTTTTTATTATGAGAGTATGAGAAAAATCGTTGTTACGTCCGGAAAGGGCGGAGTGGGAAAAACCACGGTTACCGCAACGCTCGGCAGAAAACTTGCGTTGCACGGATACAGAGTGGTGCTTGTCGACGGAGACGTGGGACTCAACAATCTCGACGTTGTGGCAGGCATAGAGCGCAGAGTCGTTTACGACATCGGAGACGTGCTTTCGGGCAGGTGCAGGACGTTTCAGGCACTCGTAGGAGACGGAGAAAGCCCTATGAAAATTCTTCCGTCGTCAAAAGATACGGCGTTGCTTACGGCGCAATCTTTTAGGGGAATAATCGACGGATTGAGCGAGTTCGATTTCGTTATCGTCGATTGCCCCGCAGGTATCGAGCAAGGCTTTCACAGGGCGGTGTCGGCTTGCGACGAGGCTATCGTAGTGACCACGCCGTCGGCATCGGCAATAAGAGACGCGGACAAAGTGATACGATTGCTTGCGAGTTATCGATTGAGAGACGTGTCGCTCGTTGTCAACAGAGTACGACCGGATATGGTGCGCAGGGGAGAAATGCTCGGAGCGAGCGAGATAGGCTCTCTGCTTCACGTCGCACCTATAGGAGTGATTCCCGAGGACGATATGATAACTTTGTATCAGCAACTCGGAGCCGTGCCGTCGGGCGCGTCGTCTGACAGGGCGTTCGACGCGCTTGCAAAGAACGTCGCGGATTGCAGCAAGGCGTTTTTCGACGTTATGCAAAGGCGTAGATTCAGGAGGTTCAGATGAGAGTTGACAGAAGCATCGCAAGCCGTATGCGACAAATGCTCACACACGATTGCGTGGGCGTCAAGGACGGTTTTATGCACGCGTTGGCGGGAGACGTTCGCAATCTGTTGCGAGATTATTTCGATACGGACGGGGAAGCCTCGATAACTATCAATCAGCGAGAGGACGGGGAGTACGACGTGAGGATAGAGGCAAAAGCCACCCGTATAAAACAATTCGATACGACTATGGATATAAAACGGTTTTGACGTTCTAATCTTTGCGTCTGCGACATAGAGTATATGCGAGGTGACAAATATGGAATTTGACGAAACCAAAAAACTCGAAGTAGAAGTGTCTCAAAATCAATTCGTAGAAACTCGCACGCGCAAAAGACGCAATCCTTTCAAGGGCGCACTCGACGCGTTGGACATTGCCATTATCCCCGTTGCGATAGGAATTTTTGTGTCGCTCGGATTTTTGTTTGCCAACATTTTCAAGGCGACAAACGTTGTAGAGACGCTTTCCAACATATCAGGCTTTATTCGATAAAATCGTCGCAACTGCGGGTTTATCTATATGAAAATCAAGGTTAATCCTCTGTTTTTTGCGCTTGCGCTTGCGTTGGTCGCATTCGGACACGCACTTGATTTCGTATGGACGATGCTTGCTTTATTCATTCACGAGACTGCCCACGCCCTCGTTGCGAGGTCGCGTGGGTTCGTCGTGAAAAAACTCGTGTTGTTGCCCTACGGCGCAATGATGAGCGCAGGCGAGAGTTTCGATAAAACGTCGAGCATTTTAATCGGCGCGGCAGGTCCCGTTGCAAATATATTGTCGGCACTCGTATTGCTCGGAGTGTGGTGGTTGTTTCCCGTGTGCTATGCGTATACGGAAAAGTTTTTTTATTGCAATCTCTCGCTCGGACTTTTCAATCTGCTTCCGATATATCCTCTCGACGGCTCGAGAATGTTGCTCGGAGCAAGCAAAAACAAACTCCGCGCGCTCAAAGGTATGCAAATCGCAGGAGTGTGCGTTTCGTTTGCGTTTTTGGCGGCGTTCGTCGCGTCTTTCTTTTTCGGGTTGAATTTCAGCTTCGGAATAATGGCGGTATTCCTCTTTTACGGCGCAACGTTCGGCACGAAAGAGGAGTCGTACGTCAGCGTTCTCGATTCGGCAAGCAAGAATTATATGCTCGGCGTAGTTAAAAAACGAGTGCAAATTTCTCAAAACGCGCCGCTTTTGAGGTTTTATCATCACGTCGGCGTTGCGAGCGATACGATTTTCGACGTTGTGGACGACGATGAAAAAGTGGTGAAAACCATTGACGAAAGAGGGCTTAAAACGCTTGCGTTAAAAAACAAATTGACCACTCCGATGAAGGATTGCAAAAACGGTTGAATCGGAACGGAGTTTATATTTGCGAGGCACGGTTGAAACCGTGCTTTTCTTGACATTTTAAGGTTTTTGGTGTAAAATCGTCTTATTATTGCAAAGTCTTTTAGACTTTGAGAGGTTTTGATATGAAATTTATCGGTATCGACATCGGCGGAATGACCATAAAGGGCGGAGTCGTGGACGAAAACGGCGTTATCTCCACGAGGAAAACCATCGTTACGTCTCCCGGAAAAGAGGACGTTCTTATCGTCAGAGATATAGCGAATCTCGTTGAGGACATAGTGGCGGCAAGCGGTCTGCAAAAAAGCGATTTTGCAGGCGTGGGACTCGGTTGCCCCGGTTCCGTTTACGACGAAAAAGGCATTGTGAGATATTCTTGCAACATCAACTTCCGCAACACTCCTATGGCGAGAATGCTCAAAGATATGACGGGCATTCAAAACGTAAAACTCAGCAACGACGCAAACTGCGCCGCGCTTGCCGAGACGATGTTCGGAGCAGGTAAAGGAGCCAAAAATTCCGTTATGGTCACGCTCGGTACGGGCGTAGGTACGGGCATTGTCGTGGACGGCAAGTTGCTTACGGGAAATCGCTCTGCGGGAGCGGAAGGCGGACACGTCCAAATCAATCTCGGCGGAGTTACTTGCGGATGCGGAAAGAAAGGTTGCTACGAGGCGTATGCGTCGGCAACGGCTCTTATGAATCAGATTCAATCAGCTTGCGAAAAGCATCCCGAAAGTCTTTTGGCACGCGAGGTCGAAGAAAACGGAATTAACGGAAAAGTGGTGTTCGATTGCGCAAAACAAGGAGATAAAACCTCGATTGCGGTGGTAAAACGCTATATCAAATACGTCGGAGTGGGGCTTGTGAACTTTGCAAACGTGTTCTTCCCCGAAGTTATGATTATAGGCGGAGGCATATCGAACCAAGGAGACAACATCATAAAACCGCTTCAAAGATACGTTTCGAGAAACGTGTACGGAGCAGTCTACAGCCCCAAAATCAAGGTGGTGGCGGCAACACTCCGCAACGACGCGGGAATAATCGGCGCGGCTGCGCTTTGTATGTGATATGGCAGATTATAAAGATAAATTCGAAAGCATTTTGCTCGACGTCGAGAAGCCTGCGAGATATGCGGGCGGAGAGTGGAACACTCCCGATATGACGGACAGAGCCAACGGGGACGTGGCGTTTTGTTTTCCTGAATTGTACGAGATAGGAATGAGCAATCTCGGCGTCGCGATTTTGTACGACGTCATCAACAAAACTTCGGGTTACGTCTCGGAAAGGTGTTACGCACCTGCTCCCGACCTCGCGCAAAAACTCAGAGAAAACGATATTCCGCTTCTTTCGCTCGAGACGAGAAAGCCTCTCAAAGATTTTGACGTGGTTGCTTTTTCCGTAGGCTTCGAGCTTTTATTTACCAACGTGCTTTATATGCTCGATTTGGCAAGAATCCCGTTCAGAGCAAAAGACAGAGACGAGTCTTATCCGATGCTTATCGCAGGCGGTCCTTGCTCGGTAAATCCCGAGCCGTTTGCCGACTTTTTCGACGTAATCGTCGTAGGCGAAGGGGAAGAATCCGACATCGCTATCGTAAAGGTTATTTGCGAGGGCAGACGTAAAGGCTTGAGCAAAACGGAGATTTTGCAACAAATAAAGGGAATGGAAGGCGCGTACGTCCCGAGTCTGCACAAGGACGGAGAAAAAGTGGTTAAAGCCGTCGTGCAGGACTTTGAAAACTGTTCCTATCCCACAAAACCGCTCGTAGCGAATATCGAGGCGGTACACGACAGAGCTACGCTGGAACTTTACAGAGGCTGCGCAAGCGGTTGCAGATTTTGTCAGGCAGGCTTCTGGTATCGTCCGATAAGAGAGAGAAGCGCGAAAAAATGCGCCGAACTTGCCAAAGAGATTATAGACAATACGGGTTTTGCCGAGATTTCGCTTTGCTCGCTATCCACAAGCGATTATACGGGACTCGAGGAACTTGAAAGCGAACTCGGAGAATACTGCAAACAACGCCGTATCAATTTGTCTTTGCCCAGCTTGCGTATAAGCAGTTTCAAACCTGATATGGCAAACAATTCCCGAAGAAGCTCGCTCACTTTCGCGCCCGAGGCAGGCACGCAAAGATTGCGCAACGTCATAAACAAAAACGTCAGCGAGGAAGAAATCGAAAAAATCGCAATCGCTTTCGAGGCGGGCTACGACAGCATAAAACTCTATTTTATGATGGGACTTCCCACCGAAACGGACGAGGATATTGCAGGAATTGCCGAGATTTGCAAAAAACTCAAATCGATGTATTGGCAAAAGCGCAGTAAGAGAGGTTTGAACATCTCCGTCAGTTGCGCGGTGTTCATTCCAAAACCCGGTACGCCTTTTCAATGGGAAGCGCAAATATCTTACGACGAAATGGTGCGTCGTCAAAACTATCTGAGAGGACTGTTGCGAGAGATTAAGGGCGTAACGTTCTCGTGGCACGGCGCGGAAACTTCCGTACTCGAAGCCGCTCTTGCAAGAGGAGATAAAAAACTGTCTTACGTCATCGAGCGAGCCTACGAGTTGGGCGCAAAATTCGACGGTTGGTCGGAGCATTTCAAGTGGAACGTGTGGCAAAAGGCTTTTGACGATTGCGGCTTGAAAATGGAAGATTATTACGGCGCAATCGACGTAAACAAGGATTTGCCGTGGGACTTTATAGACTCGGGCGTGTCCAAAAAGTATTTGCTCAAACAGCGCGAACTTGCGTATAAGGGTATTACCACAAAAAGTTGCAGAGAAGGTTGCAACGGTTGCGGCGCAAATAAACTCGGGAGATGCACGATATGTTAGTTTTCAAATATCAAAAAACGGGCAGTATGTGCTTTATCTCTCACATAGATTTGCTTCGTCACGCAGACCGTATTATTCGCAGAGCGAAAATAACCGTAAAGTTTTCGCAAGGTTTCAATCCACATCCGCTGTTGTTCTTCTCTCCGCCGTTGTCGCTCGGAGTCGCCTCCGACGCCGAATATCTGACGATTGACAGCGATATGGACGCGCAGGAAGCTCTTTGCAGATTCAACGGAGCCGTACCCGACACGCTGAAAGCAAGCAGAGTTTTCGTGTGCGGAAAGAATCCGAATTTGCAGGCAAAAGTCGTATGCGCCGATTACGTTTTTCCCGTAGGGTATACGGATATAGACGTTTCGGGCGGATTTGAAATAGAATATTCCAAAAAAGGAGAAATCGTAAAAGAGGACGTATCCGACAAGATATACGCCGTTTTCGATAAAGACGGCAAACTTGCGATGCGTCTTGCAAGCGGAGGCCGCAATTTGCGCCCCGACAGAATTCTCGACAGGTTGAGCGAGATTGTCGGACAAAAAATTGCGCTCGGCGGAGTGGTAAAAACCGCTCAATACGTCGACGTCGACGGCAAACTCGTTGACGCGGACGAGTTTTTGCAGACGGTGTAAAAGCCGCAAACCATTATCCGATATTAAATTTTAAGGATATATAAATGAAACAACTTGTATTGGACTACACGCCTTTCTGCACGCGCGCCGCGTTGGTGGAGGACGGAGAGATGATTGATTTTTCCGTCGAAAGAGCGAGCGTGAGAGGTATCGTGGGCAACGTTTACAAAGGTAAGGTGGAAAACGTATTAGGAGGGATGCAAGCCGCCTTTGTAAACATCGGCGAGGAAAGAAACGGCTTTCTGTACACGGGAGATACACCCTCGGAAAGCAGAGATTCCGGCAATCAGTTGCATAATAAGCGTATGCGCCTATCCGCAGGAGACGTTATTATGTGTCAGGTGGTCAAAGATTCGTTCGGGCAGAAGGGAGCAAGGCTCACGACGGACGTGTCTTTGCCCGGTTATTACGTTATTCTGTTGCCGACGTCGACGTTTTTCGGCGTTTCGAGAAAAATCGAAAACGGATACAGACGAGCATATCTCGAAGATTTCGTCAAGTCGGTATGTCCCGAGGGAATGGGCTGTATAATTCGTTCCGCCGCAAAAAACGCAAAAGACAACGATATTCGACGAGAGATAGATTCTCTTGCAGAGTTGTGGCAAAGAATACTTCGGGATTATAAAAAAGCGGACGAGAAAACTTTGGTTTTCGAGGACGCAAGCCTTTTTGAAAGGGCGTTGAGAGAGACATTCAGCGAGGACGTAGACAAAGTCGTGGTCAACGACGAACAAATCGCAAAAATCCTCGAAGGCAAGGTCGGAAACGCAAAATGCGAAGTGTACGAGGGCGACCGCAATATAATGCGTTACTTCGGCATAGATAAGCAAATCAACCATTTGTGCGACCAAAAAGTGTGCTTCGGCTCGGGTGCGTACATCGTGATAGACAAAACGGAAGCCCTTACCGTGATTGACGTAAATACGGGCAAATTCGTAGGTTCGAGCGACCTCGAGGATACCGTTTATAAGACAAATCTTGCGGCAACCGAGTGTATTGCAAGGCAACTTCGCATACGCAATATAAGCGGAATCGTGATTATAGACTTTATAGATATGCAGTCGCAGGCTCACAGAGACAGCGTACTCGAAGCGTTGCAGAACGCCTTGAAAAAAGACAGAATGAAAACTTCAACGGTTGGAATGACCGCTCTCGGACTCGTGGAATTGACGAGGAAAAGGACAAGGCTTCCTCTCGACGACTTTATGTTGCAACCGTGCGACAACTGCTCGGGAGGTTTCGTCACGAGCGACGCACAACTTGCGTTTATGCTAAGAGACGACCTCGTGGACTTCATTTTGGGCAATAGGAGCGACGTTATATACGTCGGCGCAAATCCTCAAATCGTAGATATGATTTTCGAAAGCAGGATTTTGCAAAATCGCATAAAAAGAGATTGGGAGGGTAAGCACATATTCTTCTATGCGGACGAAAACATTCCCAGAGAAAAGTGGAATATTTCCGCAGAAAGACCGCAAGGACAACCTACATATTCTCGTATCCTCACGGATGAAAGCGAAAACGAATGCGATAATTAAGTTATGAGACGAAAACGTCTCACGACACAATATATAATCGTATCGTCGGACATCGAGATATTGGCGGTTGCAAAGACTCGGTTTGTATGATAGAATATTGCAAAGAAGGCGCTTATGAAACAATGGCACATAAACAAAGACGAAGTCGCATTGGTCGAAAGAGCAGTTGCGAGAGAAGACGGACAGGTCAAAGTGAAGATTTCCAAAGTTGCGGTATCTTCGGCAGACCTGTGCCATCTTTCGGCGTGCGATAAGGATACGGCTATAGTACCGGGACACTCCGCTGTGGCGTATGTGTCCGAAGCGGACGAGGACAGCGGTCTCAAACTCGGCTCGAGAGTGGTTATAAGCCCGTACGTTACGAGAAACGAACACGGTATCGACGTAATAAAGACTATGGGCGTCGACGTTGACGGATTGTTGAGCGATTTCGTTTGCGTTCCGCTCGAGAACGTATTTGCGCTCCCCGACGGAGTGGGCGACGAGGACGCCGTGTTTGCGGAATACATCGCAATGGGCAACAACGTGTTCGAAGCACTCGATTGCGACAAGGGAGATTACGTCGTAATAGTCGGCGCAAGTACGCTCGGACTTATCATATCGCAACTTGCGTTGTACTATCAGATAGTTCCCGTCCTCATCGATATGGATTCGGACAAACTCGCGTTGGCTCAAAAATGGGGCGTTGCGTACACACTCAATCCCACCTACGATAATCTTGAACGCAGAGTGGAAGAAATTACGGGCGGTCGTATGAGCGAGGGCGCAATTTTTGCAGGCGAAAGCGTAGACGTAAATTCTGCAATTCGTCTCGTCAAAAACGAGGGAGACGTGGTTATAGCAGGATATGCCACGCGTGCAAAACACGCTGTAGACGCATACTCCATTCTTAAAAAACAACTCAAACTCAAAGGCGTATGCAACGGAGACGGAGAGATGTCGTCGGCAATCAATCTCTTGGCAAACAAGGCGGTCAAGACGGACGGCATTATCAGTACGACTGCAAATTTCGACGAAATTCCGCAAGTCGTGGAAAACTGTGTGAAATACCCCTATCAGTACGGCAAGATTTTGATAGACTGCGATTGATTTTGATTTTTAGTAATGAAAGCGACGCTCGAGCGTCGCTTTTTCTTTGCGATTAAATCGGTGTGAGCGTTTGACTCGTTTTATCGCTCAATTTTCATAATAAACACTTTATATGAGCGATTAGAACAGATAAACGTTGTATATTGCGATATTAAGATAAGAATTTGCAAACGCCGTGCCGACTCAAATTATCTCGATTTTTCGACAAATTTCGATAGGAAAAGAACTAAAAATATAAAACTTGATTATTATACGCGTCGTGTGTTACAATAAGACAGACCGAAAACGGGGAGAGTAGGTGCTTATGAAAAAATTGAAAGCGCAGTCCGAGTCCGTGTTGACGAAGGCGCGCGATTTTCTCTACACGGATATATACATTTTGACGGTACTCGCTATCGTTTTTATTGCGTGGGTTACGCAATTCGCGACTTTCGGTTTTGTCGCGTTGATAGCAATCTCCTGCGTGGCTTTGGTTTTGTCCGACGACATTCTTCCGCTTACGGTAAATATTTTCGGCGCGGTGCTTATGATATACAAAGGCTCCGTTGCCGAGTATGTATATTTGTGGCCGACGCTTATTCCGCTCGGCGTTGCGATAATCGTTTTTATCGTCCGCAATTTCAAGAAACGTATGACGTTCGGCAAAATGTTTTTGCCGCAACTTGCCGTATCTTGCGCTTTGCTTTTAGGCGGTATAGGCGTGGTGTCCTCGGAGAGATACCTCGTCGCTTTGCCGATTTCGATTGCTCTCGGATTCGGCGTATTGGCGGTTTATTTGCTTTACGCCAACTTTTTCAACAGACAGAGAAAGACGGACGTCGGCGCGTACTTTGCAAAAGTTATGTCGTATATCGGCATAGTCGTCGGACTTGAACTTATCGTGGCAATCGTTCGCAGCAATCTTTCTTCGGGACAATGGAGCGGAGCGTATTTCGACGTAGGTTGGGGCAATCGCAACAATATCGCCACATATCTTTTGTTTGCCGCGCCGTTCAGCATATATTTGTCCACGCGCAAAAAACACGGATGGATATACGTCTTGCTTTCGGCGTTTCAATACGCCTGCCTTATTATGACTCTGTCGAGAGGAGGCATTTTGTGCGGATTTATCGCAGGATTGTTTGCTCTTGTATTCAGCATCGTGAAAGCTCCCGACAGAAGAAAACAAGCCGTGTATTGGGTGTGCGTATTTGTCGCAATAGGTATGCTTGCCGCAATTTTCCACGATTGGGTGGGTGGCGTGTTCGACAGCCTTATGACGAGAGTCAAGGTGGACGGAGACGTCTCGTCGGGCAGATTTGAATTGTATAAAGAGGCTTGGTCGTTGTTCAAAAAATACCCGTTTGCAGGCGCAGGAATGGGATACAACGGTTACAACGCGGGTATGCTCAACGATATGGGACTTTATTGGTTCCATTCCACGGTATTTCAGATTCTCGGTTGCCTCGGCATCGTCGGCGTTCTTGCTTACGTTTGGTTCTACGTCAAGAGAATCCTCATTTTCGCAAAGAAGGCAAAGAGCGGTTTTGCGCTGTTCGTGTTTGCCGCTTGGTTCGGATTCGAGGGCTATTCGCTCATCGACACAGGCACGATGTCGCCTTATCCTTTTATGATGCTCGTCATAGTCACTACGTTTTTGCTCGAAGTTGCCGACGATACTAATTACGAAACCGTCGTGGGCGGAGTTCCGAAACGATTGTATGACGGCGCAACTTACGTCAGACAAACGTTTTGAGAAGCGGCAAAAAGCGGCCGTCATCGAATAGTAGCAAAAGCCTGCGATAAAATATCGACAAATAAAAGCCCCCCGTGCAAATTGCTCGGGGGTTTGCTTTTTTGAAACGAATAAGCGATTATTTTGCGTTATCCTTTATAAACTGCAAGACGTAATACACGGTCAGCGTGCGCTGTTCGTCTTTTTGAGCAATCGTCGTATTGCTTACGTCGGTTGTAAAATTCGGGAAAAGCTGAAATGTAATCGGCAAATCCGAATTTTCGTTTATCTCTGCAAAAGCGGTGTGGTTGCCGTGTTCAATCGTTTTATAGACGCAATTTTGCGGCATTCTCGACTTTGCTTCGTCTATTTGCGCTTGCGTGCAAACGGCGTCCTCGCCTCCCGAAATATAAAGCGTGGGCAAATCGGTGGCATAAGCGAGGGTGTAGTCCTCGTATACGTCAAAGCCTTTTTCGTCTTTTACGGGTTGACCGTCTTTGTCAAAAACCTGATAATGTCCGACGGTTATCGGAGAAAAGAATATCGCACCGAGTTCTTTGCGTTCGGTTTCGCTTATGCGGCGCAACGCGGCGTCCGCGCCTTGATTTGAATGTCCGCCGATAAAGAATTGCACTTCGGGATATTTTTCAAATGCAAGTTCCTTTTCCTTAAAATACTGATAGGGCATATCGTTGTGAGTTTTGGGGATATACACGAGATACCCTTCGTTTGCGAGAGCATTGCCGAGATAGGAATACTTTTGAGGGGATATACTCGTGCCGACGTAAAACAGCAAACCGTATTTGACCTCTCTGTTCATAGGCTTAAAAACGAGCGCGTCGTCATCGTCGATTATCTCGACGTACGGCTTAGCGGGAGTCCCGTCTTGCTTTTTGTCGCAGGCAACGAGGCTTGCGAAAATCAAAACAAGCACGATAGAAGCGAGTATTATAGATAAAACTTTGGTTTTTTTCATAATGATTCCATTGTTTTCTTATTTATACATCATTATAGCACGGCTGTTAGAATATTTCCATAGCATTTTTTCAAAGATGTGTTATAATCTCGGTATGGAAAAGGATTTTGCAAAAGATTCTATCGACAAAAAGCCCGTCGAAGCGGCTTTTTCGCAAAACGAGAGGCTTGTCGACGCATTGATAAAGCACGACGAAAACGGAGTCGTGCCGTTTCATATGCCCGGGCATAAGAGAAAAGATTTCGATTTTCTTTGCGGAGCGTCCAAAATCGACGTTACGGAAATAGACGGCTTTGACAATCTCCACGACGCGTCGGGAGTGATTGCTCGAGCGGAAAAGAGGGCGGCTCTCCTTTTCGGTACGATAAGCGCTCGATTCTTAATCGGAGGCAGTACGGCGGGCGTGCTTTCCGCAATCCGTGCGATGACGAGAGCAAACGACAAAATTCTCGTCGCGCGCAACTGCCATAAATCCGTTTTCAACGCAATAGAGATATGCGGCTTGCGCCCGTGTTACGTCGAACCCGATTGTTTTGACGAATACGGCTTTTACGGCTCGGTGTCTCCTCAAAGCGTCAAAGACGCATTCGAAAAAAACGACGATATAAAACTCGTCGTTGTCACAAGTCCGACTTATGAGGGAATAATCAGCGATATAAAGAGCATTGCGGATATATGTCACGAAAGAGGCGCGTTGCTGTTTGTCGACGAAGCGCACGGAGCGCATCTCGGCTTGAGCGATTGCTTCGAACAGAGCGCGCGAAATCTCGGCGCGGACGTGGTTGTGAACAGTTTGCACAAGACTTTGCCGTCGCTCACTCAAACGGCGTTGCTTCACGTCTGTTCTCAAAGAGCGGACAGAAAGCGTATCGACGTCAATCTCGCTATGTTTCAATCGAGTTCTCCCTCTTACGTCATGATGTCGTCGATTGACGGTTGCGTTGATTATCTTTGCAAGAATAAGGACGTGGCGTTAAAAAAATGGCGCGACGATTTGACGGTTGCCAGAGCCGCGCTTTCACGGCTCGAAAACGTAAGCCTGTTCGACGGTAAGGACGAGAGAGCGTTCGCTTACGACGAAAGCAAGTTGGTGCTTTGTTTGAACCGATGCGACGAAAGCGGAGTGGAGTTCAAAAAGGAACTCAGAGAAAAGTATAACGTAGAACTCGAAATGGCAAGCACGGATTACGCCATTGCGATGAGCGGACTCGGAGACGACGAAAGCAGTTTCGCAAAACTCGTAAACGCGGTGTCGGCGGCGGACGCGAATTTGAAAAGAAGCGATGAAAAACGCGTTGCAAAATTACCGAAATTGCCACAAAAGGTATTTGAACCGTATCAAATAGACGCTTTAAGTTGCGGTTATGTCGATTTTGACGATTGCGTAGGCAAAGTAGCCGCCGAAAATCTATGGGCCTATCCGCCGGGGTGTCCCGTTCTTGTCAAAGGGGAAGTCGTTGAAAAAGATTTGGTCGAATACGTCAAGTTAGGACTGAAGTGCGGCGTGAACGTGACGAGCGAAACGAGACTGTTTCCGTCAAAGTTGCTTACGGTGCAAAACAAAGTCGATTTGCCTTGACAAAACGCTCGCGCGTTTTTATAATGTATATATCAAAAGTAAGGAGTCTTTACGATGAAAAGAATTATAACGTTGAAAACTCGCAATCTGAACGAAAGCAAAAAGAACGGCGGCTGCGGCGAATGCCAAACTTCTTGCCAATCCGCTTGCAAAACTTCTTGCGGCGTTGCAAACCAAAAGTGCGAAAAAGCCGAAAAATAACCATTTATCGATTATTATTGCAAAACTCGCCTATGTTTTCATAGGCGTTTTTTGTGCGCAAGAGAAAAATTATGATACATTCATTCAAACTCAACGGATACAATATAGTGCTCGATACGGCAAGCGGAAGCGTGCATAGCGTGGACGACGTCGCATACGACGTTATTAATATGTACGAAAACGCAAGCAAGGAAGAAATCGCGGACGTCGTTACCGCCAAATACGGCGTGACGAGAGAGGACGTTTTCGAGTGCATCGACGACGTGGAAGAACTTAAAGCGGAAGGGAAACTCTTTTCGGAGGACACGTTCAAGCCCGACGTAAATCTGCTCGCAAAACGCAATACCGTGCTTAAAGCGATGTGTTTGCACGTCGCGCATACCTGCAATCTCAACTGCGAGTACTGTTTTGCATCTCAAGGCAAGTATCACGGAGAAAGAGCGTTGATGTCTTACGAAGTGGGCAAACGCGCGCTCGATTTCCTCGTCGAAAACAGCGGAACGAGGCACAATCTCGAAGTGGACTTTTTCGGCGGAGAGCCGCTCATGAACTGGCAAGTGGTCAAAGACCTCGTTGCGTACGCGCGTTCTATTGAAAAGGAGCATAACAAGCATTTCCGCTTTACGCTTACCACCAACGGAATGCTCGTGGACGACGACGTTATCGAGTTTGCCAACAAAGAGATGGACAACGTCGTGTTGAGTCTTGACGGAAGAAAGGAAATCAACGACCACTTTAGAAAAACGGCAGGCGGAGTGGGAAGCTATGATATTATAGTGCCGAAATTCCAAAAATTCGTAAAAGCGCGCGGCGGGAAAAACTACTATATGAGAGGCACTTTTACGCATCGCAATCCCGATTTTACCAAGGATATTCAAACGATGCTCGACCTCGGTTTCGACGAGTTGAGTATGGAACCCGTGGTGTGTCCGCCCACCGACAAGTACGCTCTTGACGAAAACGACAAGAAAATCATTTTCGGAGAATATGAAAAACTTGCCGATATGATGATAAAACGTAGAAAAGCGGGCAAACCGTTTACTTTCTATCATTATATGCTAAATCTCGAAGGCGGTCCTTGCATTTACAAGCGCATTTCGGGTTGTGGCAGCGGTACGGAGTATCTTGCCGTTACGCCGAGCGGAGAGTTTTATCCCTGCCACCAGTTTGTCGGTAACAAAGACTATCTTATGGGAGATATTTGGACGGGCGTTACCAACAAAGAAGTGCAGGATAAGTTTAAGAGATGCAACGCATATTCGCGCAAAGAATGCGAGAATTGTTGGGCAAGATTGTACTGCTCGGGAGGTTGCGCGGCAAACGCATACAACGCGACGGGAGACGTCAACGGCGTATACGAATACGGTTGCGACCTTTTCAAAAAGCGCATAGAATGCGCGATTATGCTCAAAGTCGACGAGCAGACGGGAGATGTCGACGAGGACTGATATGCCAAAAGACAAGGTTGAAAAGACCAACGCGATGCGCCTTCTCGACGCAAAAAAAGCGGTGTATAAAGAGCATATTTTGCCGATAACCGAAGCGGTTAGCGGAGAAGAAGCGGCAATGCTTTTAGGCGTTGACGCGAAGTACGTTTATAAAACGCTCGTAACCGTGGGCAAGAGCCTCGAACACTATGTGTTCGTCGTACCAGTTGCGTGTGAACTCGACCTTAAAAAAGCCGCTCAAGCCGTCGGCGAAAAGAATATCGAAATGGTGCGTTCCAAAGACTTGCTTCCGCTCACGGGATACGTTCACGGCGGTTGCTCGCCGCTCGGTATGAAAAAATTGTTCAAAACGATTATCGACGCAAGTGCAGAAAGCGTGGACAAAATCTATTTTTCCGGCGGGAAAATAGGCTATCAGATAGAAACCACGCTTGCGGAACTTAAAAAAGCAATACCTTTCAAACTTGCCGATATTACCGTCGATAAAATTGAATGTTGACATATCTTGTTTTATCCCTCATAATAAAATAAGGAGGGAGCTTATGAAAACGAATATCAAAATGTTAATCTGCACGTTCGTAGCGATTGCGATGGCAATCCTGTCGGGCGTGTTTATTTTTGTTCCTCAAGGCGTTGCCGCGGCAAATTCCGCTATGCTTTATTTTGAGGGAGTAAACTCTGTAGGCGCAATAATCAGAGATGAAGATTGTCCTATCGTCGTAGATAGAGAGGATTTGACTTTCGATATTTACAAAGACGATTTGAGGCGTGATTTTAGGGAAAATTCTCCCTCGGGCAGAGTCAGCGCAAAATACACGTTCAGAAATCCGACGGATATTACGGCAAAAGTCGGTTTGGTTTTTCCGTTCGGTTACGGTCCCGAGTACGAGTTCGAGTCTGAAAAAGACCAAAAAAAGTACCATTCCGTCAAAGTGAACGATGAGGAAATCGACAAGAGAATACGCTATACGTATAAGCCGAGAAAAGAGGAAAACGAAATTCTCCAGTTCGACCTCGGTAAAGACACGCAATTTTTGTCCGACGATTATATCGAAAACGATGTCGCACGGAAAGATACCAAACTTTACAAATACGTTTGCGATACGAATTACAAAGATACTTCTCAATGGGGCATCAATTTAGTATATACAGGCGAGTATTCGGGAATCATATTGTGCGATTTCACGTCTACGACGAGCAAAGAAAAGAATCCGGACTATTATGCGGGGTATAAGCGTTGTGCTACCGTCCAGTGTGACAAAGACGGATATGCAACGTTTTATAGTTTTGAAGAATTGAATACTTCCGACTTTGTTTGTTTGCCGCGTTACGATGCGACCGTAAGCAGATTCGAACTCAAATATGCAGGAGAAACGACGTTTTTTGACCTTGCCGAGTCGTTATACGACGATGAGAGCGGGATTGAAAAGGTCGACTGGTACAATGCGCTTATGGCAAGATTGTGCTTGTATCAAAGCGACGGATTTGCCGATTTGTCGTTTGATACAGATTGCAGATTCCGTTGGTACGATTACACGCTCCAATTTGCTCCAAATCAAACCATAGTAAACGAAGTCGTTGCGCCGCTTTATCCCACAATTAACGCAGAGGTTTCTCCGAACGTTTATAAATACACATATCTTCTTTCTCCAGCAAAGACGTGGGCGAGTTTCGGAGAGTTTCATTTGCGCATAAACACCGATTTGCAAACTCAAAACGTTTCTGTTGGCGAAATGGAAAGGCAAAACGACTACTACGAGTATACCTGCCAAGGCTTGCCTGACGGAGAGTTGACGTTTGACATATATGCAATCTCCGCATCCGTACCTAACGATTCGGAATCACAATCGAGAGCGGTTATTGCAGGAATAGCGATTGGCTTGGCGGTCATGATAGTGCTGTCGACTTTAATCGTCTTTATCGTCATAGCATCTAAAAAACACAAGGAAAAGAAACTTTTGCAATCGTTCAAAAGTCAAAACCCGCACGTTGCCACGGAGAGTGAACCGCAAAGCGACGCTTCCGCTCCCATAAAAACAGATGCGGAAGAAGCGGAGAAAGATACTCCTGCCGACAACAATCAATAAGACGACTATTAAACTGTAAAACACGTTTTAATAAAAAGGAAGGAGCAAAGCGCATTGCGATTTGCTCCTTTGTTTCATAATAAATATAAGTAAACATAGAGTAAAATTGAAGATTGACATATTTTTTATTATCCCTCATAATAAAACAAAGAGGGAGCGTATGAAAACGAACATCAAAACGTTAATATGCACGTTCGTAGCGATTGCGATGGCAATCCTGTCGGGCGTGTTTATTTTTGTTCCCGAAGGCGTTGCCGAGGCAAATTCCGCGTGGTATAAGTACGACGGCGTAGATGCGGTCGGCGCAATCGTAAGAGGCGAGAATTGCCCTATCGTCGTGGACAGAGAAGATTTGACTTTTGACATATACAAAGAAGATTTGGGAACTTTTTATGACGAATACGAGGTTCCTGCGGGCAAAGTCAGCGCAAAATACACGTTCAGAAATCCGACGGACATTACGGCAAGGGTGGAATTGCTTTTCCCGTTCGGTTATGCGCCCGAGTACGAGGCGGACGATACGAGAGACAACAAAAAATATTATTCCGTCACGCAAGACGGCGAGGATATTCCCAAACGCATTAGAAATACTTATAGAGACAGAAGAAACGACAATTACGATATAGCGCAGTTCGACTTTGCAAAAGACACGGAGTATTTATCGGAAGATTATATCGAAAAATACGGTTTTACCAAAGATACGAAAGTGTACGAGTACGTTTGCGGTGCGAACGTCTTTGGTAGGACTCAAAAGGCAATAAATATTATCAATAATACGGATTCGCAAATTCTGTGCAAACTGGAGCATTATCCCGGATTGACCAATAGATACGAAAAGGCCTATTGCGACGAGAACGGAAAGGCGACGTTCTTTTGTTTCGAAAAGCCGAACGAGGGAGATATAAGCTGTCGCACATCAGACGACAATAGTATGAAATTGAATTATGAATTCGTAAAAGAAACGACCTTGTTTGAAGCATTGACTTCCGTGCGCCGCGAGGACGACGACATCGAGGACGTGGATTTGTTCAATGCGTTTATCGCAAGATACGATGAGGAATATGCGTTTATAAACATCGATTTTGAAAAAGAATACAGATTCCGCTGGTACGATTATACTCTTGAATTTGCTCCAAATCAGACCATCGTCAACGAGGTAGTTGCGCCGCTTTATCCAAACGTTACGAGAGAATATATTCCGAAAGTGTATAAGTACACCTACTTGCTTTCTCCTGCAAAGACGTGGGCAAGTTTCGGAGAATTCCATCTGCGCATAAACACCGATATGTACGTCAAAAACGTGTCCGTCGGCAAAATGAAAAAGCACAAAGGCTATTACGAGTATACCTGCCAAGGCTTACCTGACGGCGAACTCACGTTTGAAATTTGCAAAAGTGCCGCGCCGATTACGAACAATGCGTGGTGGGGGCTTGTGATAACGGGAATCGCTCTTGCCGTAACGTCGGTAATTTGGATTCCGATACTTGTCCTTATCATTATAAAAGCGCACAACAAACGCAAAGAAAAGAAATTTTTGCAATCGTACACAGGTCAAAAACCGTTCTATAAAGCCGTGCCGAAAAACGAATTCGATGACGACGATAGCTTATTTGACGGCAAATTCGATATTGACGAGCAAATGAGCGAAAATATAGCCGAATCGGCAGAGAATACGCCGAGTGAAGATTCTCAAAACGTAGCCACGGAGAGCGAATCGCAAAACGACGCTTCCGCTCCCGTAAAAACAGATGCGAAAGGAGCAGAAACCGATACTCTCGCCGACAACAGTCAATAAAATAGTTTTGCAACGGTCAAACACATCCTATAAAAACAAAGGAGCAAATCGCATTGCGATTTGCTCCGTTCGTTGATTATATCGTTAAAAATACCTTATAAAAATATTGTCAGTCATCAAAACGTACACGCAATACTTTTGTCGAATATGAAGATTCTTCAACGGGCAAAGTAGCATAAGTATATTGCGATATGTCTATTTCTTTAGGTTCTTCTTCAATGGTAAAGAAGCGTACTTTGCTTTCATCCACAGGTTTGCCGTATGCTGTGACCGTGAATGTCTGCACCGAAAGAGGTTTGTTTACGTCGAATATAGGCGCGTCATAAGCAGTTGTAAAATCCGGCTCAAAGATAATTGTTCCGATTTCAGAAGGAACATAATATAGACAATATAAATCAATATTTTCGTTTAATGCCTCGTTTTCGTTGAACGCTACCGAACATTGATAATCTCTAAAAGGTCCTGAAGCTACAAAAGCCGAGCCGTCCCAACTTCCTCTTTCGTTATATCTATCCATATTAAATTGTTCCGTATTGAAAGTAGTTCCTTTTTTCAATTTATATTGCTTGAAAACTACGCCTGAGCCGTTTTCAATAGGATAGTGATATACCAATCTTACCGTAACCGTAATCATATCCGCATCATCATTATTCTTGTCGCAGGCAGAAAGCACCGCAAAAGAGGAAATGAGTAACAGAGTGCAGAGGACAATACAAATAATTCTCGATGTGCGTTTCATAACATATATCTCCTTATATTTATTCTATGACAGTATATGCAAACGGATACGGCGTCGAGCCTCCGTCATAAGGTTTTCTAAAGCCACAGTCTATGCATTGATAGAATCTTTGGCTCGGTTCGACTATAAATCTGTGGCTTTTAACTTCGCTATAATCGCAGTAGCAAGACTTGGTATGGCTGTTCAAGCCTTTTGACGTGTATGTATATGTGTGTCTGTGCGTAGCAAGTTTGCAAGAACAAACAGTACTGCCGTCGGAGAGATAATAGTTGTTTGAATGCGAATGGCGAATAAATTGAAATGAGCCTGCAATATATCCCGTGATATATTGATAATCTATAGTATTACTTGTATAAAAAATATTTGCGTGATTTACTTCCGAGTCCCAACCGTAATTCGCATACAAAGTATCGTTATCATCGTCATAATCGGAGGCAACAACAGCGTGGTAGGCTTCTTCCCATTCCGACGAGGAGTCGCTCCTTGTTTTTCCGTTTATAAACGTTATTACGGGAACGCCTTGTTTTACATAGTCGATAATCTCTCTGCGCATTTTTTCGCTGTATGTGTAGCTTTCGTTAGGATAATTGTCCTTAAATTGATTGATATGCGACTCATAATGGAAGAAGAAACTGTTTTGAGGGATATTGTTGTTATTCTGTAAGTACGAGACCAACAAATTGTATGTTTCGTCGTTTGTTAATCCGAAACTATGGCTAGCTGCTAAGTCAATATAGCCGAGCGTCATTCCTAAATTTAGAAGATATGAATGAAAATTAGTACCGATGTTTGAGTTCATATAATCTAAGTATTCAAAATCGTTACTTTCGTTTCTTTTATAAATGTCAGGTGCTTCATCGAGAATTCCCGGAGCATTAGGACAATAATACGAATCGTTATACCTTACCGCCAGTTCCGTTTTGTCATATTGTTCGGGGATGATGTTATCGTTCCAATAAGTGTCGTAAAATGACAGCCACATCCCGACAGCAACATATGCACAAGAACCGCGCAGATTTTTTCCGTGGTTTTTTAGAGAGCGGAAATACTGTTTAGCAAAGTATGGTAGTTCAGTCGTTACGTCTGACGACTGCTCCGATAATCCGTACTGTCCCGATTCATTAGCGGCATAACAAGAATGTCCGTCGCAAACGGCGGCATTTTTGCCTGACTGATAAGACGCGTGCGCAACGTCAAGCGGCTTAATCGTTTTAATGAAAGGGAATGAAACAATCAGTAGCAGTACAAAAACAAGTGAAAACGTTATAATTGTTGCAATTTTGGCTTTCATAATTTTTCCTCCTTAAAACTATTGTAAATAGCTATCTCCACCTTCATATTAACATAGGCAATATGCGTTGTCAATAGCGAATTTTGTACATATATAGGACGAGTGCAACATGATAAAACAGAGGTTTTATGTATTGTGATTTTATCTATATATATCGATAAGAGCGATTATTTGGGCAAAAACTTGACAAATGCGTTCAAAAATTGTATATTTTTTATCGATATATATCAGCGAGGCGATATTATGACCAAAGACAATAAAGAGATTTCAAAAGCCACTCTCAACAGGCTTCCGTCCTATCTCAAATACTTGTATCAACTTGACAAGCTCAACGTTGCCACCGTTTCGAGCACTACGATTGCAAACGGCCTTAATCTCAATCCCGTGCAAGTGCGCAAGGATATTGCGCTCGTTTCCTCCGTTGCGGGCAAGCCGAAAATGGGATACGTTACCAAAGAAATCATTGCCGATTTGGAAGGCTTTTTGGGATATAACAACACGCACGACGCAATATTAGTCGGAGTCGGCGGTCTCGGAAAAGCGTTTTTGGGTTACGGCGGTTTTGAAAACTACGGCTTGAATATCGTCGCGGCGTTCGATAACAACGAAAAGATTGTAAATACCAAAATCAACGGCAAGCCCGTTTACGACATAAGCAAATTGCAAAGCATCGTCGCAAGATTCAATATCAAGCTCGGCATTATAACCGTGCCTGCCTATGCGGCGCAAGAGGTTGCGGACAGAATGGTGGCGGCAGGTATCAAAGCGATATGGAACTTTGCTTCCGTACACCTCAACATTCCTGCAAACATCGCTCTCAAAAACGAGGACTTGGCATCGTCGCTTGCATTGTTGAGCTTGCAGATTCAGACCAACAGACAAGAATAAAACGGGTTATCCCGATAAAAAGAAAATCTCGCAATTTGCGAGATTTTTTCATATATAACGTTTTGTTATTGCAATCGCGACAGGATTGCTTCGGTGGTTTCGTCCGCAGATAATTCGCCGCCGAGGTCTATCGGCGCGCATCCGTCCGACAACGCTTGTCGCACGGCGTTTTCAAGAGCGTCCGCCGCATCTGCCATATCGAAGGAATGGCGGAGCATACAAGCGGAAGCCAGAATCGCGCCTATCGGATTGCAGAATCTGCCGAACACGTCGGGAGCGCACACCGCTTCGTAAACGCCTTGGGGAGTGTCTTTCAGATATGCGGACGGCAAGACGCGGGAGTTTTCCGCTACGGCAGATGCAAGCGAGGTCAACACGTCGGCAAACGCTCTCGGAGCAAGCACGACGTCGAAAGACGACGGCTCGAGAGCAAGGCGTGCGGCTACGTCGCAGGCGTATGCAGCGTCCAGACGAACGTCGGGGTAGTCCTCGTTTATGTCAGTTACAATTTTTCTCCAAAGACGGGAAGTGGCAAAAACGTTTGCTTCGTCCGCAAGCGTGAGTTTGTGCGCCCTTTCGCTTGCAATCTCGTATGCTATACGCGCAACCCTTTCGATTTCGAGTTCCCCGTAGCATTGAATTTCATACGCCTCTCTGCCGAATTTCTCTCCGTTGCGAAAACCGCTCTCGTTTCGGCGTACGCCGTAGTCGGCGTCGCACACGGTCACTATGTCCGAGCCTTTGTCGAGAGATTTTATACGTCGCAAATATGCGTACACGCCGAGCGAATCGATTATTTTGCGTACCGCGCCGCTTTGGCAGAACTTTGCGTCGGCAGAGCCTATAAGCACGGCGTGCGCCTTGTCGGCTTTGTCGATTGCATCGTTTATAAACGTCGTATTTTCGTTTGCGGCATCGCCCGTAAGGCAGGGCGTGAAGCGGAACTCGCAAGAATACTTTTGTCCTATGACGTCAAACGCTCTTTTTGAATGAGCGAGAATTTCGTTGCCGACCGCGCCTATCGCAATCGTCGCTATATCGTAAATCATTTTATTTTCCTCGTAACGTCGTTTGCCCGACGTGCGACCAAAGGTCGCAAAAGCAAAACTTCGACTTAAAAATATAATATAACAAACGCAAATTTTCGTCAATTCGTTCGAAATGACGGGAAAAGACTTCGATGTAACTTGATTTTATGCAATTTATGCGTATATTTTATGCATAATTGCAATTATTATGCAATATTTGCAAAATAATATAAAAAATAACAAAATTTTATGCAGTTTTGCTTGCTTTATTTTTTTTAGATTGCTATTATTATTTGGCAATAAAGAAAAAAGAAATTTTCGGAGATATACATTATGAAAAAAACAGCAAAAATAGTACTTGCTCTCGCAATGGTTGCAACAATAGTTTCTGCGTGTTTCGCACTTTGCGCGTGCAACGACAATGATATAAAACTCGTGGCCGTCAACGCCGCCGACCTGCTCAAAGAGGACTTCGGAATTGCCGTAACGAAAGGCAATACCGCACTTATGGACGCAATCAACCAAGTGATTGACGAGTGGACGGCAAACGGCAAAATCTCGCAATACACCGAGTATTATTCCGCTCTCGCCGACGAGGAAAACGGCGGTGCAAAGGCCGTTGCTCCCGACGGACTTCAAACGAGTTGGGACTTTGGCGGAGCAACGCAAACGATTACGATTTTTACCGAATCGGGTTTTGCTCCGTATGAGTTTATTCACGGCGGAAGCGTAGTGGGCATCGATATTGCGATTATGTCGCAAGTTGCGGCAAACACGGGCAAAAAACTCGAAATCAAGGACGTTGCTTTCGACGTGATTGCAACGAACGTCGCAACCGCCACAGGCGACGCTGTGGGCGCGGCAGGTATGTCTATTACGGACGAGCGTAAAGAGGTTGTCGATTTCAGTCACGTTTATGCATATTCGACGCTCGTAGTCGTGTCCAAAGACGGACAATACAAGAGCGTAAAAGACCTTGCGGGCAAGAAAGTTGGCGTGCAGGAAGGCACGAGCGGAGACCTTATTATCAGCGAAGCAATCGGCAACGGATATACCTACGAGATTGAAAATTCGGACGGTACGACAAGCACCGTCGTAGTAAAAGCTAATGGCGCGGAAGTGAAGCAATACAAGGCTTATGCGCTTGCGCTTCAAGACCTCAAAAACGGACGTATCGACGCAATACTTATGGACAACATTCCTGCGGAGTTGATGCTGAAATGAATAGCGTTTTGTCAGCGACGATTAAAGACCGTCTGTATAAGGCTTTTATATACGACGACAGATACAAACTGTATTTCAAAGGACTGGGCAACACTCTTTTGATTGCGCTTCTTGCCACGCTTATAGGTGTGGCAATCGGCGTTACTTTGGCAATGATTGTCTACGTCAACAAAAAGACGGGCAAACTCAAAGCATTGTCTCTCGTTGCCAAAACGTACATAATGATAATCCGCGGAACGCCTGTCGTTTTGCAACTTTTCATAATGTATTTCGTGGTGCTTGCCTCATCGGATAACGGTTTGCTTATAGGCGCGCTCACGTTCGGACTCAACTCGGGCGCGTACGTTGCGGAAATCGTAAGAGCAGGCTTCGAGAGCGTGGATTACGGTCAAATGGAAGCAGGACGTTCGCTGGGTATGTCCACGGGGCAAACGCTTTTGCGAGTCGTAACTCCGCAAGCGGTGCGCAACGTTATGCCGCCTCTTTTTAACGAATTTATAACTCTCGTCAAAGAAACCGCAGTCGTCGGATACGTCGGAATCAACGACCTCGGAAAAGTGCCGAGCCAAATTCAATCGAGGACTTTCGATTATCTTTTCCCGCTGCTTATTGCGGCAATTATGTACCTCGTGATAGTTATGGGGCTTACGGGAATACTCAAACTCATAGAGAAGCAGATGGCAAAATCCGACCGTAACTATAAGCGCATCAGCGTGCGCGGAAAGAACAAGACGAGCGTCGAGGAGGTGTAAGGACTATGTTGAGCGCAATAAATCTGACGAAAAAATTTGGAGATTTGCTCGTCCTCGACGATATAACCGAGACGATAAACGAGGGAGAAATAGTCGTTATAGTCGGACCGAGCGGCGGCGGAAAATCAACGTTTTTGCGTTGCCTTAACTGCCTCGAGGACCCGACTGCGGGCAAGATAATGTTTGACGGCGTAGACCTTGCCGACCTCAAAGTGGATATAAACGAACAGCGCGAAAAAATGGGTATGGTTTTCCAACAATTCAACCTGTTCAACAATATGACGGTAAAGCAAAACATCACTCTCGCACCCGTGCAAATCGGCGTAAAAAATATGCGCAAAACGAAGCTCGAAAACGCGCTCGTACCCGTTTACAACGAGTGGTTTAAGTTGTTCGGGAAAAAGCACAACGAGAGAGTTGATAAAAAGGTCGTTTTGCTCGAAAACAAACTTGAAGAACTCAAAACGCAACTTGAACCTATCGTTTCTGCGTGGGAGGAGACGAAAGTCATCAAGGACATAAGCGGAAAATCTTATGCCACTTACGATGAAAGACTCACAAAACAAAAACTCGATTTAACGGAAAAAATCGAGGCGGTCGAGCGCAAAATTTCGCACTCCGTTCACGCTTGCGAAAAGCAGAAAAAACCGCTTGAGTTTTCAAGCGTAAAAGAGATAAAGCAACGAGCGTCCGAAAACGCAGACAAATTCCTCGAGCGCATCGGACTTTCGAGCAAAGCCGACGTCTACCCCTCAACGCTCAGCGGCGGACAAAAACAGCGTGTGGCGATTGCTCGCGCGCTTGCGATGAATCCCAAAGTTATGCTTTTCGACGAGCCGACTTCCGCACTCGACCCCGAGATGGTCGGAGAAGTGCTTGACCTTATAAAGCAAGTGGCAGAGGGCGGTATGACGATGGTTATTGTAACTCACGAAATGGCGTTTGCAAGAGAAATCGGAACGAGGATACTGTTTATGGCGGAAGGCAAGATTTTGGAACAGGCTCCGCCCGACGAGTTCTTTACAAATCCGCAATGCCCGAGACTCAAAGAATTTTTGAAAAAAGTTTTGTAAAGAAAAACGGCTTTCCGACAAGGGAAAGCCGTTCTTTTTTTGTATAATCAATACCCGTATTTCTTTTGATTCGTCGCAAGGAATATGATTTCCAAAACGAGCGACAGAAATTCCGCAACGATTACCGACACCCATATACCCGTAAGTCCGAACGCCATAGGCAGGAGCATAACCGCCGCAATCTGGAATATCAGCGTACGGGCGAAAGATACGATTGCCGAGATAAGTCCGTTGTTGAGCGCGGTAAAGAATGACGAAGTGAAGATGTTGAAGCCCATAAATATGAACGACACCGAGAATATGCGCATACCTAACGTCGTCATATCGAGCAAACTTTTGTCGTAACTTACGAATATGCTCGAAAGCGGACGTGCAAGCGATACGGAAAGAATCGTCATAACCACGCCTGCCGCGATATTGATAATCGTGCTTTTTCGGAACATATTTTTGAGTTCGTCTTTGTTTTGCGCGCCGTAGTTGTAACTTATTATAGGCGCGACGCCGATTGCGTAACCCATAAACACCGCCGCGAATATGAAACTTGCGTACATAATTATTCCGTACGCCGATACGCCGTCCTCGCCTGCGAATTTGAGAAGTTGCATATTGTATATCATACTGACGACGGACGAAGCCACGTTGCTGAGAAGTTCGCTCGAACCGTTGGTAACGGTCTGAAAGAGCATACGCGGAGCAAACGTCGCTTTGCCGAGTCGCAACAGGCTCTTGTTGGGGCAAACGAAGTATATGATAGGAATGATTGCGCCGAAGAATTGTCCGATTATCGTTGCGTAAGCCGCGCCCGCAAGCCCGAGTTTTGCGCCGACGACGAACGCCGCGTCCAAAACTATATTCGTAACGCCTGCGATTGCGGTTACGGCAAAGCCGAGTTGAGGTCTTTCCGCAACGATGAAGAAAGTCTGGAACAGGTTTTGCACCATAAACAACGTTTCCGCGCCTATAAGAATCTGACCGTACAAAGTACAGTAGGGGAGCATTTCGTCCGTCGCGCCGAGCAACTTCGCTATAGGCTCGACGAAGAACACCACGGCAAGAGATACTGCGACGCCGAGAATTACGGTGGAATACACCACGCCCGAGAAAATCTTGTTGGCTTTTCCCTTGTCTCCCTCTCCGAGAGTTTTTGCGACGAGAGCGGAGCCGCCCGCGCCCATCATAAAGCCGAGCGAACCCAAAATCATAGTCACGGGGAATATGAGATTGAGTGCGGCAAACGCCGTTTTGCCCACGAAATTGGATACGAAAACGCCGTCTACGATGCTGTATATAGACGTAAATACCATCATAAGGATAGGCGAAATTACCGCTTTTCCTATCTTTTTGTATGTAAAGTGTTCGTCGAGATGTACTGCCATTTATGCCTCTGTATGCATTGCCGAAAAGTGCTTATCGGCGTGTTTTTTGAATAATACGTTGTATTTGTGCGTAAGCGCGACAAGCGCGTCCGCTTCTTTTTCGTCAAGTTCCTGCCAAAGTTCGTCCTCTATATCGTCCATAACCGCAACTTTCTGTTTGTATACCTCTTGTCCGAGCGGTGTGAGATGCAAGGATTTGATTTTGTTATTTCCGTCGACAGACGTCATTGCGACGTATCCTAAAGAAGCCAGTTTCTTGATTGAAGAATTGATTGTCTGTTTGGGAATATACAGTTTTTTCGCGATGTCCGCTTGCGTGTTTATGCCGTTTGCGATGCAATAAAGGCTCAAAAATTCGCTTGTGGAAAAACCCGATTTTTCCATTATTTCGTTGTATAGTCCGTCGCTTTCCCAAAACAGCGCGCGATATTGTTGTACGCTTGCCATATACACCTCAAATAGTCCGATTTCGTACCATTTTATTGCTTTGAAATATAAAAGTCAAGCGTTTGAAAACAAATAACGATTTGCATGCGGCACAAGTAAAGTATAGAACGCGCTCGATATTAGTTCTTTACAAAACAAAGGTTTGATGTTATCATATAATGTAACTTAACATAGGATATTATGCGCACGCGGCGCAAAGGTAAGAATGAAATACGGCGAATTCAAACAACACATAAAAGCGGTACTGACGGGAGAGGAGTCTCTTGCGGCGGCGTACGTCGTATGCGGAGACGACGACTATCTCAAGTCAAGCGCAATCAAAGCGTTCGGAACGCTCGTTTCTCCCGAATATGCCGATTTCAATCTGTCCGTAGTGTCGGGAGACGACGGTATGGCTTCAGCCGTGGACGCGGCGTACACTTTTCCTATGTTCGACGAGCGCAAAGTGGTAATCCTCAATCTCGAAGGAGTGCCTACGGCTCAAAGCAAAGATTTGTATGAAAAATATCTCGCGTCTCCGTCCGAAACGACCGTTTTTGTGGTGAATTGCGACGACGACGCGGCAAAAACCCTCAAAAACAAAAAAGCGCAGATTGTGGACTGTTCTCGTCTCGACGACGCGGAACTCGCAGACGAAATTCAAGAATTAGCCAAGTCCGCGCCTTCGAGGAAAATCGATAAAGACGCCGTAACGGAACTTGTCGCTCGCACGCAGGGCAATATGTCCCGTATCGTTACGGAAATGATAAAATTGAAAGCCTATTGCGACGATACCGTCAGAAAGCAAGACGTAATCGATATGGTAAGTGCCGACATCGATTTTCAGATATACGAACTTGCAAACGCCGTCAGCGAGAAGAATGCGGACAAAGCACTCGGCGTGCTGGACGTGTTTTTCAAAAACGGCATTAGAGGGGTTACGATAATCAATAGACTTTACGATAAATATCGCAATATGCTGCACGCGGAGTTGAACAAGAATTTACCCAACGACGAGATTGCCAAACTGCTCGGAATGAAAAGCGGCGCGGTGTACTTTTTGCGCAAGGTTTCGTCGGGGTATACTCAGATGCGCCTCAAAAAATGCGTGGACTATCTGCACGGTCTGCAATACGACGTGTTGAGCGGAAAGCGCAACGACGTGAGCGCAATACACGAGGCAATTCTTCAACTGCTCGCGTTTTAGGAGACTTATGCAAAACAAACTTGACAGAAAATTTTATGTGTGGATTTGGCTCGGTCTGATTTTCGCAACGTACGTCAGGAACGTTTATTCGATTTATTCGGATATATCCGCGCTTGCCGCCACGGCAACGAGATTGGAAGTCGTGACAAATATATTTGTGATGATATTCAGTTACGGTCCGATTCCTGCGGCAATAACGTTTTTGTTTACGCTGATTCTGTATTACATTTTGATAAGGCGTCATTCGGCGTATCTGACTCGCAACGATTTTTGCTATATCATTATGGCTGCCGTTGCCGCGGAGAGAATCGTGGCAGGCATTATAGACGGTTTTTCGATACTGTCGTTCCCGATGCACGTCGTTACGTCCACGGTGCTTGACGTACTGCTTCTGCCCGGCGTTATGCTCGGAACGTTCTTCTTTATGTCGAAAATCTACAAGTTCAACGTGGTGGAAAAGAGCAACTGTTTCACGGTGTTGTCTGTGGCGTTTATGTTGGTTCTCGGGCTTTCGGTTTTCAGTAACAACTTTATTATCGTGGCTCTCGGCGCCAACAGCGAAGTGTCAAACGGTTTGGTGGAGTACTTGCGTCAGATGGGATATGAAGCAAGTTCGCTCACTTCGGCGGTGCAGGTATATGCGAGCATGAGCGCAATAGTTATCTATATCGCATATCTTATTGCGGATATAACGCTTGCCTCGATTATGAAAAAGAACGCGCGAGAGTATCAAAACGACGACACGAGAGAGGCGTTTAGCGCAAGGTACAGTCAAAATTCGTACGAAGCGCCTCACGCGGTAAACGACGCTCCCGATTCCGCTTTCGACGATTTTGAGGAAAAGCACACTCACAAAAAAGACGACGAACACGTTTTTGACGAGTTTGACATCTGATACAAAAGACAATAACGGGGCGCATTGCCCCTTAGAGAGGAAAATATGAAATTCGATTTTGCCAAATACGCAAACGGTGTGGATTTGTATTTCATCATCGATATGGTGGTGTTGATAACCGTATTTGCCGTAATGCTTGGATTTTTCATCTACAAGCGCAATATGAAAGTGTTTTTCCTGCTCCTGTTGGGCGGAATACTCGACGTTTTGGTCAACATTTTGTCCGAACTTTTGGGCGGAACGCTTGCCATTGCGAAATATGTGATGCATTTCGTGGTCGTTTTCGATATAGTAGCCGCTTGCGTGGTGTATCAGAACGATTTGAAAAACCTGTTCCAGAAAGTATCCACGGCAAAAGGCTTCGAGACGCACAACAGCGACGACGAACTCCGTGACGCAACCGCAGAGATTCTTACGGCGTGTCAGGATATGGCAAAGAACGACGTCGGAGCGATTATCATTATCGATACCGCAGGGGATATTCACGACAACATTCTCGACACGGGTACGCGCCTCAACGCAACGCTTTCCGCTCCGCTTTTCGAGAGTATATTCAATACCAAAGCACCTTTGCACGACGGCGCGGTTATCGTGCGCGGCAACAAGATTATCGCGGCAGGTTGCTTCCTCACGCTTACGCAACGCAACGTAAACAAAGAGATGGGCACTCGACATCGCGCGGCAATCGGCATAACCGAGGACACGGACGTTCTTTCTATCGTAGTCAGCGAGGAGACGGGCATTATTTCCGTCGTCAAGCACGGCGAAATCAAACGCTATATGACTATGGATAAGCTCAAAGACGAAATCGAAGAAGCATACGGCATTTCTCCCACGGCAATCGCACTTCGCGAAGCGCACGCAAATCGTCGTATCGTCAAAAGAAGCAGAAACGGCAGGTTCAAATGAAAACGATAAAATCAACGGACATTCTTATCCCGTCTGGGTGCGACCACAAAAAATGGTCGGTCGTCGCTTGCGACCAGTTTACTTCGGAGCGTAAGTATTGGCAAGACCTTGCGAATTTCGTAGGAGACGCGCCGAGTACGCTCAAACTCGTTTTTCCCGAAGTTTACCTCGAGGACGACGACAAACAAGAACGCATAGACGCAATCAACCGCACTATGCAGGACTACATAGACGGCGGATTTTTCAAAACGCTCAAAGACAGTTTCGTGCTTGTAAAAAGGACGACGGCAAGCGGCGTGTCGAGGCTCGGAGTCGTTTTGGCTGTGGACCTCGAAGATTATTGCTTTACGCATCCGTCGACGGCGGCGATTAAGTCCACCGAAGGAGTCGTTCTCGACCGCATACCGCCTCGCCTCAAGATAAGAGAAAACGCACCCGTCGAATTGCCGCATATTATGCTCCTTATCGACGACAGAAAAAAGAGCGTGATTGAAAAACTTTGGGCGGAGCGTGACGAAAACGAAAAACTTTACGATTTCGATTTGAATATGGGCGGCGGACATCTGCTCGGCTACAGAGTGGACGCAAAGAAAGTTATCAACGTTTTCGATTGCTACGAACGCTCGGTGCAGAATCTTTACGGAAACGAAAAGAACGAGTTTATCTTTGCCGTTGGCGACGGCAACCATTCTCTTGCCACGGCGCAAGCGCATTGGAACAAGGTCAAAGAAGGCTTGGACGATACGCAAAAGGCAACGCATCCCGCAAGATTCGCGCTTTGCGAGGTGGAAAATTTGCACGACGACGGAATCGTTTTCGAGCCTATTCATCGCTTCGTTTTCGGCGCAGGCAAAGACTTTGAAGATTTTATGAAGTCAAAACTTTGCGGAGATGAGCGTGTGGGTGCGTTCGGAAGTTCGGGAGAGTTCACTCTTTGCGTAGACTCAAACGGCGCAAAGGCAATAAAGGACATTCAAACGGCAATAGACGAGTATCTCGGCTCGCACGAAAGTTGCTCGGTGGATTATATCCACGGTATCGAACATTTGCGTGCCGTGGCGGCGGAAAACGAGGGCGTGGCTATCGTTATGCCGAAGATAAAGAAAGAGGAACTTTTCGGTTACGTCCTGAAAAACGGAACTCTTTGCAGAAAGGCGTTTTCTATGGGAGAGGCCGAAGAAAAGAGATATTATTTCGAAGCCAAAAAAATCAAATAGCGACAAACTAAAATTATTATAGACAAAGGTCATACGACACCGCCGATGCGGAATATACTTTTACCGGAGAAAGGTATGAAAGTATGTAAATTCGGCGGAACGTCAATGGCAAACGGCGCCACCGTATCGCAAGTTATCAAGATTATAGACAGTGATGCGGACAGGCGCTTTATCGTTGTCTCCGCACCCGGGAAACGCAACGTAACCGACGTCAAAATTACCGACGCGCTATATGCGTGTTACGACGAGAAAAAGAGAAACGGCAACTGTTCAAAGTCATTCGAAGTCGTGAAAAAACGCTTTTCCGATATGGTCAAAAGCCTCGATATAGATTTTGACGTTTTTCCCGCGCTCGACGATATAAAAGACAGAATCGAGCGTAGCGAAACGAGCGATTACGCCGCTTCGAGAGGGGAGTATCTGTGCGCGCGATTACTTGCCGCAAAACTCGGATTCGAGTTTGTGGACGCCGCCGACGTGATAAAATTCGACGACGAGGGAAGATTGCTTACCTCGTATTCGCTCGGACTTATAAAAAAGAGGCTCGACGGCGTAAAGTATGCGGTCATTCCGGGCTTTTACGGCTCGGATTGCAAAGATAACATCAAAACTTTTTCGAGAGGCGGCTCGGATATAACGGGCGCGCTCGTCGCAAGAGCGGTGTGCGCCGACGTTTACGAAAACTGGACGGACGTGGACGGTTTTTTGCGTGCAGACCCTCGCATAGTGGAAAATCCTGCCTTAATCGATTGCTTGAGTTACAGAGAATTGAGAGAACTTTCGTATATGGGGGCGGAAGTGTTGCATCCCGAATCTATTTTCCCCGTGCGAAGCGCAGGCATTCCGATAAACGTCAAAAATACGTTCAATCCCTCTTGCGAGGGAACTATGATAGTTGCAGAAAAAAGCCTGCCCAAAGGAGATTGCGTAGTAACGGGTATTGCGGGCAAAAAGGGCTTTACAATCGTAAATATCGAAAAAGATATGATGAATTCCGAGATAGGTTTCGGCAGAAAGGCATTGTCCGTTCTCGAGGCAGAGGGGATACCGTTCGAGCATATTCCGTCGGGAATAGACACTCTGTCCGTTGTTGTGAGAGACGAGTATATCGCAGGCAAAATGCAAAAAGTGCTTGCAAGCCTGCAGAAACTGCTCAACGCCGACAATATAGAGATACACAGCGGTCTTGCTCTCATCGCAACCGTCGGACACAATATGGCGTCGCGCCGCGGCACCGCCGCAACTCTTTTCAAAGCCCTCTCCGACAGCAACGTCAACGTCCGAATGATAGACCAAGGTTCTTCCGAACTGAATATAATCGTTGCGGTGGACGCAACGGATTACGAGAAGGCTATCAACGCCATATACAACTCGTTTGTATAAACGCGTCAAATAGCGCCTGACTTTGGCAGCGCGCATCCGCTACAAAATCACGTACGCCTTGTACGTTGGGTTTTGTCTCGGACGCGCGCTTTCGCGTTATCCATCTATTTGACGCGTTTATAATATAGGGGTGGGGTGTTGAGCGAATAACTGTGTTAGAGCGCATTAAGTGCGTTTTTAACAGAGTGTATCGTAGCTCCTCTAAATACAATAACCCCCTCTTTCCGGACACGCCGGTATTTCTCCCGCCACTCGTATAGGGACATTCCTCTACAATGGAAAACATCGCTCGCGGGGGAGACAACGGCACTCACATAGATAGGGATATTTCTCTCATTATGCCACCGTCCTTTGTGTGACTGCTACGCAACAACACGTCACAGTCGGACGGTACTAATCGTCGAGTTCGGCGCTCAAAGGCTCGCCGCCTTGCGGCTCGAATCCCGTCTTCGAAATCATACATACCGTGTATAGGTTACGCTTCGAATGGACACATTCCGCGTATAAGCACGCAATAAGCGATTTGTTGATAAGTGTGCCTTGAACGAGAGCGGAACAAGCGGTAAAACAAAACAACCCTTAAAATTTTCTTAAACATTTGCTAAATATTTTTATTGATAAAAATTTACTTTTATTTTGTCGCAGAATATTGTATAATAACGGCAATGGATATTAAATATCCTTAATACGGTAAAATAATTCGTATCTCGTCAATCGGCGCGGTGCGAAATAAAGATTTTTTATAAGGAGAGATGATATTTATGAAAAATATCGACTTGACAAAATACGGTATCACAGGTACGACCGAAGTGGTGTACAACCCCTCTTACGAGATGTTGTTTGAGGAAGAAACCAAGCCCGAACTTCAAGGCTATGAAAAAGGTCAGGTAAGCGAACTCGGCGCAGTCAACGTTATGACGGGCGTTTATACGGGTCGTTCGCCCAAGGACAAATTTATCGTCGTCGACGACAACTCCAAAGACACGATTTGGTGGACTTCGGACGAATACAAGAACGACAACCATCCCGCATCTCAAGAAGCGTGGAAAGCGGTCAAGGACATCGCAATCAAAGAGTTGTCAAACAAGAGATTGTTTGTCGTGGACGCATTCTGCGGCGCAAACAAGGACACTCGTATGGCTATCCGCTTTATCGTGGAAGTTGCTTGGCAAGCGCACTTTGTCAAGAATATGTTTATCAAGCCGACTGCGGAAGAACTTGAAAACTTCGAGCCTGATTTCGTAGTTTACAATGCGTCCAAAGCAAAAGTGGAGAATTATAAAGAACTCGGTCTCAACTCCGAAACGGCGGTGGTATTCAACATCACGAGCCGCGAGCAAGTAATCATCAACACTTGGTACGGCGGAGAAATGAAGAAAGGTATGTTCTCTATGATGAACTATTATTTGCCGCTCAAAGGCATTGCGTCTATGCATTGCTCGGCAAACACCGATATGGACGGCAAAAACACCGCAATCTTCTTCGGACTTTCAGGCACGGGCAAAACCACTCTTTCCACCGACCCCAAACGTTTGCTTATCGGCGACGACGAACACGGCTGGGACGACAACGGCGTATTCAACTTCGAGGGCGGTTGCTATGCAAAGGTCATAAACCTCGACAAGGATTCCGAACCCGACATTTACAACGCAATCAAACGCAACGCTTTGCTTGAAAACGTAACTTTGGACGAAAACGGCAAAATCGATTTCGCAGATAAGAGCGTGACGGAAAACACTCGTGTTTCCTATCCTATCGACCATATCAAGAACATCGTTCGCCCCGTTTCCGCGGCTCCTGACGCAAAGAGCGTTATCTTCTTGTCCGCAGACGCATTCGGAGTATTGCCGCCCGTCTCCATTCTCACGCCCGAGCAAACGCAATACTACTTCTTGTCCGGTTTTACCGCAAAACTTGCTGGTACCGAGCGCGGCATAACCGAGCCGACTCCGACTTTCTCCGCTTGCTTCGGTCAAGCGTTCCTCGAATTGCATCCCACCAAATATGCAGAGGAACTCGTCAAGAAGATGCAAAAGAGCGGTGCGAAAGCATACCTCGTCAACACGGGTTGGAACGGCACGGGCAAGCGTATCTCCATAAAGGATACCAGAGGCATCATCGACGCGATTTTGAGCGGCGACATCGACAAAGCACCCACCAAGACCATTCCGTATTTCAACTTTGAAGTGCCGACTCAACTTGCAGGTGTGGACAGCGGCATTCTCGACCCGCGCGACACTTATGCAAACGTCGAAGATTGGAACAAGAAAGCGGTTGACCTTGCAGGTCGCTTCATCAAGAACTTTGCGAAGTACGAAGGCAACGCTCACGGCAAAGCACTCGTTCCCGCAGGTCCGCAACTTTAATAATACGACGAAAATCGCTTGTCGCAAGGCAAGCGATTTTTTTATAAAACGCAATTTGCAAAGCAACGTCTTGCCGATGCAAAATCGTGCAAGTCGAAGCATATATTGCATTGTGGCGCACAAAGTGCTATAATATCTGTATAGCGAGCGCAAATCGCGGCTTGCATATATACGGAGGAATAAAATGAAAGTATTAAAAAAAATATTGATAAGCGTGTTTGCAATTATTCTGATACTTGCACTCGTGCTTGCGGGAATCTACTTCTTCGTGTTGAAAAAATACGATATAGATTTGTTCAAAACCGCCGCTCAACTTAAAATAATTTCGCAGGACGTCGACCAAAACGAACTTTGTCCCAACGCTTTCGGCGAAGATGATTTCAACGCCTTGCAAAGCAACGTAAACGGCAAGTTCGGCGGTCTTATCGCAAAAGAGGACGGCAAGGGATACAACGGTTATTACGTCGATTTTTCCGCTCTCGAGGGTAAAACGCTCGAAGATTCGGGCGAAAATCCGAGCAGTCTGGTATTTGACGACAAACAGTTGGGCGCGCTTGCCCAAACCGTGTTTTATAAAAACAACGGCGGAATAATCAAGCTCGGAGAAAGAGAGATTCCCGTAACGTTGATGCAGATTGATTTGTCCGAGTTTACGGAAAACGGCGGAGCGGATTTCAACATCGTCGCAAAACTCGACCTTTCGCAAATAAAAGCGGATATGAATTCTTTCCCGTACAGCCTCTTTGTGAAATACGTTCCCGATTCGCTTTACGTTTCTTCGACGGTAAGCGTTGCAAAAACGGACGACGCGTTTGCCTACACGGTTTCGCACAAGGCACTCACTCTCAATATGTTGAGTGCGGACGACACCGCAGACTTGTTCCATACCCTTGACGCCGTTCTCAAAATAGGCAGCGCAGAGGATATGAACGTCAAGATAGGCACGGTCGTTACGGACGCGCTTATCGGTTGCGAGGGAAATGCAGGTTTTGCGTATTCGCTGAAATCAGTCGGAGCAAAACGCTTCGTTTTCGCTTCCTTAAACGACGGCGCGAAAGACGCGATGATTATCGAATGGTAACGGCTGTTTCGATATTCTAACCGCTCAAAACTCAAATCAAAACTCAAATCGCTTGTCCTTGTGACAAGCGATTTTTTCTGTTAAAAACCGTTGAATTTACAAGCAAGTTTTCACGAAGAACGGTTGCGCTTTTTTGAAAGAACGTCGGGAGTAGCGGAAGAATCGTTGATTTTGTAAACTTTTTCTTGAAAGCAACGGTAATAAATGGTATAATACGATTATGGATACGAAAAATACGGCTTATTATTTTTCGGCGTTTCGCAAATTGTTGCGTTCATACACCGATTATCAAATGAAAGAACTTAAAGATTACGACCTTACGCCCAACGAAGTCGTGGTGCTTTCGAGCATAGGAACATTCGGTATGGCAAGCGAGATTGCCTCGTCTGCCTGTGTTTCCAAGGCTCTCGTTTCGCGTAGCGTAAAACAACTCAAAGACAAAGGCTTTATCAAAGCAAATATATCTTCCGTTGACAAGAGAGAGCAGATTCTCGAACTCACTCCGCAAGGCGAAGCCGTGGCGGAACTAATATCCGAGGCAAACGACAAGTTTTACGCCGTGGCATTCAATCATTTCGAGGACAACGAAAGACGCGTATTGCAGGCTCTGTTGAAACTTATGTTGCAGAACCTGAACGAATAATTCAAGCGCGCTTTTAATAAAATCGGTTAGAATACGCAAAATCCATAATTTTCAAGATTTTGCAATATATATAAAGTTAAAAAATATAGGGGACAATTATGAAAATCATATTTATAGGCGCGGGTATGGCGTCGTTGGTCGCAAGCGAGAGGCTTGCAAGAGCAGGTTATGACGTCAGCGTTTACGAAAAAGACACTTACGATACCGTGTCGTACGACTGGCACGACGACGTAAATCGCGACGCATTCGATATGTTCGGGCTTCCGCTTCCGAAAGAAAACACATATTTTACCAAACGCAACTGGACGTTCGTGCCGCCTGCGGAGCGCATAGAGGTCAACCTCAATTTGCCCGAAAACCAACTCGATTGGTCGACCGAGCGTCGCAAACTCGCACAACAATACATAGACCGCGCAAAAGACGTTGTGGACTTCCACCTCGGGCAAAAGGTAGATTCGCTTATTATCGAGGGCGGCAAAGTCAAAGGCATCGTCGTCGGCGGAGAAAAGGTGTATGCCGATTTGGTCGTTGACAATTCGGGCGCAATGTCTCCGTTCCGTGCGTCATTGCCAAAGAGCGCGCACATAACCGCAACTCCGCAAAAGAACGAGATTTTCGTTGCATACCGCTCGTTCAATAAGAAAGCGGTAGGCGTTGCGGACCCAAAAAACACCAACAGAGCGTATCTCAAGCACCTCGGAGAGGAGGGAATAAGCTGGAGCATAATCGACCCTGCAGGTACGGTCAATATACTTATCGGCAGAGCGGGAGAATTGCCAAAGGACGTGTTTGAACACGCATATAGCGCGCTCAAAGCCTCCAACCCCATTATATCCGACGAAGTCGTGCGTGGCGGAATCAACTGCATCATTCCCATTCGCTATCCGCTTACGCGTATGATGACGGACGGTTACGTCGCAATCGGAGACGCGGCGTTTATGACGATTCCGATGATAGGCAGCGGCATCGAAAACTCTATGAAAGCGGCTTGCATTCTTGCCGATACGATTATCAAATCGGGTTCCGTCAAAAAGGAAGATTTGTGGCAATACGAAGTGAAATATTACAAAATGCGCGGCGCGGACCACGTCGGAGTGGACGTACTCAAGCGTTGGTTGCTCGGCGCAAAGCCGCAAGACCTCGATTGGCTCTTTGAAAAGGGCGTCGTGGACGACAACAATATGGCTTGCGGAGCCACGGGCAAACTTATCGTGTTGACTCCCAAAGACCTCGTCGTGAAAGTCGCAAAAGGCTGGACGAGACTTCCTCTGCTCCTTGCGATGAACAATATGCTTATGCGCTCCAAAAAAGCCGCAAAAATCGCAAAGAAAATTCCCGAAACTTACGACGAAGAAAAGATTGCGAAGTGGGAAAGCAAGATAGAGAAGTTGGTTTACAAAAAGTAATGTAAGATAAAAAGAGCAGGTAGCAACGCCACCTGCTCTTTTTTTATAGTTAAAATCGTAGAAAATTTATTTTTGGAAAACGTCGTTTGGCGTTATATCGTACAACTCGCAAAGATACAAAATCTGGTCATAATTCAACTCGAACACGCCGTTTTCAAATCGGCTGTATTGTTGTTGAGTCATAAACATTTTTTCGGCAACCTGTTTTTGGGTGTACCCCTTTTGTTTCCTTGCTTCTTTTATGTTTTTGCCGATTATTTTTGCCGTTTCCATAACTACAATTTACCACTTTGTGATGTAATACACTTGACGTACATCATTATGTGATGTATTGTTTTATATATAACAAAAAGGGGAAAAATGCGAATGATAAAAAACGATATAACAAGATTTATCGATAGTATAAAAATATACGACTACGATGAAGCCACAAAAAAAGAAAAGATTCAGAGCATAAAAGAAGACTTTTGCAAAAAATGTCAAAAAGATATAACTTTATCGGACGAATATAAGCAATTTGTCTCTAATCTTGACAACATTTCGGTTGAGCTCGAATATGTTGAAGGATTTGATATGATATTAAGATGGGTAAAAATCGATGCTTCATATTCTGTTACCTATACATCTTATGTGACTACAGGTTATACCGGCACTTCTTCCGTAAACTCGTCGGGAGACGTCGTAACGAAATTTTCGCCAAATGTTGAAAGTAGTGAATACACGAAACAGTATAAAGATGATTATACATTTTACCCTGAAAAAGCGGAAGTTTTCGAAGTGAAGAATTATGATAATTTCGATAAGTCCGAAATGATAGAACTCAAAGAAAACGATTCGATGCCAACAAAATTGAGAAACCTTTACACAATAGGTGTACAGAGCACTTCAGTGGATAAAGCTGTGAATGACTTTTCTAAAGTATTTGATGGCAAAGTTAAGTCAAAGATAGAGTCCTATCATAGCAATGACAAAATGTCAAGCATCAGTACAAGGGCATCTGATTATTGCATAGACCGTATGAATGTAGTGTATTATCCGAAAGGACATAATTTGACCGTTGTATATAAAGATAAAGAATATAAGACCAAAGATACTAATGCTGTTGGAGAAAAAAGTGAAAAATACAACGAGTATATTTCATACAGAAGCCATTTGTCGAACGGATGGCAAATAGCGGCAATAGTTTTGTCTGTTATTGTAAATTTGGCATTGGGAATGTGGACTTGCGTACACGTCAGAGAATATGAGTATTGTCCTATGGACTGGACAAGAATTGTTTTGGTAATATACACGGGTTTGCAGATATTTGGATTATACAAACTTTATCAGGCGTGTGATTGGTTACCAGGATTTGCCGATTTACCGCTTGAAGAACTAAAAAGCAGAGCAAGCAAAGAACATACCAAAAGCGAGTTGATTGTTTTTTCCGTATCGTTTGCTTTCACGATAGTGCCTATCGTTATGTTTTTGCTATGCGTTATCTTTAACACAATCACGGCGTAAAACAGAATTTTGTAAGGAAAAATATATATAAGGACTTGATTGAATCAAGTCCTTTTTGTTTTTTGCTATAGGGTAATTAAACGTCGCTAAGTATTTTTTATACAAATGTTTTAATTGCCTTGACAGCCAAAACCGAGTGATGTATTATCTACTGTCAAATAAGAATACGTATAGGAGATAAATGAAAAATGGTAACAGCTATTTACGTCATTATAGCACTCACTTGTGCTGTTGCGATAGTAAGTTTTGTAACCCTCGTAGTCGTGCTTCACAATATCTCTAAATCCCAGCGCAAAGCCGTTCCGCAAGTTGCGGACGTCCCGAGCGAGGAAAATGCCGAGACTACGACAGAAGAAGAAAACGAGGAGTCCGTCGCAGAGGAATCGGAGCCGATTTGTGAAGATTCGGAGCCTTGCGAGGAGGAATCCGCACCTGTTTGCCAAGACGAGAACGCCTCTGACGACGAGCAAACCGAAGCCGCGCAAGAAGAACGAATCGAGCAAGACGAGGTGGCGGCTGACGGTAAGCCCGACGCAGACGTTGCGTTTTCCACCGACAAACTTACGCTCGAGCAAAAGTATCTCAAACTGCCTTACGATAAGCGTGCTTATTATGACGAAATCGTGAGATATGCAATGGCGGTGGACGGTAACAAACGTTATAAGAACGCGACGTATGAAGAATACAAGGTCGGCAAGAGCCGTCTTGTAAGAATAAAAATCAAAAACGACGCTATCGTTTGCGAATTGATTGTCCCGAATCTCGATTTCAAAAACTACATCAGCAACAACAAAATCGAAGTGCGCCAAGCACCCACCGTTATAAAAGTTGACGACCAAGCGTCTCTCGACGCAGTCAAAGGCTGTATGGACGTTGCGCTTCAACAGATAGAAAAAGAACGTCAGTACAAGAAAGAGCAAACACTTCTTCGCCGCCGTCAAAAACGCGCCGAAAAGAAGAACGAAACAGCAAACGAATCAAACGACTAACAAACGAAATTGAATTAATCATCAGAAACCAACCTTGCACAAGCGATTGCAAGGAAAAACGAAAGAATAAAATTTTAAGGAAGATATACAAATGAAACAATCAAGGATGAAATTTTCAATCAAAACGTTATGCATAATGCTTGTCGCAACGCTTTGTTTAACGGCAGTATTTATGCTCGGATTCAGTCAAAATTCCGTTGCGGAAGCAGCAGACCCCGTCGTTGTGGTATATCCCAACTGGGACTTTTCAGGAACGTCAACTGCTTTTTATAGTGGTAACAATCCGTGGTATGAAGCGTGTAATAGTTCGGAGAACCACAGCGTCAAATTCTTCGCAAGTTTTTCAATCCAAAACAGTCCCGAAGTTACTACAAACGTTTATTTGGATTTGAACGGTAAAACTTTGTCGAATCAATCGATAACTCTTAGCGGCGGCGGCGAGATTTACGATAAGGCAAACTACGGCGCTTGCTCTTTTGCTGTAAAGTCTACAACGCGCGATACGTTATATAAAGGCAATGCCAACACTATGTGTTTTTTCGACGTCGCGAGTGGCGCAAAGTTTACGGTATTGAGCGGCAAAATTAAGTCTTTGCGTGTGAATAAAGGAAAAGTAAACAGCGCTTTACCGAGCGGATATTGCTTTGTAGCACACAATAAAGACACGAACAAAGACGAATTTTATACTTATGCTGCCGGAGAAACGGACTCTTTTGACGGCACTACAGGCACTTACACTTATTTGTACGTCCAGAAATGCAATCACGAACAATTCAAAGACGGTTTGTGCTTGCTTTGCAACAAAACTTTGAGCGAGCAAGAAGAATTCGAAGCGCTAAAGTATGTGCTTAACGAGACAAAGGCGGAACTCGTTGACGCTATCAATAAGAAAGCGGATCAAACGACGGTTGACGAGTCCGTGAGAAACCTTCAACATTCAATCGATTTAATAAATAACACTCTCACAGCACTCGGTAAGAAAGACACCGAACTCGAACAAGCGATTGAGGATGCAAAGACCGAGGTTTCCAACGCGGCATCACAAGCTCTTGAAAAAGCAAAGACCGAACTTACAACCAAGATTAACGCAAAGGCAGACAAAGCGGACGTTGACGAATCTATCGATGATTTGCATAGCGCAATCAACACGATAAACAACACGCTTACTGCACTCGGCGACAAAGACGGCGCACTCGAACAGGCAATAGAGAAGGCAAAGACCGATGTCTCCACCGCGGCAACGAAAGCACTTGAGGACGCAAAGACCGAACTTACAACCGCAATCAATACCAAAGCAAGTCAAGCGGACGTTGACGAGGCTATACAAAATCTCCAAAACTCGATAGATACAATCAACAATACGCTTACGGCACTCGGCAAGAAAGATGCCGACCTTGAACAAGCGATTGAGGATGCAAAGACGGAAGCAATCAATACAGCGTCACAAGCTCTTGAAAAAGCAAAGACTGAACTTACAACGGCAATCGATACCAAGGCAAACAAGACTGACGTGGACAAAGCAGTCGCAGACCTCAACAGCGCAATCGCAACAATCAACGGCACGCTCAAAACGCTCGGAGATAAAGACGGTGAACTCGAACAAGCAATAGAGAAGGCAAAGACCGATGTCTCCACCGCGGCAACGAAAGCACTTGAGGACGCAAAGACCGAACTTACGACCGCAATCAACACAAAAGCAAGTCAAGCGGACGTTGACGAGGCTATACAAAATCTCCAAAACTCAATAGATACAATCAATAATACGCTTACCGCACTCGGCAATAAAGATGCCGACCTTGAACAAGCGATTGAGGATGCAAAGACCGAAGCAATCAATACGGCGTCACAAGCTCTTGAAAAAGCAAAGACCGAACTTACCACGGCAATCGACACCAAGGCAAACAAGACGGACGTTGACAAAGCGGTCGCAGACCTCAACAATTCAATAACGACTATTAACAGTTTGCTCGAAACGCTCAAGGCAAAAGATACCGACCTTGAACAAGCAATAGAGAAGGCAAAGACCGATGTCTCCACCGCGGCGACGAAAGCACTTGAGGACGCAAAGACCGAGCTTACAACCGCAATCAACACCAAGGCAAGTCAAGCGGACGTTGACGAGGCTATACAAAATCTCCAAAACTCAATAGATACAATCAATAGCACGCTTACCGCACTCGGCAAGAAAGATGCCGACCTTGAACAAGCGATTGAGGACGCAAAGGCCGAAGCAATCAATACTGCGTCACAAGCCCTTGAAAAAGCAAAGACCGAACTTACCGAGGCTATAAGCAAAAAGGCAAATCAAGCGGACGTAGATAAGGCGGTTGCAGACCTCAACAGCGCAATCGCAACAATCAACGGCACGCTCAAAACTCTCGGAGATAAAGACGGCGAGCTTGAACAAGCAATAGAGAAGGCAAAGACCGACGTCTCTAATGCGGCATCGGAGGCACTCGAAAATGCCAAAACGGAACTTGTGAACAAAATCAACGCCAAGGCAGACCAATCGGCGGTTGACGAATCCGTCACGAATCTCAACAATGCCATTGACAACATCAACAACAGACTCAATCAACTCGGCGCACACGGCAGCGAGCTTGACGAGGCAGTCGAAAAGGCAAAAACGGACGTTGCAAATGCGGCGCAAAAGGCTCTTGACGAGGCAAAAACCGAACTTACGACCAAGATTGACACAAAGGCTAATACCGACGACGTGAACGAAGCAATCAAGAGACTCACGGCGGCAATCGAGAACGCAAAGACGGCAAACGACAAATACGTCGAAGACACCAACGTCTCGTTGAAGTCAAATCTTACGACGCAAATCGAAGAAGCGGACACGGCTCTTGAGGATGCAATCAACAAATTGTCGGCTCGTCTTGACAGCGCAGAAAACCAAATCGCAGAGAACAAAGAGGAGATAAAGACTCTCAAATCTATCGTTTTGGCGGCTTGGGTAGTTATGTTTGCGCTCGGCGTGGTTGCCGTTGTTATGGTGTTCGGATTCAGAAAAATCGCAAAACTTTGCGTTGCAAACTCAAAGAACGATTCTGCAAACGATGATTCGGATGCGAACGAAGCAGACGGCGCAACCGAAAACGACGAGAATAAATAATCGTCGTATAATTAAACAAATACCGACGGAGCAATCCGCAGTATAAAAAAGAGTTCCGACAAACGTCGGAACTCTTTTTATTTGATTCGATTTCTTACAAAATACCGCGGCGGTTGGTTTTCATCTCTTTGCGGAACGCTTTGAGTTCGGCATTGAGTTTTTCTGCAACCCACGGCAAATCCTTGGATATTGAATAGCCTTCCGCGGGGTCGGTGTCGAGATTGAACAAGTAGTTTTTGTAAACTTGGTCGATAAACGCCGAGTTTTCCGTGCGTACTTTGTCAAAGTACTTGAAGTCGTACACGACTCCGTCAACCTCAACCGCCATTTGCACGGCTTGACATTTGCCTTTTTTGAGGTAGAACAGTTTGTCGTGAACGCGCGTGGAAGCGGGGACGTTTGCTTGCCACAAGTCGTACAAATCCGCACCGTCGATAATTCTGTCCGAGGGCAGATATACGCTGTTGTCCGCATTCGTGATGCCGCAGTAGCGCAAGATTGTGTTGAACAAGTCAAAGTTCATACTGCTTGCGTCGATATGCTTGGTCGTGCCTGTCTTTGCGCTTGATTTGACCTTGCTTGCAACGTTGTCGCAAGAGGTAAGAACTTCGTTGTCCGTCCACGGATAGTAGTTGTAATTTACGCTTTCGATTGCGCTGCCTTTGCCGAGGTTTCCGTTGGGATAACTTGCAAGGATAGGCACTTTCATACCGCCTTCGAAAGTGGTGTTTTTTCTGCCTCTCATATCGCCCGTAACGCCCTCTCTGCCGGGGCCGTTGTCCGACGTGAATATGATAAGCGTATCGTTATAAAGATTGTCCGCATCGTCTGCCGTGCATTCCGCTCCGCCTTTTTTGTGCGTTTTGAGGTAGTTGAGAATGTCGCCGAGATATTTGTCAAATTCCTCTATGCAATCGATATAAGTGTCGTCGTTGGTGTCGCCCTTGCCGTTGCCGTTGTTGTCCGAATAGATTGGGAAGTGCGGCCACGGTGTGGTGTAGTAGGCAAGGAATTTCTCGTCGTTTTCCACCGAAGAACTGATGAAGTTGAGCATTTGTGCCGTGAGCAAACGAGTGCTTTGAGATTGGTCGAGATTTTCCTCGTGAGTGCGTACTTCTTTAGAGTGGAAGTTGCCGTCATCGTCAACGGAGTCCTCAACCCAGTTGTAAGGCGTCATATCGTTGACGTAGTAACTGCCGTAGAAGTAGTCAAAGCCTTGGTTTGTGGGCAAATATTGACCGTAGTCGCCGAGATTCCATTTGCCGATGCAACCCGTGTGGTAGCCTGCCGCTTGCAATACTTCCGCAAACGTGATTTCGTCTCCCAAAATTCCGTCGACGTTGTTGAGGAATTGATAGGGGTTGAGGAAGTGCGTGGGAGACCACGGGTTGGATTGAATATCGCTCGGGAACACGACGTTGTCGAGATAGCCTCTCGAGGAGTATCTGCCCGTAAGTATCGAGAATCTCGACGGAGAGCAAACGGGAGACGCCGAATAGAAGTTGTCCATCATTATGCCGTTGTCGGCAATGGAATCGATATTCGGAGTGTTTATCGTAGCGTTTTCGCTGCCGAGATAACTATACGCCGATATATCGCTGTACGCCATATCGTCCATAAGGATAAACAACACGTTGGGGGAGTCGTCGTTCGTTTTGTATCTGTCGGCAACGCTCTTGAGATAGTCGTCGTGACCTTCTTGCAGACTCTTTACCGTGGGACGGCAACGCAAATTCATAAAGAAAACGTACACAATAGCCGTGCCGACCATAAGAAACGCACATACCGCGCAAGTGACGCGAAGCGCCGTTTGTTTGCTTATAAAGCGGTTTGCGACGTAAACGAGCGTTGCAAGCAGTACGGGGAATAGCACAAGCACGAGATTGTACCAAAGGTTTTTGCCGAAACTCTCCGCTCCCCAGATAAGGAAGAATACGAACAGTCCGCAGATGCAAACCATATACGCAATCCACATATAAAGCCCGACGTTCTTTTTGACAAGCACTCTGGCAAAAATCAATACGCCCGCAATTATTGCAAGAACGTTTGCCACGAGCGGCAAAAAGTTGTAGCCCGTACACCACATAACAAGCATAAACAGCGAGCAAATCGCAAGATAAATCACGTCAAAAATGCGCAATTTCTTGTCGATATGCGGTGTTTGAGGCGTTTGACTTTCGTTTTCCGCTTGCGTATCTTCGCTGACAGCGTTTTGGTTTTCGACTGTTTCGTCGACGTTGATATTGTTTTGTTCGTCCATATTTTCACCTATAAAGCACTTTGAGTGCGGTGTTGTGGTAGTGGTATTGCGCCATAGGCGCGGTTGGTAATTATTATTCGGGTGTGGGTGTCCCACCCCATTAGTAAACGAAACTCGTAGACAGGCGGAGCCGTAGTTTATAACTCCACGAAGTGTCGTTGTGAGCATCAACTATCCGTCTGAGCAACCGCCGAGCCGCCTCAAGGTTGCGAAACCTTACGCACAAAAGCAATGCTCCGATTGCTTTTGTGCAGGACGTTTGCGCCTAAATATGCGTCAAGTTATCTCAAAGAGATAAGTGACGCGTGTTTAGCATTCGGCGCAATTATTTACGCTCTTTTCCACGACTTAATATTAAAGAGTAGCAGTATCGGCAGTATTTCCAATCTTCCGAGCAACATATCGAAGCTAAGCACGAGCTTTGCAAAGATACTATAGTCTGCAAAGTTGCCTTTGGGGCCGACTGCGCCGAGACCGGGACCCACGTTGTTGAAGCAAGTTATGACTGCCGAGAAGTTGGTCTCGAAATCGCTGAATTCCGCAGAAAAGCCGTGCTTTTCGATGGAAATAAGCAGGGTAGACGCAACCAAAATCGCGGCATAGAGGATAAAGAAACTTTGCGCATTGCGCAACGTCGCTTCGTCAACGGGATTTCCGTCCATTTTAACGGTATATACCGAGCGCGGAGAAATGGTCTTTTTGAGGTTGAGGAAAGACGTTTTGCCGAGCATAACGACTCTCGATACTTTTATACCGCCTGCCGTAGAGCCTGCGCAACCGCCTATGCACATAATGCCGAGAAGTACTATACGAGAAAGAAGCGGCCACTTTGTGAAATCTGCCGTGCCGAATCCCGACGTACTCATAACCGATGATACGTTGAACGTAACGTCTCTGAATGCCTGACCTACCTCATATCCGCCTTGCGTGCAGAGGTCGGTCACGATAACCGCTACTGCCGCCGCGTATATACCGAGGAACCAGAACAGTTCTTCGTTGCGTACCGCTTTGATAAAGTGTCCTACGATAATGAGATAGAACACGTTGAAATTTATTGAGAACAACAGCATAAACACCGTGAGCGTAACTTCTATTCCCACGCTGTTGTATGCCGCAATACTGTCCGCTTTTATGCCGAAACCGCCCGTGGAAGCCGTTGAGAACGCGGTGCAGAAACTATCGAAAACGGGCATTTTTTGCGCGCAGAGTATGCCAACCAATATCATTGTCATCACAATGTATATTGCATACAAAATCATCGACGAAAAGCGCAATTTGCTTACGAGTTTGCCGAATTGAGGTCCGGGGACTTCCGCTTTTGCCAAAGCCGTGGACATTTTGTCGTTTTTGGGAATTAACGCAATGACGAATACAAGCACGCCCATACCGCCGATGAATTGAGTGAGCGCACGCCAGAAAAGCAGGGATTTGGGAAGCAATTCGACGTTGCGAAGTATGCTTGAACCCGTTGTCGTATAACCCGAAATCGTCTCGAAAATCGCGTCGATATAGTTGGGGACGTATCCCGAAACTCTAAACGGAATCGCGCTGATAAGCGCAATGAAAATCCAGAACAAACCGCACATTGCAAAACCGCTCGACGAGCGCATATCGCGTTTATCTTTCGGCGGCCTTACTATTATGCCGATTATTCCCAGCACGAGGCACGCTCCGACCGCTATGCCGAAGCCTAATATAGTCGTGCTTTCTCCGTATCCGATAGCCATAAAAAGCGGTATGCACATCAGCGCACCGATTATAATGGCAATTTCGCCAAGCACGAATGTCAACAGACGTATATTCATAATCTGCCCTTAGTTGTCCAATATGTCTTTCAAATCGTCAAGACCTTCTTCGAGAGTGACGATGATGACGTTGTCGCCCTCTTTTATGACGTCTTGACCCGAAGGTGTGATAAGCACGCCTTTACGGATAATGCCCGCCACGAGCAAATGTTTCTTGAGATTGAGGCTTTGAAGGGGAATATCGAATTTTTTGAAATTCTCTTTCGCTTCGAATTCCAGAATCTCGGTCGAATCGTCGATGATGTGAAACATTCTCTTGACGGTACTGCCTTTTGTGTTGTTCATAAGTCGGACGAATCTGACTATGTGGTCGACGGTTGAGTTTTTGGTGGAAACCGCGCTGTAAATGCCGCTTTTTTGCAACATATCGTAGTAACTCAACTGGTCGATTTTGGTAATGACTTTCGGCACGTCTTGAGACGCCGCGAACATACTCATTATGATGTTTTGTTCGTCCATATTGCCAAGCGCGACGAAAGCGTCAACCGTAGATATGCCTTCTTCTTTCAACAAATCCTGGTCGGTGCCGTCGCCGAGAATGACGTTGATTTTTTTGAAATCCTGTGAGAATTGTTCCGCTTTTTTGCGGTCTTTTTCTATGAGTTTTGCGTGGATGCCGATTCTGTCAAGTTCGCCGCAAAGATAATAAGCCGTGGTTGAACCGCCGACGATAATCGCGTCTTTCGCTTGTCTGTTCCAACCGAGTTGCTTGAAGAAAAGAGAGATGTCCTTTGCGGTTGCCGTAAGGAAAAGTCTGTCCTCGGGCTGAATCACGAAATCGCCCGTAGGAATAATCGCCTTGCCCTCTCTTTGAGCGGCACAGATGAGGACTTTTGCCTTGAATTTGTCTCCGAGATGCTTGAGCGAAAGCCCGACGAGGTCGGAATCGGCAGATACTCTGAATTCCACGAGTTCAACCTTTCCGTTGCTGAATTCGTTGACTTTTATCGCGGAGGGGAAGCGAAGCATACGGCTTATTTCCAAAGCCGCTTCGTATTGAGGATTTACCATAAGGCTCAACCCGAGGTCGCCTTCGTTTTTGAACAAGTCGAGATATTCGGGTTTTGACGCGCGTGCAATCGTTTTTTTCGCGCCGAGTTTCTTTGCGATTATGCAACAAAGAATATTAAGCTCGTCGTGGTTGGTCGCGCCGATAAACAAGTCCGCATAGCTCACGCCCGCTTCTTTGAGTACGGAGGAGCTTGCGCCGTTGCCGATAACGCCTTTGACGTCGTACTTTTCCACGGCATTTTCGACTTTCTCGCCGTTGATGTCCACGACTACTATGTTGTGACCTTCGTCCGCAAGTTCCTGCATCAAAATGCTGCCGACTGCGCCGAGACCGCTTATAATAATGTCCATAAAACTTCCTTGTATGGTTTATATAATTTATAACAGTATACCACTATTTTTATGATAGTACAAGTCAAATTACCTAAATGAGGGAAGCGACGGCTTAACGTCGAGTTCGAGGTTAAGCGTAAGTTCGGATAAATAAAAAGCGAGAGCTTTGCGCTCTCGCAAGATTTGCGTTACAAAATATCGAAACGTCAGTAGTTTCTTCTTCCGATAAGATAGTCTACGGATACGCCGAAGAAAATGCTAAGCTCGATAAGCGTGTCGTAGTTGGGTTGATTTCTGCCGACTTCCCAGCCCGATACCGTGGATTTTGACACTTTCAAATGCTCCGCAAGGTCTTGCTGGAGCATATTCTTCTCCTGACGGAGAGATTTCAATCTTTCTGGAAAACAACTGTGCAACATATCTCAATCCTCGTTTGCTACTGCTTATATAATAATACACCTATCGTGTTGATGTCAAACGTGTTTTCGGTTTTTGCAAAAGTTTTATTTCGACCTTGAAAACGCTAAAAATTTCGCTCGTGCGATTTTGAGATGCGGGAGTGCGCCTTGAGGTTGATTTTGCGATTGATGTGTAGTAGAATATTCCAAAAGAGGATTGCGATTATGAAATTTGTCAAAGGAATCAAATTTGCGCTGTATTGGCTCGTTCAATGCACTTGGGGCTTTTTGCAGACTTTTCTCGGGTTTTGCTATTTTCTCAGATACGCGCATTGCAAGCACGAGTTTTACCACGGCGCAGTCCTTACCTATCACGACGGAAACTGGGGCGGCGTGTCTATGGGCGCGTTTATATTCGTCAACGGCAATCGTCCCGATTTTTGGCAAAAGGACGCACGCATACACGAGTACGGACACACCGTGCAATCGCTACTGAGCGGTCCGCTGTATTTGCTCGTCGTAGGCATTCCGTCCACTATCTGGTGCAACGGCAAAAAATTCAGACAAATGAGAGCGGAAGGCAAAGCGAATTATTACGACCTCTATTGCGAAAGAGACGCAAACACGCTCGGAGCGTGGGTAACGAAAGAGGAAAAACCCAAACGAGAAAATTCAACGGAGGAACTGCGTCGCAGAGGCGTACTGAACTGATATGGACGATTTGTATACGAGAACCCGAATGCTTATAGGAGACGGCGTCGATTTGCTTAAGAACGCAAAAGTGCTTGTATGCGGAGTCGGCGGAGTCGGCGGATACGTCGTCGAAGGACTTGCCAGAGCAGGCGTAGGCACGATTGACGTGCTTGACAACGACGTGTTTTCGGCGAGCAATCTCAACAGACAGATTCTCGCGACCGTAGATACGCTCGGAAGAAAGAAAACGGAGGTTGCAATCGAGAGAATAAAGAGTATAAATTTCGATTGCAAAACGAAAGCGTACGACTTGTTTTATCTGCCCGATACGGCAGACGAGGTGGATTTGTCTTTATACGATTACGTCGTGGACGCGATAGACACGGTAAGTGCAAAACTTGCTCTTATTCAAAACGCGAAACTGGCAGGTACGGAAATTATATCCTGTATGGGAACGGGCAATAAACTCGGTACCAAGTTCGAGGTAAGCGACGTTTTTTCCACAAGCGTTTGTCCGCTTGCCAAGGTTATGCGCAAGGAACTTAAAGCGCGCGGAATCAAAAGACTCAAAGTGGTTTATTCAAAGGAAGAACCCGTCATCCCCAAAGACACTCCGACGGAAAAGGGCAGACATATCCCGGGGAGCATAAGTTTTGCTCCTGCCATTGCAGGTATGCTCTTAGCAAGCGAAGTAATCAAAGACGTTATTAAAGTATAATCGCAATAAAAGCATTTTATCGCTCCAAAATGCGTGCTTAAAATGCTTGTATTGCGAAATCGCACAAAAGACAAGCAAAACTCAAAGAATAAAATGGACAGTATATTTGACGGAAAACTCAACATCGAAGTTGCCGTTGCAAGCGGTATAGAGGCGGTAACCAAGCGTGAACTTATGCGCCTCGGATACGAGCCGAGCGGCGCAAATTTCGGAAGAATCACTTTTGAGGGAGACTTCAAAGACGTTGTGAGAAGCAACGTGTTTTTGCGCACCGCAAACAGAGTAAGAATCGTCCTTGCCTCTTTCGAAGCGGAAACTTTCGATATGCTTTTCGAGGGCGTTTATTCGATGCGTTGGCAGGATATTTTGCCAAAAGACGCAAAAATCGTGGTTGACGCAAAATCGTCGAAAAGCAAACTTTTTGCGTTGAGGAGCGTTCAAAGTATAACGAAAAAAGCGATTATCGCAAAACTTTCAACCGTATATAAAGGCTCGTTCGACGAGAACGGAGCCGAATACGATATAGAAGTGTCTTTGCAAAACGACGTTGCAACCGTAACGTTGGATACGTCCGGAGACGGTTTGCACAAAAGAGGCTATCGCACTTATCTCGGGGACGCACCGATAAGAGAAACGCTTGCGTCGGCAATGATAATGCTGTCCGTGTGGAATCCGTCACGCGCGCTTATAGACCCGTTTTGCGGTTCGGGAACGATACCTATCGAAGCAAGTATGATAGGAATGAATATTGCCCCTGGTATGAATAGAAATTTTGCGTGCGAACAGTTTTCAAACGCTCCGACGGTGCGAAATATCGTGCAAGACGAGGCGCAAAGCCTTATAAATCGCGACGTAGAATTGCATATAAGCGGATTCGATATAAACAAAGACGCAATAAAACTTGCCTTAAAACACGCCGAAAGAGCGGGCGTCAAAGACAAAATACATTTTCAGGTATCGGATATGCGCGACGTTTCTTCGCGTTTTTCTCACGGAGTTATAATAACCAATCCGCCGTACGGAGAAAGGCTTATGCAGGAGTCGGAACTCAAAACGCTTTATAGAGATTTCGGCATTATGACGAGCAAACTCGACGAATGGTGCGTGTATACGATTACGTCGTATAAGGCTTTTGAAAAGTATTACGGCAAACGCGCGGACAAAATACGAAAACTTTACAACAGCGAATTAGAGTGCAATTTTTATCAGTATCTTGCAACTCCTCCGCCTAAGAACGGCAAGAAAAAGGACGAGCGTTTTTCAGATTCAAGTGCGGAAAAAAAGCAATAAAAGGGCAATTATTACGTCGTATCTCAAAACGACAAAAACAGAATAAAAATGCAAAACGGTAGTTTTATTCTGCAAAAATCAAGATATAAACATACGATTCGGAGATATACAATGAGAGCATTGATACAGCGCACGTTCCGTTCCAAACTTTATGTGGACGGCAAACTTATAAGCGAAATACCGAGCGGTCTTACCGTGTTTCTCGGCATAAGCAAAGGCGATACCGAACAGCAGGCGGATTATCTCGCGCGCAAGCTGACAAAACTCAGAGTGTTCAGAGACGACAACGACAAAATGAATCTGGACATCAAACAAGCAGGCGGAGAAATTCTCCTCGTGTCGCAGTTCTCCCTCGCGGGAACTCTCGGAAAAGGTACGGGCAATCGCCCCGATTTCGGCAATGCGGAATTGCCCGACAGAGCAAGAGAGCTTTACGAGAGAGTTACGCAGAAAGTAAGAGACGAAGGCGTCGTCGTAAAGAACGGCGTTTTCGGAGCGCATATGTTTATCGAACAGGAGCAGGACGGACCTCTGTCGTTCGTTTTTGAATGCTGATATGATACGAATTATGTTTGTGTGCCTCGGCAATATTTGCCGCTCTCCTATGGCGGAGTGCATAATGACCGACGTCGTTAAAAAGCGCGGATTGCAAAACGAGTTTTTCATTGCGTCCGCCGCAACCTCACACGAGGAAGAAGGCAATCCCGTTTATCCTCCCGCTCGCAGAAAACTTGTGGAAAAGGGCATAGAAGTTTTGCCGCATCGCGCCACGGTATTACAAAGAGCGGACAAGGACAAATACGATTTGATAATCGCAATGGAAGAACGAAACGTCAGAGCAATATACAATATAATCGGCGCAAGCGACAAGGTGCGTCGATTGCTTGACTTTACGAATTGTCCGAGAGACATTGCCGACCCGTGGTGGACGGGAGATTTTGAAAGAACCTACAACGACATCGTCGAAGGCTGCGAGGCACTTGTCGATTATATTGAAAAAGAGAAGAACTGAAAGTATGACCAAGATAGAAAAGTTGTTGTTTGAAAATCGCGACGAAGCGTATAGAGATTTTCAGTCTGCGCTTATGCCGACGACGGATAAGGAAAGCGTAATCGGAGTGAGAGTTCCTCTGCTTCGCAAAATCGCAAAAACGCTGCTCAAAGATTCCGATTTCGTAAAAGAAGATTTGCCGTCGTTTTTGAAAACGCTTCCGCATCGGTATTACGAAGAAAATCTGTTGCATTCTTTTTTCGTGTCCGAATGCGACGACTTCGCCAAATCCATAGAACTTACGAAAGAGTTTTTGCCATACGTCGATAACTGGGCGGTTTGCGACACTTTCAATCCCAAAACGTTTGCAAAGAATAAAGACGTGCTTTGGAATTATATCGAAGAATGGCTCGATTCCGACAAGACGTACACCGTGCGTTTCGGAATAGTGTGCGCAATGCGACATTATCTCGACGACGAGTTTACTTTTGAAAAATTTGAAAAAGTGATAGGTCTAAAGTCGGACGAGTACTACGTCAAGATTGCCGTTGCTTGGTATATGAGTATGGCGTTGGTCAAAAGATACGACGTTGCGGTCAAAGCCTTGCAAGACGGCAGGCTCGAGACGTGGACGCACAACAAAAGCATACAAAAAACGATTGAAAGCAGACAAGTGTCGAATGAGGTCAAGGACTATTTGAGGACTCTTAAAAGACACGATTAGTATTTTTGCGCGAATTATGTAAAAAGTTCAATCGGCACCGCATACGAGGCGGTGCTTTTTATTTGTAAGTACAAGTGTAAAAATACGATGCGTGTATTTGCACCGCGTGTTTTTGTTATTTTGCACCCGATATTGCCGTTATAATACACGAATCGTATATTTTTTTATTCTTTATTCCAAAGTTCTGTATTTTGCAAGTCGATGCAAGGCGGTGTATATATTAGGAAAAGCAGCGAAAAACGGCAATATTTTGCGTATTACAGTAATTTTGCAATACATTTGTAGTAAAACTATACAAAAATTATAAAATGTCGAGTAATTTTGAAAAAACGCTTTTCAATGGTGTTTATTTGTGTTAATATGTATAAGATTAGTAGATATACGAGTTTGCGTAGCGCGCGTATTTGCGCCTGTTTTGCGGCGATATGAAGTATGGAAATCGCCGTTTCGGAGAATGATATTCCGATTGTTTTGCAAACTTGCGACGGGAATTTTTCTGGCAGAATTCGCCGTTTCGGTCTGCTAAGTGCCAAATAAAAATAAATTTTCAGGAGCTTTATGCTTAAACTTATAGATATAACCAAAGAGTACAAGGTTGACGAAGAAAGCGTCCTTGCGCTCAATAAAGTATCAATCGAATTTAGGAAAAACGAATTTGTCTCTATTTTAGGACCTTCCGGATGCGGAAAAACCACTCTTTTGAACATCGTCGGCGGTCTTGACCGCTATACGAGCGGCGATATACAGATTGACGGCGTTTCCACCAAGGAATACGACGACGTTGACTGGGATACTTACAGAAATCGCCGTATCGGCTTCGTTTTTCAATCGTATAACCTCATTCCTCATATGAATATTCTCAAAAACGTCGCAATGAGCCTCACTCTTGCGGGCGTTGAGAGAGAAGAAAGACGCCAAAGAGCTATGGAAGCTCTCGAAAAAGTCGGTCTTGCCTCTCAGGCAAAGAAGAAGCCGAACCAACTTTCGGGCGGTCAAATGCAGCGCGTCGCAATCGCTCGTGCGCTTGTAAATAACCCCGAAATTATTTTGGCGGACGAGCCGACGGGTGCTTTGGACAGCGAATCGGGCATTCAGGTTATGGATTTGCTCAAAGAGGTTGCAAGAGACAGGCTCGTGGTTATGGTTACGCACAATCCGTCTTTGGCGGAAGAATACAGCACACGAATCGTGTATTTGAAAGACGGCGAAGTGGTCGGAGACTCTATGCCGTTCGATTCTCAAGCCGAGGGAGAGACTAATAGCGACGACGAAAACGGCGTAGTCGAAATCGAGCAAGTCGAAGTATCCGAAAACGGCGAAGTCATAGACGAAGTTATCGTTGAAAAAATCGAAAATAATAACGGCGTGGTCGAAAAGCCAAAGAAAAAATCATTCAAAGAAAGATTCCTCAAATGGAAAAAAGCGGACAGGGCGGCAATGAAACTGTCCACCGCAATCTCTCTTTCTTGGAACAACCTGTTGGCAAAGAAAGGCAGAACGCTTCTTACGAGCATCGCAGGCTCTATCGGTATTATCGGCATAGTGCTTGTACTTTCGCTCTCGTCAGGCGCGTCAAACTACGTTAAGGGTCTCGAGGAGAGCGCGCTTTCGACTTATCCTCTCACTATCAGCAGCGGTTCGGCGGACGTAAACGCCATTTTGGGAATCGTATCCGAAGAAGACGCGGACAGCGCCAACCGTCCGACCAACCCTCAAACGGACGAAATCTACACGAAGCGTTTCCTCGGCAACCTCGTCGGACATATCGACGATTTGATTAGAAAAAACAATCTCGCTCCGTTTGCCGAATACGTCGAAACGAATAAGGAAAAGATAAAATCTTGGGCTTCGATAAAATACAATTACGGCGTAAACTTCAATGCGTTTATTCAAGACCCCGAGAAAGACAGCAGATATATGAAGGTCAATCCGTATTCCGAGGTTATGGGAAGCGTTTTGGATGATTTGCCGGATGAAATAAAGAGTATGCTCGACGACGGCTCGGGTTCGTCGGACGGAAGCGGCTACCTCAGTATGATTCAGACATTTACGTCCTCGGGTTCGATGTTCTCGTCTTGGACGGAGATTTCGGAAAACCAAAAACTTCTCGAATCTCAATACGAACTCGTCGGAGAAAAGTCAAAATGGCCGACAAGAGACGACGAATTGGTGGTCGTGGTGGACAACAAGAACCAACTTCTCGACTATCAACTCTTTATGCTCGGACTTCAATCTCAAGAAGAAGTTATCCAAGCTGTTATGAACAAAAAATGGGCAGCCAGAAGCACCAACATCGATGAACTTCTGAACCTCGAATATAAGATTTTGCCCGATTCGTATTATCTCGAATGCGACAATCCCGACGCTCCCGAAGCAAGACAAACGTGGACTGCGCACGACCATACGGAGCAAAGCAAAGCGTGGGTTGACTCCAAAGACCCGATTACCGTCAAAGTCGTCGGCGTTATCAGACCTCGCGACGGCGTTACCGTCACGTCGATAAACGGTGTAGTCGGTTATACGCGCGAGCTTACCAAAACGCTCATTCAAAAAGCGCAGGAGCATCCCGCAATTCAAAGATTGCAGGCTCTCGAGACCGAAGCAAAAGCCGACAACCAAAATTGGTATAGAAGTTGCATCAACCTTGACGAGGACTATACCAAAGTTAAACTCGAGGCAGGCACTACCAGAATCGATTTTTCAAACGACAGAGCCGAGGACGGCGACGTTCTCGTCAAAGAAGTTATGAGAGCGTTTGGCGTTGCAGAGCTTGCAAACCCCAACTCCATTGAGTTTTACTGTACGTCGTTTGAGGCAAAAGACAAGATTGTGGCGTTTATCAACGAATACAACGCTATGGTCGAGGCGGATAACCGACCCGAAGATAAAATAGTGTACGGAGACACTCTGTCGACCATTATGGGCTTTGTCAACACTATGGTCAACACAATTACGGGCGTACTCGTCGGATTTGCCGCAATCTCGCTTATAGTGTCTACCATAATGATTGCAATCATCATTTACACTTCCGTTCTCGAACGTCGCAAGGAAATCGGCGTGCTTCGCTCAATCGGCGCGAGAAAGAGAGATATTTCGCGCGTATTTATCGCTGAATCCGCAATACTCGGCGGATACTCCGGTATAATCGGCATCATCATCAGCGTTGCGCTTTCTTTCGCGGGTAGTGCAATTCTCAAAGCTGTCTTTAAGATTTCAGGACTTATGCAAGTCGTCTGGTGGCAATGTCTCCTTATGTTTGCCATCAGCATTCTTCTCAGTATGCTTGCAGGTTTCATTCCTTCGAGAATTGCTGCGAAGAAAGACCCTGCCATTGCTCTCCGTTCCGAATAAGAACGCACGGCGGCAAATAAAAGCGGCAACACCCGTTCGCTACAAAATCGTGTGCTTCAGCACACTTGGTTTTGTCTCGAACGGGTGTTTTCTTGTTCTTTATCTATTTGAAGCCCTTATTTTTATTTCGTCAGCATTCAAGAGTAACAACTTATAAACGGTATGTGTGTGTTCGGCGTTTCGAGCCGCAAGGCGGCGAGCAAATCGAACGCCGAGCTTGACGATTAGTACAAGCGACTGCGCCATTCTGTTGCGTAGCGGCGCACAAAGCGCGTGGCATAGATAGAGAAATGTCACTATTTATGCGAAGGCTGAGTGTGTCCCCCTGCGGAGCAGTTCCGTGGGTTCCCTCAAACATTGAGCAGAGGGGGGAACGGAATAGGGGAAACACCTAAGGAAGGGGGAAAGTTACATTTAATGTTTATTTGAGAAATACCGGCGTGTCCGGAAAGAGGGGGTTATTTTATTTAGAGGAGTTACGACTATATTATAAAAAAACAGCGACTCATCGCTGTTTATGTATTTCATTCATTTAATGCTTTTTCCCATTCTGCGACGAGGACGGAGAGTGAATAGCGTGCGTTGGCAGGACTTGTCGAGGGAAGTGCGATTGCCATACTTGCGATGCTCGGATTGTATTTGACAAAATAATCGTATGAGGCTTTGCCGTTGCAAAGTATGCGGTTTATTTTGCTTTGTCTTACGAGAGCGCAAATATCGGCAGGCACCACGTTTTTTATGTCGGAATCTTTGCTTGCGTCTATGTCGCACTCCTCGACGCTGTCATATAATGCGATATGTTTGCCGAGCAAAAAACTTTTGCGTTCGGTTATGCTTGCGCCGTACAAATCCGTGTCGTAGATAAGCGAAAGCACCCTCCAGAATCTGTTTTGAGGGTGCATATAGTAAAAGTTGTTTTCCACAGATTTGACGGAAGGCACGCTTCCGAGAATAAGAATGCGGCAATTTTCGTCTATAACGGGCGGAAACGGATGTTTGACGTGTCTTTGCATTATTTTATAACGAACACCTTGGTTTGATGCTTTTCGAGTACGGCGGAGAGTGTGCCGCTCGTGACGGAACTTTGATTGCTCCATTGTTCTTGAACGGAATATTCGTCTTTCTTTTTCATTGCGACGTATTCGTCTTTTACGAGCGTATTCAAATCAAACTTGCAGGATTTGGCGTGGGAGGATTTGTTGAAGAAACAAACCGCCGTAGAACCGTCCGCAAGCGGTTTTGCCAGTACGTCTACCGTGCCTTTTCTCACGCGTTTTGCTTGTTTTGCCAAAGAATCCTGATTGATTGCAATCAAATTTTTGTTGGTAACGATGCTCTTGACGGCGTCGCTCATATTTCTCAAGTCGTTGCCGAGAATGAGAGGCGCGTTCATCATACACCAAAGCGAGAAATGCGACACGTTTTGATTGTACGTCAGTTTGCCGTTGCCCACTTCGAGCATATCGGGGTCGTTGTAGTGTCCTTTGCTCGAGTATTTATAGAGTTTTACCGTGTGTTCGTAGATGAGCTTAATCCACCACCACCAAGGGCGAATATCTGGGGTAGTGCGCCACAGATTGCCTGCTTTCGCGCCCCAGTTGTACGGCTTGCCCCAACCCCATTCGCAGATTGAGAAAACTATGGGTTTTTCTTTTTGTTTGCGCTCTTTTGCGACTCTTTCCGTTGCGTCCTTAAGGGCTTTGCCCATACGGATATACTGATACATTTCGCTGTCGGCGTTGTTGGTAACGGGGTTGAACAATTCGATTTTGTTTTTGCCTGCTTTGAGCGTTACAAGCACTTGGAAGCGCGCAGTTACGTTGAAGCGTTTTTGCGGCGGAAAAAGAATCTCGTATTCCTTGTCGTCGTTGATTTTTGCGATGAGATATTTTTCGTAAGAACCGTGCTTTTTGATGTTTATCGTCAGCACATATTCGCCGTCCTCGTCTACTTCGATGTTGTTGTAGGTTATTTTGCCGAGATTTGCGTCAAGTCCCGAAACGTAACTTCCGCTTGGCAACTTCGTGTCCGTCATATAGCGCGCCAAACCGCTCAAAACGGCGTTGTGTACGGAATACTCGATAGGATGTCCGTCGAATTGCGAAACGCTTATCGAGTACACCAGAGGCGCATATTTGGAAATGGGAATATGGTGGCAATAATCGTATTTGAAATATTCGATTCCCCATTTTGCAAGGGTATATGCGTCGTAACGTTCTCTGCCGAGGCTGGCGGGCAGGTCCTCGCAGGTAAGAGTGCCGTTAGAGGTGTACGCACCGAGTTTCAAGCCCATAGCGTTTACTTTTTTGGCAAGACTTTCGATACCGTTTGGAAAAGTCTCGTAATCTCCCGTCAATTCGCCGTTTTCGTCTCTGAGTGAAGATTGCCAGCAATCGTCGAGATTGATGTATTTGTATCCTGCCTCGATAAGTCCGTTGTCTTTCATCGCTTGTGCGGTCTCGAGAATAAGTTTTTCGTTTATGCGGTTGCGGAAAGTGTTCCAACTCGACCAACCCATCGGCGGTATGAGTGCGACGCCGTTGGAATAGTCGGGGAGTGAGGGCTGAACGCTCGTGGGCTTTTTCTTGATGAAAAGCGAGCGTATGTAGCAGAACGGACACATATTGTTGCGTTTCATAATTCACCTGATTTGTTTGGTTATATCGAAAATATCGCAAAACGGTGCGCTTTGCGATATAGACTTCGTTGTTTATTTTTGTTTTTTTGTTTTTTCTTTTTTGGGTTTCTTTTCTTTCGGAGGTGCTTGAGATTTTTCACGCAGTTTTATGTCCAAACGTTCGAATCTGCGCTCGATACCTTCTCCGTGTTCGAGTTTGACCTGATTCATCATCGCAACGAAACCGACGTACAACACTATGAGAACGGCGCATATAGCAAGCATTGCTTTGCCCATTTCCCACGTCACATGGTTGTCGAGGTTGAAGAAATCGCGAAGTATTTGTACGAGGTCGACGGTTTTTCCGTTCAAGTCGGCGTATATGTGCAAGAAGTAAACGCCGAAGAAGATAAACAGCATAAGAAGATACGTCGTAAGGTTGAGCGATACGAGCAGTTTCGATTTGTCCACCTTGAATTTTCTGCGCTTTTTGACGGGTTGCTCTCCCTGCGTTTTTGCCTTTTCACGCTCTTTCATAAGGTCGCTGATTCCGAAGAACGCAGACCAACTCGCAAGCCTCGTAGGCAACGATACTTTGAAAAGCAACAAGAATCCTACGAAAGTTATAACCCAAATAAATATCGTTTGCGATTGCTCGGGGGAGAGGTGTGTAAGGAAGAATCTGTTGCACAATACCACCGCGATTGCGCCGAGCATTACCGTTACGCCTCCCGGTACGGCGTTTGACAGTACCTTTGGCAGGAACCTGCCCGTAACTCTGTCCGCATTAGGCTCGAGAGCAAGCACGACGGAAGGAATGCCTATCGTAACCGCACCCATAATCGTGAGGTTTTGCGGAGTGAACGGAAGCGGTTCGACCACCAACATAAACAACAGAGCCAACAGCGTGTTGTAAACGGTTTTCATTATATACAGGGCGGCGGAACGCTCCAAGTTGTTTATGGAACGTCTGCCTTCGGCAACGACTCTGGGCATAGATGCGAAGTTGCTGTCGAGAAGCACCAGCGAGCTGACGTTTTTCGCCGCGTCCGAACCCGACGCCATAGCCACCGAACAGTCCGCTTCCTTGAGCGCAAGCACGTCGTTTACGCCGTCTCCCGTCATTGCGACGGTATGTCCCGCTTTCTTGAGTGCCTTGACGAGCATAAGTTTTTGGTCGGGCAAGACTCTGCCGAAAATCGTGTACTTGGTTGCCGCCTCGTACACTTCTTCTTCCGTCGTGAGAGTGGACATATCTATGATATTGTCGCAATCTTCGAGTCCTGCGCGCATAGCTACCGCACGCACCGTCTGCGGATTGTCTCCCGAGATAACCTTGACGGTAACGCCTTCCTGCTTGAAGAAGCGCAGAGTGTCGGGGGCTTCCGCTCTAATCGTATCGGTGATGTAGATAAAACTTTCGAGTTTCAAAGATTTGGGCAAAGCGTTGCCCGAAAAAGCGTTTTTGGAGGACGCGACCACCATAACTCTGTAGCCTTTTTGAGCCATTTCGTTGGTGGTATGCTCGAGTGCTTTTGTCTTTCTCGCAAACACGAACTCGGGCGCGCCTATGACGTAGGATACGCCGTCTATTCTCGCTCCGCTCCATTTGCGCTGAGAGGAGAAAGGAACGGTTTGTTCAACCTCTCCGCAAGTTTGCAAATCGTTGACGAACGCTCTCAATGCGTTTATCGTCGCATTGTCGTCGTCGAGGGCAGAAGTAACGTTTTTGATTATCTGTTTTATTTGTTCTTCGTCTTTGCCTTTGCTCGGCTCGATTCCGTTGACGTCCATAGTGCCTTCGGTAATCGTACCCGTTTTGTCAAGACACAGCACGTCCACTCGGGCAAGCGTTTCTACGCAATAGAGGTCTTGCGCAAGCGTTTTATGCCTCGAAAGGCGAATGATGCTCACGCAGAATACCGTTGACGAGAGCGCGACGAGTCCGGATGGAATCATACCGATAAGAGTTGCGATTGTGCCGAGAACGGTGTCCGAAAGATGCGTGCTTATCTTGTATCCGAAAAGGGTGGTAATCATTTCCCTCGTGCCTTCGGCGTCTTTTTGAACGAAGTATTTCACGCAGAAAAGCAGTATTCCCATCGGAACGATTATGCTTGCCATAATCTTGACGATAAGCATAAGAGAACGCCAGATTTCGCTGTTAGGCTTTTTGAAATATTTTGCGCCCGCGCTGATTTTTGCGACGAAATTGTCCATTCCGACGTGTTTTACCTGCGCTTTTGCATTGCCCGACACCACGAAACTGCCCGACATAATTTCGTCTCCAACGTTTTTGAGAATGGAATCGGGTTCGCCCGTGATAAGGCTTTCGTTGACTTCTATCGAACCTTCGGCAACCACCGCGTCGGCGCAAATCTGACTTCCGCTCGAGAGTATCGTTATATCGTCGAGAACAATGTCGCTTATGGCAATCTCTTTTTGTTCGCCGTCTCTTAAAACGACGGCTTTAGGGGCGGAGAGCAACGAAAGTTTGTCAATGGTGCGTTTTGCGCGCAATTCTTGGAAAATACCCACGAGGGCATTGAAAATTATCAGAATCATAAACCCGAAGTTGCCGCAAATAGTGAGGACGTTGTCGTTTCCGTTTACGAAAAACACAATCAACACCGCAAACGCGAGAAATACGAAATTGAAAAACGTTACGATATTTTCTCTGAATATCTGTCCGACGCTTTTCGTCTTGACGTTTTGGTCTCCGTTGACCTTGCCTTGCGCCACTCGTTCGTCGACTTCTTCGGAGGAAAGACCTTTTTCGCAATCCGTGACAAACACCTCGACAGGTTCTTCGGACTGCGAGGTTTCCGCTTGCTCGGTTTGAGCCGAGTTCTCGGCGATTTTATTAGGGACGTCGACTGTCGTATCCGCCTGTTGTTCGACGACGCTTACATCGGAATCGGCAGTAACGGTTTGCGCGTTCTGCTCCTCTTGTACGGTTTGGTCGTCTTGAATCGCTTGTTCGTCGCTCTTTGCGACGGCAGGCGTTACGTCTTTGGCTTTGGGTTTGCGTGGCATCTTCCCGATTTCCTTTATCGCGCGACGAATTTTATACCGCTCGGCAAATTCCGTCGCACGCATAATTGCATAATTATAAGATATTATAACATATTCATAAAATATTACAATAAAAAAATATCCGTTTTCGGCACGTTTTGTACGTGTTTTTTTGAATATCGAGGCAAAACGAAGCATATATTCTGCGTATGAAAAGAAAAACATTGACGATAGCAGTTGCAATCCTCGTTTTGATAGTATCGGCAGTTTGTCTCGTTGCGTGCAACAAGAATAAGCCTCAAAATACCCCGTCCGACAACGTGTCGCGGCGCACCGACGCATATTACGCAGGCGAATGCGAGCGTTTTGCCGTTTCCGTAGAAAGGGGAGTGCGCGAAAAGACCTTTATAGCAGACGGCGTTGCGACCGACGTCGAGGCGTTTTGCGAGTTGACGATTCAACCTCTCAAAAGCAACGATTATCAAAGCATATCCTACGTTTTGAGCGGAGGCACAAGCACGCTTTCGGGAGAACTTACGGCGGGACAATACGGCGAATTTACGGCATCTGTCGCACTCGATTTTATTCCCGAGAAAGCAACGATAACCGCAGGCAACGCAACGAGCGAGATAGATTTGAGTTCCGTTCTCGAGGGGGCGTTGACGTCTCAAGACGTTATCAACATCGCAAAACGCGAATTCAAAGATAAAATCGACGCCGAATACAATCAAGGAAAATCCGAGCGCGAGATTTACGTCAAGCTCATTACCGCCGACCGCGCGTCGTATTACTATTACGTCTCGTTTATCGGCGACGGTGTGGACTATTGGGCTATGCTCGTAGACCCTAAAACAGGAGAAATAATTTCCAAAAAGTAAAAGAAAAAGCCTGTTAGATGCAGGAAAAAAGACGAACCGCCGAAATTGCTTCGGCGGTTCGTCCGTATTTTTTGTGATGTGTGGCTGCAAGTTATTTTTTGATTGCTTGCGACATTGCGGTTGCCATTTGAGTTGCTTGTTCTTGCAAGCGTTCTTGTTCGAACAATTCCATTTGTGCAAAAACTGCCTTCTTGAATTCTTCGGGTTTCTTGATCCCGTAGAATTTGACGGGTTCGGAGCCTGCGGTTTCGATTTTTACGGTGCCGAATTTGAAGATTTTGCCCATAAGTCCGCTCGAAACGGTTACGTTTTGGATTTTATTCAAAGAGCTGGTAATCGAGTGAGTGCGAATCAAACCCACCTTACCGATGACTCTTTTGTTTGTGATTGCAAGTTCAGAAGTCAAAAAACCGATAATGTGCGGAAAAACCGCTATAAATGATTTTTTTGCTTTCAAAACGACTTTTTCGTTTTTCGTTAAATTCTTTTCTGCGTAGTTGCTCATTGATTTTTTCCTCCGTTCAGGTTTGTTAAGCTCATTATAATGTAAGAATTCTTAAATGTCAAGAATAAATGTAAGAATTCTTATATGCTAAAACAATGAAAGACAATCTCATCGGAAAATCGATTAAGGAAAACCGTATAGCGCAACGCTACACGCAAAAACAACTCGCTCAAAAAATCGGCGTAACGCACGCCGCGATAAGTTATTGGGAAAACGGCGTAAATATCCCCAACGTCAAAGATTGTTGGTTGATTGCCGACGCGCTCGGAATAACTATTGACGAACTTGTCGGGCGGTATACGGATATAGAAAAAATCGAAAAATAGTTTTTGCGGAATATCGCATATAAAAAAACGCTCTCGAAAGAGCGTTTTTTATTTTTCGTATCAAAGTTTTAGTTGAACAAATCCTTGAAAGCCTTTCCGAATTTGACGACGGGAGCTTTGCTTGCCGCAATCGTGATAGGTTGTTTCGTAAGGGGATTGAAGCCTTGTCTTTCCGCTTTCTCTTTGATTTCGTAAGAAGCGAAGTTTGCGATTGCGACTTTGTCGCCTGCTTTCAATGCTTCTGCGACGACTGCGGTATATGCGTCGACTGCTGCGGTTGCGTCTTTGATGGAAAGGTCGGCTTTTGCTGCCACTGCTTTGATAAATTCTGTTTTGTTCATTATATTACCTCCTTGGGGTTATGCTTGCATTATAATGTAAAAACGCTTACATTGCAATACCTTTTTTGATTTTTGCCTCTGTTTAGCGGAATTATAAGCAAATCTTTAGGTTTGATTGAGCTTTTTCTATCGTGCGAGGAGATTTTTGCCGCAAACGTGGCAACACTAACCTCAAAAGACTCTTATCAAATCCGCAAACTTGTCTTGTATTGAACAATATGGGATATTTGTATTGTTTACTTATGAAGTTTTGGTATTTACAACGTGCGCGAGGTTTGATATAATTTCAGTAGTAAAAAATACTTTTTTCGGAGGCAAATTATGGCAAACGGCTACGGCATTTCCAAATGGGAAGACGCAAAGCAAATCAATAAAGAATTGAAAAATTTGACAGACCAACCTATTTATTGTGTGTCTGAAGAAAATCTCAAACAGATTTTGGAACATTTCAACACCAAGTGCGCAAAGTCCAAAGAGATTACGACGGAAGCAAAGAAGTACATTCCGGGCGGCGTTCAACATAACCTTGCGTTCAATTTCCCGTTCCCGATGTGTATGGAAAAAGCCGAAGGCGCATATTTGTACGACCGTGACGGCAATCAATATATCGACTTCCTCCAAGCAGGCGGCCCCACCATTTTGGGAAGCAACTATCCTGCGGTAAAGGAAAAAGTGTTCGAGCTTCTCAACACTTGCGGCCCCGTAACCGGTCTTTTCCACGAGGGCGAACTTCTCCTCGCAAAGAAAATCAACGAATTGATGCCTGCTTGCGAAATGTTCCGTATGCTCGGTTCCGGTACGGAATCCGTTATGGCGGCAATCCGCGTGGCACGTTGCGCAACCAAGAAAAAACGCATCATCAAAGTCGGCGGCGCATATCACGGTTGGTCCGACCAAATGGTTTACGGCCTTAAGATTCCCGGAAGCAGACAATTCCTCGAATCTCACGGTATCCCCGGTTCTTACAGAACTACCGACGAAGTCAGACCCAACGACCTCGGTATGCTCGAAGCAATGCTTAGACGCAACGTCGCAAAGGGCGGCACGGCGGCAGTTATCGTGGAACCCGTCGGTCCCGAATCCGGTACTCGTCCCATCGATTTCGATTACAACGAGAAAGCAAGAATCCTTGCCAAGAAATACGGCGCATTGTTCATCTTCGACGAAGTCGTTACGGGCTTCAGAGTGGGCGTACACGGCGCGGCAGGTTACTTCTTCGGCGATAAATACAAAGTCGACGATACCCCCGTTTTCATCAACGGCAAACCTTGGATGATAAAAGACAAGAAACTCGAAAACGGCAAAGTCGTTAAATTCACGCGTCAAGGCACGGGCAGAGATATGTATCCCGACCTTACGATATTCGGCAAAATCGTCGCAGGCGGCTATCCCGCGGCAGGCGGCGTAGGCGGCAAGAGAGAATACGTCAGCCTTATGGCTGCAGGTCTTGCAGGTATGGGCAAGAAAGCGTACGTCGGCGGAACGCTCGCGGCAAACCCGCTCAGCTCTTACGCAGGTTACGTTGCGATTTGCGAAATCGAAAAGAACAACGCTTGCGAAAAAGCAGGTAAAGCAGGCGACCGTCTTGCGGCAGGACTCAAAGACCTTATCAAGAAGTACAATCTTCCTTACGTCGTATACAACCAAGGCAGCATCGTCCACCTCGAATGCACGGGCGCAATGAGCTACGACTTCAGCAATATGTGCTTGCTCGGTTCTGTCATTCCGATGCTCAAGAAGAAACCCGAAATGCTCCGCAGAAAGGTTGCTATGGAGCAAATGGGCGCCGCATATATGGCAAACGGTATCGTTACGCTCGCAGGAAGCCGTCTTTACACCTCTATGGCAGACACGGACGAAATCATCGACGAGGCACTCCGTCGCTTCGACAACGTGTTCAAGAACGTAGTTAAATGCGAGGACGCGTCGAGATTTGAGAAATAATCGATAAAAAGAGTTGGCGCACGGTTGTGCGCCAACATTTTTATTTGCATTTTTTGCAATGTTTGATATAATATTGCAAAAGGCAATAATATAACATTGCAATATGTATTTAGGAGAATAGTATGAACGAATTGATTGTTTCCAACATCAACAAATACGCGCGTATGCTCGCGGAGAAAAAGTATTTGCAAAGCGGTTTCATAGCGGTCAAGGATGAGGACGGCATCGTCATTACAAAGCCGAGAATAGATTATTCCGACGTCAAAGAGGACGACGTCGTGTTCGTAAACGAAAAGAATATCGAGTCGCTCGAAGGCAACTTCCGTGCGGCGGCAGTTATCCTTTATTGCGCGGTCAAAGACAAAAAAGCGGATGCCGCGGCAATCGTCGACAGCGACAGCACGGTCGAGTTTTCAAAAAAGAGAAAGACCATTATGCCGATTCTCGACGATATGACTCAGGTGTGCGGCGTTTCAATCAAGTGCGCAGGCAAGAACGTTGCGTCCGAAGTCGTTACGGCACTTAGCGGTCAACGCAACGTGTGCTTGCTTCCCGAAGCAGGCGCGGTAGTTACGGGACGTACTCTCGACGAGGTGTTCACGGCAACGCTTGTGCTTGACAAGGCTTGCAATGCTGAACTTTTGGCAGAAAGCAAGGGCGGCACTCAACATATGAACGCAGTCAACGCTTTGCTCGAACACGTCGTGTTTAAGCTCAAGTATTCCAAGACGAATCAGAAACAACAAAAAGCCGCCGAAAGCGGAGAAAACGCCAAGGAAGAAGAAAAAGCGTCTGCCGTCGTAACCGACGAGGACAAAAAGATTGCGCAGGACATCAAGGACGCAGGCGAGAGATTGCTTGCCGAAAATCTCGTTCAAGGCACTTGGGGCAATATCGGCGTTCGCATTGATGACCAATATATGTTTGCCACTCCGTCGGGTATCGACTACGTTATGCTTCAACCCGAGCAAATGGCAAAAGTCAATATGGACACTCTCGAATGGACAGGCACGAATAAAGCGACGAGCGAAAAGGGTATTCACGCAATTCTTATGAAGAACGACAAGAATATCAACGCAACCATTCACACGCACCCGTTCTACGGTTGCATTCTTGCCGCAATGGGCAAATCTATGCCCGTTCCCGAGAAGTATCAAGACGTTTTGGGCAAAGAGATTCCTTGTGCAAAAGCGGCGTTGCCCGGCACGAACGCACTCGTTAAAAACGTTGCGTCGGCAATCGGAGACGCACCAGCTTGCTTTATGGCGCATCACGGCGTTATGGTAAGAGGAAAAGACCTTGACGACGCATTTGCGATTTGCAGAGCGCTCGAGGACGCTTGCCACGATTATCTCACGGATAACGAATAATCTAATACTACGTTTCATAAAAGCCACTGATTCAATCGGTGGCTTTTTTATAATTTCGATATAACAAAAAACGAGAGCGAGAAAATTCTCGCTCTCGTACTTTCAAAAACAATTCAAATCAGTCCACGCTTTGAGTGTCTTGCGCGATTTGTTCAACCGCTTCTTCGACTTCTTCCGAAACGCTGTCGTCTTGTGCGTTATCTTCTTGAACGCTATCTTCCTGCGCGTTATCGTCTTGTGCGGTTATATCGGTAAGTTCTTCGTCTTGAGGCGCATTGACGTTTTCGTCGTTGATTATTTCGACTTCGGAGTTTGCGATTTCCGCAAGATGTTCCGTTTCTTCTGCGGCTTTTTGTTTTTTCTTCTCACGCACGATTTGGAGAACGGCAAATAAAGCGCAAAGTGCAATACCGACGAACAAGTATGCCGACCCCGGATTGACGTTCAACACGCCGAGTACGATAGAAAGCACGACGATTATCGTGAGCGGGAATACCGCAAGTTTGATGTTCTTTACAACGTATTTTCCGCCGAGAGAACCAAAGAGAGCGTATACGACGCAAGTGAATGCAGGGATAATCCACTCGTTCTCTGCAATTTTGCTTTGCAAGTTGCTTACCGCAAGGATAAGAACGAATACTGCGATAATGAGCGTCGTTACGAGAGTACTCGTCGCAACCGACAGGGTGGACACCACTTCGTTTTCTTCCGTGCCGAGTTTCGTTCCGCAAATCTCTTGCGCTTTTACGACGCAAGGAATTTTGAGGTTGGACAGGTTGCCCGTGATAAATGCGAGGTATGCGCTGTTCGTTCCGAGCATCGGAGAGTAAATAATCGGCTCGAATACGCCCGACAAGAAGTTGATGAGGAAGGGAATAATAACCGCTGTCGAACCCAAAACCGTCATATCGGGTTTTACGTCGTAGTAAAGGCAGATTGTCGTAGGCACCGCAAAGAACACGATAAGAGCGGCAAACATCCAGATTTTGCCGACGATGTGAGATTTGAGGTTGTAATCCATAGAAACTTTAACTCTTTCTTTAGCCATAATTCACCTCATTAAGCCGCAGGAGACAATGCCCAGCCGTATTTGTTTGCGCAATAACTGATTACGCCGACGACGAACATAGCGATGAGCATAGACAAGGGAGTGGAGAAACTGTCAAGCCACTTCCAGTTTGCTTTGTTGATAAGAACGTCGCAAACGTACATACACGCCATAGCGACGATAACCGCAATGAAATTGTACCAGTTGTCGATAAATTTCACGCCGCCCGTTATGGTTGCGATGCTCATTGCAAGGTAGCCGATAACCATACCGATAAAGGACACTTGAAACACGAGGTCGCCGATGTTGACTCCGCCTTTCTTTGCTACGCTCGTGGTTTTGCCCATAAGTTTGCCGATTTTGGGTTGGTACAAGCGGTAGAAGAAAAGCACTTCCACGCCGCCGCTCATAATGGCAATCGTCATAATCATTGCCATCGTCGCAAAATCTTGAGCAGTCATACCGCGAGCAATCAACGCCGCCATAGAATCTTTTGTGAGACCCGTTGCGACAGCGTCCGCCATTTGCGTTTCGTATTGCAAAGAGCCGACGACCGAAAGTCTGATTGCGGGGAATGCGATTCCGAGCGTACCGATAAGCGTCACGACGCCAAGCGCGATTCCGAGTCCCGGTAATATGGAGAAGGTTGCCGAAGTCGTTATGACCTTTTTGATTTTGTCGGATGCAATGCCGAGTTGTTTTGCTCTTTTGAGCGCAGTCAGCATATAGTACAACGACAACGACACCACGAATGCAAGAACGATGCCGTAAAGTATGTACATAATAGGACTGTTGAGGTCAAACTCTTTCGCGCCTATTGCGTTTGCGAACATAAGCAGTCTCCTTTAATATTGTTTTAATAATATAGATTCAGTATAAACCACAACTTGATATTAAGCAAATGTTTTTTATCGTGGGCAACGCATACAATTTTGTTGCTTTGAGTGCGAAACGGTGCTAAAATATCGGTATCAATCGGGAAGTAGTAGAGTATTGCGCGTTAAGTGCCGTGCGAACGTGGGGTGTCGGCGGACGAAGGGTTTTTCTCGCGGTGCAATATTCACTCCAGACTTCACATATTACCGTCAGGTTTTTTTGCGAGTACTTCCGGAGGAGGTGCTTTTTGTTTTATCAAGAAGCTATTGATTATATCAAAAACATAGAAAGAGCAGGCTCGGACTACGGCTTGGAGCGTATGCGGGAACTTTTTGCGTTGCTCGGCAATCCCGACGAAAAACTCAAAATAGTTCACGTCGCAGGCACCAACGGCAAAGGTTCCGTCACAGCGTATCTGACGAGCGCGTTGGTCGAAGCGGGCTACAGAGTGGGAACGTACAATTCTCCCTCCGTTTTTTGCTATAACGAAAGATGGCTGATAGACGGCAAACCGCTTTGCGACGACGACGTGGCGCGTTATATGACCGTCGTCAGAGAATGCATAGAAAGCGAAAAGAAAATTCGCTCCGCATTCGATTTGGGAGATTTCAATCCTACGGCGTTCGAGATAGAAACGGCGGTTGCGGCACTTGCTTTTTTCGATAAGGAATGCGATATTTGCGTGCTTGAAACAGGTCTCGGCGGAAGGTGGGACGCCACCAACGCAATACCTCAAAAGGAGCTTGCCGTCATCACGCCCATAGGACTTGACCATTGCGCGATTTTGGGCAACACGCTTTCGGAAATCGCAAGTGAAAAAGCCGCGATTATCAGAGACGATTGCGTGACGTGCAAACAATCGGACGAGATTATGCAACAGATTTATCATCCGTACGTCTTTGACAACGGCAAGAAAATCGACGTGATTTCCAACGTGATTTTGTGCAAAAACGCCCGTCTTTCGGCGCAAGATTTGAGCGGTCAGACGTTTGAGTACGACGATAAAACATATCGCATTTCGATGCTCGGCGCACATCAACTCGTCAACGCTTCCATTGCTATATGCGCATTGCAAACGCTTAGAAACAAACATTGGAATATACCCGACGAGGCAATACGAAAAGGGCTTGAAAAAACCGTTTGGCACGCAAGGTTCGAAGTGGTTAAAGACGCAAAAGAGCGTTTTAACATTACGATTCCGCAAGATAAAGTGCTTGTTTTTGACGGTGCGCACAATCCGCACGGTGCCACAACGCTTGCCGCCGCAATCAAGGATTTCTTTGCGGATAGGCGTGTACACTTGGTTATGGGTATGCTCAAAGACAAAGACGTGCAAGGCGTTTGCGCCCTCGTTTGTCCGCTCGCAACAAGAGTGAGCGTCGTTACGCCGACGTCCCAAAGAGCAATGGACAAAAGCGACCTTGTAAAAATCGCAAGCAAGTATTGCGCAAATTGCGACGAGCAAGCAAGCGTAAGGAGCGGCGTGCAAAATGCGCTTGATGGCGATTGCGACGTAGTGATACTTTGCGGTTCGCTCACGCTTTTTGCAGATATGAACGAGAGTAGGAAATAATAATTAATAGTTAATAATTAATAATTGCGGGTGGGACACCCACACCCGAATAAAAGAGAAAAAACATATAACCATGAGCAGAACTATCAACAAACAAAAGATACAAACGGCTGTGAGAGATATTCTCGTCGCAATAGGAGAGAATCCCGACAGAGAGGGGCTTAAAGACACTCCCGACAGAGTTGCGAGAATGCTCGAAGAACTTACGGCAGGATATGACGAGAGCGTGGCGGAGCATTTGTCCAAAACGTTTGACGAGGGCGGAAGCGCAATCGTGGTCGAGAGGGATATTGACTTTTCGTCCACTTGCGAGCATCATCTGATGCCGTTTTTCGGCAAAGTGCATATCGCGTACGTTCCGAACGACAAAGTCGTCGGACTTTCCAAACTCGCGAGAGTCGTTGACGTGTATGCCAAGAGATTGCAACTGCAAGAAAGGCTCAACGCGCAAATTGCGGACGCTATCTACGATGAACTTGCGCCCAAAGGCGTTATCGTCGTTATCGAGGCGCAACATACTTGTATGACCGCACGAGGAGTGAAAAAAGTCGGCTCGAACACGCTCACTTACGCCGTGAGAGGGAATATTGACGACGCAGTCAAGACAATGATGTTGGGAGGCACAAAATGAGAGGGGCGAGAACATACGATTTTCACGTCGGAGAAAGCCGTTTTACGAGCGGAACGCACGTTATGGCAATTCTCAACGCCACTCCCGATAGTTTTTACGAAGGTAGCAGACATCGCTTTGACGCAGTCGAGACCGTAAGAAAATTCATAGAGCAGGGCGCGGAGATTATCGACGTCGGAGGACAATCGACGAGACCTAATGCGGTAAAAGTCGGCGCGCTCGAGGAAATGTCGAGAGTTTTGCCAGTTATCGAGCAGATTAGGGCAGAGTTTGCGAATATTCCCATAAGCGTAGACACTTTTTATCCCGACGTTGCCGCGGCGGCTATCGAAGCGGGCGCGGATATGATAAACGACGTAAGTTGTCTGAAATACGACGGTATGGCGCAGGTGGTTGCCGAAAGCGGCGCGTCCGTTTGCGTTATGCACGACAGGAGAGACAGCAAAACAAAAGATTTGTTTTTCGACAAAGAAACGGGGCTTGCAAAAGCCGTAGACAAATTGCTTGCGGCGGGCGTGAAAAAGGATAGAATACTGCTTGACGGCGGCATAGGATTCAACAAAAACAACGACGAAGATTGGCAACTTCTGAACGGTTATGACAGATTGCTCGATATGTTCGACGAGTATCCGTTTTTGCTGGGTACGTCAAGAAAATCTATGTTCGGCGGCGATGTCGGCGGCAGGCTTTCCGCAACTCTCGACAGCACGGCTCTTGCCGTAAGACAAGGCGTTTTGTTCGTACGAGTACACGACGTCAAGGAAAACGCAATGGTTATAAAACTTTACTCTGGGGCGTGATATGGACAAAGTGATTCTTAAAGATTTTGAAGTGGTGGCTTGCCACGGCGTCAACCCCGAAGAAAAGATAAATCCTCAAAGATTTTTGTTTACGGCAGAACTTTGTACGGATTTTTCGGAATGCGCCCAAAACGACGATTTGACGCAAACGATAAGTTATAGTGCCGTAAAAAAGACGTTAAAGTCCTTTTGTGAGAACAACTGCTTCGATTTGATAGAAACTCTTGCCAAAAGAAGCGCGGCTTTATTGCTCAAAACTTATCCTCTCGCAAGTGCGGTTACCCTTACCGTAAAAAAGCCCGACGCACCGATGAGCGGCACTTTCGATTACGTTGCCGTAACCACCGAGGCAAAGTGGCACGAGGTGTATCTTGCGCTCGGCTCAAGCGAGGGAGACAAGGATTCGTATCTCGATTTTGCCGTATCCGCGCTCGAGTCGGACGACAATTTCAAGGATATTGTCGAGAGCGAAAGAATGCAATCGGAACCGTACGGCGGAGTGGCAAACAACACCTTTACGAACAGCGTCGTAAAATGCAAAACGTTGTACGAGCCGCATAGACTGCTTTCTGCGATTGCCGAAATCGAAAAGAAAGGCGGACGAGTTCGCAATCGAAGATGGGCGGACCGCACGTTGGATATAGACGTCGTTTTTTACGACGACGACGTAATATCCGACAACGATTTGTGCGTGCCGCATATCGATATGCAAAACAGATTGTTCGTTCTCAAACCGCTTTGCGAGTTGTGCCCGAACAAGGTGCATCCGCTGCTTGGAAAGCGCGTAGCAGAGTTGCTTGACGTCCTGAAGAAAAGACAAAGTTGATTTTCGCTCTCGCGTGTGTTATCATAATCTTAAATAGGGCATATAATGCCGAGATAAGAGGAGAAGTATATGAGGATAATAATCAAACAAAAGTATTTTGCAGTCGGCAACAAGTTCAAAATAACGGACGAAAACGACGCTCCCGTATTTTTTGCGGTACGTCAATTTGACAGAATTATGACCAACGTCGTATTGTTCGACACGCAGGACGTTGCGCTCGTTCGCATTCAAGCCGAGCTTAAAAAATTCTTTACGTCATACTTCGAAGTCAACGATATGAACGGTCGCAAAATTTTTGCCATCGACGAAAAACTCCCGTTTTTCCGTTTCAAACGCGCCAAAACCGTCGGCGACGTGGACGTCAAAATCAAGTGCGGTCCCATTCATATGAAAGCGTTTTTGTCCGACGGCAACGGCTCCTACGACAAGAAAAACCCCGTCGTTCGCGCTCGCAAAAAGATTTTCAGCATTGCCGACACTTACGTCGTCGACATCGACGAATCCCGTCTGCATCCCGTTTACGGTGCGGTTATAGGGTTGTGGTATGACCTTATCGAACACGGTTCCCAACATTAAACGGCACTAAACAGCGAATAACTGCGTCAACACCCGTCCGCTCCAAAATCACGTACTAAATGTACGCTGGGTTTTGTTTCGGACGGGTGTTTCCTTGTTCTTCATCTGTTTAGTGCCGTTTATTTTTCTTTGCTTTGGTAGTGCCACGAGCCTGTCAACTCATTTACTATCAGTAAATTAGGGTTGCCATTCTCGTGGCACTTTCTCGTCATTCATCTATTTAGTGCCGTTTTGCGATTTTGCGGTTGACGAATAACCTCGCCAAAGCCCGTCCGCTCCAAAATCACGTACTAAATGTACGTTGGGTTTTGTTTCGGACGGGTGTTTCCTTGTTCTTCATCTGTTTAGTGCCGTTTAATACTAATGCAAATCAAAACCTATAAAAATACCACTTATATCCGCAAGTAACAATATAAAAATAAGCCCGACGATTGTCGGGCTTGTCATATGGTTTATAGTATCTTAGAAAATATTTATTACGTGTACCGTGTTGAGTATAAGCAACGTTACATATGCGACGTAACCGCAAAGCAGTATAATTCCTTGCCAACGTTTGAATTTGCCCATTATCAATGCGGGGATAAGCGCAAAGCCTGCCGCCGCAAGACAGAACGGGAAGTCTATCGTCAGCGATTGTGCGTCTACGGGGAGCGGTTGTCCCGTCTTGCCGAGAGTAATAAACGTGCAGATGGGGAGTATCAACGAAAGGTCGATGATATTTGCGCCGATAATGTTACCGACGGACAAATCGCTCTTTTTCTTGATTATTGCGGTTATTGCCGTAACCAGTTCGGGCAGAGAAGTGCCGACTGCGAGAATTGTTACGCCGATAATGCCTTCGGGTACTTCCAGTTTTCTTGCAAGTGCCGCGCCGTTGTCGCACATAAGTTGCGCTCCGCAGAAGATTGCGCCTGCGCCGAGCAGGAATATAACGACGTTTTTGGCAATATCTTTTTTCTCGATAACCATTCCGGTTTTCTTGAGAGTGATTTTTCTCGATTCGAGTTTTTGGAAATAGTCAAATAAAATTCCGTTGCCTTTTGCCTGATTCTCCTCGAGCGTTTCGAAACCTTTGTCGTTAATGAGGTTGTCGGAGTGTTTTTTTGCGCTGACGAGGTTTTCGATGATGAACGACACGAAAAGCGCAAGCACGATAATTGCGTTCCACCAGCTGAAATCTCCCGACGCGCTCAATCCCCACAAAACCGCAATCGTTGCAATCAAGATAGCGATTTTTGCTATATAATCTTTGCGCTTAATGGTGGGATAGGTAAATACGAGCGAGATTGCCATAATCAACGCAATGTTGCAGTTGACCGAACCTACCGCGTTGCCGATTGCCATTTCCGCCTGTCCTTGCGCCGCGGATATGCTCGATACCAATATTTCGGGAAGTGTGGTTGCAACGCTAACTATCGTTGCGCCGATAATAAACGACGGAATGCCCGATACTTCCGCAATCCAGCTTGCCGCGTCCACGAACCAGTCTCCGCCTTTCACGACGAGAAGAATGCCGAGTGCCAAAAGGACGATATATGCGGCGGTGCCGTTTCCTTCCATCATACTTAAAAGAGTGTTTGTCATATATTCTCTCCGAGTGCGAGTCGCACCGCATTAGAATAGCATTTTATATTGTTAAAGTCAATATAATAAAGAAAAACCGCTTATAAATAAGCGGTAAATCTTGTTTATTAATTTTTTTATTTTTCTTCGACGTTTTCGGTCGTAGTTTTTTCTGCTTGTTGAGCTTTGAGAAGGTCGCGTATCTCGCGAAGCAAATCGTCGGTGGATTCGGCTTTTTCGGCTTCTGCTTTTGCCGCTTCTTCCTCTGCTGCTTTTGCTGCCGCTTCGTCTCTTGCCGCTTTGATTGCTTTGAGTTCTTTTCTGGTGGGAACTTTGCCTTTAATCGTTGCTTTTTCTTCCGCAGTCAGCGATTCGAGGAATTCGGTGTCGTTTTTAAGTCCCGTAAATCCGCCTTTTACCGAGTTGATGAGTTTGATGATAGCAAACAAAACGAGGGCGGTAAGCAAGAACGTGATAATCGCGCTTATAACTGCGCCAAAGTCCATAATGACAGCCTCTTTTATGACTGTGCCTGCCTCGTCCACGACGGGATTTCTCAATACGACTTGCAAACTCTTGCCGTCGCCCAGAGGAATCATATTGATGAGCGGTTGGAGAATACCTTTGACGAGTGCGGTTACGATTGCGGTAAACGCGCTGCCGATAATCATACCAACGGCGAGGTCAAGAACGCTTCCTTTGTTGATGAACGCTTTGAATTCTTTCCAAAGTTTGAATTCGTGTTTCTTTTTCATTGTTTCTTTCTCCTACGTTGATGTCAAAATAATAATACTTATCGTATTTTAAGTCAAGAAAAATGTCCAAACTATGCGGAATAACAAATTTTTCCTTGCTTTTTCAAAGTGATTGACAGCGGTAGAGCGTAAGTGTACAATAATATTCGCTAGGGGTGCCGTATGGCTGAGATGATACCCTCAAACTTGTGAGATAATCCTCGCGTAAGGAAGCAAAAAGCAAAATATATTGTTTTTGTCTGTTCAAGTTCCCCAAAGCAAAGTTTTGGAGGACTTTTTTTATGGACATCGAAACGTTGAGTGGCAAACTGCAATACGTCGCGCTCTATCTTGCCGTGGCAATCGTTGCGGCGTTTATCGTCGTCGGGCTTCTCGTATGGCATTTCAAAAAAGAGAAGTTTGCCGACTTCAAAAAATACGCCGTCGGTATAGTTACGGGCTTTGCGGTAACTATGGTGGTCGTGTTTGCTTACGTCAAATTTCAATGCAACATCGACGATATGCAAGCAAAACTTTTCTATCCCATTCTCGCAACGCTCATAACCGTCGTAGCAGGCGCGATTGCAATGCTCGTAAGCTCGCTTTTCAACGATAAAGCGGTCAAAATTTCCTTTATAGTCACGGCGGTGGCGGTGCTTGGTTGTTTTATTGCCACAATGGTGCTTATGGCGCAATACTACGGCGACGTTGCGGAGTATTATCCAAACGCAAACCTCGTCGGTATGATTGTGTCTGCAGTAGTGTTTATGGCGATAATGGTCGCGATGTGGTTTGTAGGCGACAAACGCAAGATGAGCGACACTCGCTCTATTGTGTACGGCGCAATTTCGATTGCACTTTCGTTTGCTCTCTCTTACGCGCGCATATTCAAACTCCCTCAAGGCGGTTCGGTCACGTTCGCAAGCCTTCTTCCGCTTATGATTTACTGCTGTATGTTCGGCACGAGAAGGGGACTTATCGTATGCACGATTTACGGTGTTTTGCAAGCCTTGCAAGACCCGTATATTATCCACCCGATGCAGTTCTTGCTCGATTATCCGCTCGCTTTCGGTCTTATCGGCGTAAGCGGCATATTTATGGAAAAGGGCGTTTTCAAGGACAAAAAAGTGGTTGCTTTCTTGCTCGGCGGCGTTATTGCGGTTGTGTTGAGATACGCTTGCCACGTTTGCTCGGGCGTATTTGCTTTTGCCGACTATGCAGACCTTGACAAGTACGGCACGGCAATCGCATACAGCTTGGCGTACAACTCGTTTGCGTTTGTCGATATGCTCATTGCGCTCGTCGCGGGAAGCGTGATGTTTGCGTCCAAGTCGTTTACGGCACTTATGCAAAAGTCAAGCGACGTAAACAAGGCGGCGGAAGTTGTTCCGACTCAAGAAGTCGAGGACGATGACGAACCCGTCGACGACGTTGACCGTCAAATCATCGAAAAACAAAAAGCCAACGACGAAAAATAATTAATAATTGCGGAAGAGATAGCCTTATCCGAACGTATACTCATTCGGAGCGTACTTATTAACGGTATGTGCTTATTCAAAGACGGAGCTTCGAGCCGCAAGGCGGCGAGCTTTTGAGTGCCAAGCTCGACGGATAGTACAAGTGAGCCGACAAGTGTTGTTCCTTTTGTCGGCGAACGAGTGGCATAATGAGAGAACGATACTTTTCTATGCGCGTGCCGTAAGGAGCGAAGCGACGGAATAGCGATTGTTACGCTTTGCGTCAATCGCGTTGAGTCGCCCCCACGAGCGACGGATAATGTTGTAGAGAATTGCCCTTATTCGAGTGGTGGGAGAAATACCGGCGTGTCCGGAAAGAGGGGGTTATTGTGTTTAGAGGAGTTACAACGCACTCCATTTTCAATAAATAAATCAAAAAGCACGGACAAGCCGTGCTTTTTTGTTAGAAAGGTTTGAAAACGATGAATTGTTTTACGCTATATATACAATCGTCGTTTTTCGTTTATTTGGATTTTTTCAAAAAATCTCAAAAATTTTCAAAAAATCAAAATTTTATATATCTGAATACGAAAACTCCGCCGCGCTTGACGTTTATGTGCATTTTTCCGCCCAAAGACACGTTGCTGAGTCCTCTCGAATCGCAAGACGTCAATATGAGTTCGTCAAGCGGATATTCGAGGTTTTTCGAGTCCGTCACGAGAGCTTTTTCTCCGTAGGGAAGGATGGATATGGTTTCTTCTTTTTGCGTCGGCATATCGAATTCTCCCTCGACGTAATAAATGTCAAGACCGTCCTCCTCGGCTTTGACTTTCATTCCCAACGACCAGGCAAGGCGCATTATCGCAAGATTGCAAAGGACGTGGTCCTGTCTGCCGCCCGTAACGCCGTAAAAAACGATTTCGTCCGCATTCATTTGTTCTTTGGCGTAATACACGGCAAGTTCTCCGTCGCTTGCGTCCTTGTGGGTGTCGTGTTTTACGATGGGAATATCGATGTCGGAGGGCATTTCGAGCGAGTCGAAGTCTCCCAAAATAACGTCGGGAGATACGGGGCATACGCTGAAACCGCCGTCGCAACACACGATTTTGTCGGCTTTGATTTTGCGAGTTATCTGCTTTCCGCAGTTGAGTACGATTGCAATTTTCATATTTCGAGTATAGCATAAAATCTGCTTTATGTCTTGAAAAGTTGTTTAATTATGTTTATAATATAATTAAATTCCATATTGCGAGGCGAAGCTATGAAAGAGTTCAAACTCAAAAGTTTTGACAACACCGAGATTTATTGCAGACTTTGGGACGACGTTGACAATCCCAAAGGCGTTATTCAACTCGTACACGGTATGAGCGAGTACGCGGGAAGATACGACGAATTCGCAAGATACCTCAATTCGAGAGGTTATATCGTTTTCGGAGACGACCACCGCGCTCACGGACTTACCGAAACGGACGCAAACAGAGGCAAACACCCCGGTAATATCTTCAAAAAAACCTTGCAAGACGAGTTGTTTTTCCGCGAATGGTTGAAATCCGAATACGACTTGCCGATTTTCCTTATGGGACACAGTTACGGAAGTTTTCTTTCTCAAGCGTTTGCACAGCAAGGCACGGACGTAAAAGCCATTGCGCTTATCGGTTCGGGCTATATGAGAGGCTTGTTCACGTTCGGCAAAATCGCGGTTGCTCCCGTATTTCTCGTGGCGCGCAACTGGCGTCCTCGCATAGTCAACTGGGTAAGCGACAATATGCAACACTACAAGGGCGACAGCGGAAAATTGCAATGGGCAAACAGCGTCAAGGAAAGACGCGAGCAAGTTATGGCAGACAGACTTGCGCATCAGAATATGAGCGTCGGCTTTGACTACTATATGATGAAAGAAACGTCCAAGCTGTACGGCAAAAAAGCGCGCGCAAAACTCAATCCCGCAACCGTCATAGGGCTTTTCTCGGGCGACGCAGACCCCGTCGGCAATATGGGCAAAGGCGTTAAAAGGCTGAACAAGTTTTATCTCGACAACGGCGTAAATACCGAATTGCATCTTTACAAGGGCGCAAGACACGAAGTGTTTTACGATTGGTGCGGTGCGCAAATGCAAAAGGACGTTGCCGATTTCTTTGACAAATTCATCATCTATCAACAAACGAGCATAGACGATTTGGTGTAAATTTTTGGTGTGATATGGAAGTAAGGATACCTACGGGTTTCAAAATAGGTCATTACGACGACGAGTATACGGGCGTAACCGTCATACTTTCCGAGAGCGGTGCGACGGGCGGCGTGGATTGCCGCGGAGGCGCACCCGGCACGAGAGAAACGGACCTCTTGCACAACGAAAAAATGATGCAAAAAGTCAACGCAATCGTGCTGTCGGGAGGTTCTGCTTACGGGCTTGCTTCGACTTGCGGCGTTATGGAATACTTGCGTCAAAACGGCGTAGGGTACAAGAGCCTCGGCAAAATCGTGCCTATCGTTTGCGGTGCGGTTTTATACGACCTCAATCAAAAGGAATATCACTATCCGACCGCAGAATACGGACTTAAAGCGTGCGAAAATGCTTCAAAAACCACCGTTTTTGGCAATGTGGGCGCAGGAAAGGGCGCAACGGTCGGCAAAATTCGCGGTATCAAAAACGCGTGTAAAAGCGGTATAGGCGCGGCAACGGAAAAGGCTTTGGGTGTTACCGTTACGGCAATAGTTGCAGTCAACGCAATGGGAGACGTCGTTGACGACGAGGGCAAAATCATCGCGGGCGCAAAAGGCAAAAACGGAGAGTTTATCGACACCGAAAAATGCCTTGCCGAGGGCGACGTGCTTAAACTTGCGTTTGGAACGAACACCACAATCGGCTGTATACTTACCGATGCGAAACTTGACAAAGTGGACGTCAACAGGCTTGCAAGCATATCCCACAACGGACTTGCAAGAGCAATTCGTCCCGTGCATACGATGTACGACGGAGATACTATGTTCTGCCTTGCGAGCGGCAAACGTCCCGTGGCAAATCTTGCCGTACTCCAGTCGGCAGTCGTCCGTGCCACCGAGCGCGCAATTCAAAACGCCGTAACCGCAACAACGGCTTATGACGTGATATACGACGTCGAAGAATTGGAAGCGGAAAAGGAAGCAAAATGAACAACGTTTTTGAACCTCTATTTCAATATGGCTTTCACGATACCGAGTTTTCTTCACTCGAAATTGTCGGTAATCAAATAAAACTGAATTTTGACAAGGGTATATACTTGCTTGATGAAACTGGAAACGAAACAGAATTGTCAAAATCGGCAATCGTAGTCCTAAATGTTATTCTACAACCGTTCATAGAACGTGTCGAACAGCAAATAGAAGTCAAAGAATGTGATGAAAGACACAAAGATATAGAGTATTCCGAACTCAAAGAGTACTTGCAAAAAGACTCATTTGAAGTCTTTGCAGTGTATTTTAGTCCGTTCAACAATACAGTTTTATTTACAGGCTCTATAGATGATAAATCTTTTGATTTATCAATCGAGAACGTGCAAGGTATTCAGGTCTTATTTGAAGCGGAGTAATCTCTTAATAGTATTCTGAGCGCGTAATACGACTACAACTTGATTGCCACGTCTCAATGACAAAAGGGTAGGAAACCACACCCGAACATATTTATTCAAGAATGAACATCAGCATAATGCTAAAACCCGCGTCGTCAAATTGCAATTTGCGATGCAAATATTGTTTCTATCACTCGCTGTCGGAATGCCGCGAGATGCCCTCACGCGGAATTATGAGCGAAGATACTCTGCGTGAAGTTCTCAAAAAAGCGTTTGAGTTTGCAGGAAACGACCACGTTATGCTGTCTTTTCAGGGCGGAGAACCTCTGCTCGCAGGCAAAGAGTTTTTTGCAAATTTGCATCGAATCATAAGAGAACTCAACCTGCGCCGCGCGCCCGTACATATCGGGGTGCAGACCAACGGTACGCTCATCGACGAGGAGTGGTGCGCAATTTTCAAGCGCGGAGGATATTTGATAGGGCTTTCGCTTGACGGAGACGAAGAAGCAAATCGCCTTCGTATCGGCGCAGACGGACAACCGACTTTCGACAGGGTGTTGCAAAGTGCAAAATTATTGCAAAAATACGGCGTGGAATTCAACATTCTCACGGTGCTTACCAAGCAGGTGGCAAACAGAATAGACGACATTTACGCATTTTTCAAAAAGCAGGGGTTCAAGCATTTGCAGTTTATCCCTATGCTCAAGCCGCTTCGCCTCGACGAGAGCGGACATCCCGTGTCTACCGCAACGTATGCCGAACCTTTTCCGAACGAGAGCGAAAACTATTCTATGTCGTCGGAGGACTATTTCGAGTTTTTACAAAAGTGCTTTGCGCAGTACGCCAAGGACTTTGCACGAGGCAATTACACGTCCATACGCCAGTTTGACAACTTCGTGCGTCTTGCGCATTTTGAAAACGCCGAGCAATGCGGTATGGAAGGACATTGCTGCCATCAATTCGTTATCGAGGGCGACGGAGAAGTCTATCCGTGCGACTTTTATTGCATAGACTGCTACGATATGGGCAATATCAGGAATACCGACTTTTTTGAGTTGTCCAAGCACCCGATTGCCGTCAAGTTTATAAAAGAAAGTATGATAGTAGAGGACAAATGCAAGCAATGCGGCTATTTTGCGATGTGCAAAAACGGTTGCAAGCGCGAGCGTATCGACATCGACAAATGCTCCGCATACAAGAGGTTTTTCCCGCTTGCGTTGCCCTATATGAAGCGTATGAGTTGATGTTGCGCAGATTGCCAAGCATTGACGAAAATATATCGTATTGACAAATTATTATATATAGGGGAGGCTTGTTTATGAAAAAAGCATTTGTCATTCTTTTGATTACGGTTTTCATTTTGAGTATGTGTTTTGCGCTTACTGCCTGCAACGACGAGGGGGACAACGACAAAATTCATTTGTCCTCCGATATGTCCGTTGAGCAGATAAAAGAAGCGTTGAAAGGCATAACGAGTTATACCAAAGAGTATTACTATGAAGATAATAAGTTAAGCGGATTATACGTTTACACGGATAAGGGTACTTCTTTTTGCGGAACAAACAACAACGGAGACCTTGATACGCAATCCGCTTCCGCAAGTTTCTTTGAAGGCAATCGATATTATGATTTGAGTTCCGAAAAATGCGTCGTCATAGATTGCGAAGGATTCGACGTCGATTTCGATAATTACAATTTAGCCAAGGATTTTGAGCTTGAAATAGGCTTTTTATCCGAAGGTCGTTATTACATCGAAAATAACGCTATAGTTATTGGCGCGATTTCGCCCAAAACAGGCAATTCCGCAAAGATTGTTTATAAGGATTTCAACAACTCCTCGGTTACAATCCCGTATGCATACAAGGACAATTACAAAACTATGCAACCCACCCAAAATCTTTTGGAGTTTGAGGACGTTTCCGATACCGAGTGCAGATTGAGCGGTTACAACATCGCGCTCAAGTCGCTTGTCGTGCCGAACAAACATAACGGAAAAGACGTTGCGGAAATATCTCTTTCCGTCCCGATAGCCACTTTGACAATTCCTACGACAGTCAAAAAGATTGCAGATTTGAATTATTACGAAAACGAAAAATACACAATCAATTATCTCGGCACTTTTGAGCAATGGGCGGCGGTAAAGAAAGACAGCAGGCTCGAGAGTTTGATTGAACGCGACGTCGTAACGGTCACTTATGCCGACGATAACCGATTTTGAACGTCACGCCCTTATGTCGTTGGAGCGAAACCTATAGTCGCATATAAGAATTAAAAAAAGAAACGGCGGATAAAATCCGTCGTTTCTTTTTTTAGGAAAGGGGGAAAATTTGGTTGTCGTTTAGTGTTTGGGCGATACGACGATTTCGCCGTTTACGGCGTCGACAACGATTGTGTCGCCCTCGTCCATATTGCCTTGCAAGATTGCTCTTGCAACTTTGGTCTCTACGTTGCTTTCGATATAACGTTTGAGCGGTCTTGCGCCGAACGTTACGTCGTATCCGCCGTCAACGATAAGGTCTTTTGCGGATTGCGTCACTTCGAGTTTGAGATTTTGTTTTTCGAGTCTCGATTGAAGTTTGCTAAGCAAGATGTCGATTATCTTGTAGACGTTATCTCTCGTGAGCGGTGTAAAGAGAACGGTGTCGTCAAGTCTGTTGAGGAACTCGGGACGGAAGGTTTGCTTGAGCAGTTTGTCGATTTGCTCTTTTGCCTCGTCCTTTATGTTGCCGTCCTTGTCGATGTTGTCCAAAATCACGTTGCTGCCGAGGTTTGACGTCAAGATGATGATTGTATTCTTGAAGTTGACCGTTCTGCCTTGACTGTCTGTAATTCTGCCGTCGTCAAGCACTTGAAGCAAGATGTTGAACACGTCGGGGTGTGCCTTTTCGATTTCGTCGAACAGCACCACGGAGTAGGGTTTTCTTCTCACGGCTTCGGTAAGTTGACCGCCCTCGTCGTATCCGACGTATCCCGGAGGCGCACCTATAAGACGAGATACGCTGAATTTTTCCATATACTCCGTCATATCGATACGCACGATGTTGCGTTCGTCGTCAAAGAGGTAGGAAGCAAGCGTTTTTGCAAGTTCCGTCTTGCCCACGCCCGTAGGACCGAGGAACAAGAACGAGCCGATAGGACGATTTTCGTCGGATATACCTGCACGCGAACGGATAACAGCCTCGCTTACGGCTTTGACAGCTTCGTTTTGACCGATAACTCTCTTGTGGAGTTCGTCGGAAAGGTGGAGCAGTTTTTCTTTTTCGCTTTCCATAAGTTTGGTTACGGGGATACCCGTCCACTTTGCCACGATTTTTGCGATTTCGTCTGCTGTAACTTCGTCACGCAACAGCGATGAGCCTTTTGCGGATTTTGCCTCGGCTTCTTGAAGTTTTTTGGTAAGGGCAGGCAACTCGCCGTATTGCAGTTGCGCTGCTTTGCCGTAGTCGCTGTGGCGTTTTGCTTCTTCGATTTGGAGATTGATTTTGTCGATTTCCGCTTTGGTGTCCTGAACGCTGTTGATTTCTTTCTTTTCGTTCTCCCATTGCGCTTTCATAGCGTTAAACTTGTCGTGCAATTCGGAAAGTTCTTTCTTTATGCTTTCTCTACGGTCAACGGACAATTTATCCGTCTCTTTTTCGAGAGCCATTTCCTCGATTTCGAGTTGCATAATCTTACGACTGATAACGTCCATTTCTGTGGGCATACTGTCGATTTCCGTACGAATCATCGCGCACGCCTCGTCCACGAGGTCGATTGCTTTATCGGGGAGGAATCTGTCCGTAATGTATCTGTCCGAAAGCGTAGCGGCGGCAACGAGTGCTTGGTCGTGAATGCGCACGCCGTGGAAAATTTCGTATCTTTCTTTCAAACCACGGAGAATTGCGATTGTGTCCTCAACCGTAGGTTCGTTGACCATAACGGGTTGGAAACGTCTTTCCAGCGCAGGGTCTTTTTCGATATATTTGCGGTACTCGTCAAGCGTGGTTGCGCCGATGCAATGCAGTTCGCCTCTTGCGAGCATAGGCTTCAAAAGGTTGCCTGCGTCCATACTGCCTTCCGTCTTGCCTGCGCCGACGATAGTGTGCAATTCGTCGATAAAGAGCAACATTCTGCCGTTTTGCTTTTTGATTTCGGTCAGAACGGCTTTGAGTCTTTCCTCAAATTCGCCTCTGTATTTTGCGCCTGCGATAAGCGCGCCCATATCGAGTGCGAAGATATGTTTGTCTTTGAGTCCTTCCGGAACGTCGCCTCTGACGATACGTTGCGCAAGACCTTCCGCAATAGCGGTTTTACCTACGCCCGCTTCGCCTATGAGAACGGGGTTGTTCTTGGTTTTTCTCGAAAGAATACGAATAACGTTTCTTATCTCGTCGTCACGACCGATGACGGGGTCGAGCTTGCCTCTTGCCGCTCTTTCCACCATATCGTGACCGTATTTGTTGAGTACGTCGTAGGTGTCCTCGGGACTGTCGTTTGTCACTTTTGAGGTTTTAACTTGCGAAAGTGCGGTCATAAACGCTTGTTTTGTCAATTTAACTTTGGCAAAAGCGTTTTTAAGCGCGGCGGTGGGGTTGTCGAGAATCGCTTCGAAGATATGCTCCACGCTGACGTAATCGTCGTTGTTTTTAGCCGCGATTTTCTCTGCTTGCGAAAGCATCAAAGACGCGTCCTGCGACAAGTATACTTCGCCTGCGCCGTCTCCCGTAACGGAAGAAAACGAGGATATAATCTTTTCTATTTCACGCATCAGTTGCGGAGCGTCCGCGCCGCATTTCGTAACGAGTTTGGGGATAAGTCCTTCGTCGTCATCCAAGAGGGCATAAGCGATGTGTTCCTTGCAAAGTTGTTGATTGTGCCTTTCGAGGGCTATGTTTTGCGCTCTGTTGATTGCGTCGAGCGCCTTTTTCGTAAATTTGTTGGTGTCCATATCAAAAACCTCCTTTTCAATATGTTTTCGAGTGTTTGGCAGTCTGTTTAACTGACTGTTAGCACTCTGTTTCTTCGATTGCTAATTATAGCACGCAATTTGTGTTTGTCAATATATTTTGCACAAAAAATCGCAATTTTTTTCAGGGAGATTTTTAAGAAAACCGAAATATAAAAAAACACGCGTTTCCGATAGAGGGAATGCGTGTTTTCGAGTGAAAGCAAAATAAATTATTCTTCCGTTTTTGTTACGATAGGCTTGCCGTCCGCGTCGAGAAGCGGCGTGATACCCGTCCCGTAACTGTCGTGAACGGAAAGATAGTTTACGCCCGTTTGAGTGTCTACGAGTATCGTGCATTCCGTACCGAACAGAGAAGTGTCGCTATAGACCTTTTTGAATCGTTTTTCGTTTTTTGTGGTTTTCATAGTTTGTATATATTTTCTTTGTTATTATACGAATTTATCGTTATTTTTTCACAAAATAGTAAGCCGCGAACGGATAGTTTGCATACGTCAGGAAGTCGTCTTTGGTGTATTTTTCGGGATTGTCGATGCACCAAAGCGCGGTGTTGAGCATACCTCCCGCAATGAAACTCGCAATGAGTTGAAGCGGCACTTTTATTTCGTACGAATCCTTGTATTTGGACAACTGGTACTTTATTGAATGAGCGATAGAGTCCTGAATGGTGCTTACCACTTTTCCGCCGCGATTATTCTTTATGATGTTTGCGATGTGGTTGTGTTGGTCAAAGAAGAAATCGACCGCCATAATCATAAGGGAATTTATCGTTTCGGTAGGAGTCGTGAGCTTGGTGTCTCTCGTAAATTTTGCGTACAAATCGTCCTTGAGTTCCTCCAAAGCAAACGAAAGCAAGTGGTATTTGTCCTCGAAGTGCGCGTAGAACGTGGCGCGATTGACCATTGCTTTGTTGCATAAATCGATTACGCTGATTTTTTCGATAGATTCTTCTTCCATCATATCGAGCAACGTGTTAGAGAGCAGTTTTCTTGTACGAATAATGCGCAAATCTTCTTTCGTCGTCATACTCGTGTCTCCTTTACCGTATCGGCGTATATATTATTACACAAAACGCAATATCTGTCAAGATAACACACACTTGTTCCGTTATAATACAAATCGTTTCGTTTCAAAGAGGCGCGGCGTGCAAACGGATATGCATATACGGATTATTAAAGAAAATTTAATATATATAAATATTATCGATATTTGGTTGACATTTTTTTTAATTGATTGTAAATAAAATATTGAGCATCGAATCGGATGCATTCGCGTTTTGCGATATTAAGGTGATTATGACAAACGATAGAATAAAAACTCCGAAATCCAAGGGCGGATGGAGGAAAATGGCGGGGTGCATCGGCGAGTATAAAACGCCGACGATTTTTACTTCCGTTCTCGTAGCCTGCGAGGTGCTGTTCGAGATATTTATACCGCTTATTATGGCGCAAATCGTCAACGTAGGTATGGATAAGGACGCAACCTCTTTCACTTTCACGGTTTCGCTCGGCAAATTGAACTGGGTGTGGTTCACGCTTCAAGACAGAACCAACTTCATTTTGGCGTGCGGCGGACTTATGGCGCTTATGGCACTCATATCTCTCGTGTTCGGCGTTACGTCGGGCAGACTTGCCGCGCAAGCGTCAACGGGTTTTGCAAAAAATCTGCGCAAAAAACTGTTCTACAAGATAGAAAATTTTTCTTTTGCCAACCTTGACCGTTTCAACACGGCAAGCCTCGTTACGAGACTTACCACGGACGTTACCAACATACAGATGTCCTATCAAGTGATATTCCGTATGCTCGTGCGCTCGCCGATAATGTTGATATTGGCAATATGTATGGCTATTTCGATTAGTCCCGGCTTGTCTATTATTTTTGCCGTTGCGCTTCCCGTGCTTTTAATCGGTATAATCGTCGGAGTGAAAGTGGTGTTCCCTCGCTTCGAGAAGATGCTCCACAAGTACGACGATATGAACGAATCGACGCAGGAAAACCTTATCGGTATCCGCGCGGTAAAGGCGTTCGTAAGAGAGGACAACGAGATTGCCAAATTCAAAAAGGTCAGCGAAACCGTGCAGAAATTGCAGATTTCCGCAGAAAAAATCATCGTTATTATGTTCCCGTTTATGCAGATTCTCGTCTACGGATGCCTGACGTGCGTTGCGTGGTTCGGCGGAAACGACATAATAGTCGGCAAAATGCAACTCGGCGATTTCACGGCGTTTTTGAGCTATATAATGCAGATTCTAATGTCGCTTATGATGGTTGCTATGGGCTTTATGACCATAGTTATGTCGCGCGCCTCTCTCGACCGTGTCGTTGAGGTTCTCGACGAGCAAATCGACATCGAGGACGGCGAAAACGCACAAGATATTCAAGTCGCCGACGGAAGCATCGACTTTGACAACGTTGATTTTTCTTATTCCAAGTCACACGACGTTCTCAATCTCGAAAACGTGGATTTGCACATAAAGAGCGGAGAAACGATAGGTATAATCGGCGGAACGGGTTCTGCAAAGACCACGCTCGTGCAACTCATTCCTCGTCTTTACGACACGCTTGAGGGCGAAGTAAAGGTGGGCGGCGTAAACGTCAAAGATTACAAACTCGACAATTTGCGTGCGGCTGTAGGTATGGTCTTGCAAAAGAACGTGCTGTTCAGCGGTACGATAAAACAAAATTTGCTTTGGGGCAATCCCAACGCAACCGACGAGGAAGTCGAACACGCGGCGAAAGCGGCGCAAGCGCACGATTTCATTATGTCTTTCCCCGACGGTTATAATACGGAACTCGGACAGGGCGGCGTAAACGTATCCGGCGGACAAAAGCAACGCTTGTGTATCGCTCGCGCGCTTTTGAAACATCCCAAAATTATGATTTTGGACGATTCCACGTCCGCAGTCGACACGGCTACAGACGCAAAAATCAGAGACGGACTCAAAAAAGAGTTCGGAGATACGACGGTTATCATCATCGCACAGCGCATTTCGTCGGTTGAAAGTGCGGACAGAATAATCGTTATGAACGACGGTAAGATAGACGCAATCGGCACGCACGAGCAACTCGTCGCGACCAATCATATCTATCAGGACGTATACAATTCGCAAAAGAAAGGTTCGGACGAGGAGGTGAGCGAGAATGCCTAAAACGAGAGTAAAATCGGCAAAAGGAATGCCGAATGCAAACAGATTCCGCGCACAAAGTCCGTCGAAGACTTTCAAGAGAATACTTTCTTACCTCAAACCGTTCAAGGGTTTGCTTGCCGTTGCGTTCGTATGTATGGTGGCAAACGTAGTCTGCAATATCGCAGGTACGTTTATGCTCGGCTCGGTCATAGTCAACAATTACATTCTTCCGCTTGCCGCTAAGTATCAGATTGCGCACGGCGCGCTCGCTTCGTCGTTTGATTCCGACCTCTTAAAAAGAGCTGCGGAGATAACGGTGCAGAACTTCGGCGGTATAGTTGGCATAATGGCGGCGATGTACGCTGTCGGCGCAGGCTTGCATTACGTTTACAACTACATCATCGTAAGAATTACGACCAAAGTGCTTCAAAACGTGCGTGACGAGATGTTCGAAAAGATGGAAAAATTGCCCATTCGCTATTTCGACACACATACGCACGGCGACATAATGAGTCTTTATACCAACGATACCGATACGCTCAGAGAGTTGCTCTCAAACGGTATTCCGAATCTCATATCCAACTTTATGACGATTGTGGGTATGTTTATCGCAATGATGATTGTGTCGTGGGCGCTCACGCTTTGCTCGGTTGCAATGCTCGTCGTTATGTTGTTTATAATGAAATACATCGGCGGAAAGAGCGGAAAGCACTTCGTCGGACAACAACGCCAGACGGGCGCGCTCAACGGCTTTATCGAGGAGCATATCGACGGAATGAAAGTCGTCAAAGTTTTCTGCCACGAGGACGCTGAAAAAATCGACTTCGACGGCTTCAACGAGCGACTTTTCCACGATTCCGACAAAGCGCATAAATACGCCAACATTCTGTTCCCGATTATGGGCAACCTTTCGTATTTGTCCTACGCCGTAACCGCAATAGTCGGCACGATTATGACGTTGAGCGGCTTCGGAAATATGACTTGGGGCGGTTTGGTATCCTTTATGCAATTCTCACGTCAGTTCAGCAATCCGCTTGCGCAAATCGCGCAACAAATGAACGGCGTGCTTATGGCTCTTGCAGGCGCAGAGCGTATTTTCGAGCTTATCGACCAAGAACCCGAAAAGGACGAAGGCTACGTTACGCTCGTAAACGCAAAAGAGGACGAGAACGGAAATATCGTCGAAACCGACGAATACACGGGTATGTGGGCGTGGAAACATTACCACAAAGCCGACAATACCACCACTTACGTCAAGTGGCAGGGCAAAGTTCAGTTCGATGACGTAACGTTTGGCTACGTCCCCGAAAAGACCGTGCTTAAACACGTCACGATGTACGCTCTCCCCGGACAGAAAGTGGCTCTCGTAGGCTCGACGGGCGCGGGTAAGACGACGATAACCAATCTTATCAACCGCTTCTACGACGTTGAGGACGGCAAGATAAGGTACGACGATATAAACATTACAAAGATTAAAAAAGGCGATTTGCGCCGCTCAATGGCAATGGTGTTGCAAGATACGCACCTCTTTACGGGTACCGTTGCCGACAATATCCGCTTCGGCAAACTCGACGCAACCGACGAAGAAGTGGAAAACGCGGCAAAACTCGCAAATGCGGATTACTTTATCCGCCACTTGCCCGAGGGGTATAATACAATGCTTACGGGCGACGGCGAAAACCTCTCGCAAGGTCAACGCCAACTCCTCGCAATCGCTCGCGCCGCAATCGCAAATCCGCCCGTACTCATTCTCGACGAGGCAACCAGTTCTATCGATACACGCACCGAGAAACTCATCGAGCAAGGTATGGACAAACTTATGCAAGGGCGCACCGTCTTTGTCATAGCCCACCGACTTTCCACCGTTCGCAACGCCGACGTCATCTGCGTTCTCGAACACGGCGAGATTATCGAACGCGGCAATCACGAGCAGTTGATTGCACGCAGGGGTAAGTATTATCAACTTTACACCGGTGCTTTCGAACTTGAATAAAGCGTCAAACAGCGACTAACTTTGTCAGCACCCCGAGTTTCGCAAATCACGTACGATTAGTACGTTGGGTTTGCGCTCCTCGGGGTGCTTTCGCGTTATTCATCTGTTTGAACGCATTATTCAAGTCCGAAAGTTATTAGCGGCTCGTGTTACGTCTTTGAAGTTGCACATTGCGTTTATAAGCCCACCCTGGATAAGTAAGCGTTTAATTAGTCCGCTCTGCAAGTTCGCGGACGGAGGTTTATGTTCTGCCACTAAACAGGCACATACCGTGTATAATAAGGCTTCGAACGAGTGTGCGTTCGGATAAGACTACGCCTTCCGCAATTATTAACTATTAACTATTAATTATTAATTCAAATTAAAATTTCTTCTGTCTTGAAAACACTCTTTCTCTGTGCTACAATATTTTTATGAAAGTACGCATTTATATGACAAAACTGCATCAGCAATGGACGTATGGAGAGAGGGAGGACTTGCTCCCGTATCTCGACGGCGAGGACGACGAGATTTTCGAGTATGCCGTACCCGACAACGGTTTTGCCATTATTTTGAAAAACGGAATGACTTACGACGTCGTCGATACCGAGCAAGAGGCTATCGATAAAATCGGCTATATTTATCGCAATTACGCCGTTCTCGAAAACAACGCCGACAAGTGCTATATCGCGCGCGAAAACACTCAAAAGCGTTATAAAACGCCTGCAGAGGCGCAAGCAGACGGCGAGTTCGATTACGTTTACGTTCCGCAAGGTATGTTCTTTTTGACCAAGTTCGGCAAGATTCTCGCAATAGGCAAGAGCGAGGACGAAATGGTGGAAAAGATGTACGAGCATTATCGTGCAAAATACACCTATCTTTGCTGAATGAGCAGGCTCAAAACGGGCAACAATCCATATTGTTTTTCAAATTGAAAATAACGAATAACGAGGTAAACTATGATAACGAGAATGAAAAATATATCCAAAGCCGAAGTGCTTACGCTCAAAGACCAAGTGGCATATCAGGAAGGACAGGTCGTCAGCAAGACGCTTGCGCAAAACAACGCGTTGAGCGTAACGCTTTTCTCCTTTGACAAGGGAGAAGAAATCAGCGCGCACAAATCGGGCGGAGACGCCTTCGTAACCTGTCTTGACGGCGTAGGCAAAATCACGATAGACGGCAAGGAGTATTATTTGAAAGAAGGGGAGAGCATCGTGATGCCTGCAGGACATCCTCACGCCGTATACGGAGAGGAACGATTCAAAATGCTGTTGGTGGTCGTATTCTGACAGCGATATAAAATCGAGTCGATTGAATCGCTTATCCGCAAATGTAAAACGCATAATAAAAAACGCACTCTTTCGGGTGCGTTTTTTGTTTATTCGAGAAAATGCGATTATTCGAGAGTTGCTCCGTGGGCGGCAAGGTCGTATACCATTTCGTACGTTTCGCCGTCGAGAATGAACGGTTCAACGATTCTGACAAGCACTTTTTTAAGTGGCCAACCGTTGATTTTTACGTCGTCAACGGCATAGTAAAGAGTGTGCGACATACCCGTGATGTTCATTTTGTCGATTTTTCTCGAAACAACCGTTTTGTAGCACTTGATTCCGTTTTCTGCGTAAGCGTCGTTATTTGCGGTAAAGTTGTTGTGAATTGCTTGTTGTCCCGAAACGTTTGCGGAAAGCACAATTACTTCCGCCTCGTCTTTGGAAACGAGAGGCATATTGAAAGAGAATACCATCGAATCGCTGAACGTCGTAAGCGTGCGCAAAGATTGATGGAATTCGTTGTTGTCGAAGTACGTCGTTGCCTTGAATTCGAGTTTGCCTGAATCTTTTACGCCGTCGATTTCACGGTCGTAAACGAAAGATTTGCCCTCGTAACGCGCTTGCAATTTGAATTTCACGTTGCCGCCGACTTTTTGCACTCTGTAGGAAGCGGCGGGAACCATATAGCTCGAACCGTCTACGATGTTAAAGTAGCATCCTGTGAGAATCTCGGTTGCCGTTTCGCCCGAGCCGACGTTAAGAACGCTTGTGACCAAAATGCCTTTCGCAACGTCGCTCAAATCAGCGTCTCCGAAACCGCTGACGGTCGTTCCTGCGTCCTTTGCTTCGAGCTTGACGGTGTAGGTGCCTGTGTAACCTTCGAGCGACGCGTCGGTGGATACGTTTCTCGCTTTTACTTCATAGGTAAAAGTCTCGACGTTGTGGTCGTTGAGAATGTTTTGCAACTGACCTTGCGGCGTTGCGTTGTTGCACGCAACGAGCGAAAGAGCAAAAAACGCAATTATTGCTATTACGGATATTGTAAGAAATACTTTTTTCATAATGAACTTATTATAACATAAAAATATATTCTCGCAAGGATATTGCCGCTGATTTTCCGCAGATATTAACTTTTTTTCAAAAAAACAAATAAAAATTGTTAATTTTTATTTGTTTAATCAATGGGATTGAAATGGTACATAAAGGGTGTTATACTCTAATTATGAAAATAATCACATCAAATTCGTCCGAGGGCGCATACCTCGGCGTAATCAAACAACTGAGCGCAAACCTCGACGGCAATTCTCAAAACGTCGTTATTGCTCCCGACAGATATACCGCGTCGGTGGAGAGACGGCTCATATCCTCGCTCGACAGAGAGAGTACTTTCGGCATAGAAGTTATGTCGTTTACGCGTCTTGCCAACAAACTTATCGGCAACGACATCAAAAAATGCCTTACGCCGGAAGGCTCGGTTATGCTAATCGGAAAAGTAATCGCGGACCTTAGAGACGAACTCGTATATTACAAAAAAGTTGCGATGACGGAAGGTTTTGCAAGCGAATTGTACGCGGCGTTGACGGCGGTGCGAAACAGCGGAGTATCTTCTGCAGATTTGCTGAAAGCGTCCGAAAAATCCAACGCTTCGCTCAAAGCAAAGGCAAAAGACGTGGCGTTGATATACGACGGATACCTCAAAGCGCTCGAGGGCAAGCACAGCGACTCGTCAACGAGACTTTACGCCCTTGCAAAGTACATCGAAGAAAATCCGTCCTGCGTCGCTACGACAAACTTTTATTGCACGGATATTTACGATTTTTCCGCGCCCGAAACGCAGATAATCGCAGGACTTGCGAAACACGCGTTGTCGCTGACCATAGGTATAACGAGCGGTTACGACAACCCGAACAAGCGAATTTATCCCGATTACGTGGCAAAAAAACTTGCGAATCTTTGCAAAGACAACGTGATTTTCCAAAGAAACGACGTGTCGCTTTGTCCGCAGGCGCAAGCCGTGTCCTCAAAACTTTTTTCATACGTCGATACCGACGCCGAGGACAGAACCGAAAACGATGGCAAAGTCGTCTTGAGAGTCGCAAAGGACAGACGAGACGAAGTGACCGCGCTTGTGTGCGACGTGGTTTCGGCGGTAAGAGAGGGCGCAAGATACAAGGACTTCGAGGTTTACGCAAGCGACATCGACGCATACGAAGCCGAGCTTAAATCCGCGTTTGAAAAATACGACGTTCCGTATTTCTTGGACAAAAAGGAGTTGCTCTCGGAGCAGGCAAGAGCAAGATATATTCTTCAAGCCATAGCGTGCGCAAGAAGCAATTTCAGGCTCAGAGAAGTGCTTGATTTTGCCAAAAATCCGCTGTTTTTCGCAAGACTCGAGGGCGGTATCGAAGAAGTGTTTTTGTTTGAAAACTATTGCCTGAAATACAATATCGAGTACGTTCCGACAAAAACGGAAAGCGAATTCAATCGTCGTATCGACGATAAGTATTTTGTCAAAAACAATCAAAAAGCCAACTTAATCTATGCAAAATGCAATGATAAAACGGTCGTTTTGGACAATTCCGAAGAAAACGTCATACCCGAAAGGGTGCGCAAAGCACTTATAAACGCGCTCTTGCCGTTTTTGAAAATCAAAACCGCAAACATAAAGACTTTCGTGCTTGCTTCTCGAACCGCTCTCGACGAATCGCAATCTTACTACGCTCGCTACGTCGACGAGTTGTCCGCGTACGGAGAATACTATAAAAAGGTTGCCGAGCAGGTGGACGACAAAATAAACGCGGTGCTTGACGAGATAGAAAACGTTCTCGATTACGACACGGATATTACGGGATTCGAGAGTGTGTTCAAGTCTATGCTCAAGACGCTCAAGATTGCGCTTGTGCCGACCTATCTCGACTGCGTGTTCGTCGGAGACGCGGACAGCAGATTCTCGGGCAACGGAAACATATACGTTCTTGGGGCGAACAGCGGAAAACTGCCGAAAGCAAGCACGGGCGGCACAGTTATCACGCCAAAAGACGAGGAAACGTTGTGCGCTTTGGGAGTGGATATATTCCCGTCCGAACGACAAAAAGTGCTTACGGATATGTACGCCGTTTGCGACCTTATGAAAAAGCCTCTCGGCAAACTCGTCGTAAGTTACAGCGAAAGCGGAGACGGCGGAGCGTTGCGCCCGTCCACGGTTATATTCGAACTCAAAAATATGTTGTGCGAAAACGGTAGACCTCTCGATATACAGAGAGTCGATTTCGAGCATTTTCACACGCTCGACGGTTACGACGACAAAAAAATATCCGCGCTGTTTTCCACTCGCAAAGGGTGTCGCGACGAGGTTATGCGCAATCTGCTTTCCGAAAGAGCGGACGCAAACAACGGCTCGATTTTTGCGGCGGCAAATCTGTTCGTAGACGACGCGGACAAGGAAAAAATGAATAATGCAAAACGCTGTCCCGAGCGCATAAGCGTTGACGGAGGGGCGTATTTCGAAGGCAGTACGAGCGTAAGCAGGCTCGAGACGTTTTACGGCTGCCCGTACGCTCACTATTTCAATTACGTTCTTTCGCTCAGAAAGCGCAAGGACGGCAAATTCGAAGGCACGGAAAACGGCACGATTTTGCACTACGTCCTCGAAAAGTTCTTCAAGGACGTGCGAGACGGCAACGTAAAAGACGGAGACGATTTGCAGTCGCTTGCCTACGGGTATTTTGCCGACGCCGTAAAGGAAAACGGATTTGAAGTGTTGCTTGAAAAAGCCGATACGGGCAGATTGCTTTTGCGAGTGCGAGACGAGGGCGCGAAACTCGTCAAGGACCTGTACGAAGTGCAAAAACGCTCTGCGTTCCGTCCGTACTTGCTCGAAGCGAAAATCGGAGAGGGCGAAATACAGCCGATGTCTCTGAATTTGGGAGAGAAAAAAGTGCGGCTAAAAGGCACTATCGACAGGGTGGACGTGCTTGACGATAAATTTATCGTCATCGATTACAAGACGTACAAGAGTGCGGATTTGTCGCTCAAGGAACTGTATTGCGGACAAAAAATTCAGCTTTACGTTTATATGCGCGCGGTTGAAAAAAGCACGGGAAAAACTCCGTGCGGAGTGTTTTATTTCCCGATATTCGCGGGATTTACCGACGAGGACGGCACGAGGTACAAGTATAAAGGTCAGGCTTCGGACAGCACGGAGACTCTTGCTTTTATCGATTCGCTTGTAAAAGACAATCCGCAAAGCGCAATCGTGCCTTGCAAAAAGGACAGGAAAGGCGAACTCAATAAAGACGTGCATCTCAACAACAAACAATTCGATTTGCTCGGAGATTACGCCGTAAACGTGGCAACAAAAGGCGCGACGCAGATTGCGTCGGGATATATAAAACCGTCTCCGATAAAAGACAAATGCAAGAGATGCGATTATGCGAGCATCTGCGCATACAAGGAAAAATTCGAGAGAAAACCGCCCAAAGTCAAGGGCATCGAGTGTTTTGAAGAACAGGAGGACAAAGACGATGAACGATAAAATCGTAACGAGCGGCGCAAGCGAAAAGAGACTTGACGTTTTGCGCGACGAAAACGGAAAACTTCTTCTTACCTCCGACCAGAAAAAAGCGGTGCTTGAAAAGGGGCGTATTCTCGTATCGGCTTCCGCAGGCTCCGGCAAAACCTCGACGATGGTCAAACGCATCATTCTTATGATTGCGGAGGGTGCGTCGCTCAAGAATCTGCTGATTCTCGTATACAACAACGCCGCCGCGGACGAACTCAAAGAAAAACTGCATCAGGAACTGTTCAGAGTGGCGTGCGCTTCGAGCGGAGAGCAAAGAGAGCATTTCAGACGAGAAATTGACGAAATCGCGTTTTGCCATATTTGCACCATACACGCTTTTTGCCAATCGCTGATAAGAGAAAACTTTGACAAACTCGGATTGTCTCCGACTTTCGAAGTGCTTGACGAGACGGCGCACGCGACGTATATGAACAAAGCGCTCGACAACGTTATCGCAAATTATACGGCAAAAGGCGACGAAGTTTTTTGTCAACTTATCGACGTGTTTTCGCAGTCGAGGAGAGAGGACAATCTAAAAAGCAATATAATCAAACTTTACAATCTCGTAGAAATTCAACCCGATTCCGCCGATTTCCGAAAATGCGTGGACGAGTGTTACGACAATTACGACGACAGTAAGTTTTTCGCTATATTGAAAGAGTATTATACGGATTTTTTCAAGAAAGCAAAACTCGCTTTTCAATCCTTGCGAGAGCGAATGATTGCGGTGTGCGCAACCATATCCAAATATATCGACAGCGTAACCAACGAATTGTATTTTTGCGACGCGATGCTTAAAGCGGACGACGTAAAACAAATGTGCGCAATAGCCGCCTCGTACGAAAAGGTGCGAGCCGTTATCGGTCAGAAAGCAACGGACGACGAAAGGACGCTCGTCGGATATGCGAAAGAGTATAACAAACAGTTTGAGGACGTCATAGAAGAACTTGCGTTATTGCACCAAAAGGCAGGTTTATTGCGTCAATATCACACGCAAAACGGCGTTTTTGTGCGAAAACTCGTCGAAACGGTGTTTGCGTTTTCAAAAGAACTAGCCGCTCTAAAGGCAGCGGACAACGTGCTTTCGTTTGAAGATTTGCAGCATAAAGCAATGCAGCTTCTCAACGAGGACGATTCGCTAAAAGACTCTTTCGACGCGGTTTTCGTAGACGAATATCAGGACGTCAATCCGACGCAGGAAGCAATACTCGCAAAACTCGTAAAATGCGAGTGCTTTATGGTGGGAGACGTAAAACAGAGCATTTACGGCTTCAGATTGGCGGACCCGCAAATCTTTATTTCGAGGCAAAAAAAGTATTCGCAATTCGGAGAAAAAGAGGGACAAAACATCTTTTTCAATCACAATTTCAGAAGCGCGTACGGAATACTGTCTTTCGTAAACGGAGTGTTTGATTGCGTTATGACTGCGGACAGCGCGGACGTCGATTATAAAAACGAAGCGAGATTCGAGCTTAAAGACATTCCGCCTGCCGACATCGAAAACGTGTCTCCCGAGGGCTACGTTCAGGTGCATTTGTTTGCAAAGCCAAAAACCGAAAGCAAAATCGCAAGCGGTCTTTACGACGTCACGGCGCAAGAGGTCGACGAGGACGAGTATAGTTCGCAAGCCGAGGGCAAGTTTATCGCAAACGAAATCAAGACGCTCGTAGGCAGAGCTAAAGGCGTAGGCGCAAACGGAGAGGGAAAGTATCTCGGATACGGAGATATTGCCGTGCTTTTCCGTTCTCGCTCGACTGGTGCAAAGCAAATTGTCGAAGTCTTGAAAAAAGAGGGGATTCCCGTCAACGAGGGCGCGTTCGGAAAAACCGCGTCTTTGCCCGAAAGAGAGTTGGTGTCGTTTTTGAGAGTGATAGACAATCCTCGTCAGGATATTCCGTTTGCGGGATATTTGCTTTCGTTCTTCGGCGGATACGACGAGCAGGAGGTGGCGCAGATTGCGCTCGAGGACGGCGTTTGTCTGTACGATAAATTTTTGAAGCGCGCTTGCTCGGACGACGAACTCGCTCGAAAAGCCAAAGCCACGCTGAAAATCGTTGACGATTACAGGCTCAAACAGAGTTATCGCAATTTGCCCGAACTTCTCAACGGAATCGTTGCGGATTACTGCTACGACGCATACCTTATGAGGTCGGGAGAGGGAGACGTGAACGGACTCAAGAGCTTTATTTCGCAGTCGGGGGCAAAAGAAGGCGTGACGCTCGGAAAATTCCTCGAAGATTATCTCGAAACGAGCGGAGACGGCTCGGGAACGAGCGGCGGAGACAGAGTCGCAATATCCACGTTCCACGGCTATAAAGGACTCGAGAACCCCGTCGTGTTCGTGGCGGACACCGCTTTCGGATTCAATTACGAGTCAAGTTCCGGAGATATGATTTCCACGGGTAAGGGGTTGTCAGTCGGCGGTAACGACAAAGGGCTTGTGGGAATGAACGCTTTCGATTTCGAGCAGAAAACGAAATGCGCCGCAACGCTTTCCAAAGTCGCGGTGTCCAAGTGCATAAAGGACAACCAACTGAAAGAAGAAATCAGGCTGTTTTACGTTGCGCTCACGAGAGCCAAGCAACTTATGTATATTACCGCGACCGCAAGCGAAAACAAGTGCGCGTCTTTCGGAGTCGCGCCGAGACTGTGCGGCGCAAGTTGTGACCTCGACTTTATATCGAACGCGATATTTGACGGCAGTGTGTCGACAACCGTCGTGAAGCACGATTCGGCAAGGGACGAACGGGAAGAAATAAGACGAGACCTGTTCGTATTCGAACCCGACGAAAAAGCGGTCGAGTGCATAAAACAATCGCAGGCTTTCGTTTATCCGCACAAGGAGGCAACCGAACTTGCAATGAAGTACAGCGTGTCCGCTCTCGACAGCACGGACAAAGAATCGCTTTGCATTTTCAAGGACGCGGCAAAAAAAGGAAGCGCATATCACAAGGTTATGCAGTATATCGATTACTTTGCTTCGAGCGTAAACGAAGTCGAGGCGGAGATGGACAGAATGGTAAGAGAAAAACTGCTTGACGAACAGGAGCGCGCGCTCGTCGATTCAAAGGATATAGCGAGATGTCTTGACAGCGATATTATGGCTATCGCAAGGGAAGCGTCTTTGGCAGGAGCGGGCAAGTGTCTCAGAGAACAGGCGTTTATGATGTACAAGCCCGCAAAAGACGTAAGCGAAGATTTTTCGTCGTCGGACAAAGTGCTTGTGCAGGGCGTTGCCGACTTGTTTATCAATCACAAAAAGCGCATAATCGTGGATTTCAAAAACTCCGCGCTCAAAGACGAACAATCTCTCGAAAAGTACAAAAAGCAACTTTATCTGTACAAATCGGCCATTGAAAGCGCAATCGGTGCAAAAATCGACAGACTCGTACTTTATTCGTTCAAGACGGGCAAGACTATAGACTTGTAAAAAAACGCTCCGATAAGCGGTGGCATAACCGAACGAAAGAAATCGTTTTTACGGACACGAGTCTATAACAATACGAGCGAATACGCTCTAAAATTCAAACAATCGAGCGCAAACGGCGTTTTATCGTGCAAACTTTGCATCTTTATCCGCCGTTGCGCTTTTTTTTACGCAAAAAAGTTTTGCATTCTTTTGGGATAATGTCTTGATTTTTTTTAATAAACTATGTATAATCATTAAGATACTTATTTGCGGAGGAGTATTGTGGAATTTTTGAAAAAAGCATTCACTTGGATTGCGGATTTATCCTCAAAACTGCCGAAGGCGGATTTCAAAATATTTTTTATCGCAGTCGCTGCGATTATTTTCGGAGTGGGTATTATTTTTGCTTTTACCTACCTCGGCTCCAAGAACTTCAAACTTATCAAAGCAAGTAAGAATATCCAAAAATATCTCGAAGGCGTAGACGGCATCGACGATGACAACGTCAGCGATTTTACGGCGCGTTGTTTTTCCGCAAAAGCACCGCAACCGTTGCGTGACGCGTGGGTGCAATACCTCGGAGTGCGTTTCGGTTATCCCAGCGACATCGTCAGCGACAAAAACGTCTACGACAAGATTGTAAAAAAGAACAAAGATTTTCTTCCTGCTACTTATCTCTGCACGTCGCTTTTGCTCCTTGCGATTTGCGTGTTTTGGGGCTACGGCGTTCTCGATAAGATTTATATCGGCACGGTGCAGTTGGTATGCCTTGCGATTACGGGATTGATGTTTCTTTTCCTCATCCTTATCAGTCGCGCTCAAACGAAGCAATGTCTCGAAGCGTTCGAGAATATGCAGGAGGACCTCGACGCAAAAGTCAATCTTCAGGTCGAGAAAAACTATTCTACCGATTCTTCTCCGCTTGCGGAGCTCGCAGGTATGGTGGAAGAAATCATCGCGCGCAATACGTCGAAAGCTATCGAAATCGACGAGGAGCAAATTCCCAAAGAGCCTACTCCCATCGAGGCTTTGATACAACAAGAAGAAAACGGAACGGTAGGCACGGAGCCTGCGGTTGCGCCTGCAGAACCCGTTGCGGCATCTGCCGATACCGTAGCAACGCCTGCGGAGCCTGCCGCCGAAAATACCGAATCTGTTTCGCCTCAAGAGCAAACGAACGGAGAGACGCCTGTGGCGGCAGTTGCCGAAAACGCATCGCAAGAAACCGTTGCGCAAGAACAACCCGTAGCACAAGAACCCGTTGCGCAAACTCCGACAGAGGAGAATACGGCGCAAGAGACGGTCGTGCAGGACGTTCAGCCGCCTCAACAGACGGAGAACGGGCAAAACGAACAACCGTCCGAGTCCGACAACGACGACGAGTTTATATCGGACGTAAGCCTCGAGGAAGTCAACGTTGAGGGCGAACAGCCTCAGACAACCGACGACGTGCAGGAAAGCGAAACGCAAGCGGACGATTCGGACGACGAAATTCAAATTCAACTTGACGAAATCGGCGGCATTGACGAGAACTCCGATTCCGAAACTCCCGTTGTAAACGACGAGGAAGTCGTTGAGGAAGAAAATACCGAAAGCGTCGATAACGTTGACGAATCAGACGATTTAGGTTTGTCGGAAAGCGTTGAGGAAGTCGAATCCGACGAGAGGAGCTTTGACGAACACGAATCCGACAACGAAAGCGGCTACGACGAGTCTTATGACGAAAACGAAAGCGTAGACGAGTCGACCGACGACGTCGACGAATTCGATTCTCAAAACGACGACGAGTACTCCGACGAAGAATCTAGAGCAGAGAATACCGACGAGGAGCAAAGCGCAGAGGCTTTGGACGACCAAACCGACGATGACGAGGACGAATCGTCCGTAGACGACGAGTTTTCTATCGAACGTTATCTCGGAACGGAAAACTCTCTCGAACAATCTCAAAACGGCGACGTCGACGAAACCGTCGAAAACGATTCTACGGAATCGCAGGACGTTGACGTCGAATATACCGATTCGGACGATACAGTAGAACAGTTCGCAGAAACGGCAGACGACGAACCGTCTATTGACGAGCAAATCGAGCCGCAAGAGGAACCGTTTGACGATGCAGAAGAACCTGTGAACGACAACGACGAAGAACCTGCGGAATATGACGAATCGACCGACGAAGAATCCGTCGAGAGCGATGACGAAGCGTCCGACGACGAGTATGCGGACGACGCTTGCGACGACGAAAACGACGCCGAGGAGCAAAACGAGGACGAAAATACCGAACCCGAGGTGGTGTACGTCGTTGACGGAGACGAGGACGAGGAAGAAATGGTAAAACCCGCAAAACTCGTAAAATTGCCTAATCTGGTCGATTATATGCTGTCAAAGAATTTGCCCAAAGCAATGAAATTGCAGATTGCGGGAATGCTTATTTCGACTTATAAAAAGTTTGAAAACAGCAAGCAAGACCGCCAAATCGTGGTGCAATGTCTCACGAAAGTTATGAGAGACTTGCAAAAATAAAAACAAAAGTTCAGTCGGGGGACTTTATGAGCCGACGCTTCAATAAATATATATAGAGAGGATTGAAAGATGTTTGGAAAGAAGAAAAAGTTAGCAAAACTCGAACAAGAGAAACGCGAACAAGAACAACGTGAAGCGGAACAAGCCTTGGCGTTGGCGGCGCAACAAGCCGAAAGTGAACCCGTTAAAGAAGAAAACGACGGCAAGATTTACGTTGAAAGCGAACTCGTAAACGACGATGACGACAACGCGCTTCCCAAAGAGTATGAGGCTATCGCATATATTTTGAAGCAAGAGGAAGGAGAGGACCTTGTCGCGCAACCCGTTGACGACGACGAGGAGTTGGACTTGCCTTTGGAAGAAGTCGGCGCACTCGAAGAAGTCAAACCTGCAGAGGAAGTCGCACAACCGACAGAGGAAGCGCAAGACGTACAAATCGAAGATTTGCCGCTTGAAGAAATAACGGAAGAAGCTCCGACGGAAGAAGTTCAACCGCAAGCGGAAGCCGTTGAAGAAGCGGAAGTCGTCGAAGAAACGGAAGCCGTCGAAGAAGCGACTTCGGAACAAGAAGCAGACGAACTTGCAGAAAATCAAAAGTGGCTCGAAGAAGCGGAAAGCTCCATAAACGACGAAGCCGACGAGGCAGTCGAGGACGTTGAAGAAACCGAAGAAGAAGCCGAGCCGTCGGAAGAAGCGGAAACGGTAGACGTGGACGATGCGAGCGAAGCGGAAGAAGTCAATGACGAAGCGGAAGAAAGCACTCAAGACGCCGCACAAGACCAATCTGCAAGCGAAGAAGAAGTGGTGTACGTCGTTGACGGTCCGAGCGAGGACGACGACGAAATCGTCAAACCCGCAAAACTCGTCAAACTTCCCAACCTCGTGGACTATATGCTCGCGCAAAATATGTCCAAACAAATGAAGATAAACATTGCGACTTTGCTGTTGAGTACGTACAACAAATACAAAGATATTCCGGCAGAGAAGAAGATTGTAATTCAATGTATGGCAAAAGTTATGAGGTCTCTCGTTCAAGGCTGATAGAATATCGGTTTTCAAACAATTTTGACAATAGAAAAAGCCCGAATACGCATTCGGGCTTTTTTGTACGCTATTTATCGTTTTTTCGCTATCTAACGCAATATTTTACTTGAGCATCTTCTTTTTGGCAAACACGATTATCAACGCTATGCAAATCGCTATGTTTATGCCGACGACCACCCAGAATCCCCATAGTTTTCCTTCAAAAGGCACGCCTGTATTCATACCCCAAAGAGCCGCAACCATTGCAGGTGTGTCTATGAGCAGAGTGAGAACCGTGAGCGTTTTCATAACCACGTTGAGGTTGTTGGAGATAATCGAGGCGTAGGTGTCCATCGTGCCGTTGAGAATGTCACGATAGATGTTGGACATCTCGATAGCCTGACGGTTTTCTATAAGCACGTCGTCCCACAAATCTTCGTCCTCCTCGAAGAATTTTATCATACGAGGAAACTTGTCGAGAACGGCGGTGTTCGCACGCAGGGACGTGGAGAAATAAACGAGCGATTTTTCAAGCGAAAGCATTTCCACGAGACCTTCGTTTTTCATTGCTTTCTCAAGCTCTGTCTGAACGCGTTGGCTTGCTCTGTCGATTTGTTTGAGGTATTGCAGATACTTCTTTGCTATGACGTATTGCAGTTGGAGCAAAAAGCGCGTGCGCTTGTGAATATTGAAGTCCTTGACGTAACGTCCTGCCATCAAATCGTTGATAATCGACGTTTCGTTGAGACATACGGTAACGATTGTCTTTTCCGTAGTTACGCAACCGAAAGGCAGAGTGGCGTAGGTGTACTTGTCGTCGTCCTCCTCGGTAATGGGGATGTCGGTAACAGCCATCAAAACACCGTCGTCTTTTTCGACGTGCGCGCGTTCTTCGGAGTCCAAAGCCGCTTTGATATATTCTTCGGGAATATTCGTGCAAGCGGAAACCAACTCGATTTCTTTGTCGGTCGGGTTGGACATATGAACCCATTGGTCGGTAAAGTCGTATCCTTGCGTGATTTCCTGCGCATCGACTTCGACAACGGATTTGTTGATTTTTTTGTAGACTTGAATCATAATCGGTTCTCCCGGAGCATAGCAAATCGCATTGCGCCGAGAAAACTCAAGGCGCGATGCTAACGTTGGAGTTGTTGACTACTTCGAGGGTCAGCGTCCATAAATTTTGCACCTCTAAAACGTGTTTGATACTGTTAGTTTATCAAAAAAAAACGGCAGGCGCAACAATATTGTAAAAAAACGCGTATTTTTTCAAAAAAGCGACGGATTAAGGCGGTGGTAAAGAGAAAACTTGTTTAGTTTTTGCCGTTCGCGCGTTGCGTTTCGGCGCAAGAGCAACCGTGCAAAGAGCGTGCGGAACGCTATATATTTGATTTTATTTAATTATATAATATTTTTTCTTGCAAAAGCGTGCGAATTTTGTTATCATTATTGCGATTAAACAAAGAAATCTTTTAGGAGGAATTCTAAATGGGCAAAAAATTCGTATATCAGTTTGCCGAAGGCAATGCAAAAATGCGTGAACTTCTCGGCGGTAAAGGCGCAAACCTTGCGGAAATGACCAACATCGGTCTCCCCGTTCCTTACGGTTTCACGATTACTACCGAAGCCTGCACTCAATACTATGAGGACGGCAAACAAATCAACGACGACATCAAAGCGGAAATTATGGAAAACATCGCCAAACTCGAAGAAAAAGCGGGTATGAAATTCGGCGATAAAGAAAATCCGCTTCTCGTTTCCGTTCGTTCTGGCGCAAGAGCGTCTATGCCCGGTATGATGGACACAATCCTCAACCTCGGCCTCAACGACGACGTAGTGGAAGTGTTGGCAAAGAAGTCCGGCAACGCAAGATGGGCGTGGGACTGCTACAGACGTTTTATCCAAATGTTCTCCGACGTCGTTATGGAAGTCGGCAAGAAGTATTTTGAGGCTCTTATCGACGAACTCAAAGAAAGAAAAGGCGTCACTTACGACGTAGAACTTACCGCAGACGACCTCAAAGAACTCGCAGGCAAGTTCAAAGCAGAGTATCAAGAGAAAATCGGCAAACCTTTCCCGTCCGACCCGAAGGAACAACTCTTTGAAGCTATCAAAGCAGTTTTCCGTTCTTGGGACAACCCGCGCGCAAACATCTATCGTATGGACCACGACATCCCGTACAGCTGGGGTACCGCAGTCAACGTACAAATGATGGCGTTCGGCAATATGGGCGACGATTGCGGCACGGGCGTTGCATTCACTCGTAACCCCGCAACGGGCGAACCCGGTCTTATGGGCGAATTCCTTATGAACGCACAAGGCGAGGACGTCGTCGCAGGCGTTCGCACCCCGATGCCTATCTCCAAGATGGCAGAAGTGCTTCCCGAAGTGTACGCTCAATTCCAAGACGTTTGCAAGATTTTGGAAAACCACTACAGAGATATGCAAGATATGGAGTTTACCATTCAACAAAAGAAACTCTATATGCTTCAAACCAGAAACGGTAAACGTACTGCTGCAGCTGCAATCCGTATCGCTTGCGACCTCATCGACGAGGGTATGATTACAGAGCAAGAAGCATTGCTCCAAATCGACGCAAAGACTCTCGATATGTTGCTCCACCCGCAATTTGACGCAAAAGCACTCAAAGAAGCAGACAAGGCAAACGTCGTCGGCAAAGGTATCGCAGCATCTCCGGGCGCTGCCGCAGGTACAATCGTATTTACCGCAGAGGACGCAGTTAAAGAAGGCAAAGCAGGCAAGAAAGTCGTTCTCGTAAGACTCGAGACTTCTCCCGAGGACATCGAAGGTATGAAATACGCACAAGGCATCCTTACCGTTCGCGGCGGTCAAACCTCTCACGCGGCGGTTGTTGCTCGCGGAATGGGAACCTGCTGCGTTTCCGGTTGCGGCGACATCAAGATGCACGAGGACGAGAAATACTTCGAACTCGCAGGCAAGATTTTCCGCGAAGGCGACGGTCTCTCCCTCGACGGTTCTACGGGCAACATCTACGATACAATCATCAAGACCGTTCCTGCAGACCCCAACAGCGGTTACTTCGGAAGAATTATGAAACTCGCAGACAAATATAAAGCGCTCGGCGTTCGCACAAACGCAGATACGCCTGCCGACGCACAAAGAGCGGCAGAACTCGGCGCACAAGGTATCGGTCTCGTCCGTACCGAACATATGTTCTTCGGACCGGGCAGAATCGACAAATTCCGCGAGATGATTTGCTCCGAAACCGTTGAAGAACGCGTAAAAGCTCTCGACGCAATCGAGCCTATGCAACAAGCAGACTTCGAAGGACTTATGGAAGCTCTCAAGGGTATGCCTGTTACCATTCGTTTCTTGGACCCGCCGCTTCACGAATTCGTTCCGACGGAAGAAAAAGACATCGAAGCACTTGCAAAAGCAAAAGGCAAATCCGTGTCCGAAATCAAGATTCTCTGCGACAGCTTGCACGAGTTCAACCCGATGATGGGTCACAGAGGATGCCGTCTTGCGGTTACTTATCCCGAAATCGCGGTTATGCAAACCAAAGCGGTTATCAAGGCTGCTATCAACGTTCAAAGACGTCATCCCGACTGGAAAGTCGAGCCTGAAATTATGATTCCGCTCGTCGGCGAAGTCAAAGAATTGAAGTACTGCAAAAAGACGGTTGTCGAAACCGCAGACGCAGTCATCAAAGAAAGCGGCGTTGACCTCAAATACGAAGTCGGCACTATGATTGAAATCCCGAGAGCAGCTCTTACCGCTGACGAAATCGCAAAAGAAGCTGACTTCTTCTGCTTCGGCACCAACGACCTCACTCAAATGACGTTCGGCTTCAGCCGTGACGACGCAGGTAAGTTCTTGCCCAGCTACTATCAAGCAAAGATTTACGAGTCCGACCCGTTTGCACGTCTCGACACCGTCGGCGTCGGCAAACTTATGAAGATGGCGGTTACGCTCGGTAAAGGCGCAAACGGCAAGTTGCATTGCGGTATCTGCGGCGAACACGGCGGCGACCCGTCCTCTATCGAATTCTGCCACGAAATCGGTCTCGATTACGTTTCTTGCTCGCCGTTCAGAGTGCCTATCGCACGTCTTGCAGCAGCACAAGCAAACATCAAA
>DLKM01000028.1:193271-216836 GCA_002478945.1 Christensenella sp. UBA7588
CTAATAGGGTTTTTGCAAAAAACTAAAACGAAAGCGGTTGCCGAAAGGTAACCGCTTTGATGTGCTTGTGCAGCGATGAAAGAGCCGCAAGGCTGTGCGACACGGTTGAAAACCGTATCGCAAAAAGAGGCAGCACAAGCAAACATCAAGAATCCGAGAAACTAATAGGATTTTTGCAAAAAACTAAGTTAAGGAACAGCCGTCAAAAGACGGCTGTTTCTATGCGAAACCGTATTGTAAAGAATAGGTATGCAATTAAGAAACTTTGAAAAACAAGACGCTTTGATTTTATCGGAGAAAATATATCGCGATTTGCAAATCGAGCAAATTGAGGATATGATTTGCTCGTGGAACACAAAGCAATATGACGGCAAATACTTCGATATGCTTGCCATAGTTGACGACGGCGTAATCGTAGGAATGCTGTCGTTATATCGACTCAAAGAAAAAACGTTACATATAGGTCCTGTGGTTTTTCCCGAATATAGGGAAAAAGGTTTTGCAAAAGCCGCAATGACTATGGCTTTCGATATTGCAAAAGAGTTGGGGTGCTATACGATTTCTCAACAAATAAGACTTGACAACGTCGCAAGTATTGCATTGCATACTTCACTCGGTTTTGAAAAGGTCGGAACGCCGTTTGTTAATTCCAAAGGTAACGAAGTTTGTATATATGAAAAAAGTTTGCTTTGACAGAGAACGTTATTAGACGTTATATCGAGGACATAACGGCAAAATTCGTATTGTTTCAAAACGGAGTTCACGCAAACAGATTCCGAAAATTCAAAAACCGATTTTGAGTGCGGAGCATAAAAATAGAGAAAAGCGGTTATCTTTTAGGTAGCCGTTTTTTATGTGTGGCGTATATTGCATAAAACGCGATAAAAAGTTCGGCGCAAAATAAAGGTTGTAAAAGCGGCAAATCGATGATATGCTGTATATATAAAGACAATAAGGAGGATACGTTATGAAAAAAAAGTATTGCGTTATCGCACTTTTGATTGTTGCCTGCTTGGTTGCGCTTTGCGCTTGCAACAAGGAGGAGAATTTTAAGGAAAAACCGATTTCAGCTGTCAATCTGACCGCAAACGTGCAGTCCCGTACTATCGAGGGCAGAGCGACGGACGACGCTTTTAAGGGCGTTTATAATGGTTTGACCGCCAAAATCGCAGCAAATCTTTATGACGGAAACAACCTTTGCGTATCTCCGTTGTCAATATCTGCCGCGCTCGGTATGGTTTCTAACGGCGCGCAAGGGAATACCAAAGCGGAATTCGAGACTCTGTTTGGAGTGAGTATCGACGAACTAAACGCGTATTTTGCCACGCTTATGTCAAAGAGCGGCGCAATCGAAGAATTGCACGTCGCAAATTCCGTGTGGAGCAAAAGCGGCGAGATTAGCGTAGACGAAGGCTTTTTGGACATCGTCAAAAACTATTACGAAGCGCAGGCTTATTCATCCGATTTTGGCGAAAAAGCCGTGCAAGACATAAACAACTGGGTATATAACAACACGAGAGGCGGAATAGACGGCATTATCGAAGAAATCACTCCCGAGACTTTGATGTTGTTGATTAACGCGCTCGATTTCGAGTCCGAGTGGAAAGAAAAGTTTGAAGCGGACGACATCAGAGACAGAACGTTCAAAGGCACTAACGGAAATTCCACCGTATCGATGATGTACGCAAGAGAAGAATCGTATATCGAAGTTGCGGACGCAAAAGGCTTTATCAAGCCGTATGCGAATCAAGATTTCAAGTTTGTCGGCGTTTTGCCGAACGAGGACGTAAACATTGCCGATTTTGTAGCGGGCCTGACGGGAGAAACGTTGACGAAAATGCTTGCAAGCGTAAAAAACGCCCCTGTCGATATAGGTATTCCGAAATTCGATTTCGAGTACGAATGCGAATTGATAGAGCCTCTTGTAAAACTCGGTCTTATAGACGCGTTCGATAAAGATATTGCGGATTTTTCCGCCTTGGGAAAGACAAAAACCAACGAAAATCTGTTTATAAGCAGTGTTTTTCACAAAACGCATATAACCGTAAACGAGGCGAAAACCAAAGCGAGCGCGGTAACTAAAGTGGGAGTCGATACCGCAACCGCTATGCCGTACGAAACGCCGAGAGTTATTCTCGACAGGCCGTTTGTGTTTATGCTCCTCGACGCGGACAATCTGCCGATATTTATAGGCGTTATCTCAAACTTGTAAAAATTGCTTATGGCAATAACGAGGCAGTCGTCGTTTGACGGCTGTCTTTTTTATCGTTCGGAAGTTTGAATTCGTTTCGATAGGGTATTCTGCAAAATGACGTCGTAACGGTTGTGTTTTTCTTTTTGGAAGTTTATAATCGGCAATCGGGTGGACAAAGCGATTTGTCCTCGCAACTTTGAAACAAAGAGATACCGAAGATGATTGCGTCGATTGTGCTTGGAGCGGTGGCGGTCGCGGGAACGATTGCTTCCATCGTGTTTTTGCCCGAGATAAACGTAAAGGGCAAGAGGGTAGCCGTGTTTTGGGTGCCTGCTTTGTTGTGCGCGATTATACTCTTGTGCGTAGGAGCGTTGCCCTTAAAATACGCGTTGACGGGGCTTGCGGGGGATATGCTTTCTATGTTCGAAGGGCGCACGAGCGTAAACCCCGTAAAGATACTTTTGCTGTTTTTCGGAATGACCGCAATATCCGTATTTTTGGACGAAGTCGGCGTTTTCGGATACCTCGCGACGAAGTCTGCAAAACTTGCGGGACACAGTCAGAAAAAACTGTTTTTTATACTGTTTGCGATAGTGTCGATTTTGACCGTTTTTACCTCAAACGATATAATCATCCTCACGTTTACGCCGTTTATCTGCTATTTCTGCAAAAACGCAAAGATTTCGCCGTTGCCGTATCTCGTCTCGGAGTTCGTTGCGGCAAACACGTTTTCGATGATTTTTATTATAGGTAATCCCACAAATATTTACCTTGCGGAAAACTTCGGATTGACTTTCGGAAAGTATTTCGAAGTGATGGCTTTGCCGACGATTATGGGCGGTTTGACGGCACTCGGAGTGTTATATCTTTTGTTCAGAAACAAACTTAAAGAGGAGATGCCCGAGTGCGACTTCGAGCAATCCGTAATAGAGAAAAAGCCTCTCGCGATATTAGGCGTTTGCGTGCTTGCGTGCTGTCTCGTGCTGTTGATTGTTTCCGATTATATAGGCGTCGAGATGTGGGCGTTTGCGGTGCTTGCGTTTGTAATTCTCGTAATCGGTTGTCTGATTATTTGCGCAGTTAAAAAGGATAAGCCCGTAGAACTCGGCAGAACGTTTGCGAGACTTCCGTACGAGTTGATACCGTTCGTTATTTCGATGTTCGTCATAGTTCTTGCGCTCAAACAAAACGGAATCGCGGACAAGATTGCCGCCGTGTTCGAGAAAGCGGACGATAACTTCGACGTGCTTACCTACGGCGTATCGTCAACGCTCGTCGCAAATCTCATCAACAACATTCCGATGAGCGTATTGTATTCGGCAATAACGGCGGGTGCGTCTCCGTTTGCGGTGTATGCCTCCATAGTCGGCTCTAACATAGGTGCTTTTCTCACGCCGATAGGCGCGCTGGCAGGAATTATGTTTACGGGGCTTTTGAAGTCTCTCGACGTAAAGTTTTCGTTTTTGGATTTTGCAAAACACGGATGCGTCGTTGCGCTTCCGACGTTGTTTGCGACTTTGGCAGGTTTGTATATAATGCAAGCGGTGCTGTGAATTTCGTTTGTAAACGGCGTAAAATCGTTGCCGAAACGGCATAAAAATACTGCGATTTTTGCACGAAAAACATATAAAAAAACGCTGTTTTTCAACAGCGTTTTGTCGTTTTCGGATTATTTTTTCTTTGTTCGTTTCGTATGGCGCAGACGAGAATGACGATAGCTTTTTGCAAGACCGCCGCCCGAAGTTTCTCTGTAGCGCACGTTGATGTCCTTGCCCGTCTGGTACATCGTTTCGACGACCGCGTCAAAGGATATTTGACGAGAGTTCGTAAGGAAGTTTGCAAGAGATACGGCGTTGATTGCTCTCATAGCGGCAACCGCGTTGCGTTCTATGCAAGGAATTTGTACGAGTCCGTCCACGGGGTCGCAAGTGAGACCGAGATGATGTTCCATAGCAACCTCGGCAGAATATTCGATTTGGTCAAAATCCATTCCGAAAAGTTGCGCAAGTGCCGCCGCCGCCATCGAACACGCAGTGCCGCATTCCGCTTGGCAACCGCATTCCGCTCCGCTTATCGAAGCGTTGGTTTTGACGATATTGCCGATAATTCCCGCGGTGCAGAGCGCGTCGATTATGTCGTCGTTGGTAAAAGAGTGCGTCTCCTGCTCGTAGCGAAGGACGGCAGGCAGTATACCGCACGAACCGCAAGTGGGCGCGGTTGCAATGATTTCTCCTGCGGCGTTTTGCTCGCTGACTGCAAATGCGTATGCGCATACGAGACGATTCTCTTTTGTCTGCGGCGTTTCGTCGATATGGCGTTGTTGGTAAAGAATCTTGGCTCTGCGTTCGGTATTGAGACCGCCGGGGAGAACTCCGCTTGCTTTGAGTCCTTGCTTGATTGCGTTTTTCATCGTCTCCCAAATCTCTGCGAGATAGGAGCGAATTTCTTCTCCCTCGAAGCGCACGACGTATTGCGGCAGAGAGATTTCCTCTTGGTCGCAGTACGCTCTGATTTGCTCGAAAGTGTGGTGGGGATAGACGTCTTTGGGTTCTATCGAACTTTCGCCTTCCACTTCGATAGCTCCGCCGCCTACGCTGTATACGCGCCACGAATCCATAATTTTGCCGTTTATGTCCATTGCGAACAAATCCATCGTGTTGGGGTGCGGAAGGTGTGTGTTTTCAAAGTCGAAAACGACGTCTACGGGTTTTGTAAAAGTCTTTTTGAGAACGACGTCGGTGCCGTGTCCTTTGCCCGTTTTTGCCAAAGAACCGTAAAGAATGGCTTTGAAAGATATTGCGCTCTTATTGCGCTCCGCAAACAATTTTGCGGCTTTTTCGGGTCCCATAGTGTGTGAACTCGACGGTCCGCGTCCAATTTTATACAATTCGGTAAGACTTTTCATCCGTAACTCCTTTCGTGCAATCGTTATTATATCACAACGATAGTTTTTATCAACGTTTTGAGAGGCATTGCGTTGCAAAATAAATGCAAATTTTTTTGCGCATACCCCTTAACGATTTGCCAAGCGTATAAAAAGTGTGTTAATATATCAAAGTTTTATAAGACGTAAATTGCGTTATAAACGATATACGCACGACAATCCGTCGAAGAAGGTTCGATTATGGTAAGAAACGATTTGAGAAACATAGCGATTATTGCGCACGTCGACCACGGCAAAACCACGCTCGTGGACGGTATGCTCAAACAATCGGGTACTTTTAGAGAGAATCAACAAGTTGCCACTTGCGTTATGGACTCGGGCGACCTCGAAAGAGAAAGAGGCATTACGATTCTTGCAAAGAATACGTCCATACACTACAACGGCACCAAAATCAATATCATCGACACTCCCGGACACGCAGACTTCTCGGGAGAGGTCGAACGCGTGCTGAAAATGGTCAACGGCGTCGTTTTGCTCGTTGACGCACAGGAAGGACCTATGCCGCAAACGCGTTTCGTCGTGGAAAAGGCGTTGGCTTTGGGACTCAAAATCATTATCGTAGTCAACAAAATCGACAAACCCGACGCAAGACTTTCCGAAGTCGGCGACGAAGTGCTTGAGCTTTTGCTTGACCTCGACGCAAGCGACGAACAACTCCAAAGCCCGATTTTGTATTGCAGCGGCAAGCAAGCGACTGCCACTCGCGATTACAACGTTCCCGGTAAAGACCTCAAGCCGCTTTTCGATACGATTATCGATTATATTCCCGCTCCCGAAGGAGACGAAAACGGAGAATTGCAACTTCTCGTATCCGCAATCGATTACAACGACTACGTCGGACGTATCGGCATCGGCAGAATCGAAAGAGGCAAAGTGGATATGGCAAAGGAAGTCGTGGTGTGCGACTATCACAGCGGCATCTCTCCGTATAAGAGCAAAATCGTCAATCTTTTCCAAATCGAAGGGTTAAAGAGAGTTCCCGTCGAAAACGCAATGGTCGGCGACATAGTGTGCTTCAGCGGTATCGAGAATATCACTATCGGCAACACGATATGCTCTCCGTCCAAAATCGAGCCTGTGCCGTTTGTGAAAATCGGCGAACCGACGATTGAAATGAACTTCTGCGTCAACGACAGTCCGTTTGCGGGAAAAGAAGGCAAATTCGTCACTTCTCGTCACTTGAGAGACAGACTTTTCAAGGAGCTTCTCAAAGACGTGTCGCTCAGAGTGTATCAGACCGAAAGCGCAGATACGTTCAAGGTGTGCGGCAGAGGCGAAATGCACCTTTCAATCCTCATCGAGACTATGCGCAGAGAGGGTTATGAATTCGGCGTAAGCACTCCTAAGGTCATTTTTAAGACCATTGACGGCGTAAAGTGCGAGCCTATGGAGCAACTCTTTATCGACGTTCCTGCGGACTGTGTAGGTTCGGTTATGGAGCGTATGGGCGTCAGAAAAGGCGAACTCGTTACGATGACTCCGTCGGGCAGCAGAATCCGTATGGAATTCAAAGTGCCTGCAAGAGGACTTTTCGGATTTAAGAACGAGTTTTTGACGGACACCAAAGGCGAAGGCGTTATGAACCAACTCTTTGCTGGATATGCGCCTTACAAAGGACCCATTCCTCGCAGATTCACGGGTTCGCTCGTTGCGTTCGAAACGGGCGAAGCGGCAACGTACGGACTTTTCAACGCGCAAGACAGAGGCGTGTTGTTCATCGACCCGCAAACGCAAGTTTACGAGGGAATGGTTGTGGGTATGTCTCCAAAGAACGAGGATATAAGAGTCAACGTTTGCAAGCGCAAACACGTTACAAATATGCGTGCGGCAGGTTCGGACGAAGCGTTGCGCCTTAACACACCGCGCAAGTTCAGCCTCGAAGAAGCAATCGAGTTTCTTAACGATGACGAAATGCTCGAAGTCACGCCCAAGAATATTCGTATCCGCAAGGTCATTTTGTCGGGTTCCGAGAGATTGAAACTCGCATACGGCAACAAGGCGGAAAAAGACTGAAACGAAATATTATCGAAATAACAATAAAAACGCACTTTCGGGTGCGTTTTTTTTGTGTTATATTTTGCAAAACGATATGAAAAAGGACTGCCTACGCAGTCCTCGATTCGTAAGACGCGTTATTTTCTTTCCACGTCAATCATTCGTCCGCAGTATTCGCATTTTACTTGCAAGTTGTTGCTTGTTTGAGTGATTCCGCCGCAATACGGACATTCGACGGTGTACATACCCAAATCGTCGGGACGATTGTTGAGGGGGACGATTTTTGTATCGTCTATGGTATAGTCCGTCAAATACTGCTTTTCGATGCACACTTGCACCGCGCTTTGAACGTCGGCAGGTTGCATAGAGAGGTGTCTTGCGATGTCGTTGACGTCTCTGAAACCTTCGCGTTTTATCGCGTCGATAATTCTGGCGTATCTTTTTTGCGGACCGTATTTTACCCACGCCATAGGAGAGCCGTAAAAGCCCAACACCGCAAACGCAATGCCCACGCCGAGCATCGCTTGATATAGTGCGCCGGATTCTTTATTGACGGCGCCAACGATTATAAGGACTATACCTGCCGGCAAACCTATTGTCAGCAAAATCGCGACGATAAGTTGTCTGGTAAGTGCTTTTTGAAGATTTGAATTTTTGTTTTTCATAGAATATATTTTATTGTATAACCGCGTTTAAGTCAATGTTATGTTTCAATATGCTTCCTATTTTTTTGATTTTTCGGACAAATGTAAAATTCGGTATTGAAAAGTATAAGCATATAATGTAAAATATATTCATATTTATATTGCGCGAATGCGCAGAGGGGAAAATATGTCAGATTTGGTAGAAGCAAAGCAAAAGAAAAAGGGTGCGCTCAACGCAAATATGTGGATTTACGCACTCGGACTTATGGGTATCAACCTCGGCATCGGATTGATAAACAGTTATCAGGCAGAGTTTTTCAACAAAATTCTTCGCGCAGATTTGATGGCGGTTGCAGGCATTATTCTTGCCGCAAAATTCATTTCGATTATTGCAGACTTCGTAATCGGCAATCTCATTGACAGAGCCAATTTCAAAGCGGGCAAAATGCGTCCGTGGATACTTATTTCCGCGTTTCCTCTTGCCGTTCTTACGATGTTCTCGTTTGCGGGATTCAATTTTCCCGACTCGGTCGGAGGCACGGTAGGAAAGTACATTTATATCGTTTTCATCGTCGTGTTGTGGAACATAAGTATGACGCTTGCGGATATTCCGTCGCAAGGTATGCTTTCGCTCATTTCCAAGAATGCTGACGAAGTCAACAATGCGGCAGGTCTCGGCAACACTCTCAAATCGATTGCGCTTGCCGCTCCCGGCGTATTTATCAGTTTCGTATGTATACTCACAGGCTCGGGCGGCGCGGTGCGCAAGGAAGAATACCTTATTACCGCAGGCATTATGGCAGGTCTCGGGCTTATTTTCCAACTCCTTATGTACTTCAAGTGCAAAGAAGTGGTAAAATCCAACGTTGCGGCAGGAATGAGTTTCAAAGAGATGTTCAGAGAACTCAAAAACAACAAAATGTTGCTTATCGTTTTCGGAACGTACATTCTCGGCTTCGGCAGAAATATAGGCCTCGGCATTGCGGTGCAGGCAACGTGTATTCTCATTCGCGACGGCATAGACTTGTCCTTTATCGGTATGGGTACTCTTTACGGAGACGCGTGCAGTTGGGCAATAGGTATCACGTCTGCGATTTCGAGTATGGTTACAATCGTCTTAAACCCGATTATCAACAAGAAACTCGGAGAAAAGAGATACTTTATCATTGCAGGATTCTACGGCTTTATAGTCACTTTGGTTTCGACTCTGGCGTATGCTTTGAGTCCCGACAAGAGCTTTGCAAGAAGCATCTGGGCAATCTGGATTTATCAATTCCTGCTCGGCTTTGCTTACGGTCCCAACGGCTACTTGCCTATGGTTATGACTGCCGACATCGTAGATTATCAGGAATGGAAAACTGGAAAGCGCACGGAAGGCACGCAATTTGCTATCCTTTCTATGTCCAACAAACTTTCCAACGCACTCTCCGTTTCGCTCGGTATTTTGTTCGTAGGTATGATAGGCTACAACGCCGCGTCTTATGCCGAAGCGGCGTCCGTGGGCGTGCAGGGAAGCGTAGAAAACCTCAATTCGATTGCAAATTACGTTACATACGATATGCAAAACAAGACGTGGCTCGTATACTTCTTGTTGCCGGGGCTTTGTATGCTTGCAAGCTCGCTGTTGATGTTCTTCTATAAGATTGACGAAAAGACAAAGAAACAGATGCGAGAAGAACTTGCCGAGCGCAGAGCGCAACAAAACGCCGCAGACAACATCGACAACGACGCCGACGGTCAGGTGTTCGACGAAGTCGAAGCCCCTATCCAAGGCGAATCGTTTGACGAGATTTTGGCGGAAAGTTACGAAGCGGAAGAAAACGCAATCGAATCTTCTCAATCCAACGAATCGCAAAACGATAACGGAGATAACGACGACGATAACGGAGATGACGGAGGAGACATCGGCGGCGCGGGATTCGTGGGATAAAACGTAGCGCATAAATTGTTTTAACTAACAAAAAACCTCGCAAATTGCGAGGTTTTTCATATCGTTTTTATCGTATGTTTTACGCTTTGCGACCGTTAATTAGCGAGGCGCAAATCTTTGCCTTCGAACTTGATTATCATAGAATGTTGCTTGTGGCAGAGTCGGGAATATATGCGTTCTCCGTATCTTGCAAGCAATCTTTCCATATCGAGATTTGTCGTGATTATCGTTGCCAATCCTTTGGATTGTCTTTCTTCTACGACCAGCAACAGATATTCTACGGTTACTCGTTTCAGCATAGGCTCGGTGCCGAGGTCGTCGATTACGAGTAGGTCTGCGGTCAGCACGTCGTGCATAAGGGAATTGCGCTCGGCAATGGGGGAGGTATGAGTGGTAAGCATAAGCGAATTGAACTCATACGCGCTCATAATTTTTGCGCTATATCCTTTTTCGACAACGCCTCGTGCGATTGCGCTCGCAAGGCAAGTCTTGCCCGTGCCTACGCCGCCCGTAAAAAGAAGATTGATATTTCTTACGTCGGGGAACTTTGCAACGTATTTCTGCATCTGTTCGTAGAGCATAGCAAGATTTGCTCTCTCTTTTTCGTCCTTGACGTTTGCGAGGTTGCAGTCCGCAAAAGAGAACGGGGCTTTTTTGTCCAACTCGCATTCGGTCTTTAAGTTTTCGATATAGTCGTCAAAGACGCATTTGCACATCTTCCCGTTGTGCGTTCCGCTATCGCCGCATATAGGACAAATCGGTTTATGTTGAAAGTCTTTTTCGTCAAAACCGTATTTTTTGAGCGCGTTTTGATACGTTAAACGTGCGTTTTGCACCTTTTGAGTATCGTCGCTACCGCTTGTCATAGCGTCGAACATTGCGTTTGTATACGCTTTGTTGGCGTCGGATATTTCGGGAACGGCAAACGCCTTTTGAGCCGTAAGAGCGGCTTTGCGTTTTGCGGCTTCTATTTTTTCTCTGCGCTCGGTAAGCGTCTTGTTTAAGGCTCTGTTTTTCATATTTACCACTCTATGTCTTTGAGACTGTCTATGCTCGTGATTACCGACTGCAATTCTTCCTGCGAATAACTGCGTTCGTCAAAGTCTTTTTCGCGAGGCTTGTTTTGCGCCGCAGACAGAGGCGTAAACTTTTTGGCTTGTTCCACGCTCGTAATTCCGTTGGCTTTGTAGGAGGACAGCAACTGGTTGATAAACGGAGTGGGGTAGGTTTTGCCCACGGCCTGTTCGGACGCGTACAAAATGACGTCGTCGGTAAATCCCCACGTTACGCTCCAAGTGCGGTAATACTCTCTGTCGGTACCCGTAACGGAGCGAGTGCGTCCCGTCTTTTCGATAATCTTTTTGATTTTTGCGTCAAGCTCGATTTGAGCAAGCAGATACTCGTCTATGCTTTGCGAAGTCAAGAGACCTTGCTTGTAAAACTTTTCCACCACGGTATTCATACCGTCGAGAGTGCGGACGTTGCTTATAAAGCAATGATGCGCAATCTTTTTCAACGCTTCGTCGTCAAAGCCTTTTGCCGTCCACGGCACTATGTACACTTCGATTTCGTGGTCGAACGATTCGTAGTAGACGCCGAGGTTTTTATTTACGCCGACAGCGATGTCTTTGAGGTGTTCTCTGTGCGCCTGATAATCGAGCATTTCTTCGGCTGTGAATATCGACATTCTGTAAAACTCGTCGAGTTTTTGGTCGAGTTTTTTGAAGTTTTTTGTGCCTTTTACGGTTTTTGCCGCCGTGAGAATCGCGTCAAGCTCGTATCCCCAACTTCTCGTCCATTTGAGGAGCATTTGTTTTTCCTCGAGGTCGGCTCCGCCTTTGCGGTTGAGTGCGACAAGCACTTTCTGCATTTGCTCGGACTGTTTGTCGTATTCGTTGAGTTTGTCCTCTACGTCGCTTACCGTGCGCACTCCGTCCGCAACCCAGTTGCGAGCGACGGTCAATATATACGGGTATCTGACGCTCATTCCTTTTAGATTGATGCAGTACTGCACAATCATAAGCATTGCGTCTTGCTCGAGCTTGCTTTCGTCAAGGAACATATAGTACTCGTTGTATTCGTTGGGCGTGAGCATACGCTCGGGGAACAGTTGTTGCAGGTGCGCGTTGAAATCGTTCCACTTTTCGCTCTTGTACTTTTTGGGAGTTTGCATAGAGCGTTTGAGGCTGAGATACTGAACTTCGAGCGGTTGTTTGGATACGATTTGCACAAGCCCCATATCTTCAAAATAACCGTATGCCGCAACGATTTCGCTTTCCGTCATATCAAGACGCGCGCAAAGTTCCTCGACGGTGTTGGTTTTGCTCGGGTTGGAGCAAAGATACAAACCGTAAAGGTATACTTTGATTTGTTTTTCGTCGCAATAGGGCAAATGCTCGTTGATAAACAAATTGTCTACGAGCGTAAACGTATCCATCAAAAAATCGCTTGAAAATTTTGCAAAACTCACTTTTGTTACCTCTTTTTATGCGGAGTTTTATATTATCACAAAAACTTTCAAGGCAAAAGCGAAAAAACGCCGAATTTGTTATAATTCAATATATAGTGTCTTGCACGCGCGCGACCCCTATCGGTTATTCCTCGTCGTCATCGTCCTCGTCTCTGCCTATAATTCGTCTGTAAGGTTGAGTGTCGAATTTTGACGAATGAGGAAGCGGAATATGCGCAGCAATCATCGCTTTTTTGAGCGCGAAAGTAAACGGCAAGCCCAAAACGAGGCAAGTTATAATCTGCGATGCGAGAATCTCGAACATCGAAATATAGTATATCGACGAAGCGTCGTTGAGAACGAATATCAACGGAACAAGCAACGTGTTGGCAATTATCGGCGGCAGAGTGGACAGCAACGGCTTGCGACGGAGAAAATACGTTCCCAAAGCACCCAAAAGCGTTGCGAGAGTCCCGAGTACCATATCGAAAACTCCGAACGGAGAAAAGAAGAAGTTGGTAAAGAAACATCCGACGGTAAGCCCTACGATTGCTTCGGGGAATATCAGCGGAAGCAAAACCAAAATTTCCGATATGCGAAACTGTATCGGACCGAAAGATATTGCCGAAAGAGCTACGGAGAGGGCAAAATACAAGGCGGCAATAATGCCTGCCCTTGCCACGAAAACAAGTGACTTTTTCAAAATACACCTCGGTTTTTTTTATTGATGGGTATTGCCGACACCATCGAAGATATGTTATCATATTAAAAAGCAAAACGCAAACGCATTTGACTTTAATTTGCGACAACGCATATAATAAATTTTGCAAGGAGCGTGTATGAACAGATTTGACGATTTGAGTTGTTTGGATACGGCGTTTAAGTCGGGTGCATTCTTATGCTCGCAAGACAACGTGATGGTCGCAAGTTGGGGGCTTGTGGGCGTGATGTGGGGCAAGCGCGTTTTCGTCGCACCCGTGCGCGAAAGTCGTTACACCAAAGAATGCATCGACCGTTCGGGCAGTTTTGCGGTGTGTATACCTCGTCCTTTCGATATGCTTGACGCAATAAAATTTTGCGGAAGTAAAAGCGGGCGCGAGTATGATAAATGGGCGGAATGCGGACTTGAAAAAAGAAAAGCGAAAAGCATAGACGCAACGCTCGTGGGCGGTTGCGACAAGTATCTCGAATGCAAAGTTATATGCAAGATTCCGATGGACGGAGCAGATATTTCCTCTGTCGAAAAGTGGTATCCGTACGGAGATTTGCACACGTTATATTTCGGAGAAATAGTTGAGGAATACAGATGAAAATTTGGGCAAAAGTTATGCAATCCGACAAAATCAAACGGGACGTTATTTATGAGAGCGAGCTTGCGCTCACACCGTCCAACTATCAAAAAATGTTGCAGGAAATGGCGTATAAACTCGATATAGCAACGCCTATATCGTTGCCTTCGCACTTCAAACATTTTGAGAAATTCAACAGAGTGAAATACATTCCGCGCGACTTTATAGAAGAAACGGATTTTACGTCTTTCGTGCTTGAAAGAGTGGTCGAGAACAAAAAGCCGAAGCAATTCTATATTTGACGCATATCGCACAAAACGCTTTTTATATTGTCGAAAACGCACGGTAATCGTGCGTTTTTTGTATATTGACGTAAAAATTTTCTTATGCGAATATAAGCGACCGTTTGGAAAATACTACAACAAACGGAGGCAGTATGGCATCAGGAATTGTGAGAAGAATAGATGAACTCGGACGAATAGTCATACCCAAGGAAATGCGCAAAACGATGCGACTTCAAGTGGGGGACGAGATGGAAATATCGTCAAACGGAGAGGCACTTACGCTCAGACGTTACAGCGGTTTTCAAAGCGTGCTTCCGCTTGCGAAATCCGTTGCGAAAGAATTGAGCAAAGCCGCCGAAGCCGACGTGCTTTTTGTGAGTGCGAACGGGGTTGTGGTTGCCGAGGGCAAAAACAAAAAGGTTTACGAAAACGCAAGACTTACCGATTCTTTCTGCTCGCTGATAAGACAAAGAAAAACGGAAATCATACACGGGGAAGAATTAAATCACGTCTTTGAGGACAGGGATTGCGCTTGCTCGTTTTTGGTGGTTCAGCCCGTCGTCGTTGCGGGGGATTTGGCAGGAGCGTGCATTATGATGCTGGACGGATTGCCGAGCGACGTGGCGAGAGCGTATCAGGGTTTTTGCGTGGGATTGATTGAGGCGAGCCTTGCGTAAACGTTTAATATCAAATGAAAATCTCTCCGACGAAGGAGCGCAAAAAACGCTGAAAAAGCGTATTACGTCAGGAGCCGCCGTGCTTGCAATCGGCAGCGTGATTGCAAAGATGCTCGGCGCGCTTTATCGCGTTCCGCTAACCAACATACTCGGCGCGGAAGGTATGGGAATGTATCAACTCGTTTTTCCCGTGTACGCTCTGTTTATGGTGCTTGCGACGGCGGGTATTCCTACCGCTCTTTCTCGCATAGTCGCGGAAAAACGCGCGCTCGGTCAACCGTCGAGAAAGTATCTTGCGGCGGCAATGCTCGTATTGTGCGCAATGGGTGCGCTTTGTTCGCTTTTGATTTTCTGCCTCGCAAAACCGCTTGCGAGTTGGCAAGGGAATAAAAATACTTATTTCGGATTTATGATAATCGCGCCGTCGATAATTTTCGTCGGGATAATATCGGGGTTCAGAGGCTGGTTTCAAGGGCAAATGTATATGTTGCCCACGGCTGTTTCCAACGTCGTCGAGCAAGCCGTAAAACTTGCGGCAGGCATCGGACTTTCGGTTGCGCTTATAAAAAGAGGTCTCGTTTACGGCGTTGCAGGCGCGCTTTTGGGCGTTACGATAAGCGAATTGGCAACGGTAATTTATATGGCGATAACGTTTGTCGTCAGAGGCAGAAAAGAGCAAAAAGAAAAACTCAAAGTCACGGCGGAGGAGTCACGCGCGATGTTCCGCATCGCATTTCCGATAGCTCTCGTTGCCGTGCTTATGCCGCTGTCAAACTTTTTCGACAGCGTTATAATCGTAAATATGCTCAAACTTTTCGGACACTCGCAAGCGGTTGCGACCGCAAGATACGGCATATTGTCCGGTCCCGTAAATTCGTTGATAAATATGCCTATAGTCGCCATTATGTCGCTTGCCGTGGCAATCGTGCCTTCGGTTTCGACGTCGAGAGTGCGTATGGATATAGACTCGGTTATGCTAAAAAGCCGGCTTTGCGTCAAACTCGCATATCTTCTCGGCATTCCGTTTGCGTTTTTTATTGCGATTTTTGCAAGAAATATCGTGGGATTGATATATCCGTCGTTGTCCGTTGAAAATACAACGGTTGCCGTAAATTTGCTTAGAATTACCGCGGCAAACGTGGTGTTGACGGCAGTTATGCAAATTTATATTTCGCTTCTACAGGCACTTGATAAGACAAAATACGCAGTATTAAGTCTCGTTTGTGCGATTTGCACCAAAGTGGTGCTGTCGCTCGTGCTTACGAGATTTATCGGAATAAACGGCTCCGCGATTGCTTCTTTGGCAATGAGCGCGGTGGGGCTTTTGGGTGTCAACGCGGCATATTTCAAAACTTGCGGTATGCATCTTGAAAAAAACGTTGGCTTAAATCTGCTTTCGGGTGTTATAATGGGATTGTCGGGAATGGCAACCACGCTTATAAGCAACGATTTGATTTCGCTTATCGTGGGCGCATCGGTTTGCGCGCTCGTGTATGTGTGGTGCGTGTTCCTTTTCGGACTGATAGATAAAAACGATATTCCTTATCTTCCGCTCAAACGCGTGCTGCGAGCGTTGCATAGGGTTATTCGGTTCTGGGAGTATAATAATGAAACTTGACGAGATTTTGAAATCTTCATATCAGCGTTACATAGTCGCGGATTTTTTGTCTACGGCTTTTTTCAATAAGCGAATTGCGCTTGTGGTCGACGGCGTAAAACCCGATGACGTTGCCGCCGTAAAAGCAAAACTTTTCGACGCATACGGAGACGTGGACGTAACCGTTGAGGTTGACGGTAAGGACGTAAAGTCAAGCGTTTCGACTTTGCCTGACGATTTTGACGTGCTGATGATAGATTCCGTTCCGCTTATCGAATGCAAACGTTTCGATTTTTCCGACCTCGAGCAGATAATGCACAGACTACGCGCCGACGACGGTTGCGAGTGGGACAGAGCGCAAACTCACGAGAGCATACGAATCAATCTCATCGAGGAGGCGTACGAGCTTGTCGAGGCAATAGACCTCAAAAATGCCGAGATGATGAAAGAAGAATGCGGAGATATACTTATGCAAGCCGTTTTCCACGCCGAGATTGCGCAAAAGAACGGCGAATTCGATTATATCGATATGATTTCGGGACTTTGCAGAAAACTTATCGACAGACATACGCATATCTTCGGCGCAAATCACGCGAATAACGCCGACGAGGCACTCGTGTTCTGGGAAGAAGCAAAGAAAAAAGAAAAGAAGTATACTTCGGCATCCGACGAGATGGACCGTATTCCGAAGAATTTGCCGAGTTTACTTTACGCCGAAAAATTACAGAAAAAAGCCAAAAAAGTCGGCTTTGACTGGGATGACGTTTCTTGCGCGTACGACAAAGTGGCGGAAGAAACCGACGAACTTAAAAACGCCGATAAGGAACACAGAGCCGAGGAAGCAGGCGATTTGCTGTTTGCGGTGGTAAACGTTTTGCGTTTTTACAAGATAGACCCCGAAATGGCTTTGCACGAGGCAAACAACAAATTTTTCCGTCGTTTTAAGGCTGTTGAGGACGCAATCAAAGCGCAAGGCAAAGAGATGAAAGATTGCACTCTCGAAGAAATGGACGCGGTCTGGAACGAGATTAAAAAGAAAGAGAAAAACGACTAAACGAAAGATAAATGCGGCTTACGCACAGATTCCACAAACGACGTAAGGAAAAATGGGGAACGGCTCGAAGCCACGTTATCGAAACTAATATTAGATAACTGATAGCTAAAAAAATCAACAACAAATGTCCTTGATTATCGGAAACGTAAAACTGAATAGCAACATTGTTTTTGCACCGATTGCGGGCTTTTCCGAAGTCGGTTTCAGGCATTTGTGCGCCAAATACGGCGCAGGTCTTACATATACCGAACTTGTCAGCGCAAAAGGTCTCGTTTTTCAAAACAAAGGCACGGAGGAGTTGATTGCCACCACTCCGATTGAAACGCCTTGCGCCGTGCAACTTTTCGGGAGCGACCCCGAATTTATGTATAAGGCGGCTGCCGACGAGAGATTGAAAAAATTCGATATAATCGATATAAATATGGGCTGTCCCGTGCGAAAAGTGTTCGGAAACGGAGACGGAAGCGCGCTTATGAAAAATCCGACGCTCATAACCGAAATCGTGCGCGCGGTAAAAGAAGGCGCAAAACGTCCCGTAACCGTAAAAATGCGCGCGGGTATCGAAATGGGCAAACCGCTTGCGGTGGAATGCGCGCTTGCCGCTCAAAAAGGCGGCGCGGACGCGGTTACCGTGCATCCGAGATACAGAGAACAGTTTTATAGCGGAGAATGCGACCATACCGTCACGCGCGACGTGAAACTCGCGCTCGATATTCCCGTCATCGCAAACGGGGACATCGTTGACGCTAAAAGTCTTGAAAAAGTCAGACAGATTACGGGAGCGGACGGATTTATGCTCGGCAGAGGCGCACTCGGCAGACCTCAGATTTTTTCAGAACTGAACGGGAAAGAGGTATGCGTCGATACGAAAGAGCTTATTGCCGAACACATTGCGGTGTTAAGGGAATTTATGGCGGATTCGACGGTGGCTAACGTAATGAAATTGCAACTGTGTTATTACGCTCGAGGCGGAAGAAACGCAAAAGCAGTCCGCGTCGAGATAGGCAAGGCAAAGTCTCTCGACGATATATTCGGCATAGTGGATTTATATTTTTAACGAAAATCAAAACGCAAGGCACAAAACCTTGCGTTTTCGTTTGTAAAGAAAAATTTAGATTGAAATTATGATTTCTCAATGCGAATCGCAAAAGAACGCGATATAATATATACAAAAAAACGGAGGTGCGATATGTCAAAAAAACCGTCTAAAAGCACAATCAATCAAATAATCACTTATATGCTCATTCTTGCGGCATTGCTCGGTATCGTGGCAATTATTCTCGTTGCCGAAGGCACTTACAAATACGAAGGCGTGTGGTGTGGACTTGCAACGACTCTCGTACTTGCTCTTGCAGGCGCGTGGTACGGTTGGAACAATGCAAAATTGCCGGGAGTCGGAGGCAAAGTGGCGTATATCCTTACGGTACTCATAATTTTGACGACGATACTGTTTATTCCGATTTACGCTTTCCGCTGAGAGCAAACAAAAAACGAAGAAGCCTTCGGGCTTCTTTTTTTTTGCGCCTAAAATGCCGTCGCGCTTGAAAAGTCCTCGTAAAAGTGCTATCATTCAAGCAGATTGAGAGGTGTGAAATATGTTTAACATCGTATTGGTTGAACCGGAAATTCCGCAAAACACGGGGAACATTGTAAGAACGGCGGCGGCAACGGGTTGTCACGTCCATTTGATAAAGCCTATCGGTTTCGATATTAGCGACAAAGCGTTGAAGCGCGCAGGTCTCGACTACTGGAGTTTGACCGATTTCAACGTGTACGAGAATCTTGACGAGTTTTTTGAAAAGCACGCCAAAGGCAGGGTGCATCGCCTCGATGACGGAAGTTGGCATATCAACGCAAACGATATGAATTCGGATAGCGCGCATTTCTATTTCTGTTCGACGAAAGCGAGGCTCAGATACGACGAAGCAAAATTCGGCGCAAACGATTTTCTTTTCTTCGGCAGAGAGTCGAAAGGGCTTCCCGAGGAATTGCTTCACGACAATTACGATATGTCGATTCGCATTCCTATGGTAAAAGAAGCTCGCTCTTTGAATCTTTCAAACTCGGTTGCAATCGTCGTGTACGAGGGAATGAGACAACTCGGCTTCGATAATTTGCTTTGCGAAGGTCATTTGACAAAATTTTAGAAAAACACGATAAGTGTGTCAAAATATCGAATTTTGTGTAAAAACAGCGGGAAACCGCTGTTTTTTAGTAGATTTTGATTATTGCAAAACACGATATGTGTATTGTATAGTTGCGCAAAAACACAATTCGTGTTTAATAATCGACGTTTGTCGAATAGAATCGCGAAGTAGGTTAAGCGTATAAGTTGCGATGAACGGTTTGTGTAGATTTTCCTTGCTCTTTTCGCGCCCGTGTGTTATAATATCAATCGCTAAAAATATATTGATAGTTTATCAATCGATACGTTTTGGCAATCAATCTGTACACATTTTTCTAACAAGGAGAATTTTTATGGCAAAACTTACTATCCGCGATGTAGACGTCAAGGGCAAAAAGTGTTTGGTGCGTTGCGATTTCAACGTTCCTATGGTTGACGGCGTAATAACCGACGAAAACCGCATTAACGGAGCGCTTCCGACGATTCAATATCTCGTCGACCACGGCGCAAAGGTAATTCTTTGCTCGCATATGGGCAAACCCCACAACATTTTTACTGAAGGTTTTGGACTCAACAAAAAAGAAAAGAAAGCGGTCGAGGCACTTCCCGTAGAAGAACAAGCCGCGGCAAAAGCAGAGTATATCGCAAAGGCTCTTAAGAACGACCCGAAGAAATTCACTCTTAAACCCGTCGCAGACAGACTCGCTCAAATCTTCCCCGGCAAGGTTACGTTTGCAACCGACCTCGTAGGAGAGGACGCGCATAACAAAGTTGCCGCGCTCAAAGACGGCGAAATCGTGCTTTTGGAAAACACTCGTTTCGACGCAGGCGAGGAGAAAAACAGTGAAGAACTTTGCCGCAAACTCGCAGACTTCTGTGATATATACGTCAACGACGCGTTCGGTACCGCACACCGCGCTCACGCAACGACCGCAGGTATCGTTCAATACGGTTTCGCACCCGTTGCAGTCAGCGGTTTCCTTATCGAGAAGGAACTTAAGTTCCTTGGCAACGCAATCGAGAATCCCGTGCGTCCCTTCGTCGCGATTTTGGGCGGTGCGAAAGTCGCAGACAAACTCAACGTTATCGACAATCTTCTCAACAAGTGCGATACGCTCATCATCGGTGGCGGTATGGCATACACCTTCATCAAAGCACAAGGCGGCAGCGTAGGTCTCTCTCTCGTCGACGACGAAAAAATCGATTACTGCAAGAATATGCTCGAAAAGGCAAAATCGCTCGGCAAAACCATTTATTTGCCCGTTGACACCGCAACTTGCGCAGGTTTCCCCGACCCCATCGACGCACACGTCGACATCGAATATTACGACAGCTTCAACATTCCTTCCGACAGAGAAGGTCTGGACATCGGTCCCAAGACTCAAGAGTTGTTCGCATCCGTCGTAAAGAACGCAAAGACCGTTGTTTGGAACGGACCTATGGGCGTTTTTGAAAATCCGCAACTCGCACAAGGAACCAACGCCGTCGCAAAAGCAATGGCAGATACCGACGCAACCACAATCATCGGTGGCGGCGATTCCGCCGCAGCCGTCGCACAACTCGGCTACGCCGACAAGATGAGCCACATCTCCACGGGTGGCGGAGCTTCTTTGGAGTTCCTTGAGGGGAAGGTTTTGCCCGGCATCGCTTGTCTCAATGACAGTGCGAATTAACGAATAACTGTGTCAAAGTTAATAGCACCTAAACGGGGATAAATGAAATACAATTATCCCCCTTCCTCAGGTGTTTCCCCTATTCCGTTCCCCCTCTGCGCAATGCTTGAGGGAACCCACGGAACCGCTCCGCGGGGGGCAACACTCGGCACGCGCATAGACAAGTGCCGTTCACTTGTTATGTCACTCGTTCGCCGACAAAAAGAACAACACTTGTCGGCTCACTTGTACTATCTGTCGAGCTTGGCGCTCGATTTGCTCGCCGCCTTGCGGCTCGAAGCTCCGTCTTTGATAAAGCATAATCGTTCGCAAAACAAATCCATAAATAAAAATTTTCGAGGTATATTATGAGAAAACCTATCATCGCAGGCAACTGGAAAATGAACAATACAATCGCTGATACCAAAGCGCTTATTACCGAACTCGCTCCGCTCGTAAAAGACGCGAAATGCGACGTCGTTATCTGCACTCCGTACACCGACCTCGCAACGGCGGTCGAGATGACCAAAGGCACCAACATCAAGGTTGGCGCAGAGAACGTACATTGGGCGGAAAAAGGTGCTTTCACAGGCGAAATCTCCGCAAAAATGCTCGTTGAACTCGGCGTAGAATACGTCATCATCGGTCACTCCGAGCGTCGTCAATACTTCGGCGAAACCGACGCAACCGTCAACGCTCGTGCAAAAGCGGCTCTTGCGGCAGGTCTCAAACCCATCATCTGCGTGGGCGAAACGCTTGAAGAAAGAGAGAGCGGCAAAGTGGAAGAAGTTCTCGTTCGTCAAACGAAGGGTGCATTCGAAGGCATCGACAAGGACGAACTCGACAACGTCGTCATCGCTTACGAACCCGTATGGGCAATCGGAACGGGCAAAACCGCAACCGCAGAAGTGGCAAACGAAACTATCGCAATCATCCGCAACACGATGGCGGAGCTTTATTGCCCCAAGTGCGCAGAGAATCGCGTCCGCATTCAATACGGCGGAAGCATGAACCCCAAGAACGTAAAAGAACTTATGTCTATGCCTGAAATCGACGGCGGTCTTATCGGCGGCGCATCGTTGAAAGCGGTTGATTTCTCTCAAGTAGTAAACTATTGATTTAATACAAAAATCGGCGGTCTAACCGCCTAAAAGGATAACTATGAAAAAACTTGTTTTGGTAGTTATGGACGGTGTCGGCAAGTCTAAAACGGGGCTTGGCGACGCTGTTTCTATGGCAAACACTCCCACTCTCGACAAACTTTTGCAAGAGTGTCCCAACACCTATATCAAGGCACACGGAACGGCCGTAGGTCTCCCCAGCGACGACGATATGGGCAATAGCGAAGTGGGACACAACGCCCTCGGTTGCGGTCAAGTCTATTCGCAAGGCGCAAAACTCGTTGAAGAAGCAATCGAAAGCGGAGATATTTTCAATTCGTCCGCGTGGCAGGAACTTAAGAATAATTGCGTGGAACATTCTTCCACAATGCATTTTATAGGCTTGCTTTCCGACGGCAACGTACACAGCAATATCGGGCATCTGATTGCGTTGATTAAGGGTGCGAAATCCGACGGAATCAAACACGTCAGAGTTCACGTTTTGCTTGACGGCAGAGACGTTCCCGCAACGAGCGCGCTCACTTACGTCAGCCAACTCGAGGACGCAATGTCTGCTCTCAACGACGATACGTTCGACGCGTGCATCGCAAGCGGCGGCGGTCGTATGAAAATTACGATGGACAGATATTTCGCCAACTGGGATATGGTCAAAGCGGGCTTCTATACTCACGTTTACGGAGAGGGCAGAGGCTTTGCGACCGCAACGGAAGCAATCGAGACCTATCGCAACGAAAACGTCGGAATCATCGACCAAGATTTGCCTGCGTTCGTAATCGTCAAAGACGGCAAACCCGTCGGCGCAATGCACGACGATGACAGCGTGATTCTGTTCAACTTCAGAGGCGACAGAGCCATTGAGATTTCTATGGCGTTTGACAATGCCGACTTCAACGGCTTTGACAGAGGCAATATGCCCAAAGTGCTTTATGCAGGTATGCTCCAATATGACGGAGATTTGCATTTGCCCAAGCGTTTCCTTGTCGAACCGCCCAAAATCAAATACACATTGAGCGAGTTTTTGGTCAACAAAGGTGTTAAATCTTATGCCGTATCCGAAACTCAAAAATACGGTCACGTCACTTATTTCTGGAACGGTAACCGCTCCGAAAAATTCAGCGACGACCTCGAAGTGTGGGAAGAAGTTCCCTCCGATAAAGTTTCGTTTGACCAACGTCCGTGGATGAAATCCGCAGAGGTTACCGACAAGGTCATCGAGGCAATCGAAAGCGAACAATACGGTTTCATTCGTTGCAACTATCCCAACGGAGATATGGTCGGACACACGGGTAGCCTCGACGCTACGATTATCGGCGTAGAAGCGGTGGACCTTGCTCTTGCAAGGCTCCTTCCCGTCGTCAAAAAGCACGACTACGCGCTCATCGTAACCGCAGACCACGGCAATGCCGACGAAATGCTCGAAAAGAACAAAAAAGGCGTCATTTCCGTCCGTACCGCCCACTCTCTCAATCCCGTACCCTTTATCGTCTACAATTATGATTGCCAAATAGCCGACGGTGCTTTCGGACTTTCCGACGTCGCGGCCACGGCAGTGAAGATTATGGGGTATGAACCCGACTCCCATTGGGACGCCCCCATAATTCGCTAAATCG
>DLKM01000028.1:216928-273148 GCA_002478945.1 Christensenella sp. UBA7588
CGATTTAGCGAATTATGGCAAGTAAAAAAATAGGGTTGCCGTTCGGACGGCTCTTTCTTGTTCTTCATCCGTTTAGCAAATTATGGCAAGTAAAAAAATATGGTTGCTGCCCAAGGGGCTTTTTCGCGTTATGCATCGATTTATTGAATTATGGGGGGCGTAGTTATTAGTGGAATGTGCAAGTTCAAAGACGTAACACGAGCCGCAAGGCGGCGAGCAAATCGAACGCCGAGCTTACGTCACACACAAGGCGTTTAGCCATAATTGCCACAAGTGTCAATTATTTGCCTTTTGCCTTGGTGTTCCTCTTTCCCTTCACGCAAAAGACTGCGCTCTCATCTTTACATCAAACGTCAATTCGCTTGTCTTTTGTGTGTGGGAGCCTTGTGGGTGTAGTACAAGTGAGCAAACGAGTGTTGTTCTTTCGTTTGCGAACGAGTGACATAACGAGTGACATAACAAGTGAACGATACCTATCTATGTGAGTGCCGAATGTCGCCCCCACGAGCGACAGACAATGTTGTAGAGAGTTGTCCTTATTCGAGTGGTGGGAGAAATACCGGCGTGTCCGGAAAGAGGGGGTTGTTGTATTTAGAGGAGTTACGACGATATTCCATTTATATTTTTTTGGTTCTTGAACGCGAAATAAGCCCGAATACAAAACCGCAGACGATAACCGTGGTAAGTCCCGCTGATACGGCGGACATTCCGCCCGTTATCGCACCCAAAAAACCGTCCTTTTGTACGCCTTCGAGCGCGCCTTTGGCAAGATTCGAGCCAAACCCCATAATCGGAATCGTCACGCCCGAGCCTGCAAATTCTTTCATAGGCTCAAACGCGCCGCACACTTCGAGTACAACGCCTATGAGCATATACGTTACGAGTATGCGCGCGGAGGACATCTTTGTTTTATTGATTAAGATTTGACCGAGCATACACACAAGTCCGCCCACGGCAAACACTTTGAGATAATCGAGAAATATATCCATAAATCACCATTTTCCTTTCAATCCGAAAGCAAGTTTTCTATTTCGAGAGTAACGGCGTGCGCTATCCCGGGGATTGTTTCTTTCTGAAGCGGAGTATCTTTATTGAGCAATGCGCCCGTCGGCACAATCAACACTCTTTTCAATTCTCCTCTCTGCATTTTCTTGAGAATGTAACCGTTAAACGCCGTATTTACGCATCCTGCTCCCGAACCGCCCTGATAGGTCTTTTGTTCGGGCGTAAAATAACTTGCGCCGCAATCGACGTAATAATTCGGCAGAGTTATCCCCTCTTTCGACAGCAAATATTCGAGCGTTTGCTTGCCGAAACGCCCCAAATCTCCCGTAAAAATGCCGTCGTAATAATCGAGAGAACGTCCGCTCTCTTTGAAATGCGTAAGAATGGTTTCGCAGGCGGCAGGAGCCATTGCCGCACCCATATTCGCTTCGTCGTCGATGCCGAGGTCCACGACGCGTCCGAGCGTTCCGCCCGTAACTTTGACGCAATATGCGTTCGGTTTGAGATAGTCGTTATATTCTTTTTCAAAGTTATCCTCGATAATATTCGACTTTTCGAGGTTGATAACTTTCTTTTGCTTTTCTATGCTTTTTTTGTATTTCTTGAGCGTTTTTTCGTCGATATTCATTCCCTCGTCGATAGCGATAATATCGTCCTGATACACTCTCTCGTTCATAAGTCGAGGCTTTTCGTCGCCGAGTATCGTGCAACCTGCGCCCGTAACCGTCCATTGCGCCGTCGGAGTGCGTTGATTGCCGAGTTCGAGCGGAAAGCGATATTGTCTCTCCGCAGATGCAAAATGGCTCGACGTGGAACAAGAAACGTTGTGCGCGTAACCGCCAGATATGAGCATCGCTCCCACGATAAGACTTTCGCTGAAAGTAGAGCAAGCGTTGTACAATCCCAAAAAAGCGGACGGAAAATTGCGCGCGGCAAGGCTCGTTGCCGAAAGTTCGTTGAGCAAATCTCCGCCAATCATTATGTCGATGTCGTCTCTCGTTAATCCTGCTTTTTTGATTGCTCCGCTCACGGCGTCTCTTTGCATCTTACTTTCGCATTTCTCATAAGATTTTTCGCACCACAGGTCGTTGTGAAGCACGATGTCGAAACAGTTGCCGAAATTGCCGTCTCCTTCTTTTGGTCCTACGATTGTAAAACCGCTTTTGATATATACGGGTTTTGATATTTCAAACGTACGCATAGCCACCTCACATAACGAAATATCCGATGAAGCCCACAACGAAACTTGCCACTACGCCGAATACGATAATAGGCCCTGCGATTACGAACATTTTTGCGCAAACGCCGAAGAATACGCCCTCTCTGTTGTATTCCATAGCAGGAGACACGACGGAATTTGCAAACCCCGTTATAGGAATGATTGAGCCGCCTCCCGCCCATCTTCCGAGCTTGTCGTACAATCCTAATGCCGTAAGCAAACTTCCGAGGAAAATCATTACGCAACTTTCCCAAATCGCAACGTCTTTTTTGCTCATATCCTCAAAAATCAACTTAATTATGTCTCCTATTCCCTCGCCGATACAGCAGATAATTCCGCCGACGACGAATGCGCTTAAAAGCGTGCGGAACATCGGAGATTTCGGGGAATTTTGTTTTACGTACTTTTGATATTCTGTTCTGTCAATCATTGCTTTTCCCTTTTTCGTCTTTTTTCTCTGCAACGTCGAAAAGAGGATTGCCTTTAATCCCCTCGTCGTTCGGTTTTTCCTTGAAATAAACCTCTTTATCTTCGATGTTTTTTGAAAAAAGTGCGTCCATACGGCATAATACTTGCCATTTGTCGCAACTTTTAATCACGATTGAAAAAGGTTATCGACCTGATACGCACAATTTTGGACAATAGAGTCAATCGTCCTCTCCGAGCCGTTCTTTGAGCGTTTTTATCACTTTGCCCTCGATTCTACTGACTTGCACCTGCGATACGCCGAGTTCCGCCGCGATTTCGCTTTGCGTTTTATCTCTGAAATACCGCAAAACGATGACTTTTCTCTCTCGCAGCGGCAATTCTTTGATAAAATCGCGCAACATTATCTTGTCCAAATCTTCGTCGGGAGAGTTCTCGCCCGCAATTTTGTCGGCAACTTGCGTGTCGTCGTCTCCCACGGGTTGCGACAGCGAAACGAGATACTGCGTTGCGTCCATCGCAAAAACGACTTCTTGCGGTTCCACGCCCAACTCGTTTGCGATTTGCTCGACGTCGGGTTCGGGTTTTCCCTCTTTTACGACTTCGTCGATATAGGCGTTTATTCTTCCCGCAAGGTTTTTCGTCCACCTCGACACCTTGATTGCTCCGTCGTCGCGTAAGAATCGCTTGATTTCTCCGCTTATCATAGGAACGGCGTAAGTGGAAAATCTGACGCCGTATTCAACGTCGAAATTTTGCACCGCTTTGACCAATCCCATTGCGCCCAACTGCATTAAATCGTCGTACTCGAGCCTGCCTTTGAAGCGTTTTACGACCGATTTTATCAAGGGGATGTTTTCTTCTATCAACTTTTCTTTGGCGTCGTCGTTACCTTCTCTCGCTTCGATTATAAGCGAGACGGTGGTTTGATGGTCTAACATCCTTTTATAACCTTTTTCATACGCACGCACGTTCCTTCTCCCAAAACGGACGTAACCGACATTTCATCCATAAACGTTTCGATTATGGTAAATCCCATTCCGCTACGCTCGTCGTCGTCGGGCGCGGTCGTGAAAAACGGCTCCATCGCTTCTTTGACGTCGGCAATGCCTTTGCCGAAGTCTCGCACGATTATTTCCACTTCTTTTTCGTTTCGCACTCTGCACTCGATTTGCACGACGCCCTCGTCAACGTCATAAGCGTGTACGACAACGTTCGTAACCGCTTCGCTCACGGCGGTTTTTATGTCGTTAATCTCCTCGAGCGTTGGCGCGCATTGCACGCAAAAACCTGCAACCGCATTTCTCGCAAAAGCCTCGTTCTGACTGACTGCGAGCAACTTCATATCAAAATAGTTCATACTCACTCCTTATTGCACTACAGGCACGAAACGATATATTCCGCTCGTGCTGAAAACTTTGTCTACGGGTTTTGACACTCCGCATAGCACCAATTCCGCTCTGACGGCTTTGAGCTTCTTGTATCTTCCGATAACGAAACCAAGTCCCGTACTGTCGATAAAAGTCACTCCGCTCATATCGAACGTCATCGTACGCAAACCGTTGCTTCTTTCGATAATCTCGTCTATGCGCTCGCGCACGCCTTTGACGCTATGCTCGTCCATCTCACCCGAAAACTTTATTACGACGTTTCCTTTGTCGGTTTTCAAATCGATATTCATATTGCCTCCGAAAATAAGAATAAACCGCACAAAGACAAAGAAAACGACGGGTTTTGGCACAAAATATCTATATGAAAAAAAATATGTCGAAAATTTCTCAAAATCTCTCGAAAAAATCATTGACAACCAAAAAAAATTATTGTATATTGTGAAAGTCGCAAACGAACGGCGATATAGCTTTCGGGGTGTAGCGCAGTTTGGCTAGCGCGTCTGATTTGGGTTCAGAAGGTCGGGAGTTCGAATCTCTTCACCCCGACCACAAGAACACATACCCACGATGATTCGGGCCTTTAGCTCAGTTGGTTAGAGCAGTCGGCTCATAACCGATCGGTCCGCGGTTCGAGTCCGTGAAGGCCCACCAAAAATATACACACATTTGGCCCGGTAGTACAGTTGGTTAGTACGCCAGCCTGTCACGCTGGAGGTCAGGGGTTCGAGCCCCCTCCGGGTCGCCAACATATATGTGGCAGTGACAACCGTCACTGCCATATATCTAAAATAAGGGTTTCATTCCCCTACAATATGCCTCGGTAGCTCAGGTGGTAGAGCAAGGGACTGAAAATCCCTGTGTCGGTGGTTCGAGTCCGCCCCGAGGCACCAACAACTGAATACGCTGGTGTAGCTCAATAGGCAGAGCAACTGATTTGTAATCAGTAGGTTGTTGGTTCGATTCCGATCACCAGCTCCATTATGGAGAGGTTCCCGAGTGGCCAAAGGGAGCAGACTGTAAATCTGTTGTCAGTGACTTCGGTGGTTCGAATCCACCCCTCTCCACCAGCAAGAAAGCACATCGCAAGATGTGCTTTTTTGTTTGTGTATTAGGTGGATTTAGGCTGTTTTCTCAAAAAACAGCCAACACGCGTTGCGTGTCGAACCACCTTTCGGTGCTGACCGCAAGCAAAGAGAGACGCAAGCGCGTAGCATTTGCGGAAATCGTGCGTAGCGGACATAGCAAACAAACAAAACACAAAGTGTCCGTGCATAGCACGGAGGTGCGACAGCACCGTTTGTTTGCGTAGACCCGTATAGACACATCGCCGCAGTTTCGCAAGATTGTCTGTTTGGTACGCCTTACGGCGTATGTAATTTGAAAAATCAAAGCATTTGCGGAAATCGCGCATAGTTGCCGAACTGATGAAAAATAAGAACGCCGAGTAGGCGTTCTTTTTATATATCAAAACTTAATTGACGGCGTTAGATGCTCTCTTTTTCTTGATTTTAGAATTTAAGATTTCCAGCATAACAATCATCAATACCGCAAAGACAAGCAAGTACAACGAATACAATCCGATGTTGACATACTGCGCAATTACGCCAAAGAGCGGCGGCATTGCGGTTATACCGATATAGGCAAATGCCATTTGTACGCCGATGACGGATTGCGAGTTGTCTTTTCCAAAGTTTGTAGGCGTTGAGTGTATAATCGCAGGATATATCGGTGCGCATCCGAGACCGATTATAATAAGTCCGACAAGAGACGGAACAGTAGTTTGAACAGGCAATGCAACAAGAAGAACGCCGACGAGAATTATTCCGCTACCGATGCGAATCAGCGTTTTATCCCCTATCTTGTCCGCAAATATGCCTGCAAGTCCTCTGCCGACTGTTATTCCGATATAGAAAAACGATGCGAATTTTGCCGCTACCGTTGGTTCCACGCCTCTGTACTGCACAAGGTAACTGGCCGCCCAAAGCCCTGTCGTTTGTTCCAAAGCGCAATATGAAAAGAAAGCAATCAACACAAGCCATACGCCTTTAATTTTGAATACCGAAAAGAAAATCCTTTTCTTTTCGGGTGCAAACTGCGTATCTTGAAGCACAGTTTGCGTGTTGCTTTGAATATTCTCGTTTTGCGGCAAGGTGTCGTAAACTTTTTTATACTCGAGGTCATCAAACTGCGAGATAGGTTGAAAACCGCTACCATTTTTGGCCTTTTTCCAAAGCGGAAGCGTAAACAAAAGCACCACCGTCAAAGCGATTTGAATATAGAATACGATTCTAAATCCGTTATTCCAGCCGAGACCGTTCGCAAGAGCAAAACTCATTATGTACGGACTTATTGCCGCTCCTACGCCCCAAAAGCAATGCAACCAGTTGAGGTGTTTTGCGTTGTAATTGAGCGCAACGTAGTTGTTGAGTGCGGCGTCCACCGCCCCTGCGCCTAGACCGTACGGAATCGCAAGCACGCAAAGTTGCCAATATGCCGTGGAAAATGAAAAGCCGAGCAATGCAAGCGCAGTCATACCAACGCTTATTGCAGTAACCAAGCCAGTTCCGAGTTTTTTGATAAGGAAATCCGAAAAAAGCGAGGAAATTACCGTTCCTGCCGAAATAATGATTGTTATTACCCCTGCCGACGCCACGGAAACGCTCAAATCGACGTGCATAACGGGCCACGCAGAACCTATCAGCGAGTCAGGCAAACCGAGGCTTATAAAGGAAAGATAGATGATTGCAAGCAATAGTCCGTACATTTTGAATTATCCCGTCGTTAATTGTGGCAATTCTACCACATTTGTTTGAGCGAATCAATATTTTGGACGACAAATGCGACAAAGAAAGTTTTATCCGCGGACATATATACCCTTGTATAAATTGATAATTTGTAAAAGTATCCTCAGATTTCGTTGTTGTATTGCGCTATATGTTGACGTTTTGCGCATAGTTTGCTAAAATATAGACACAAAATCACTCGAGGCTCGATATGGCAAACTATTTTAACGAAAGAGACAAACAACTTGCAAAGCGATTGAGAACTTTGCGAGACCAATTACCCGAGTTTTGCGAGGACTTTTTCGTCGGAATCGAACCCGTCACTTCTCCACTTACGAGATTGAATTATGCCTACGATTTGCGCATTTTCTTCGACTATTTGCTTAAAAACGTCCGTGCTTTCAGAAATTACGAGGACGTGTACGATTTTGAAGTAGACGACCTCAACAAAATCACGCTCGGCAATCTCGAGGCTTATGCGGAATACTTGTCATATTATACTTTCGAAGGCAAAGAGTTTACCAACGCCGAAAAAGGCAAGGCCAGAAAACTCTCCACTATCCGTTCTTTTTTCAAGTATTATTTCAATCACGACAGAATCCCGTCCAACGTCGCCGCCAAACTTTCTATGCCAAAACTGCACGATAAGGACATTATCAGGCTTGAAAAGCCCGAAGTCGAGCGCATTCTCGACGCCGCGGAAACGGGAAGCGGTATGAGCGAGCATCAACGCAAGATTCAGCGCAACACGAGAGCGAGAGATTACGCAATCGTATCCTTGCTCCTCGGCACGGGTATTCGTGTAAGCGAATGCGTGGGACTCAACCTGAGCGATATAGATTTTGACACCAACGCTTTTACGATTACGCGAAAAGGCGGCAATCAAGCCATTTTGTACTTCGGAGACGAAGTGCGCGACGCACTCCTCACTTATATCGATACCGAGCGAAAAGCTCTTGTAGACAGATGCCAAAAAATGAATACGGGAGACGTAGACGCGCTGTTTTTATCCTTGCAAGTAAAGCGTATTTGCGTGCGAGCGGTTGAAAACATCGTAAAAAAATATGCGCAAACCGCCGCTCCGCTCAAAAAAATATCTCCGCACAAACTGCGTAGCACTTACGGTACCAACCTATACCGAGCAACCGGAGACATCTACCTCGTAGCCGACGTATTGGGACACAGAGACGTCAATACCACCAAAAAACACTATGCGGCAATCGAGGAGGACCACAGAAAACTCGCCGCTCAGCTCGTAAAACTGCGCGACAACGACGACGATAACCGATAAAACCTTTATTTAAGCACCGACGGAATAATATTCCGTCGGTTTTTTAGTTTGAAATAGACAAAGTTCGCAGTTTTCTTTATATAAACTATTATCTAATATTGACTAATTTGTAATAGTTTGCTAAAATTATTCTATTAAATATCGGAGCAAACAGTATGGACATTTCTTCGGTCAACAGCGACCTCATACGCGGCAACGTCACGACAATCATTCTCGGTTGTCTATGGAATTGCGACAAGTACGGCTATGAGATTATGAAAGAAATCGAGGACAAAAGCAACTCGCAATACGTCCTCAAACAAGCCACCCTGTACAATCAGCTCAAACGCTTGGAAAAACAAGGGCTTGTTTCATCGTACGACGGCAACCCCGACGATACGGGCGGAGGCAAACGCAGGTATTATTCGCTTACAAACGAAGGCAGAGCGTATCTCAGAAAAGAAAAGAGCGAGTACGAGTATTCTCGTACGATTTTGGATAAGCTCGTTTCTGCGCAAGAATACGATTTTACCAATCCTATTCCCTTTGACGCAAGCGAACTGCGCCCCTACTCCAAACGCGACACCGAGGATAAGCCGAAAGTTGTCTACAAAGACAAAATCGTAGAAAAAGTCGTTGAAGTCGAAAAGAAAGTGTTCTTCGACCGCTACGGCAACGAAGTCAGCGCCGAAGAAGCGGACGCTCTCAAAGAGAAAGCACTTCAAGACGACGAACAGGCTCGACTTACCGAAGAACAACTCAAAAAATCCGAGCAAGACGCACGCCAAATGGACGAAAAACTTCGTCAATCCGAAGAAGAAGCGAGACTTAAAGACGAAAGATTGCGCCAAACCGAAGAACAACTGCGCAAGTCCGAGGAGGACCGCCAATTCGTAAAGTCTATGCTCCGCCAAATGGAAGAAGAAAAAATGCGCGCGGAAGAAGCCAAACGCCTTGCCGAGGAAGAAGAAAAGCGCAAAGCAGAGTTGGAACGTCAAAGACTCGAAGAAGAAGCCGAACGCAAGCGTCAAGAACAGGCAAAACCTGCGCAAACGCTTGAAGAAATGTTTGCAAAACTCGATGCGGAAAGCGAATACAATCGCAAAAACGACGCCGTTCAGGTGTATCACTTCAACAAAGCCGAACCCGAGGAACATACATACGTCAACGGCTACACCAATCAAACCGAACAAGTCGGCGGACGTCCGCAAACGTCGCTCAAAGACATTTTCAAACAACTCGACGAAAAAGAAGCGCAAATAGACGACAAACTTGCAAAAGAACAAGAGGAAAAAGCCGCCGCTCTTGCACAAGCGCAGGCGCAACAACCTCAAGTTCAGGAGCAAGTTTCCGCTCAAGAAGTCGCTCCGCAACCTGTCCCCTCTCAGGACCACTTTATGCCCTCTCAAATCGAGACTCGCAATCAGAGTTATTCCGCTCCTGGAGATAAAGGTCAGTTTATGACGTCGGCGGTTATAAATCGTCAGGAAGGCGGATTCGAATACGAAAAAGACGACGTAAACTATCGTGAGTTTTTCGTTTCGCTTGCCGACCAGAATCAGAAAGTCGAAGTACAGGAAGAAAAACCTCAACAAGACTACTCCGACAGCGACATTAAGACGAGATTATATGCAAAAGGGTTCAAAATTCGCCCGTATGACAGAGGCAACACGTCGGAGTATTACACGTTCAACTTCATTCAGTCAAATCGACTCAACAGAGACACTTTCCTCATCATTCTCGCGTTTTTCGCTGTTGAGGTTGCAATTATGTGGTTGTCGCTGTTCTCGAGAGTGAGCTATGCGTATTTCCTCCCCATTCTTCTCGTGGGATGCGCGCTTTGCCTCATACCGACAGTCATCTATATGCTCAATCCGACAAGGCGCAAACGAGCCAATTTCAACTTCAAACTATCGATACTCAACCGCACTATGTTGTTTATCGAATTGTCCGTCGTATGCATTCTCATCGGCTTTTTCGGACTCGGAGCAAACGTCAACGACGTAGATTTGATACTCTGCTCCATCGTATTGCCTATGGTGTTGCTTACCAACCTGCCGTTGAGTTCACTCATCTACTGGTTGTTGTATAGGACTCGTAAGTATCACACCGCATAGCAAAAACCGTCGCTGTGGCAACGACAACACGCACTTGTGCGCATTGTCGAGAGCCACGCTTGATTTATTGCTCTGCTACCGCACAATCGATACACGCTATCAGTTCAATCACGGATAAAAACTCCTGCAACAATTCCGCTATATCGCTTGCTTGGTATGTGCGGCTTGCGCCTTGATTGCCACGCTTACGCTCCACTCTGATTGTGCGCTGACAGCGCAAGCCTACGGCTTATATTTGCATAAATGCAAATGCAAAATCTTCCTTATGTCATTCCGAGGAGCGACGAATGTTGCGACGTGGGAATCAAGCGTAGCGAAAATTATATAAAAAAGAAGAAGTACAGATGTACTTCTTCGTGGCAGGGGAGACGCGATTCGAACACGCAACCAACGGTTTTGGAGACCGTTGCTCTACCGTTGAGCCACTCCCCTATAAATTATCAAGCGTTGATATTATAACAAGCAAAACCTCATTAGTCAAATATTTGCGACTATTTGGATAATAATTATGAAAAAGAAAGTTGAAATTTACACAGACGGAGCGTGTTCCGGCAATCCGGGTATCGGAGGCTGGGGATGCGTTATGCTCTACAAATCGCACAAAAAAGAGGCAAGCGGAGCCGAACAAGCCACTACAAACAATCGCATGGAGCTTACGGCTATCATTCAAGGTCTCAAAATACTCAAAGAGCCGTGCATTGTGACCGTGTACAGCGATAGTGCGTATTCCGTCGAACCGTTCTTGCAAGGCTGGATAAACGGTTGGATTATGCGAGGGTGGCGCACCGCAAGCAAAGACGAAGTTAAAAACGTCGATTTATGGAAAGAACTTCTCTCTCTTATGCAAATCCACGAGGTTACCTACGTCAAGGTCAAAGGACACGCCGACAACGAACTTAACAATCGTTGCGACTACCTTGCCCGCACCGCAATCAAAGAATTGCAAAAAACCTTGCCGTCCACCCTTCCGCCCATTCCCGAAGGCATTTAATAGCGTTAGATACCGCAAAAATCAGTATACACTATTACAAATCAAGGAGGCACAAAATGAAAAAGTTCAACAAAAAGCATTTGTATTGGATGATACCATCACTTGTACTTGCCATCGTTTTGCTTACACTCGAATGCCTGCCGAGCGGCGTTGCTATGGAATTTAAGTGGCCTATTGACCAAAATGCCCAAGTATTTGCGTCAAAAACCGAGTATTATCCGTATTTTAGCGATATGCCCTACGGATACGGCAACTGCGCTCCCGTGTTTATCGGAATATTTACAATCGCCGTCATTATCCTTTGTATAATCAATATATTTGTTGACAAAACAGGCATTGACATCGCAATATTGGTCTTAAACGTACTCAAACTTGTCCTTAGCGGCGTTGAATTTATTTTCTCGCGTACTGCAATAAACTGGGCTGTATTTGCAATCGCACTTGCATTTACAATATACAGCGGCGTGGAGCTTGCATTGAGAATAAAGTCCAACAAGTCAACGACTTCCCCCACCGACTCAACGGCTGATATGCAAAACGAATAAGCGTTCAAAATCACACATAAAACCATATATAATTGGTTATTTATAACTTTAATATAAGATATAAATCAACAGCCACCGATTTTTCGGTGGCTGTTTTGAATGAGTATAAATACTGAATTAAAAAATCCATCGGCATTGCCGATGGATTTTATTTTATGTTTTAAGGATTTTTCAAATTATTCAGCGGGTTCTTCAACTTTTTTCTTGCGAGTGGTCTTTTTTGCGGGTGCCGCTTCTTCGACTACTTCGTCATCGAGATTGAGGTTGAGGTTTTTGAACAAATCGCCGAGCGTTGCGGAAGAACTGCCGGAAACCCATTCTTTAGGCTCGTTGGAAGATTCTTTCTTCGCACCGCGACGTTCACGTTTATTCTCGCCGTCTGCGACCTTTTGTTCGAACTTCTTAACTCTGGAGCTTCTCTTTGCAGCCTTTTCTTCATCGGTTGCTTCTTCTTGTCCGTCGTTTTGAGCAGTCGTTTCTTCAGGTGCGGGAAGCAATTCCTTAATGGAAAGCGTGATGCGGTTGTCGTCGAAACCGATAATCTTCGCTTCGACTTCTTGACCGACCGTCAATGCTTCGTTTGCGTCCTTAATCCAGTTGTGGGAGATTTGAGAAACGTGTACGAGTCCGTCTACACCGTCGTCGATGGATACGAATGCACCGTAGGGGAAGATTCTTTCGACTTTGCCCTTGATGACCGTACCGACGGGGAACTTCTCTGCAGCGACTTCGTAAGGTTTCTTTTGAAGTTGCTTGTAACCGAGAGAAATCTTGCCTGTTTCTCTGTCCATCTTGAGAACTACGAAATCATAGCTTTCGCCAATCGTAAGAACGGTGGACGGGTCGGTAATCTTGTTCCAAGAAAGTTCGGAGATGTGAGCGAGGCAATCGAAACCGCGAACGTTTACGAATGCGCCGAATTGCGTGAATCTCTTAACCTTACCGGTTACGATGTCGTGGACGTGAATGTTGTTCCAGAACAAATCTTCTTTCTCTTGTTTTTCTCTTTCAAGAATGATACGTTGAGACGCAAAGAGGTATCTGGATTTCTTTTGGGGTTTATCTTCGGTTGCTGCGGCTTCTTCGCCCTCTGCAGCCGTATTTTCTTTTTCCTTCGGAGGCATAAGCGTCAAGCGGAGCGTCTTGCCCTTGTAGTCCTCGAGATTGGAGACGTAACCCATTCTGATTTGGCTTGCGGGAACGAAGATGGTGTATTGACCGAGTCTTCCTCTCAAACCGCCTTTAACGACTTCCGTCATCGTCAAAGAGAATTCGCCTTGAGAAAGAGCCTTCTCTGCTTCCGCTTCTTCTTGGCGTATTGCGTCGACGTCTTTCTTGGAAAGAGACACGTACTCTTTGTTGACTGCCAGAATGGTTGCTTGAACTTCGTCGCCCTCTTTGTAATCGGCAGGATTGTAATTGCCGTCCAAAGATGCTTCGCTCTTATCAATGAAACCGTCTTTCTTACCGCCGATAGCGACGTAAATTCCGTTTTCACCTGCGCTGATGACTTTGCCTTTGATGCGTTTGCCGACTTTGTAGTTGGTGTAACCAACGGAGTTTGCAGACTTCATAAGGTCAGCCATTGTGGTGGGTTCTTTTTCTTGCTCTTGAAGTGTTGCCTCGTTTTTCACTTCAGTTTCTGCTGTTTCGACAGCGTTCTTTTGAGTTTCACTCATAAGTTTTGTTACCTCCTGTATCAACCACGGCGGAGTCGACGCTCCTGCGACAATCGATACACTTTGAAAATCCTTGAATATATTTTGCATTGACAGGACTTCGTTTGCGCTTGTTGCGAAATATGTGTGCCGATTGACCTCTTTTGCCACCTCGAACAAACGTCTCGTGTTTGCGCTTGTGTGACTTCCGAGAACCAAAACGGCGTCGGTATTTTGCGCCATAGCGCGCGCTTCATCTTGTTTTACTTTTGTAGTATAACAAATCGTATTAAAAATGCCAACTGATTTGTTGTGTTTTTTTTCAAAAATCTTTGCATTTTTCTCGATTTTTTCAAATTTTTCGGGTAAAATCGTCGTCTGAAACAAAATCGAGGTCGGATTTTCTCCGATTTCGAGTTCTTCGGAGTCGGAAACGACTTTTGCGTTTTTACCTGCGTAAGAGAAAACTCCCTGCACTTCATCGTGATTTTTATCTCCTACGATAATCACGTCGTCGCCGAGTTCCGCTCTCTCGAGCGCGAGCCTCTGATTGCGCTTGACCACGGGACAGGTAGCGTCGAAAACAATCACGCCTCTGTCACGCAAACTTTTTTCAAATTCTATCGGAACGCCGTGAGCGCGGATAAGCGCAACGTCTCCGCTTTTTAATTCGGAGGCTTGTTCGAGCGATATACACACCGCTCCTCTCTCGTTAAGATACTGCGTTACGAGTTCGTTGTGGACGAGTTCTCCCAACGTGAAAATTTTGCCGTATTCGTCGGCAAGTTTCAAAGCCGTGTCCACGGCGTTTTTCACTCCGTTGCAAAAACCCGCGTGTTTTGCAAGCAAAACTTTCATCTCGTAAATTCGTCCTTATTTTTTGCGTTTATATTTTTTGGCGTGCGTCTCGACGTACTCGTTGCAAAGACGACGAGTTTCGTCCATTTTTTCGCGAATCAATTCGGTCGCTTTGTGATTTTCTTCGGGTGTGCGCGCACCGTAAAACTCCTCGAGAGTAAACGGCTCTCCGACGTAGAGCCAGTTCTTGCGGAACGCCTTGGGAGAATGATAATAAATCATCGGCACGATAGGCACTTTGGTCTTTATAGCGAAACGCGCCGTTCCCGTCTTGAAATCCGCCATTTCCTGCGTATCTTCTTTATTTCGAGTTCCCTCGGGGAAAATCAGCAGTTGTTTGCCGTCTTTAAGCACTCTCAACACTTGCTTGACGGACTCTATATCAGCCTCTCCTCTGCGAACGGGAATCGCTCCCATTTTGTGCAAAAACCAACCCGCTATCGGATTTTGGAAAAGCTCGTATTTCGCAAGCGCGTGCGCTTCCTTTTTGAACAGCGTGAAATACGGAATCAGCGAGTCCATTTTGGAATAGTGATTGCAAGTGAAAATCGCACCTTTGACTTTTTTTGCATTTGCGGCGTTTACCACTTTCGTCGGCCATACGAGCATTTGAATCGGGCGCAACACGACTCTCAAAAACCTATAGCAGGCAAAACTCTTTTCGGGCTTGTAATATTTCTTGATTCTTTCAAGAGTCTTGGCGTCCATTTCGCTGCTCGGTATTATCGTAGACGGATGTTTTTCGGTATTCTGTTCGGACGTATTCGCTTTTTTCGTCTTGATATGCACCACTTCTTTGACGTGCGAAACGACGTCGTCTATCGTCATCGACGTGGTGTCGACGTAATCGGCGTCGTCGGCTTTTTTGAGCGGAGCGACTTCCCTGTGCGAATCGTTGTAATCTCTCTGTTTTATATCCGCAAGAAGCGTGTCGAAATCAACTTGTTCGCCTTTTGCGACGAGTTCGGCATATCTTCTGTTGGCTCTTTCTTCGGGGGAAGCGTCGAGATAAAACTTGCAATTTGCGTCGGGCAGAACGAACGTGCCTATATCCCTACCGTCGAGAACTACGTCGTGCTTCTTTGCGAATTCGCGTTGCAAATCCACCATTTTATACCTGACGACGGGCAATGCAGATATATCGCTTGCGGCTTTGGACATATAGTGTTCTCTGAGGTACGGCGTGGCGTTGATTCCGTTTACGATAATCTGTTGCGCGCCGTTTTCGTCGTATTTTATGTCCATTTGCATAGTTTCGAGCATTTTTGCGACGTTTTCCTCGTCTTTGACGTCGATGCCGTTAGAGATTGCCAAATAAGCCGTTGCGCGATACATTGCGCCCGTATCGAGATAAATGATACCGAGGTCTTTTGCCACGGCTTTTGCAATGGTGCTTTTCCCTGCGCCGGCAGGTCCGTCTATTGCGATGTTTATCATATTCCCTCCGAAAATCAGATGAGATTTATTTCGTTTGTTTTTTAAGAATGTCTTTTGCGGCGCACACCGCCGTCGAATAAGCCAGTTGCAGATTGAATCCGCCCGTAAGAGCGTCCACGTCGATAGTTTCTCCGACAAAGTACAATCCCTCTACCGCTCTGCTTTCGCAAGTCGGTTTCAAATCTTTCAAGTCCACGCCGCCCGAGGTTATAACCGCCTCCGTGAACGGAGCAAGCGAGCTGACGTCAAACGTCAGATTCTTCAACGTTTTGACGAGGCGAGACCTTTCTTCTTTGGTTATTTCATTCACTTTTTTGCTTTCGACAATGTTTGCGCGTTTGAGAACGTAGACGTTGAGCCTGTCGGGCAACAATGCTCTCGTAACGTTCTTTATATCTTGGTTTTTTCTTTCCTCGAAATCACGCAAAATGCGTCTGTCCAGAGTGTTTTCGTCAAGCGCAGGTTTCAAGTCGAGCGACAATTTGACTTTATTTTTCCTGTTGACGTAAGACGAAATCGTCAGCACGATAGGCCCCGATATTCCTCGTCTCGTAAACAGCATTTCTCCGAATTCGCTCGCAATGCTCTTGCCGTTTTCGTCGTAAGCGGTCAATTCCACGTTTTTTAGAGAAATGCCTTCGAGCGAAGATACGCTCTGCGCGAGGAACAGTCCTACGAGTCCCTGTTTCGGCTCGACGATGTTAAGCCCGAATTCTTTTGCGAACTTATATCCGTCTCCCGTCGAACCCGTAGACGGATAACTCACTCCGCCCGTCGCGACGACCACATTGTCGCAAATCACGTCTCCGCATTGCGTCGTAACGCAAAAACCGTCTGCCGTTTTTCTTACGTTCTCGACTTCGCGTTGGAGCATAACGCTCACACCGCTCGTTTTCATACCCCATTCCAACGCTTTAATTACGTCGGACGACTTTTGAGAAAGCGGAAAAACCCTGTTTCCTCTCTCCACGACGAGTTTCACGCCCAAATCTTCAAAAAACGCCATTGCGTCCCGAGGCGTAAACCCGTATAAGGACGAACGCAAGAATTTTTCTCCGTGAACGATTGATTGAGAAAACTCCTGCATATCGCAATCGTTGGTAACGTTGCATCTGCCTTTGCCCGTTATAAACAGTTTTTTGCCTATTTTCTCGTTTTTTTCAAGCAGAACGACGTCCGCTCCGCCTCTTGCGAGAAATATAGACGCAACGGCTCCCGCCGCGCCACCGCCGATAACGCACACTCTCATAACTCGAACTCCGCATTCTTGAGATTGCGCACCGTTTCGTGGTCGGTAGAAAGCATTTGCACAGGAGTTATCGTAATATATCCCCTGTCAAGCTGATAGCAATCTCCGCCCGCGACTTCGTCCTCGTGCTTGTATGCGTGACCGTCGACGTAGAATACATCTTTGCCGTTTTCGTCAGGTTTCGAATAATATTTTTCGTCGTAAGGCTGATATGCCACGGGTGCGATTTTCACGCCCTTTATATCCTCTTTTTTGACGCACGGAACGTTGAGATTTATCGTCACGTTTTCTTTTGCGAAACTCAAGAGTTTTTCAAGGTTTCTCGCAACGAAATCGGCGGTAAATTCGTAGTCACTCACTCCGTGAGTGCGCAACGATACCGCAAGCGAGGGAATGCGATGGAAAGTGCCTTCCTGCGCCGCGCCGAACGTTCCCGAATAAATTATGTCGCTGCCTGCGTTGAGGCAAGTGTTGATACCCGATATTACGGCGTCGATTTTTTGACCTTTAAGGAGATATTTCACACCGAAAAGCACGCAGTCCGCAGGAGAACCGCTGACGGCGTACGTTCTGACTCCGTCGATTTCTCCCTTGTCCTCGTAAGTAATTCCGCTGAAAAAGCTGACGGAATGCGACGTTCCCGACCTCTCTCCCATAGGAGCGACCACGACTATGTCGTGTTCGGCTTTCAAGCGGCTTGCGAGAGCCTTTATTCCGGCGGCAAAATAACCGTCGTCGTTTGCAATCAAAATTTTCATATCGACCTTCGCTTTTTATTGAATCCTATCGCACAAGTCAAGCAAATAGGCAATTTCCATATCGTTGAGGGGTCTGTACGCGCCTCTTGCGAGACCGCCGAGCCTCAAATCTCCGATAGCGACTCTCTTGAGGAAAACTACTTTCTTTTCTACAGCCTCGAACATACGGCGAATTTCTCTGTTTTTGCCCTCGAAAATAATGACTTCGAGACGAGTATAAACGTTGCTCGTATCCTCCGACATCTCGAGAGCCTCTTTTGCGAGAGTATCTTTTGGGTTGATAGTGGCTTTTTTGCTGTCTCCTACCTTCTCGATGCCCGTAACTTTGACTTTGCTTCTTCCGTATTTCACGCCGTCGACCGTCACGCCTTTGCGAAGCGCGGCAAGGTCGCTTTCATCGATTGTCCCCTCGATTTTGACGATATACGTCTTGGGAATTTCGCTCGACGGATGCGTAAGTTTGTACGTCAGATTGCCGTCGTTTGTAAGCAAAAGCAAGCCTTCGCTGTCATAATCAAGCCTGCCTACGGGATACAAACGCTTGTTTTTATAATCGTCGCCGATATAATCGGTAATGATTTTTCTCGGCTTCGTATGCTCTTTTTGCTCCTCGACGATACCTTGCTTCGCAAGTTTTTCGGCGCGGTTATTGATTTCTTCGAGTTCCGCCTCGGTTTTTTTGCGGCCGCTCTTATTGTCTCTGTCCTCGTTGAGCGTGGTCACGCATCCCTTCGGCTTGTAAAACAAGAGATAGTCGTAGTGAGTCACTCGCACCACTTTTTTGCCGTCGACGTAAACGACGTCTTTCGTTTCGTCAACGTCCGTTCCGACCTCTCTGACGACCTTTTTATTGACGCTGACGCGACCTTCTTTGACAAGGTCGTCGGCTTTTCTACGAGAGCATACTCCGCACTCGGCAAGATATTTGTTGATTCGCATATTTTCTCCGCGCGCTCCGACGAGCGCAAATTTATTAAAGTTATTATACATAAAAAACCTATCGCACGCAAGCGATTGTGCCACGCAATTTCTCAAAATTACGCAAGCCAAAATCGCTCCTTGTATAAATTTTTCAAACGTCAAAAATCGTTATTCAACCCGAAAATCGTCGTAAAACCATAAAAAAAAGACGGCGAACCGTCTTTGAAAAACATGTTTTTCTTCCGTCAGCGACTTTCGACAACGAGTCGCTCGCTTCCGTCCTTTTTGAGAGGATAGCGCAAATCCTGCCAATCCTCGGTTGCGTTCTGCTTTACACGCACTTTAATTTCGATATTTCCGCCTGTCAACATAGCTTCGTCAAGCGGACACATATAATAGTTGTCAAACCCGAAATCAAGCATTCTAACTGTGTCGTTCCACATATCGTAGTGATTCAGTACGACTCCGATAAGTTGCATTCCGCCCCTTTGCGCGCCCGAAACGAGACAGCGACCGCTCTTTTTGGTAAAACCAGTTTTTACACCGTTCGCGCCGTCGTATTTTGACAGCAATTTGTTTTTGTTTGCAATATATCTGTCCTCTCCGTCTACGACGATTTTTCGCTGTTTTGTGCTTACAATCTTAACGAAATCGGGATTTTCGTACGCTTTTGCACATATCAACGCCAAATCGTAAGCCGTCGTGAAATGCATATCGTCGTGCAAGCCGTGCGGATTTACGAAGTGCGACGATTTTGCGCCTGCACTTTCCGCCGTGCGATTCATAAGTTCGGCAAATTTTTCGATACTGCCGCTCGTTTCTATCGCAAGCGCGACGGCAGAGTCGTTTCCGCTTCGGAGCATAAGTCCGTAAAGCAAATCTTCCACGCTGATTTTCTGCCCCGCCTTAAGATAGATTGACGAGCCTTCGACTCCTTCCGCTTCTTGGGGAACGGTAACTATTCTATCGAGAGGCAAATGCTCGAGAACGCATAACGCAGTCAAAACTTTCGTCGTACTGGCAGGATAGCAACGCTCGTCTTTGCCGTCGTCGTAAAGCACTCTCTTGCTTGACTGCTCAATAAGAACTGCACCTCTGCCTTGTTTTTTCAAAGGTTGAATTTCCTTGTCAATCGATGTCTGAATGGTCGAATTTTTGTCAATATTATTCTCGTTTTTTGTGTTTTTTAGAATAGTTTTGATTGAATTTGACATATCAGGCGTCAAAATCGAACTTATCAAAGTAAACGTCAGACAAAGCGCAAATATTGCGATTATTATATATTTTTTGGTATCGCTGTCCATTTATTCGTCCTTTTTCATTACGTTCAAAACGCTCTTTGCAAGGTCAAGCCACTTGTTTTCTTCCTTGTCGTCTACCCTTACGAATTTCTTTTGCGCGCCGCAAATCAAGAAACCTATCGGCGTTACGCTCACTCCTCCGCCTCCGACGCCTGCCGGAGTTTGAGTATGTTTGTTCCCTTCGAAATCCGCGCTCCCGCCGACAAATCCGATACTGATTTTGCTTACGGGCAAAATTATCGTTCCGTCTCCGTTGACAATCGGCTTTCCGACAATATCGTTTGCCTCGAGAGATTTTTTGAGGCTGTCGACCGTTTGTTTCAATACGTCGTCAAAATTTTGCATATTACCCTTCATTGGCAAGCGCAATCAATCTCATCGCTTGCAAAACGTTTATTTTGAGATTCAACGCGCAATCGGCGTCAAAACGTTCCTTTCTGCTTTCGTACGCCCTGACGGCAATCGGCATTACCGCAAGCAAGGCGCAAGCTATCGCTGAATTTTTTGCGTCGTTAAACGCCATATACGCGACAGTTTGCGATTCTTTAAGCATTTTTTCGTTTTTGATAAACTCAATCGCTTTTATTATCTTGCTTGCGGACGGTTTGCGTTTTTCGTTGTATTTAACGCTTTTGCCGTTGATTGTGACGTACGGTTTGCGATTCAAATCTATCCGAAATTTCACAAACGCCGCGTTAAACACGCACAAGTCTGCCTGTACGCACTTTCTCGACAACGACGCGTGTGCCTTTACGTTGATTTCAAGAGGAAATAACATCACTAAAAGCAACGCCTGAAAGATTATTATCACAATACCCGCGGTCATAGCTTTATATTGTGCATATACCGTTTTTTTATGAATAAAAAAAGAAAACCCCGTCAAAAACGGGGTAAATCGATTATATAACGCTGTTTTTCCGCGTCAGCTGTGCTTCTGCAACTGACGCGCATATAACAAACTTTTGTAAATACCGCTATCAATCGAACACTTCGAATTGTTCTCCCTCGAGAAATTCGGGTATCTCGTCTTGTTCGTCGTCGTCAACGTCTGCGGCGGCAACTTCCGCAATAGCCTGCTGTTCGACAAGATTTTCGTCCTCGTCGAGAATGGTTCTCGTATGGAACAACGTTTCTTGAGCGGGCGCATTGATAAGCATAAGTTTTTCAAGCACTTCGTCGTAATCGGGCAAATCTTCTAGGCTCGAAATCTGGAATTTCTTCAAGAACTCGTCCGTCGTGCCGTAAAGCAACGGTCTGCCAACGGTTTCCTTGCGTCCGACCGCTTCGATTAAACCTGCTTTCAAAAGACCAGACAACGCGTATTCCGAGTTGACGTTGCTTCTCATTTCGTCAACTTCGAGACGAGTAATCGGCTGTTTATACGCTATCGTCGCAAGAACTTCGAGGAGCGTTTTGGTCAATTCTTTTTCCCTGAGCGGCGTAAGAACGTCCGCAACCACGTCTCCGTATTTCGGATTGGAAGAAAATTGCAATTTACCGTTGAACTCGCACAACACGATTCCGCAAGAATCGTTATAGCGTTTTTGCAACGATTTTACAATCGAATTCAATTTTTGTGTGGTCAATTCAGGCACTTTTTCGCAAATATCGCTCTTAAGAATAGGCGAACCGCTTGCAAATATAATAGCCTCGACAACATTCTCAATATTTTCCATCGTCTCCCTCCTCGAACACAATCGGTTCCTCGGACGTACCTTCAACCGCAAATATGGTTATTTCTCCAAACACTTCGTCCTGCTCCGCGCGCAGTCTGCCGTATTTGAGCAATTCGAGCATCGCAAGGAACGTCGTTACGATGTCTCCTTTGTCGTAATCGGGTTCAAACAAATCGGTAAATTTCATTTGTTTGCGAACGCTTATCATCAAGCGAATGTTTTCCATCTGCTCGTGAACGGAAAAGCGGTCTTTGACAACTTTTTTGGGGATAATCGCTTTTTCGTGAATTGCGGCGTTGGCAAGCACTCTCGCAAACGCTTCCACGAGTTTTGGCAACGAAAAGTTGACCAAAGCCACTCGATAATCTTTCTCCGAGAACACGGGCGGACGATAAAAGCGATTGATAGTTTCCATTTCACGCAATTTTTTGCTCTGTTCGACAAGCAAGGCGTATTCCTTTATCTTGTTTATGAGCAACATACGCTCGTATTCGGGGTCGTCCTCGGTTATCTCCTCGTCCTCTTTCGGCAATGTGCGGATAGATTTGAGATAAACAAGCTCTGCCGCCATAGTAATGAACTCTCCCGCGTAATCGAAATCGAGTTCCTCTTTCGGCGTATTTTTTATGATTTGAACGTATTGGCTCGTGACTTCGGAAATAAAAATATCCTCAATCTCGATTTTCGCACTTTTAATAAGCTCGTACAAAAGCGGAATGGGTCCGTCAAAATCTCCGATATGGTATCTAATCTCGGGTTTTGCAATGACAAAATCGCCCTCGATAACCTCGGGCTCCACGATTTCGGCGGATAATGCGCCGTCGTTTTGCGACTGCGTCCGCTCTTTCTCGTCGTCGTTTATTTGCGCGTCGCTCGACGCCTCGGAAGGCGTTTGAGCTTGCGACAAAACTTCATCAGTCATTACAACCTCGTTTGCGCCGAGAAAATTTCTCCGCGCGTATAAAATAACATTAGAATATTAACATAATCGCGCAAAAAAGTCAAAATAAATAATAAATAACGAATTATAGGCGCAAAAAAGCGAGGTTTTACCCTCGCTTTTACTGCTTTTCGGATATATCGATTTCAAATCGTCCGCTTATTTTACCGTATTCCAGCCCTTTGCAATCTCGTTTATCGCGTCGAAGAAACTCATTCTTTCAACGTCCGTCATCGCAACGAGCGCAACCGTATCTATTACCTCTCCGTTTTTGACGAGATATACCTTGCCGACTTCGTCGCCTGCCTTGACGGGGGCTTTAACGCTCGACGGCAAATCGTACTTAAGCTCGTATTTTGCAGCGTCGTCTCTCGACACAAATCTCGTAACGTCTCTTTGCGCACAGATTGCGACTTCGTCAGCCTTGCCTCCCGTAACCGCCACTTTCGCGTCAACACATTCTCCCGCTTTCAACAAAACTTTGTTTGAGAAATTCGCAAAGGCGTAATCGAACATCGAACTGACTGCGGCGTTGCGTATCTTTGCGCTGTCCGCGCCGATAACGACGGCAACGACTCTCATTCCGTTTTTCTTTGCGGTTGCGCAAAGGCAGAATTTCGCTTCGTTGGTAAATCCGGTTTTGCCGCCGTCGCAGCCTTCGTAGAATCTCACAAGCTTATTCGTGTTGGTTATCGTCGTAACTCTGCCGTCGGGATGTTTGTAATCTTCGAGCCAAACGTGCGCAAACTCAAAGAATTGCGGATGTTTTGCAAGCTCTCTGAACATAATCGACACGTCTTTCGCGCTCGAAAAACTCTCTGCGGCAGGCAATCCCGTGCAGTTTTTGAAAACGGTATCGTTCATTCCGAGTTGTTTCGCTCTGGCGTTCATTCTCGCAACGAAACCCTCAACGCTTCCGTCAATATGTTCTGCAAGCGCAACGCAGGAATCGTTTGCCGACGCAACGATAACCGTTTTGAGCAAATCTCCTACCTTGTGCGTGGAATTTGCGTCCAAAAACACTTGCGAACCGCCCATACTTGCGGAGTTTTCACTCACTCTAACGTCGTCGTCAAGACTCAATCGTCCCGAATCGACTTCTTCGAGAGTCAAAAGCGACGTCATAATTTTTACCATACTCGCAATGGGCAATCTCGCATTTTCGTTTCGCGCATAAAGCACCGTACCCGTGGCGTCGTCCACCATATAAGCTGATTTACCCACGCTCTTGAAATCCGTTGCGGCATAGGCAACGTTAGAAGCCGACGCATCTATTGCAAATGCCGACGAAACGAATATCGCAATAAGCAGAAATATTCCGCTTATCGCAATTATCTTGCTAAATTTTATATCGAATTGTTTCATAAGCACCTCACGCTTTTTCTTTAGCGTGCGGAAGATTGCGAAAAATATTCCGAAATCAATACACAGTCACTATAATGACGCCGTAAATCGAGCCGAATATCACAAACAATACGAAAGACACCCCCACGTTTATTCCCAAAAGTTTGAGCGTGTCCACAAATGACGATTTCAACGTGCTGTTCATAGCCTCTCTGGCGCAATCGCATCTCATAACGGCTATCGTCGAGAGCGTAAAGCACGCCAGCGTACAGAGGAAAAACGGCAGATATGCAAAAATCAAGTTTATCACACCCAACGAACCGTACCTACAAAGCAATGCGGCGGAATATCTCCCCGTGAAAAAACCGAGCAAGAAAAACGGTATAACAGATAAAAACACCGTTTTGTTATTTACGCCCGAAACCAAAATCACGCCGTAGCACCCGATAAGCGCAAGCATCGAAAAGAAAAACACTCGCGCGCCTCCCGTCTCGGCGTCTTTGGGCAACACCTGTTCAAATTCTCCGCCGACGGCTCGCACGGCAGAAATCGCGCCGACGGTTATTCCCAAAGCGAAAACTATCAAAGAACAAATGATAATCTTTTTGTTTTTGCTCCAAAAACTTTTGAGCGCGGACTTGAGCGAGCATAAACGAGAGGAATTCGTCATACTCTACATATATTTTCATTTAGTGCGGTTTATGACAAATAAAAGCAAAAACAGATACCATACAACGCTTTTTGCCAAATATCATTCGCAAAAATCGTATAGAATGGAATCGTGAAAGATAACGAAGTAAAAGCAAAAAAATATTTGTTGCAACTTGGCTTCCAGCCAAATCTGAAAGGCTATCATCTGCTTGCCAGACTGATAAGCTATTCGCTTGACGGCACCGAAATATTGCCGCTAAAATACGCGGGTTACAAAATGCTGTCCGAAGATTTCGGCGTGGACGAACAAAGCATAGAAAAAGACGTGCAAAACGCCATTTCTTCGGCGTGGCTGAGAGGCGACGTCGACGTTCTCTACAAAGAATTCGGCGAAACGCTTGACGAAAACAAGGGCAAACCGACGAATAAGCAATTTATAATGACCGCCCTCGAACGCATAAAATAGGCGGTTAGATTATCGGTTTATAAAAAAGTGCGAGGGCAAAGCCCTCGCTATATCCACGCACGCAAGAGACGTGCGCAGAGCATATCTCTCGCAAGGCGATTCAAGCAACTTCTCTTTGTATCTCATCTTCGAAAAATGCCGAAATGCCGCTTGCTTTCTCATACATAAATCTCGAATGAACCGCGTATCCCCTCGTCGGGTCCTGCACGAAAACGTGTGTGACCGCGCCTATCAGCATTCCGTTCTGCACGATAGGGCTTCCGCTCATTCCCTGTACGATTCCGCCCGTTTTTTGCAACAATTCTTTGTCTCTGACCAAAATAACCATTCCCTTTTCCGCACTTTCGCTTTGCGAAACGACTTTTACTACGTCGATGTCGTAAAACTTGGGAGTAGAACCGTCAATCGTGGTCAAAATCTGCGCTTTACCTATTTTTGCTTCCCCCTTTGCCGCAATTCTATACAAATCTCCCGTCGCTTTATCGTTATACACGCCGTATAAGCCGATATTCGAGTTCTCTTTTATCTCTCCGATTCGCTTTGAAAGTCTGTTGACTTCCGCAACTAAACCGCCTGCCTTGCCTTTTTCGCTTTTTATCACACCCGTGACTTCGGCGTTAAATATGCTGCCTTCACTCAAACTTCCCTCGAGTCCGCTCTCTCCGTCGTTTATGCGATGACCGAGCGCACCGAATTTACCGTCGGAGGTTACGAAAGTCAAAGTTCCGACACCGCCTACGTCCTCTTTCAATGCAAGTCCGAGTTTATATTGTCCCGTATTGTCTTTTACTGCGTGCATTTTAACGTCGAAATATCTGCCGTCTCTAATCACTCGCAACGTAACGTCTCCGTTTTTCAAATTTGAAAGAATAGATTTGAGTTTATAAACGGATTTCGTTTCTTCTCCGTTTACGCTGACGATAACGTCTCCTTTTTTAATATCGGCTCTCGCACTCGGAAAAACCTGTCCGTAGGAGGAGTTCACTTCGCACTTGTCGATGACGATTAGTCCTCCCGCGCCTATCGAGATACCGATAGGATTTCCGCCGATATGGACGTACGGACGGGTATCCGCAACGCATCTTTCAAAATGCGGTTTTTCCGAATTTTTCTCGTTTTCTGCCGAATAATCGTCAAATGTATTCTCATATTTCGCGTTTTTTATAGTAGTCATATTGCAACATATAGCGCAAAATGCGCAAAACAGTATAGCTACGACCAAAACGCTTAATATTTTTTTGAAATGTCGATTTATATATTTTTCGTCGGTTTGCATATCGTTAACGTGTGCGCAAAGCCGAAAAATAAACGTTGTAAATTTATGTAAAAGAAAAGCGGAAGCCTTTTTCGACTTCCGCCCCGAATTATCGGACGATAATTATTTGTCTTGCTCGAGAATGTTGCGAGCCATATATACGCCCATAACGGACGCCATCATAAGTCCTCTCGTCCAACCGCTGCTGTCGCCGAGACAATGCAAGCCGTGAATCGACGTATTGAGATGCTCGTCCATTTTGATTTTGTTGCTGTAGAACTTAAGCTCGGGGCTATAGAGCAACGTTTCGTATCCTGCAAATCCCGGAACGACCTTATCGACCGCCTGTATAAAGTTGATGATGTTGAGCATCGCTCTGTACGGCATACCTGCGGTTATATCCCCTGCAACGGCGTCCTTGAGCGTGGGACGAACGTTTGAAAAGCCGAGTTCTCTCTGCCAAGTGCGCTTGCCGTTGAGAATGTCGCCGTATCTTTGCACCATAATTTTGCCTGCGCCGAGCATATTGGTAAGCTCGCCGACCTTTTGAGCGTACTCGATAGGCTGCTTAAACGGCTCCGTAAACGAGTGAGAACAAAGAATCGCAAGATTGGTGTTGTCGCTCTTTTTCTCTTTGTAACTGTGTCCGTTGACCACGGCAAGGTCGTTGTCGTAATTCTCCTGCGAAACGAATCCGCCCGGGTTCTGGCAGAAAATACGCACTTTGTTCTTGAACGGTTCGGGATAGCCGATAAGTTTGCTTTCGTACAGTACGTCGTTGACTTCTTCCATAATCTCGTTGCGAACTTCCACCCTGACGCCGATGTCCACAACTCCCGGAGCGTGCGCGATATTGTGTTCCGCACAAATCTTTTCAAGCCATTCTGCTCCTCGTCTGCCCGTTGCGATAATCGTTCTGTCGGCAAGGATTTCTTCTTGGTTCTCGCCTTTCGGGTCCTCGATATAAACGCCTTTGCAGGTGTCTCCGTCCAAAATGATATTGTCGCATTGTTTGCCGAAAATGAGGTCCACGCCCGCATTGCGCAAATAATTCTCGATTGCGAGGTACAAATCGTGCGCTTTTTCGGTGCCGAGGTGTCTTATAGGACAATCCACGAGTTTCAAACCTGCCTGAATGGCTTTTCTGCGGATTTCTTTTACTTTATCTTCGTTGCCGAGACCTTCGATATGCTCGTCTGCGCCGAATTCGAGATAAATGGTATCCGTATAATCGATAAGGCTTTGAGCGAGGTCTGCGCCGATAAGTTGCGGCAATTCTCCGCCGACTTCATAGGAAAGAGAAAGTTTTCCGTCCGAAAACGCGCCTGCGCCCGAAAAGCCCGTGGTAATGTGGCAATAAGGCTTGCAGTTTTTGCATTCGCTGCCGAAAGTCTTTGGACACACTCTTTTTTCTACGGGTTGACCTTTTTCGATGATGCACATTTTCTTTTTACTGCCGTTGCGCAACAATTCGATTGCGGTAAATATTCCGGCAGGACCTGCACCGACTATGCAAATATCGTATTTTTTCATAAAAACACCTCTTTGTGTACCACTTAAAATAATTTATTATTTTATCTTGCGCCGCAAGAGCGAAAAAAGTTTTGCACCCCTGCGACCTGTTGATTTTAATTCCAAAACGCGATTCTGTCAACTTATTGCGTGCATTTGCAAATTTGTTTTTTTCTCAAAGTCGAATATTGTCAATTTTTGCACCCTATCGCCATAAAATATACAATCTGGAGGGCTGATAATGGCTTTGGAAAGTTTGCTCGCGCTTTTGAAAAATCTCATCATATTTTCTTCCTATGTGACGGAAAAGAGTTCCTTTCCCAAGCCGCTCTCCAAGGAAAAAGAAAAAGAATACCTCGAAAAATCCGCTTCGGGAGATAAAGAAGCAAAAGAAATTCTCGTCAAGCACAATCTCAGGCTCGTGGCGCATATAGCAAAGAAATACTCCAACTACGGAGATAACGACGAACTTATATCTATCGGCTCTATCGGACTTATGAAAGCGATAGACAGTTTCAAGCCCGACAAAGGCACGCAACTTGCGACCTACGCTTCAAGATGTATAGAAAACGAGATATTGATGACTATGCGCACAAGCAAAAAGCATCGCTCCAACGTGTCGCTCAACGAGCCTATAGGCGTCGATAAGGACGGAAACGAACTTGTGATAATGGATATGCTTTGCGACGATTGTTCCGTCATTGACGACGTCGAAAACTCGATTATGATGGAAAAATTGATAAAAATCACGAAAGCCGTCCTCGACGACCGCGAATACGAAATTATCAGGCTTCGATACGGACTCGGCGGTTGCGGCGCGTTGACTCAACGCGAAGTGGCAAAAAAATTCGATATATCGCGCTCGTACGTCTCGCGTATCGAGAAAAAAGCTCTCGAAAAAATCAAACGCTCGGTCAACAAGTCGGACTTGATGTAGTTGTCTTTCATAATATAAAAAATCACGCTTCAGGCGTGATTTTTCTTTAACTTACAAAGTTTTATCTTTTGTGTATCGAAGTTTTCTCATTTGTGTTTCGAGATTTTATCTTTTGTGAAAAACTTGATTTTTTTGTTTAGATAATCGTCGATTGCGTCAATTCTTTTTGGTCATTTCCTCTTTGAGTTTCACGAGGTTTTCAATCTCGTCGAGCAAAGTGTTGATGTCCTTAAACTGACGGTGGACGGACGCGTATCTGACGTATGCGACCTCGTCTATGCCCTTAAGCCCTTCCATAACCATATCGCCGAGTGCCGTGGACGAAATCTCTTGGTCAAGCGTGTTGAGAACTTTGCGTTGAATATCGTTGACGAGACGGTCGATAGACGACATCGAAATCGGACGTTTTTCGCACGCTTTCATTATGCCGATTTTGATTTTGTTGACGTCGAAAGCCTGACGCGAACCGTCTTTTTTGATGACCATAATCGGAGTGCTTTCCACAGTTTCGTACGTTGTAAAACGTTTGCCGCACACGATGCACTCTCTGCGACGACGAATGGAAGTGCCGTCCTCGTTTTGTCTTGAATCGACAACCTTACTGTCCATACTACCGCAATAAATACATTTCATACCGATACCTCAACAATTTATGCAGTCATTATACAATATATTGTGAAAAATGTAAAGTTTTATCTATAAAAATACTACATTTAGTGTGTAAAACCGCACAAAGTCGCATCTCGGAGGCTTCAAAACCGATTCGGAGGAATAAAAATTTGTATTTCTTTAATTTTGCGAGTCTACAATAGCGTGCGAGCGCATACTTCGTTCCGTCATATTTCTGCGCGCGCGCGAATAAATTATGGTATGAATAATCGGCAATATTCTTTTCAGGAATTGAACAAGAAAACAGTCGTAAATGTGGCTGACGGGAAAGAACTCGGCAATACCTGCGATTTGATTTTCAACGCTTGCGGAGCGGTTACGGGAATAGTCGTACCCGGGAAAAAAAGCATTTTTAAGAGCATAACCAATCCCGACAGCATCTTTATTCCCTACAACCGCATAATAAAAATCGGACAAGACATCGTACTCGTCGAGATTGCGGGCGGTTTTGTCGGAACGATGTCCGAATCGCCCGACTCGACAAGCGACGACAAACAAAATTAAACTGCGGCGTTATCCGCAATTCATTGCGTTTCTGATTTTGGATAAAGCGGATTTTTCAAGTCTTGACACCTGCGCCTGAGAGATACCGACGATGTCGCTTATCTCAATCTGCGTTTTTCCGTCGAAATATCTCAATTTTATAACCTGCAACTCCCTGTCGGGAACGGTTTTAAGTGCCTCGTGCAATGCGATTTTCTCCGTCCAGTTTTCGCTGTTTTCTTTCTTGTCGGCAAGTTGGTCGATAAGTTCCATTCCGTCCTCGCCGTCGTTATACGCAGGCTCGTAAAACGACACGGGTTCGCTTACGGCGTCGAGAGCGCAGGCAACTTCCCTGAGCGGTATTCCGATTTCCTCGGCAATCTCGAGCATCGTCGGGTCGTTGGCGTTGTTTTTGCACAAATTTTCTCTCGCTTTCAAGGCTTTATACGCCGTATCGCGCATACTTCTTGACACTTTGATTGTGGTTCTGTCTCTGATTGCGCGACGTATTTCTCCGATTATCATAGGAACGGCGTACGTCGAAAAACGCACGTTGAGATTCACGTCGAAGTTTTCGAGAGCTTTCAAAAGTCCCACCATTCCCACCTGAAACAAATCGTCCGCGCTTTCCCCCGCCTTTGAAAATCTGCCGACGCAAGATAACACGAGGCGCATATTCGCTCTCAAAAACAGGTCTCGAGCGTCTTTGTCGCCGTCTTTTATGCGCCGCAACAATTCGTCGCATTGAGTGCAATTTATCTTCGGTAGCGTTGCGGTATCTATGCCGCAAATATCAACTCTGCCCATACAAGCAACCTCCTTCGTTGTATGTACGGGCAGATTAGTAATATAGATATATTGTCTCTATTTCAAACGATTATGCACGTCAAAAGTATGCGCCGTTCCGCAAAATTATTGCGTTGTCGGTTTCAATTCCGCATTGTGCCTTCAAAAGTGCGCGTTTTTGCTTTTTATCCGAGTTTTTGCATATCTTTTTTCAGATTCTCCACGATTTTCTTTTCGAGTCGAGAGATATACGACTGCGAAATGCCCATCATATCGGCAATTTCCTTTTGAGTCATTTCCTCTTTTCCGTACAATCCGAATCTCAAAGACAGAATCTGTCTCTCCCTCGGCGGTAGTTTATCGAACGTGTTGCGCAAAATTCGACACTCGTCCGAGGACTCGACGTCGTTATAAACGCAATCTGCGTCCGTGCCGAGAATATCGCTCAGCAGCAACATATTCCCTTCCCAATCGACGTTCAACGGCTCGTCAAGAGATATTTCCGCTCTCGTCTTGCTCGTCTTGCGCAAATGCATCAAAATTTCGTTTTCGATACATCTCGACGCAAACGTAGCGAGTTTGATGTTCTTATCGGGATTGTAGCTTCCGACGGCTTTAATAAGCCCTATCGTGCCGATAGAAACCAAATCGTCCATATCCACGCCCGTATTGTCAAACTTTTTGGCAATATACACGACGAGTCGCAGATTGTGTTCGATAAGTTTCAATCTCGCATTCTCGTCTCCCGATAAAAACAAACGGACGGTTTCCTGTTCTTCGTCGGGAGTTAGCGGAGACGGCAACGAGCCGTTTTGCGATATGTAATCGACTTCGCACGGTTGTTTGATTTTCAAAAACGTCAGCAACTTTTGAACGAATGCTCTCAACTTTCCTTTCATATATGTTCTCCACACCTTTCAAATTTGATACTTCGCTATCGTAGGCAAGCAATTATGCGCAAATGTAAAAACGACAATATACTGCGTTAGAACATCGAATTTTGCAATATTACTTCGCAATTTGAAAATCTTTTCCCACACAGCGCGCCGTATGCTTTTCTGCTCACTTTTTCCACGAGAACTTCGTCGAGCGGAACGAGCGGCAATACGCTTTCTCCGCCCACCGTTTCGACGTTTACGAAACCGTCGGGTTTGATTTTTCCGAGCTTGCTTTCCACCTCGGACGACAGCATTACGACGGGCAAACCGCTCACGTCGTCAACGAGCGAATTTCCGCTGTCGCAAAGCCCCACCGCCTCGACGCTTTTTCCGTTTGCTTTGATAACGACGTTTTTGGTGGCGCGCACGGACGAGGCTCTCTTTCTCGCAACGCATCTTGCGCAAACAATCGTCGATGCGACCGCAAGCGCAACGACTCCGAGAATCGCATACGAATTGACGTCGACTCCCAACGCAAACGAAACGCCGTAAACGATTCCTCCAGTCAGATATGTATAACAAACGAAACACACAAGCGACTTGAGATAATCTAACAATACGCAAACTCTACGCTTTCCTTCGTATTTGTCGAATATCAGCGTCATCATAGGAGCAAGCAACGCTTTGATAACTATACCTGCCCAACGAGGCGCAACCGCATACACCGTCGCGCATACCGAGCCGATAAGTACCGCAAGCGCCATGCGTAGTTTTCTTATTTTTCGATTCCTTGTAAACTGCACGGCAACGACAAGCAGAAAATCAACGGCTACGTTGTTGAACAGCACGAGTTCGATATAAACGCTCATAACGGAATCATATACCCGTCGAATCGTAAATTCTTTCCTTTTTTGTCGAGCATTACAAAAACGACAAACAAAAAGCCCTTGCAAAATGCAAGGGCAAATTAATCGTTATATCCGCACGGTTTTATATCCGCAAATGATTGCGATTAGAATGCCGTAAAATCAAATCGATACGATTAGAATACGGAAAATTGTTGTTTTTTAGTTTTATATTCAATCAGTCGCGGTCTCTTTTAAGTCTGCGCAAAAATGCGGGAACTTGTCTTGAGGACACGTCGATTCTGGAAGATTGAACGGTGTTTTGCGGCTCTTGAGGTTGAGGTGCCGGTTGAGGTTGTGCGACGGGTTGCACTACTGCGGCAGGCTGCTCTACGGGAGCTTGCGGTCTTTGTGCGCCGAAAGTCGGTCTGTTTGCAAAAATGTCTTGATTGTAAACGGGTGCTTCGACCTCTTGAGGTGCTTCGGGTTCTTTCTCCGCTTCAACGTTTGCCGCGGCTTGAGCAAATGCGCTCGAAAGCGGTCTTGCGGGTTGAGGTGCGCCGCTTCTTGCGGGAGCAACGTTTCTGTCAACGAAACCCGTTGCGATGATTGTGATTTCGATGTCTTTCTTATCGGGAACGAACGCCGTACCGAGAATGATGTTTGCACTCGGGTCGACAACTTGTTTTACGATGTCGCAAGCCTCCGTAACTTCGCCGAGCAACATATCTTCGCCACCCGTGATGTTGACGATGATTCCCGTTGCGCCTTCGATGTCCGTTTCAAGCAACGGGCTGAATACTGCGCCTCTGACTGCCTCGATAACTCTCTTTTCGCCTTTGCCGTAACCGATACCCATATGTGCGAGACCTTTGTTGGAAAGAATCGTACGCACGTCAGCAAAGTCAAGGTTGATAAGTTCGGGATTTGCGATAACGTCGCTCACGCCCTGTACGCCTTGACGAAGCACGTCGTCTGCGATTTCGAAAGCGCGTTTGAAAGAGATGTTCTTGTCAAGCACTTCGATAAGTTTTTGGTTGGGGATAACAAGGAGCGTATCCACGAAATTTTTGAGGTTCTTGATGCCTTCTTCCGCGTTTCTTTGACGTTGCGCACCTTCGAAGTTGAAAGGTTTGGTAACGACGGCAACGGTAAGAATACCCATAGATTTTGCGATCTCAGCAATGACGGGAGCGGCACCAGTACCCGTGCCACCGCCCATACCTGCGGTAATGAAAAGCAAATCGATGTCTTTGAGAGCGGCTTTGATGCGGTCGCGAGATTCCTCTGCGGCTTTTCTGCCCACTTCGGGGTCGGAGCCTGCGCCGAGACCGCCCGTCATATTTGCACCGAGTTGAATCTTGCAATGCGGAGCGACCAATGACATATTGAGTGCCTGCATATCCGTGTTCATAACCACGAAGCTCGCACTCTTGATACCTGCACGAATCATATTGTTGACGGCGTTGTTACCGCCACCGCCCACGCCTACTACGACGATGTTGGCTTTGCCCGGTTTCTTTTGAGACACGGGTTGATAAACCTCTTGTTCCTCGACGACGGGTTGTACGGGTTCTTCCTCGACGGTTTGAGGTTCTTCTTGTGCGGGTACATCTTCTACTTGTTCGGCATTCTCGACTTGAGGAGTCCAACCGAATTTTTCAAAATCTATCATTTTTTACCTCCGTTGAATAACTTTTTTATAAACGCTCCGAAATCGAATCTCGAGAGATTGTCAGCCATAATCAAAAGCGACGCTTTGGAACAATCGTCGGGCTTGACGAATCCCGGAAGTTTCGGAGTAACGATTTCTATATTTTTGCCGAGCTGTTCGCTCAAATATTTCTTTGCGCCGCGCATAGGAGCGATACCCTCGCCCGTGAGATAAACGGGCATATACGAAGGTGCGTCCTCCTCGATTTCCTTGAATATATCGGAGAAAATATCCACAAATACGTCAAGTCTGTTTTTTGCAATCTCGCAAGCGTCGATTGCGTAAACGACGTTCTCTCCGTCGCCAACAAGCACCGCTTCGTCGCTGTAGTTGAGATTGAGGTCGACAAGACGTTTTGCTTCTTCCGCCATATCGAATGGAACTTCGAGAGCCTCGAATATATCTGCGCCGATATGCGCACCGCCCATCGAGAAAGACTTCATTTCCAATATGCCTTCGCCTTTTGCGATGCAAACGGACGATGACAAATATCCGACGTCGATGAGCATATATACGTTGTCTCTCTGCTCTTTTTCCAAAAGAGACATACATTCCGCCCAACAGGTTGCGACGTATTTTACGTCGGTAAAACCGAGCGAAGCTGCCACTTCGTCAAACGTCTTGACAAACGACTTTTCGCAAAGCATATAAGACACGCAAGCGTCCACTTTGGTGGCTTCCATATCTCTTACGTCGGAGTAGATTTTTTCTTCTCCGTTGACGGAATAATATATTGCCGAAGTATTGATTGTCAAGTATTTGTCGGTGTCGAAATCGTCGCCCTTTTTGAGCAAATAATCAATATCGTCGTCAATCACTCGTCTTTGTCTGTCGAGACGAATGCCGACTTCCTTGGTAACGACCGTAACGAACTCTGCGGGAACGCCGATAAACAGGCGTTTCGTACGAGAATCGGCAGCTTTCATTGCGTCGAGCAAAACGGATTTTGCAATATCCGAAGTTTCCGCCTCGTCAAACCATTCGCCGTTTTCGTAACCTTGGTGTTGTTTTTCTACTATGGACTTAATGCCGAAAACGCTCTGCGCCCTTTTAGAGCCGACGATGGCACTTATCAGGCGAGAGTTGACGTCAAGAACGGCAATGTCTTTGGTAAAAATCGAACCCATATTCTCCTCAGGTAAACGCGCAAGCGCGCGTATAGCGCTATTATTTATATTTATATTATATAGAAAATAAATAGCGTGTCAATGCATTTGAAACAAAAAATACGGCAATTTTGCAAATTTTCGGCGTATTCCGCCGTTTATTGAGTTTTTATGATAGTTAATCCGCCGTTTTGCGCCGAACGACGCCTCCGAGAGAGCAAAAAACGTCCTCTATGCTCTCATATCCTCTGTCTATGTATTCCGAGCCGAAAACGTTTGTTTTTCCGTTGATTTTCAGCGCGGCAATCATAAGTCCCGCACCGCCTCTCAAGTCGCTCGCCATCAAAGAATCTGCCGCCGCGACGTCTTTGAGCGAACTGTTTCCGTAAACGGTCGCGACGTTGTTTTCGAGCCGAATATTCGCTCCGAGTTTGGCAAATTCCTTTGCGTGTGCAAACCTGTTTTCAAACACGGTTTCTTTTATACTGCTCACTCCGTCGGCAAAACACGCAAACGCGAAAAGTTGCGGTTGCATATCCGTGGGAAACATCGGATACGGCGCAGTCGCTATACGCACTGGGTGCGCGCGCCCGCACGAGCGCACGAACATTCCGCACTCGTCAGCGTCTATAGATATTTCTTCGGAGCGCAACGTTTCGACGACGGAGCCGAGATACTCGTCTCCCACTCCGTTTATTCGCACCTCTCCTCCGCACAGCGCAACGGCACTAAGCAACGTTCCCGCGACGATGCGGTCGCCTACGGGAGTAATGCGACAACCGCCGAGCTTATCGACGCCATCGATTTTTATTACCGACGAACCCTCTCCGCTTATGCGCGCGCCCATAGCGCGCAACCCCTGCGCGAGCGATATGATTTCTGGTTCTCTTGCAACGTTCACGAGCGTTGTTTTCCCCTGTGCGAGCGAAGCACACATTATCAGGTTTTCCGTTGCGCCGACGCTCGGAAATTTCAACACCACGTCCGCACCGTGCAATTTCTTTGCATAGCAACGAATACCGTTTCGAGTATATTCCGCCGTCGCGCCCATTCTTCGCAAACCGTCTATGTGAATATCAAGAGGTCTGCTTCCTATTTTGCAGCCTCCCGGCAAGGGCATTTCCACTTCGCCCAAAGACGCCAAAAGTGCGCCGAGCATAAACATAGACGAACGCATATCTTTGCAAAACGCCTCGCTCACGCGTGCGGTATTCGCACGCCCGCTCACGCTTATGTGCCTGCCTGCGCGCTCGACGCGCACGCCCAAGTTTTGCAAAAGTCCGCACATTGCCCTGACGTCGCTAATATCGGGACAATCGCATACGGTAACGGTATCGTCGCTTAAAATTCCCATTGCCATTAACGGCAAAACAGCGTTTTTCGCGCCGTGAACCGTGGTCTGACCGTACAACGGGTTTCCGCCTTCGATTTCGAAATACTCACTCATATTTTCCCTGTTTTTCGTGTTTTATAGTTTTTTTACTTTCAAAAAAGGTATCCGCTCTCAAATACGGAACGCCGTTTCGCGATATAGAATTAAGCACTCCGATTGCGCAAAGATACGCCACGAGAGAACTGCCTCCCGCGCTGACGAACGGCAACGGCAAGCCCGTAGGCGGCACCGCTCCGCAAACCACCGCCACGTTGAGCAACGCCTGAATACTCGTTATTGCCGTAATCCCCGTGGCAACGTAGCATGAGAATCTGTCTTGCGCTCTTTTGGCTATTCGTATGCCTCTGACGGCAATGATAACGAACAACGCCATAACCGCGGCAACTCCGAGCAACCCCGTTTCTTCGCCTATAACCGACAGAATAAAGTCGCTTTCCGCAAACGGCAAAAACAGATATTTCTGCCTCGATTCGAACAAACCGACTCCGAAAAGTCCGCCGCTTCCGAGCGCATAATACGATTGAATCAACTGATACCCTTCTTCCAAAGGAGAACTCCACGGGTCGAAGTACGCTTTGAGACGTTGGAGCCTGTAAGGCTCGAGCAATACGAGCGCAACCGCACCCGCAATCGCAGGAAGCAACAGCGCAATCAGATGCGACGTTTTCGCTCCGCTTGCGAACAGCATAATGAATATCACGCTTGCGACGCATATCGTTATCGACATATTCGGCTCGAGTATCAAAAGCACGCACACCGCGCCGCCGATAAGCAACGTTACGACAACGCTCGAAAACTTGCGCATATCCGCTCTGCTCGCAAAAGACGCGATTGCGATAACCATAAAGAATTTTGCATATTCGGACGGTTGAATCGTAAAGAATCCGAGATTAAGCCATCTTTTCGCGCCGTAACTTTCCACGCCGACGACGGGCAGAAAAACCATTGCCAGAAGCGCAAGCCCCAAAACGTAAACTATCGGCGTGATTTTTTTGATTTTGGACGCGTCGACAAACGATAGCGTCGTCATTGCGAAAACTCCGAGTACGAGAGCGACGGCTTGAGTTTTCACATAGTGAAAAGCGTCTCCGTATTGAAGATTCGCTCCGTAGCTCGACGCGGAGTAAATAAACAACAGCCCCAACGCCGACAACTCCAAAGCGACCGCAATCAAAACGCCGTCCGACTTACCGTAGCCGAGCAACCCGAGCGCACGAAATTCGCTTTGCGCATACGCACGCTCGTAGGCAGTCGTGCGCCCGCGAAAGCGCGCGCCCGCATTTATGCTTGCCGATTTTCTCATCTTTTTCTCTTGAGCGCGATTGCGTCGAATACCCGACCTCGCTCCTCAAAATTTTTATATCTGTCAAAACTCTTGCTCGCAGGCGAAAACAATACGTTTTTCGCTTCGGTTTCGTGTGCTTTCTGCAAGGCGCAAGCAAGCGCGTCGCTCAGGTTTTCTCTCACGGAAACGTCATATCCGTGCGCTTTTGCGCAATCGAAAATAACGTCTGCATTCTCTCCGCACGCAACGAATCCTTTTGCGCCGTCGGGCATATTTTCAAACAAATAATCGAAGTCCTCCTCCCCTTTCTGACCTCCGAGTATGAGTACGCAGTCGTCGCAACATTCGAGTGCGCACAGACACGCCGAAATATTGGTGGATTTACTGTCGTTGTAAACGTCAACTCCGTCGATTTTAGCGACGAATTGTCTGCGGTACTGCGGCTTTGCAAAGTCGGTAATCGCAGACGCAACGCAAAATGCAGACACTCCTCGCTCCATACACACGGCAACCGCGGCAAGCACGTTTTGCAGTTCCTCTCCCTTGAAATCGACGTCCTCGAGCGCAACGACGGGCTTTCCTTTGAAACAAACGAATCCCGACGACAGATACGCGCCGTCAAGTTCGACGTCGCGAGTGGAAAACGGCACTTTTTTCGCAACCGCCTGCGGTATCAGACCTCTGATAATCTCGTCGTCGGCATTGTACACTACCACGTCGCTTTCGCTTTGATTTCTGAAAATCATAGCTTTTGCATTGACGTAATTCTGCATCGTCTTGTGCCTTGACAAATGGTCGGGCGCGATATTCAAAAGCACAGCGACGTCGGGCGCGAAGTCTGGGCTGTTTTCCAACTGAAAACTGCTTGCTTCTATAACCGCGATTTCCGTTGCGTCGAGTTTGTCCGCAATGGAGCAGAACGGAATACCGATATTGCCCACCGCGTGCGAATGCAACCCCGCTCTTTTCAGAATGTGGTCGATAAGCATCGTCGTGGTCGTTTTTCCGTTGGTACCCGTAATTGCGATTTGCTCCGCAAGGCATATTCTAGACGCAAGCGACAGTTCGCTCACGACGGGAATATTGTCGAGCCTCGCGTCAAGCAAAAAGTCTCTGTTTGCGTCCACTCCGGGACTCAACACGATTATATCCGCTCCGTCGAAAACTCCCGTGCTGTTCGTGGCGTGGTCGGCTTTCGCATCGTCGTCGTAAACGATTGCTTTTGCCCCCTTTTCCCTGACCAATTCGTACGCTGCCAAACCGCTTATACCTGCGCCGTATATCACGACGTTTTTGCCGACAAGTCTCATATCGTCCTCGCAAAAATCAAAGTCAGCGCGCCTCCTATCATACTCGCGACGAAATATATCGTGACGATTTTCGACTCGTGCAGTCCTTTCATCTCGAGATGATGATGAAACGGTGCCATAAGGAAAATGCGTTTTTTCGTGAGTTTGAAGGAAATCACCTGCAATATAACAGATATGCTTGACCAAACGAACATTATACCTGACGTAACGATTAAAAGCGGTTTTTTGATAAATACGGCAACCGACGCGCACGCCGCGCCGAGTGCGAGCGAGCCTGTATCTCCCATCATAATCTTTGCGGGATAACCGTTCAGAACGACGTAACCGAGCAAACTGCCGAGCATAGAAACGCAGAATACTCCGAGCGACAGAATCTGCGCCGCATAATCGGCGTCTCCTGCAGAGACCGCATCGTTATATTCAAAGAATATAAGCATGGCAAACCAGATAAAATACGCAATAGACGTATACCCTGCGAGTCCGTCGAGGCCGTCTGTCAGATTTACGGAGTTGGTCGTCGCAATATAGACGAGCGCGACGAAAGGAATTATCCCCCAACTCATCTCGAACGTATGCGTGGTAAACGGCAGACAAATCTGCGTGCCTATAAACTTCGACGCATAAACGAAATAGCCTGCCGCAAGCCCGAGTCCGACTTGTCCGATTATTTTCTGATAAGGCTTGAGTCCGAGATTCCTCGAATATCGAATTTTGATAAAATCGTCAAGAAATCCGAGTATGCAAAAGCCCGCCGTTACGACCGCCGCAACGATTGAAAACCATTGAAATTCCACAAGCGAAAAAACGAGAGTCGGTATGAGAAAAATAAAACCGCCCATAGTCGGAGTTCCCGTTTTTCCCGCGTGTTGTTTGACGTATCCGAGTACCGTTTGCTTGGCTTTCAGCTTGCTCATCAGTTTGACGATAAGAGGCGCGATAAGCAATGCAAAAACCGTCGAGCAAATGAAATACGTCAGCAATTTATTGAGCGCGCTCATCTTACCTGTCCGTATCTCGCAACGACGTCAAAGTCACTATACGGTATCTTTTTCCCCTTTATTTCGAGGTAATTTTCGTTGCCTTTCCCCGCTATTACGAGAGTGTCGCCCTCCTCCATTTCGGAAAGAGCAAAACGCACGGCTTCGGTTCTGTCCACGATGCATTTCAAATCTTTGACGGACACGCCCCACTCAATCTGCTTTATGATGTCCATAGGGTCCTCGCTCCTCGGATTGTCGCTCGTAAGCACGATATAATCGCTGTATTCCGAAGCGATTTTTCCCATCTGCGCACGCTTGGACTTATCTCGCTCTCCGCCGCAACCGAACACGGTTATCAACCTCGATTTGGTTATCGTGCGCGCCGTCGAAAGCAAGTTTTTCATACCTTCCGGCGTATGTGCGTAATCTATGATTATCGTGCCTTTTTCGCACTTCAAAACGGAGAAACGTCCTTTTACCGATTTTATTTTCCGCACGGCGTGCGACAGCGTTTGCGAGTCTATCCCCAGTCTGTGCGCAACTGATATTGCGGCAAGCAGATTGTACACGTTAAACTCTCCGAAAAGCCTCGACCTTACGTCTACTATGTCGTCGCAAAGATTTGCAACGAAACTTATTCCGTCAATATCCTCCCTTACGTTGACCGCAAAGCAGTCCGCAGGATTATAAAGCCCGAAACTTATCGTTTCGACGTCTTTATCTTCTAATCGATTGAGCAAAATGCGTCCGCTTTCGTCGTCCACGTTGATAACGGCGCACTTGCAGCCTCCGTTTTCGAAATAGGACATTTTTACTCCTCGATACGCCGAAAAATCTTTGAAATAGTCCAAATGGTCCTGCGAAACGTTTGTAAGCACGGCAACGTCCGCTTTTATATCCCCGAGTTTTTCGAGATATATAGCGTGCGCGCTCACTTCGGCAATTACGACTTCCACGCCTTTGGTTCGCATCTTGAAAAACAGTTCGTTAAGCTCGAACGGGTTGGGCGTAGTCAGGCTTTGCCCAACCTTTTCGTCGAGAATATAGTGTCCTTCCGTGCCGATAAGCCCCGTTTTCACACCTGCAAAAGTCAGTATTGAGTTTATATAATGCGCCGTCGAGGTTTTTCCGTCCGTTCCGACGACCGCAACGAATTTCATTCCGTCGAGAGGTCTCAAAAACCAGTTCTCGCACACGAGCGCGTACGCCTTACGCACGTCTTTGACAAGGACGTAAGCAACGCCGCTTGCAGGTACTTTTTCAGTCAAAACCACAAAGTCCGCGTTTATGGAATCTATATACTTGTTTCCGTCGTCATTGACGCCTTCCATACATACGAACATATCTCCGTCAACGACTTCTTGCGAAGAAATTTTGACGCCTTTCACTTCGGTATTCAAATCCGCATTTATCGATAACACGTCGACGTCTTGCAAAAGTTTTTCAAGTTTCATACAGTAACTCCTTTTGGGTTGATACACTCATAATAATGAGTGTAGAAAACAAATTCAACCCAACCGCAAAATAAGACGCGAACGGAAAATCTTTTCGGCTTTTAAGTTACCAACAGCACGGCGTTTCGCTTGTCGACTTCAACTCCCGAAAGCGGATATTGCGACTTCACCACGTCTCCCTCTCCGTCGATTTCGCAATACAATCCGAGTTTTCTCAGTTCCGCTCTCGCGCTTGCGACGCTCATTCCTAAAAACGACGGCAATTCGAACTTTTCTCCGATAATCTCGGCTTCTTTCCCCGTATAGGTCGGATTGATTGAAAGATACGCAAAAACGCTTTCGAATATGTCTCCCACCATAGGCGCGGCAACCAACGAACCGTAATACATATACCCCTTTGGTTCGTCGACGATAAACAGCACTCCGTAATTTGCGCCCTCGCTTACGGAAAAACCGAGGAAAGACGATATATATTTGCCTCTCGCGATTTGTCCGTTTTCGTATTTTTGCGCCGTACCCGTTTTGCCGAGAATTTTATACCCGGGGACGTACGCTCCCTTTCCGCTACCGTCGGTAACCACTCTTTGGAGCAATTCGCACATCGTATCGGAAGCGTTTTGAGATATAACTCTCTCTCCCGACGAAAGAGCCTGCGATGCTACCACGGTTCCGTCGGACGAGACGACTCTGTTCATAAGATGCGGAAAAACGCGCACGCCGCCGTTGACCACGCTCGAAGTCGCGCTCAACAATCCTATCGGCGTAACGGCAACCGCCTGTCCGAAACCTATACGAGCGAGGTCTACGTTTTTTACGAGTTCCTGCTTGATAAAAATACCGCTCGTCTCCCCCGTCATATCAACGCCCGTTTTGCTCGCAAGTCCGAATTTGCGCAAATAATCGTAAAAAGAATCCGTTCCCATACGCAACGCGCAGTCCATAAACACGCAGTTGCAACTGCTTTCCACGCCTTGTCCGAAATCTATCGAGCCGTGACCTCTCGCTTTCCAACATCTGATTTTTTTGCCGTCAACCGACCTCGAACCCGCACAATAAAACCTGTCCGTCGTGCGTACTTTTCCGCAATCGAGCGCAGACGCCGCAGTAAGTATCTTGAAAGTCGAACCGGGTTCGTACACGGTTGAAATAATCTTGCTTTTCGACGTTTCGAACAAAGCGGTTAAATCGTCTCTCGGGACGTCGTTCAAATCGAAAGACGGATATTCGCACAGCGCGACGATGCCGCCGTTCGTATAATCCATAACTATACACGCAACCCCTTTGGGGTTGAATTTGGCAACAGCATTGCGCACCGCGCCCTCGACTATTGCCTGAATTCCCGAATCGAGAGTCGTCTCCACGTTCATTCCGTCGATGGCAGGCAGATAATACTTTGCGCCGTCTCCGATTCGTCTGCCGATAAGGTCGGTTTCGGACAAAATCTGCCCGTCCACTCCCGTCAGATACTTATCGTAATACGATTCGATTCCCGTTTGCCCGAATCCGTCGGAACTACAAAAACCCAAAACCTGAGTCATAAAATCGCCGTAGGGATAATACCGATGATTATCTTCGGAATAATAGATACCGCTCAATCCGCTGTCGTAAACTTTGGTAAGTTCCTCTTTTGTTACTTGCGTGGCAACGGTAACTTCGCTCGTGCGTTTGGACACTTTTTGCAGCGTGCTTTCGTATTCGTAGCCGAAAACGTCGCACAAAACTCTCGCAACGCCCTCTTTATCCGTCGCGTCGCTCGGACGGACGTACAGATTGTATCTCGTAGACGTGGACGCAAGCACTTTGCCGTTTTTATCGAGGATACTTCCCCTTACGGCGTCCGTCGGCACGTCTCGCAACCATTGCCCGAGTGCTTTTACCTGCAAAGACGAGCCTTGCGCCACCATTACCGCAATCATTTTGCAGAATACGGCGACAAACAAAAAGACCGTCAGCAGCAAAACCGTTGACAGCCTTTTTGTTGGATTATAAAGAAGATTGGGGTTTGTTTTTTTATTTGTCGATGCGAACTTCATATTTGGAATTTATTCCGAGAGAGTCCGCATTATTCGCGTCGTGCGTTTGAATTATTCCGACTTTGGAAGTAGGAGTAACCGCTTTTCCGCCGTTGATTTTGGTTGCGTTTACGATTATGAGCGACGCAACGAGAGCGATAACGGCAAGATATACGCCGAGAATGATTTTACCTTTGGTGTTGAGACGGCCGCGTTGTCTTTCTTCGGTCGTGTCTTGAGTTCTTTGCGCTCTGCGAGCAAACAAAGAAGTACGAGGTCTTTGTTGTGCCGCCTCTCCGAAAACGGGACCGTCGGCGGAGGTATGCGCAAGTCTGTCGTAAAGTTCCTGCTCGCTCAATCTTTCGGTATCGTGAGCGGTAAACTCGTAAAAAGATTCGGGAGCGGCGGTTTGTGCCGGTGCCTGATATTGAACGGGTTGCGCATATTGAGTTTGCGCATATTGATTTTGCGTATATTGAACGGGCGCTTGGTATTGCATAGGTTGTTGTACGGGTGCGCCTGCACGCAAATTATCGTAAAAAGGATACTCGCGAGTTTGATATTCGCTCGATTGGGGTGCAACGTAAGGACGAGCCGCTTCGTAAGTTCTCACGCTCTCGACGCTTCTGGGTGCTTGAGCGGGAGCCATATCGAAATTGTAGCGAGCGGGTTCCGCTTGATTTTGGCGCGCATAGGTATTGCGCGAGGATTTGAAATCTTCGTATGAAGGAAAACTTTCAACGCTTCCCTGATTTACGCTTTGTGTGTTTCTGCCTAACAATTCGTCCAAAGTGATTGCCATGATTTACCCCTTTTTAGATTATCGATTTTTCTCTTTTAACCCTGTTAGATAATCGATAGTGTCCTTCTTTATTTCAATCTTGTTTTTTCGTTTCGTTATTTGTTCACACTCGCTCTACTACCCTGAGTTTTGCGCTTTGCGAGCGTGTGTTTAACTTAAGTTCTTCCTCGCTTGCAACGACTGGTTTCTTGTTTACGAGTTCGACTTCTTGCACCTTTCCGCATACGCACACCGGAAAATCCGGAGGACAAGTACACGACAGCGAAAGTTGCTTGAAAGCGGATTTGACTATTCTGTCCTCGAGCGAATGGAACGTTATTACCGCCATTCTTCCGCCCTTTTTGAGTCGTCTTGCCATTGCGGTAACCGCCTCGTCAAGCCTTGACAACTCTCCGTTCACTTGTATGCGTATTGCCTGAAACGTACGCTTTGCAGGATGTCCGAACTTCCATCTCGTTTTTGCAGGATAACTGTCCTCAACGATTTTGGCAAGCTCGAGCGTCGTTTCGATAGGTTTTTTATTTCTGTGATTTACTATGTTTCTCGCAATCTGTCTTGCAAGTTTCTCCTCTCCGTAATCGAACAGTATTCTTGCAAGGTCGCTTTCGTCGTAACCGTTGACGACTTCGTACGCCGTGAGCGTCTGGTCTCTGTCCATTCGCATATCGAGCGGAGCGTCTTTCATATAGCTGAATCCTCTTTCCGCATTGTCGAGCTGATAACTCGATACGCCGAGGTCAAGCAGTATTCCGTCGACTTCCCCGATTCCGAGAGCGTCGAGATTTGCGATAAGATTTTTGTAGTCGTCGTGAACGAATGTGATTTTATCGAGATAATCTTTCAGCCTTTCTTTTGAGGCCGCCAAAGCGTCCGAGTCTCTGTCCACGCAAATCAATCTGCCGTTTGCGCCCAGTCGCTTTACAATCTCAATTGAGTGTCCCGCGCCGCCTACCGTACCGTCGACGTAGATTCCGTCGGCTTTGATTTTGAGACCGTCGAGACATTCGTTCAACATCACGGGAACGTGTGCAAATTCCATTTTCACACCCCGTATTTTTTGAGGTCTTGAATCATCTTGTCAATCTTTTGAGGGTCAAGCACTCCGTACCTTGCGTCCCAAGTTTCCGCAGGCCACACTTCGAGATAAGTTGCCTTGCCGACGAACACGAGTTCTTTTCCGACGTTGTATTTATCCTTGACGTTTTTATCGAGAGTAACTCTGCCCTGTGCGTCCTCCTCCAGAGGTCCGCTGAACGCGAACACGCTCGAGGTAAATTCGTCGGTATCGGAAGTGTACGGATTTTGATTGATGAACGGTGCGAACATTTCTTCGAATCTTTCTTCGGGAACGATATAGAGGCAACCGTTTTTGCCGGGCATATAATAGGGATTTGCGCCAAGCCCTTCGCGGAACTTAACGGGAATCCTGAACCTATTTTTTTCGTCAAGCGAGTGACGATAATTGCCGAGCATAAATTTTGCCATATCTGCTTCCTTTCGAGTGCAATACACCCTTCACGCTTGTTATTGTATAACAATATAAAAAACTTGTCAATAGAATTTTCCATTTTTGACCACAAAATTTTTCCGTCTGTTTAGTAGGTTTTTCCAAAATTATTCATTTTGATTTGATTCACAAGTAAACTATATACAAAATCGAATTTTATTCATTTCTTATAACGCAAAAGCCCCTCTGTTTATTGATTTTTCCGTAAAAACGAGTTCAAGATTTATCGCATAAAATGCGCGGTAAGCAACAAAATCAATCGCTTCGCATATATTGCAACAAATATATAAGGAGGTAAAAAGATGTCTTTTTGCAACAACAATTCCACTCCCGACAGATGTCCCGGGAACATCAGCGGCAATCCGATGAACGGACTGTGTGAAAAAGTTTGCATTCAAACGATAAAAATCTTTGACGCCTGTATGATGCAGACGAGCATAGATGCAACGGTAACTCTTACCAATTTATCCCCTGCAAACCCCACGCTTCCGCTCACGTTCGTAAGCGGTTCTTCAACCTCGTCGGTAGGCACGATAACCGCCCTTACCGTAACGCCGATTGCAGACAGACCGGGACTATCCAGAGTTACGGCAACCATATCAATACCCATTCAGATTGCCTACACCGACGCAAACGGCGTGGCAGGCACGGGTACGAGTACCGTAAGTATCAACCAAGACGTCGTAATGTGCGTGCCGACAGGCAGCGTAATCGCGCCGAATATTGCGGCAACGGTCAATATGGCGTCCCCGAGAGGCACATACGTCAGCGACAATACGTTTAACATCACTTGTTGCGTGACGGTAATTATGAGCGTGCAAGCACCCGTCAATCTTCTCGTTCCGTCGTACGGATACTGCAAGATTCCGCCCTGCACGGAGTTCAGTCAAGACGCGTGCCAAGGCGTATTCGACCTTCCGATTTTCCCGACGTAAGAAAGTCAACGAGCAACGTAGGTTGCAATACTTAAAAATGGCGACGCAAGTCGTCATTTTTTTATAAAAAGCATATAATTATATATTATTATTCCATACGCATAAGTTAAGCAAAAACCAAATATCGGCAATCATTGTGCCAAAACGTTGAAAATCGCAAAGATGTGTGATAATATATCGGTATGAAAATCTTTGCCATCAGCGACCTACATCTTTCTTCGTCCGTTGAAAAACCGATGGATATTTTCGGCGACGGTTGGCAGAACCATTTTGAAAAAATCAGCCTTGACTGGAAAGAAAAAGTCGGCGCGGACGACCTCGTTCTGCTCGGCGGAGATATGTCGTGGGGACTCACGGTGGAGGAAGCAAAACCCGATTATGAGCAAGTCTCCCTTCTCCCAGGCGAAAAATACGTCGTAAAAGGCAACCACGATTATTATTGGAATTCCCTCAGCAAGATGCGCAAAGCATTTCCGTCTTTCCGTTTCATTCAGAACAATGCGTACAGAATAGAAGCGTCATCCCCTCACGAAGCGAAACTTTTTGCCGAACAGGAAGCAAAAAAGAACAAACTCGGAGTTTCCGACGACAACGCTCGTTATTCAAAAGCGGTTATAATCGCAGGCACGAGAGGCTGGACGATTCCCGACAAATCGGACGAGGATACCTCCGTGTTCGACAGAGAACTCGTACGCCTCGAGCTTTCTCTTTCGAGCGCAAAATCTATGCGCAAAGACGGAGACGTTCTTATTGCGATGTTGCACTATCCTCCCTTTGAAGCAACTTATCAAAGTACGCCCGTCACGGACATTCTCGAAAAATACGACGTCGATTACGTCTTATACGGACACCTTCACGGCAAAAACGTAAGAGTGACTCCGCGCATAAACAAAAACGGTATAGAGTATATTCTCACGTCGTGCGACCTCGTTGACAACAAATTGATAGAAGTGTGCGAAATCGTCGATTAACCGATAATAATTGTAAAAGTATTACAATAACACCGCATTTTTAGAGTAATTTGCAAAAAAAATAAGCCGTTTCGGAGTTTTTACACCGTTACGGCTTTTTGTTTTCGATAAATTATATTTCAAATTTCAACAGTCGGAATCGCTTTTCGCATCGACGTTTTCGGCATTATTCGTCGGCTTTACGGCGTTTTCAAGCAACATATCGATGCGAGCAAGCACCGCTTCTTTGCCCGTCTTTGCCGTTGACGACGTAACGATAATATCGTTTACTCCTACGCACAACGCGGTTGCGACTACCGCTCTGCACTTTTGCTGTTGAGCGCGAGAAAGTTTGTCGGCTTTGGTTGCGATAATCGTGAACGGGATATGATAGGCATAAAGAAAATTGATTAACATCTTATCGTCCGCAGTCGGTTCGTGCCTTAAGTCTACAAGAACGAAAACGTTGATAAGATTCTCGCTCGTGACGAGATATTTTTCAATCAAGTCTCCCCACTTTTGTTTTTCTTGTCTATTGACTTTTGCATATCCGTATCCCGGCAAATCGACAAAATAATATTGACCGTTGTTTATTTCAAAATAATTGAGCAATCTCGTACGCCCCGGTTCTTGCGAAGTTTTGGCAAGTTTATTTTGATTTACCATAAAATTGATAAAGGACGATTTCCCGACGTTCGACTTGCCCGCAATGGCAATCTCGGGTACGTTGTAATTCGGAATATTCTTTGCGTCAGCTACGGATATGACGAATTTTGCTTGCTTTATCATTTTTCCCTCCGTGCGATATTATGATTTCTCTTTTGAATTTTCTTGTCAAAAACAGCGCATCTAATGCGCTGTTTTTGCAAAATATGTCGTTATGCGATTTGATTGTTCGTCTTTTCGTCGACTTGTTTATACACCACTATCGGCTTTTCGGTTTTGTCAATAGCCGCTTTTGTTACGATAACCTTGTCGATATTGTTGTCCGACGGAATCTCGAACATAAGCTCGAGCAATACGTCCTCGAGTATCGCTCTCAAGCCTCTTGCGCCCGTATTGAGTTGAATTGCCTTTGCCGCAACCGCTCTGAGAGCCTCGTCCTCGAATTCAAGCGTAACGCCGTCGAGAGCAAACTGATACTTGTATTGCTTAACGAGAGCGTTTTTAGGTTCGGAAAGAATCTTTACGAGAGCGTTCTCGTCAAGAGCGTTAAGACCTACGACAATAGGCACACGACCGACGAATTCGGGAATCAAGCCGTATTTGATAAGGTCCGCAGGCTGCAACGCTTCGATAAGTTCGTCATAGCGATAATCGACCGTACCTTTAACCGCAGAACCGAAACCGAGCTTGGAATTGTCCTTTCTTTGGTCGATAATCTTGTCCAAATCCACGAATGCACCGCCGCACAGGAACAAAATATTTGTCGTATCCAACTGGTAGCACTCTTGATTGGGATGCTTTCTGCCGCCTTGCGGAGGCACGCTTGCAACCGTACCCTCGATAATCTTGAGCAACGCTTGTTGCACGCCTTCGCCGCTTACGTCGCGCGTTATGGACACGTTCTCGCCTTTCTTTGCGATTTTATCGATTTCATCGATGTATACGATGCCGACTTCCGCTCTTTTCAAATCTCCGTTTGCGGATTGAATGAGTTTGAGCAGGATATTTTCCACGTCCTCTCCGACGTAACCCGCTTCGGTAAGCGTCGTTGCGTCCGCAACTGCAAACGGAACGTTGAGAATCTGCGCAAGCGTCTTTGCAAGCAAAGTCTTACCCGAACCCGTAGGACCGAGCAAAAGCACGTTGCTTTTTTCGATTACGACGTCGTCGTTATTTTTGTTTTTGATTTGATTTATGCGCTTATAGTGATTGTAAACGGCAACGGACAGCACTCTTTTTGCGCTGTCTTGCCCGATGATATACTCGTCGAGTTTTGCCTTAATCTCTTTAGGCGTATACAGACTTATGCCGTCGTTTGCGGTTTTTTGGTCTTTTCCCAACAAATACACACATTCGTCTATACATTCGTTGCAAATGTTAATGCCGTTCGGACCGCTGATAATCTTATCGACTTCGCTTGCGCCCTTGCCGCAAAAACTGCAATGTTGTTCTTTGTGATAATTTTCCATATTGATTTATATACTCCGATTGTCAACGAGTTATACCTGTCCGTCTGCGATTTACAGACGAATCGGCACGGTTAGCGTCGAATTATTTTCTCGAATAGAAAATCTTGTCCACAAGACCGTATTTTTCCGCTTCTTCCGCCGTCATATAGAAATCTCTGTCCGTATCGACTTCGATTTTGGAAAGAGGTTGCGACGTATTTTGCGCAAGAATATCGTTGATGCGCTTTTTGGTCTTGAGAATTTCGTTGGCTTGAATGGCAATATCGCTTGCCTGTCCCTGCGCGCCGCCGAGAGGCTGATGAATCATAACTTTCGCGTTCGGCAAAGCGTATCTCTTTCCCTTTGCGCCCGACGAGAGCAAAAACGCGCCCATCGAAGCCGCCATTCCTATACATATCGTGGAAACGTCGCACTTGATATAGTTCATCGTATCGTAGATTGCAAAGCCTGCTGAAACGGAACCGCCGGGGCTGTTGATGTACAAACTAATATCTTTCGTGGAATCTTTGCCTTCGAGATAGATAAGTTGAGCGACTACGAGGTCGGCAACGTTATCGTCGATTTCTCCGGTCAAAAAAATGATTCTGTCCTCGAGCAAGCGAGAATAAATGTCGTATGAACGCTCGCCTCTGCCCGTTTGTTCGATGACCATAGGTATAAGTTGATTTTTGATATTCATTGTATCCTCCTACCGTCCTCGGACGGTATCGATTGCAAAACCTTTTGTATCAATGTCATTAACGAATTGTCGTTTTTTGACATCGATAAGGTTTTATACGCTTTCCGCTTGCAAAACGTTGCAAGCGGAAAGACGAGCATATATGTTTTTGTCAAAACACTTAAATTTTACACAAAACCTTCGAGACTTATTCTGCGTCTACAGCGGGTTTTGCTGCCTTTTTGGTTGTTTTTTTGGCAGCGGGCTTCTTTTCCTCGGTGTTTGTGTCGTCTTTAGCTTCGGCTTCTGCGTCCGCTTTCTTTGCCGCAGTCTTTTTTGCGAGATTCTCTTTGGTAAGGAAATCGAGAAGTTTCTCGTTCATAATGGAGTTGACGATATAATCGACTTGCTCTTTATGGAGAGTTTTCTTGAATTCTTCGACGGTTTGAGAACTTTGCTCTGCGAATTTTGCCATCTTATCTTCAATCTCTTTGTCCTCAATCTTAAGGTCCTCTGCTTTGATGAGAGCTTCCATAACGAGGCGAACTTTAACCGACTTGGACGCTTGGTCTTTGTATTGGTCAACGAGTTGGTCTCTGGTCATATTGAGATATTTGAGATAATCGTCAAGTTTGAGACCTTGATACATAAGACGATATTCGAATTCGTGAACCATCTCGTCTGCTTCGCGGTCAATCATTGCTTGCGGAATCTCGACTTGAGACGCGTCGACGATTTTCTCGACTACCGCATCCTCGAACTCTCTGTCGACTTTCTCTTGCGCTTCCTTGGTAAGTTGCGCTTTGACGTCGGCTTTGTACTCTGCAAGAGTGTCGAATTCGGAGATTTCTTTTACGAACTCGTCGTCGACCGTCGGCAATTCTTTAACTTTGACTGCTTTAACCGTGCAAGCAAACACAGCTTCTTTGCCTGCGAGGTTTTCCGCCTGATAGTTCTCGGGGAAAGTGACTTTCACGTCTTTAACGTCGCCTGCCTTAACGCCGACGAGTTGCTCCTCGAAACCGGGGATAAACGTGTTGCTGCCAAGCTCGAGGTCATAATTCTCTGCGCTGCCGCCTTCGAATTTCTCGCCGTTTACGCTGCCGACGAAGTCCATAGAAACGATGTTGCCGTTGACTGCCGCCGTGTCGACCTCAACGAGACGAGCTTGTTTTTCTTGCTCTTGAGCGATTTTTTCGTCAACTTGTTTTGCCGTGACTTTGACCGCTTTCTTTGCAGCGTTCAAACCTTTATATTGACCGAGAGTAACTTCGGGCTTTACAACCATAACGATAGAATATTTGACGCCGCCGTCCTCCGTCATATCGACGTCGCACACGCTGTCGACCGCTACGAAATCGTATTCTTCTTTCGTTTCGAGTTCGTTCAAAGAAGCGTCGATGAGTTCGTTAACGGCATCGCTGAAGAAAACGCCTGCGCCGTACATACCCTCGATAATCTTTTGAGGAGCGTGTCCCTTTCTGAAACCGGGGATAGCGTATTTGTGTTTCGTCTTTTCATACGCTTGTTTGATTGCTTTGTTGAAACTGTCCTTGTCAACCGTGTAGTTGAACTTGACTTGGCTCTTTTCCAACTTTTCTACTGTGTAGTCCATTTGTCCTCCATTCCGCAACGCGTTGCGCATACGGATATATATTTTCATTACAAGTAGAAGAATTATATCATACGGGCATACAAAAATCAAATGATATTGCGGGATATTTTTGCGATTTTGAGTCAATATGACCGCTCGATTGAAATATTCGGTTGCAAACTGCCGCCCCAAACGCCTTATAAGCACCGAAAAACACGGATTATTGCGATTTCTATTGTAAAAATCCGAGCGTTTTGGTATGATAACGGTATGGGAAGCGACTTATTTGCGCTAAACGCGCTCGCAAAAGAACTCGATTCTGCCCTGAAAGGCGCGAGAATAGACAAAATACAACAACCCGAAACAGACGAGTTGCGCTTTTTTATGCGCTCGAAAGGCAAAAACGTATGTCTCGTCGCGTCCTGCAATGCGGGTGCGCCCCGTATTCATCTCACGCAAAGCAAAAAACAAAGTCCGCTCGTCGCGCCGAATCTTTGTATGCTTATGCGCAAATATCTGATAAACGCAATCGTCGACAGCGTCGGGATATACAATTCCGACCGCATCGTTTACGTCAAATTCAATGCAAAAACGGAGATGAGAGACGACGCGGATTTCTACGTTTTCGTCGAGATTATGAACAGATATTCCAACATTGTTTTTACGGACGAAAACCTAATCATTTTAGACGCCGTAAAGCATCTTCCCCTCGACGTCGCGCGTGACCACGTCGTACTCCGTGGAGTAAAGTATTCTCCCGTCACACAAAAGAAAATCAGTTATCTAAACAAGCGTTTTGAGGTTTTTGACAACTTTACGGGCGGAGACTTACACAAGTTTATCCAAGACAATATTTCGGGATTCTCGGGTGCTACCATAAACGAAATTCTGCTCCGAGCAAACCTCGATTGCGACGTTGCAGGCTTCAGCGAGCAACAACGCTCGAGACTTGAAAAAGTCATTTGCGATTTTGCGGATTTACAAGAAAACTCAATCGATTCCGTGCAAGACGACGAGGACCGTCCGACTGCCGATAGCCGTTCTTCTCTCGAGCTTCAACCCTGCGTAATAAACGATAAAGAAGTCTACCCCATAGTTTATCGCACTCTTGCAAACGCCGACGGAAGCAACGTAACCGAATTTAACTCGATGAGCGAAGCGTACGACGCGCTTACCACCGACTGCGACAAAGAAATTCGCAACAAAGCCAGATTGAAATCGCTTGCAACCATAGCGAAAAGACTGCATCAAAAAATCGAAAAAAACATCGCAATCGATTTGCAACGCCTCAAAGAATGCGAGGATATGGACACTCTAAAACTCTACGGAGAGCTTATCGTAAGCAATATTTATCGCATCAAAAAGGGAGACGAAAGCGTAAAATGTCTCAATTATTACGACAATACCGAAGTCGTAATACCCCTCGACGCCAGATTGACTCCGTCAAAAAACAGCACGGCTTATTATACAAAGTATAATAAACTTAAACGCGCAAAAGAGTTTGTAAGCAAAAAACTCGTCGAGGACAGAGATTTGCTCGAATACGTCAAATCCATAGAAGAAGAAATAGCGTCACTTCCCTACGAAAGTCAAACCACGGCAATCGAAGAAGAATTGGATATGCTCGGCGGAACGAGAAAAAAATCGCAAAAAAACAAAGTCCGCCGTGAAAAACCCGAACCGCCTTTCGTATACGAAATCGACGGCTTTACCGTGTACAGAGGCAAAAACAATCTCCAAAACGACGAATTGACTTTCAAGATAGCGTCCTCGAACGATATTTGGATGCACATCAAAAACGAACACGGCGCACACACGATTATCGTGACCGACGGCAGACAAGTGCCTGACAACGTTCTCAAAATCGCGGGAGAAATTACTGCAAGTACAAAACAAGCAAGCGTGGAAGTGGACTACACAGAACGTCGCAACGTAAAGAGAAAACCCGACGGACATCCGGGGCAAGTGATTTACGTCGGATACAAAACGCTCGTAGCCGCTCCGAACACGCATAAGGAATTGCAAAAATAAAGGCGGTTTCAAAGCAAAAATCCGATTTGCCGAAACTTCAAAAACTTACGTTTTATATAGCAAAAAGCCCTTGAATCGAGGGCTTTTTGCATTGAATTCATATCGTTTTGCAAAATAACGATTATTCGCTAATTACGCCGTCGCGAAGATTGTCGGCAATCTCCTGACTTACTTTGTTTGCCTGTTCTTCACTCAATACCGCAATTTCTTTTTCGTCGTCGGATATTTCCGCAACGGAAGCGTTTCCGTTTTGAACGTCCTCGACGGACTTCTCTACCATTTCGTCGACAAACTCGTCCTCTGCGGTTTCTTGTTCCGCAACGTTTACGTCAACGTCAAGACCTTCTTCGACCTTTGCGATTTTCTTGGGAGCGGCAGACGGGAACAATGCAAAGAAATGGCTTCCCTTGCATACGAATATCTCGCGTGCGATAATCATACAAACAAACGCTATCGTTCCGCCGAACGTAACGTCGCTCATATAGTGCGCACCGACCACGATACGGCTGATTGCAACGAGCATCGTGATTGCAATCGGAATGAACCAACAAGCGATTTTAACGCCTTTTTTGCTCTTTTCGCTCTTGAAATCGATAACGTCGGGCAACATAATAAGCGCATAAGACATACCTGCCGCACAAGTATGACCGGACGGGAAAGATTTGAATGCGTCGCTTGCACCGGGGAATAAGCTCACAAAACCGTCGATAATCTCTTTATCGGGTTGACCGTTTGCAATATACCAAGGGGTGTAATCTCTGATTCCGTCGGCTTTCAGCTTTTGACCGAATTCGGTATTCAACGCTCTGTATCTCATACGACCTACGGGGTCTTTGACAATCATAATAAGCAAATTCGCAACGACGACAGCCGCCAAAACCGCAATGACCCACCAAATAAGTTTTTTCAACGTTTCGGGTTTGAGATTTTTGAATGCGAAAACCACAAATGCCTGTATCGTAAGCGCAACGAGCCACTCTATTGCGACAACCGCACCGTCGTGACGGAATTCGTACACGATAGAACCTGCCGCCGAGCCGACTTGCGCCGCGGCGTGTTCGAGAATATATCTGATTATATCTTTGATATAGAACCACCACGCAACCGAGCCGACTACCGCAAAGACGACTGCGAGCGTAACGCTCCACCACTTTTTGTCGACAACCTTTGCAAAGAACCAGCACAAAATCGCCGTGCAAACCGCAAGTACGATATATATCGGAGACGTTCCGACTGCTTCGCCTACAACGCCGTATACGTCGTTTGCAATATAATCGCCGTCTTTCAAGGCGTTTTTAGTGAGAATATTGCTAACTTGTAAATCGTAAACGGATGCAACCGCAATAAGCGCGGCAAAGATTACCACGAACAGTACGACTGCTATAATCGTTTTGTTTTTAAGAGATAGAGATTTCATATTTTTCCTCTTTTATCTTTAATATAGATTATTTTAGCATATAGAGTGAAAATTATCAAGGGGGAAATATAAACTATGCCGTTTTGTCGTTTTATCCCCGTCAAAATGACATAAGTATTATAAAATTTGTCGTTTTATAAAATAGTTTTGTACATTTTCGAGGTTAATTGCGCGCTTATACACCAAACAACGCAATCAAACATAAAATCGAAAAAAGCGAAACGAAACAAAAAAAACAAACGCTCCAAAGAGCGTTTGTTCCTATCATATTGCCCCGCACCGCCGTGTGATGCCATTTTATAAACCCGCCGTTCGAGCAGGGTGGGTAAAGACTACCGTGCGGTATCTGCCTTCCTCCGATATAAATGAGGCCTGACATCTCCGCATAATGTCGGACGCGTCATCCCGTATAAAATTTGTGGTTCAAAATATAGCACCATCACAAACATAGCAGGAAACTTTTATCATCTTCAATATATCATATATACGACGCGATTGCAATACCTAATTTTTGTATATTAGCATCATCGAACTTTTAATGCAATTTTCCCCCTTCCTCAGGTGTT
>DLKM01000022.1 GCA_002478945.1 Christensenella sp. UBA7588
GTTCTCGTCTGCGGTGGCAACCTTGTTGCGTCCGTAACCCGTACCTACGAGGTATGTGAGGTTTTTAACGTCGCCCTTGAGTTCGGGAACGGCGTTTACGACTTCCGTCATAGCCGCTTCCGCAGAGAGTGCCGCGTTGATTTTGCTCTTGATGGTGGTATCCGCAACCATCTTTCCGTTTTCATCTAATATAACTGCTTTGGTGTAGGTTGAACCTACGTCGCATCCGCCAAAATATTTCATAATACTATCCTACCTTTTCAATTTCTAAATTACCACGCTTGCGTGTCGTCGAAGTCCAACAGACTTTCGTCGAGCGGTTTTTCTTGCAAAACCGTTTGCATATACTTGTTGACCTGCTCTCTCATATCTCGTCTGGAGATAGTTCTGCTGTCCATAAGGTCTTGTTGCACCCAAATGAAGTTGTATCCTTTTGCGCGCGCTTGGTCGTCGAAGATACCCACGAGTCCGTCCATACCCTTGCAGGAAATCTGGTCGTACATAATAATCGTGTCTACGTTGTATTCTTCCGCGATTCTCCAGCACTCGTTAAGCACGTTGGCGTAACCGCCCTTCGTGTGAGTACGCATCGTTGCGCGTTGATAGGTCTTTGCGAGGTCTTGCAAAGCGTGTTCGTGAGTATCCGTGCGGAATTTGAGATAGGAAATCATCGTTTCCATATCCATAACTACGTTGATACCCCAGCAGTTTTCAAGCCAGTTTGCAAAAGACGTATAGTAGTTTGCGGGGCAACTCCACACAATCGCTCTGTGGCGCATTTCCTTGCTCGCGGGCGTCTTTTTCTCGTATGCTTTGAGCATAATTTTGTTGACTTTTTTATCGACTTTGAGGAATCTCTTGTCGAAACCGCCCGAGAGATGATAGTAGTACAGTCTGTAAAGCCAGAACGTCGCACCCGTCATTTGCGGATATTTCGTCTTGTTTACTTCCCATTTTTGCAACTCGTAATCGAGCTGTTTGTTGTATCTTTCGAGTGCTTTGATAAAAGCGTCCCAATCGAATTTTTCGCCCGTTTGGTCCTCGACGAATTTTATCATTTCCTTGACTTCTTCAACTGCGTATTCCTGTACGTCCTCGCCCTTATATCTCAACGGAACGTTGTAGACGTGGGTAGGCAATTTGAAGTATCTGTCTTGGAACGTGGTCGTCATAATCGAGCCGTCGCAAGGCATATTGCAAGTTATCATACACTTGCCGAGTTTGGGATAATCGTCCTCCACGCAAACGCCAGCTTCCGCACTCGGGAGCGGACATACGTCCGCAGGCACGCCGAAGCTCTCGATTGCGTCGAGATAAGGCGGCACGATGAGTTGGTCCACCATACTCGAAAGGAAAATCGGCATAGTTTGCATCGGGTACGCTTTGAGGTTGGGGAAACCTGCGATAAACTCGACGGGGATAAGTTCGTCGATGCAGACGAGTTTTTTGCTCTTTTTGTTCTTTGGGAACATCTTTTCGTCCGCCTCGAACGCCGTGAGAATAAGTCCCGTCGCGTGCTTGACTATCATATTGAAGTGAAGGTGCGTCATAAGAAGTTGCGGTCCGCGCAAACCTTCGGTGTGACGGTCGACAAACGCAGGCGTCGAAAGATACGTTGCCATCCAACGATAACGCCACAAGCCTTTGACAACCGCAATCGGGTTTTTAAGCACCATCACGACCATATCTTTCCAAGTGACAAGCCAACGCCAGTAGTCGACGAGAGTGTCCTTGAAACCGCGCCATTCACGATGTTTGAGCAAACCCGTTTTGTCTTGGTGCAGATTTTTGTAACCGCCGTATTTTTTCTTTGCCATAGGTCACTCCTTCGCCTTTTTGGCTTTTTGAATATGTTTGATTTCGAGGCTCTCGACGAAAGCCTGAATACGGGTACGCAACTGTCCCGACGCGCTTGCCGTGTATTGACGGTCTATCGCAATGGACGGAACGCCGAACTCGTTGGTCATAATATACGACGCCAAAGCGCGCTCGTAACCCCAGTATTCGCAGAATTTGAGCTGTTCGTACACAACGCCGTCCGCGTGAAATTCGTCAACGAGTTTTTTGACAAACAAACGTCTGTCCTCAACCTTTTCGTGTTCCATATATCTCGGGCATTGACAGGTTTTCATATAATGACGGCAAATCTGAGTAAGCACGTCCTCGTCGTCGTTCAGCACGATTTCTTCTCTGCCGGGGAAAGAGCCGAAGCAATATCTGTCCGCGCATACGAACGCACCGCTCTCCTCGAACAACTTGGTAAAATCGGGGTCGTCCATCTCGCTTCCCACAAGCACGATTCTCGCTCTGTAAAATTTCTTTTGGTCAGGCTCGCGCGTTTTGAGTTCTTCCAAAGTTTCCTCGAGTTTGTCAACGATGAGATACTTCGGGCAGCAATAACTCGCAACGCAAAGAACGTGAAATTCATATCCCGTAATACGCGGATTTTCCTCTTTTCTGAACTCGCCTATTTGCGTAATCGCTCTACACACTCTGTTGTGAAGCTCCACCGCTTTGCGCATCGCTTCGTCGGAAGTGTCCACGCCGTATACGTCTTTGAGCTTGTCAAGCACTTTGAGGCGCATTTGATTGACGTAACTCTCGAGGCAATGTTGATTTGTCTTGAACGGCATATCGAAAATGCTCACGAAAAACTTTTCGTTGTCAACGAGTTGCAACAATTCGAAATGCTCGACGGCGCGGTTCATTTCGCTACACGTCTCGCCCGAGAACAATGCGGACAAAAATCCGTATCCGCCCTCTATGCCTCTTTCGAGCAAAGCCTTGGCGTATCCGCAAATAAACGGACTCAGATAATAAGTGGCAATGTCCACCGACCCCGTTCTGGGCGCACGCAATCTCACGCTGACGCAGTTGTCGAGATTGAGCAACACTTCGGGAACGTGATAGCAAGTGTAGCCGAGCGCAAGTTTGCCGTCCTCTTGAACCGCTTGCTTGACCAAATCGTTGTTGGCTTCGAGCAAAAGATTCTCAAAGTAAAGCAGATGCTTTAAGTCTCTCATATTCTTCTCCTATAATAATCGGGCGTAGCCCCTTTTGTTTTCGCGAACGAAAAGAAAAACAAAAATCGCGCTTTTGCGTTTCTTTCATCAAATTAACGATACACCTATACAAATATCGCCATATATGTATATATTATCATTAAAAAAAAACGTTGTCCATATCATAGACGTAAATATTTATATAAAAATATCAATAAACAGTTGCGTTTTATCGGTATTCGAGGCAAGAATACAATTACTTTATAAAAATGTGAAAAATATTTCATATTCTGTTGACTAAACGCCGATTATCGCATATAATCATAATCGAACAAGGCGTAAGCCGATAAAAATGACCAATATCACCAATTCATCTCAAACGGTGATTTCTCCCAATTATCTTCTTTACAAAAAAAACAAACGCTCTGCATCTGCGGCGCGTTTGTTTTTATTGCAAATACAATCTACTCGTTTATATCGTCCTCACAATAAATCGGGCAAACTTTTATATTATCTATAAGTCCTCCTGAAAAATACCAAAGCTGGTCTTTCGTAATTGCATTCCACTCCTTTCTCGTACCTTTATAATGAATTTCTTCAAGAGTTTCATAAAATGCCATTTCTCCTATGTAGATTACGCTTTTGGGAATCGTAATTGTGCGCAATTCAGGACATCCATAAAATTGATTCCCCCCTAAATATTTCAACGTGTCAGGTAATATTATACTAGTCACTTTACTACAATCCCCTTGTAAAAACGCGCCATCTGCAATACCTACAGTCCCGTCTTTGACCTTTATCTCTGCATCGTCCACAACGCCCTTGTAAAAATACAAAACTTTTCCGATATAGCAAAACCCGTTCGGCATTTTGTCATAAAAATCATTAAACCATTTCGTCCCGTAAAACGCAGACCACCCTATATACTCCAAATTCTCGGGAAAAACGACATTCTCTAAAGCCGTACAATCATAAAAAGCTTCATAATTTATAATTTTTACAGATTTAGGGAAAACCACACTCGTCAGTTTTTCACATTTATGGAAAGCGAAATCATCTATTCTCTCCAAATTATCAGATAACCTTACGTTCTCCAAGTTTACGCAATTTAAGAATGCACTTGGACCAATATATAAAACGGTATCGGGAATTTCTATACTCGTTAGGTTTTCTTGATTATAAAACGCCATTCCCGCTATTGCTTTCGTATTCTTTTCAAAAACAATCTTAGAGTTTTTCGGAATTTGACCTTTGTATTTATAAGCCACTTTACCTGCATAAACAAGTCCATCGGGTTGATTATCGTACCAAGCCGTTTCTGAAAACGGATTATGTTTTATAATCGTTAAACTATCGGGAAAGTTTATCGATTTCAACTTACTACATCCACTAAAATTCACTCCAGCCAATTCTTCTACACCTTCGTACATATACACGCTTTCAAGACTTAAGCACTCAAGAAATGCCTTATATCCTATTTTTTTCACGTTCCCCGGTATTGTTATTTCAGTTAAGCCGGAACGATAAAACGCTCTTGTACGCAACTCTTTTACAGTATGCGGAATAAACACATTTTTCAATTCTTTACAGTCCATAAAAGCATCTTTCCCTATGGCTACGACAAGTTTACCGTCGTAATTGGTAGGAATAGTAACATCTTCCGCAGCAGACTGTTCAAAGCCGTCGCATACATATCCCGTCTCGTCGTCTGTCAAAGAAAACTTCAAAAGTCCTTCGATAAAGCCACAGTTTACACATTGGTCGTTAACAAACACATGTCCTTTTGCAGGTTCATAATACCCTTCTTCAAGGACTTTTCCGCAGTCGGTACAAATAGTTTCGCCGCGTTTTGTCGGAATAGTGCAATAAGACTGTTCTGTTGATTGAGATATTGAGTGGTGCAAGCATTCGCTATTGGCATCATTATCGGCTTTTCCGCTTTGATTTGCCGAGCCGTTTTCTCCGCAAGCACAAAGCATAACAGTCAATATAACAACTAAAACGATAAATAACGCAATTCTTGTTTTTTTCATAATTTTCCTCCAAAATAAAAAAATATCAGGTGCGAAACACACCTGATATAGAATACAAAAATATAACAAGTGCACTTCGTCGATTTTGCGACAAATCTTCGCGCTCACACAAGCACTAATATACGAAAATGCACCTGTTACCGATAGTAAAAGTGCTTGTGTGTTTATTAAGATTTGTCGCACCCTTATAATATGACAACAAAACGCAAATGTCAAATAAAAGAAAAATCGAATTGCACAGCATAAAAAAGCGCACTTCCGTGCGCTCTTGTTTGCGGAATATTCCGCAATTACTTATTATTTATTTTCGATACGCAATTATCTTAAATCTGCCAACTCGAATATAAGTTTTTCCGTCTTTTCCCAGCCGAGGCACGGGTCCGTAATGGATTTGCCGTAAACTCCGCCGTCGGGAGATTGCGCGCCGTCCTCGATATAGGACTCTATCATTATGCCCTTGACGAGTTTATATATATCTTTGTCGCAACGGGTGCTGTGCAAAACCTCTTTTGCTATTCTCGGCTGTTCGTCGTATTTTTTTGCGGAATTAGAGTGATTTACGTCAACTACAACCGCAGGATTTTCAAGCCCCGATTGAGCATACATCTGGCACAACGTCTGCAAGTCCTCGTAATGATAGTTGGGTATGGTTTGACCGTATCTGTCCACCGAGCCTCTCAAAATCGCGTGCGCAAGCGTATTGCCTTTGCTGTTCGCTTCCCAACCCGCGTACACGAAAGTGTGCGGATGTTGCGCGGCTCGTATGGAATTCATCATAACGGACAAGTCGCCGCTCGTGGGGTTTTTCATTCCGACGGGTATATCGAGGCCGCTTGCCGTAAGACGATGAAATTGATTTTCCACCGACCTTGCGCCGACAGCGACGTAAGAAAGCACGTCGGACAAATAGAAATGATTTTCGGGATACAACATTTCGTCCGCGCAGGAAAAGCCCGTTTCGCTAAGTGCTTTTATGTGCAGTTTGCGTATGGCAATCAAGCCCTTAAGCATATTCTCGCCCTCGTGCGGATTGGGTTGATGCAACATTCCTTTATATCCGTCCCCCGTCGTGCGCGGTTTGTTGGTATAGATGCGCGGAACGATGACGATTTTGTCCTTGACCTGCTCTTGCACGCCGCGAAGTCGGCAAATATAATCGAGTACGGCGTCCTCTCTGTCCGCAGAACACGGACCGATTACGAGCAAAAGCCTGTCGTCTTTGCCCTCGAATATGTTTTTGAGCGTTCTATCCGTCTCTTTTTTATGCTCGGCAAGCGTATCGTCAATGGGGTACATTGCCTTGATTTCCTGAAGTGTGGGAAGTTTTCTCTTAAATTCCAAGTTCATTTCGTCTCCTGTGCGTCCTTATCGAACAGTTTTCTGCGTTCGGTGGAGAGGCGCATCGTATTTCTGATACTTTCTACGTTTTCTTCTTCTATATCTTTTTTCAGTTCGTTAAATCGTTTTTCGAAAAGTTCCATTTGCGATACGAGTTCACGCTTGTTTGCGATAAACAACTCGCTCCACATTTCATCGTTGATTTTTGCGATTCTCGTCAAATCTCTGAAAGAGTCGCCCGTGTATTCGGCAAGATGTTCGTTGTCCTTGCACACCATAAGCGAAACCGCGATACAATGCGTCAGATGCGACAAAAAGCCGACCATTTCGTCGTGTTGCTCGGGAGACAGCACGCTGATTCTTTCAAACCCGAGTTCACGCCCCAACGCTTTGCACGTTTCGACGTTCTCTTGCGTATTCTCGCTCGTCGGCGTAACTATATAGTTCGCGTCCCTGAAGATTTGCGCGTTTGCGCCCTCGATACCGCTCGTTTCTCTGCCCGCCATAGGGTGCGCGGGTACGAATTCCACGTCTTTGCGCAATATCGATTGCACTTTGTCTACGACGCTTCCTTTTACGCCAGTAACGTCCGTGATAAGCGCGCCGCTTTTGAAATACGACTGATATTTTTCAATCCATTCCACAAAAACGTGCGGATAGAGTGCGAAAATCACGATGTCGTACGCAGACACGAATTTTTCTTCCACGTCCGTGCGCCCTTGCTTAATCCAGCCTTTTGCGAGTGCAAAATCTATCGATTGTTTTTTTGCGTCTATTGCGCCGATTTCGTAGCCCTTTTGAGACAGAGCCTCGGCGTAACTGCCGCCGATAAGCCCGAGACCGACTATCAAAATCTTGCTATTCTCATTCAATTTCATATTTCACACCCAATTTCGCTATCGTTTCAAAAAAGTCGGGATAACTCTTTTTCGTGCATTCTATTCCGTCCAACGTACCGCCGACTTTGCTCAATATCACGGCGTTTGCCATTGCGATGCGGTGGTCGTTGTGAGAGCATATCGTTTGGCTCGGCGAGTGCGGCGTCGTGCCGTACACAATCGTTTGATTCTCTCCGACTTGCACTTTCACGCCGTATTTGGCAAGTTCGCTTGCCATAGCCTCCGCTCTGTCGCTTTCTTTTATTTTCAGCCGTCTCGTGCCGACGAACGTCGCGCCGTGCTTCATTGCGGAAACCGCAAAAAGTATCGGTGCCAAATCGGGACAATCGGACACGTCCACAACGGCGTTTCTCTCGTTTAGTTTATCGAAAAGTTCTATGCAGACCTTATCTCCCTGCGGACTGTCGGCGGTAAGTCCGTTCACTTCGACGTTTCCGCCGAGCATATTGAATGCAAACAGAAAAGCCGCATTAGACCAATCTCCCTCAACGCCGTATTCTCCTGATAAAAACGTCCGTCCGCCTTTGATTGCAAACTCGTTGTCGCGCCGTTCCTCCACCGAAACTCCGCATCTTTTCAAGACGTCGAGAGTCAAATCGATATAGGCTCTGCTTTCGACGGGTTCGAGAATTTTCAATTCGCTGTCTCCGTCGGCAATCGACAAGGCAAACAACAATCCCGTGACGTATTGACTGCTTACGTCTCCCCTTATCTCGTATCTTCCGCCGCAGAGTTTGCCCGATACAATCAGGCAATCTTTGCGTTTTTCAACGACGATGCCGTTTTTTTCAAAAATCGGATTGTAAACGTCAAAACCTCTTTGGATAAGCCTTTCGCTGCCTCCGAAAACGCAATCGGTTGCGCCCATAGCAAGCGCAATCGGCAAGAAAAAGCGCAACGTACTGCCGCTTTCTCTGCACTCGAAAACAGCGTTTTCAAGCGATTTTTTGGCGCAAGGCTTTATATACGCCGTATCCCCGTCTACCGTTGCGAGCGAGCCGAGAGCGCGCACGCACGACAAAGTGGCAAGCATATCCTCGCTTGCGCTTATTCCGTTTATTCTGCTTTGTCCGTCGGCAAGCGCGCAGGCAATGAGCAATCTGTGCGCAACGCTCTTGGACGGCGGAGCAATCGCTCTGCCTTTTGCGACGGAAGGGAAAAACGTCGCTTTCATAATTATTGCAACCTCTGTTTGAGTATATCCATCGCTTTGAGGTATCCGTCAAAGCCAAGCCCTTTTATCGTTGCGACGGCAACGTCTCTTACGAAACTGATTTTGCGGAAAGACTCTCTTTTATCCACGTCGGAAATATGCACTTCTATTGTCGGTATACCCACCGCTTTGAGCGCGTCGGCAATAGCTACGCTCGTGTGAGTGTAACCTGCGGGATTGAAAACGATGCCGTCAACCTTGTCAAAATACGCCTTTTGTATTTCGTCAATCAGCGCGCCTTCGTGGTTGGATTGAAAAAACTCGATTTCAACGCTTATTTCGTTTGCGTGATTGCGTATAAGATTTTGCAAATCTTCATAAGAGCGATTCCCGTAAACCGAAGGTTCTCTTATGCCGAGCATATTTATGTTCGGTCCGTTCAAAACAAGAAATTTCATATTTTCGCATCTCTCCTTATAAGGCTGACTACGTTTTCGACGTCTCCGTCCGCATTTACGCAAACGTCGGCGCATTTTTTGTATATCGGGTATCTTTTCGCGTACAATTCTTCGAGGACTTTTCTGTCGGACGACAGAGGTCTGTCGCTCGTCGCGACGAGTTTATCGAGGCTTCTATCCAAAAACACGATTATTCCGTTGCGAGAAAGTGCGTTGACGTTTTTCTCGTTAAGCACCGCTCCGCCGCCCGTCGCTATAACCGAGTGCGTGTTGCGAGCCGCTCGGCTTATCTCCTCGCTTTCCATTTTTCTGAACGCCGCTTCTCCGCAATCGGCAAATATATCCGCAATCTTTACGCCTGCTTTTCTTTCGACTTCCGCGTCGGTATCTATAAACTCCATACCGCACGCTTTGGCAAGTTCCGCCCCCACGGTGCTTTTGCCGCTCGACGGCATACCTATAAGCACCACGTTGCGTTTTTGTCTGGATATTTCGTCGTAAACGCGGTCAATCGATGAAGAATCCGCTTGAACGTTTCTGAACAAACTCGACGCATACACCGCTTGCGCAACGAGCATATAAAGCCCTCCGCACACCTTTACGCCTGCGGCTTTGGCTTGCAACACCAAGTTTGTGCAAAGCGGATGATATATCGCGTCCACAACGCCTTCGAGATTTTTGAAATTGCTCAAATCGATAGGCTGTTCGTCCTCGTGCGGATACATTCCTACGGGAGTCGTGTTGACGATTATTTGCGCATAATCGTACGTCGTTATTGCCGCGTCGTAATCTATCGCTCCGTTTTTCGGGGTTCTTGACACTTTCAGCACTTGACTTGCGCCGAGACTTTTCAACACTTCGCAAGCGGTCTTGCTCGTTCCGCCCGTGCCGAGTACGAGAGCGGTTTTGCCGTTTACGCATATATCGTTCTTTTTTATAAGCGCGCTCATTCCGGCAAAGTCGGTATTGTATCCTACGAGCCTGCCGCCTCTATTGACGATTGTGTTTACCGCTCCTATTCTCTTTGCCTCGTCGCTTATCTCGTCGAGATACGGCATAACCGTCTGTTTGTACGGAATTGTAACGTTGATACCGTCAAAATCGCGCTTTTTCAGATACGGGGCGACTTCGGTCTCGTCAAGCTCGACGAGGTCGTAATCGTAGTCCGCAACGAGTGCGTGTATTTCCTTGGAATAACTGTGTCCCAACGGTTTGCCGATAAGAGCGCATTTCATTCTTTTATACCTTTCAAAAACACGTCCGTGCCGTATCTTTGCGCAAGCATATCGCACGCGCAGAGCGCACCGACGGCGTTTATAACGTGACATACGCGACGAACGATTGCAGGGTCGTGTCTGCCGTTTATCTGCAACGTCGTATCGCAACCGTTGACGAAATCGACGGTGTTTTGTTTTTTGAAAATCGAAGGCGTCGGCTTGATTGCGCATCTGAAAAGCACGGGCATACCGTTGGTAATTCCGCCGTTTATACCGCCGTTGTTGTTGGTGGCGCAAACGACTTTACCGTTTCCGAAACGCATCTCGTCGTTAACTTCGCTGCCCTTTGCTCCGCTCAAGGCAAAGCCTTTTCCGAACTCTACTCCCTTTACTCCGCCGATTGCGAACAACGCGTGCGCCAACACGCTTTCCATAGTATCGAAGTACGGCTCTCCCACGCCGCAAGGCATACCGACAATCACGCTCTCGGTAATTCCTCCGACGCTGTCGCCCTCTGCTTTTGCCGCCTCTATGGCTTGTATCATCGCATTTTTTGCGTCGTCGTTTATTACGGGAAATTTTGCACAATCGAGACTTAAAATGTCTTTTTGTATATCGTTAAATTCGCAATCGCGTATATTCGCGCATTCGAGAACGTGCGTTGCAATCTTAACGCCCACTTTGTCGAGTGCGCCTTTAAGTATTGCTCCTCCTGCCACTATACCTGCCGTAACTCTGCCCGAAAAGTGACCGCCACCTCTATAATCTTCAAAGCCGTGATATTTGCAAAACGCCGCGTAATCGGCGTGCGACGGACGCGCTACTCCGTATTGATAATCGCTGCTTTTGGCATTTTCGTTGGGGATAATTATGCAGATAGGCGTGCCTGTGGTCTTGCCGTTAAACACGCCGCTTATTATCTTAAATTCGTCTTTTTCACGTCTTGCGGTATCCACGCTCGTAGACGGAGCGCGAAGCGCAAGCTCTCGTTTGATTGCCGTTTCGTCCACGTCGATTCCCGGGCAAAGTCCGTCTATAACTACGCCGACGCTCTCCCCGTGACTTTCTCCGAATACCGTCATTGCGACGCTTTGTCCGAAAGTGTTTTTCATTTGGCTTCCTCCGTCATTTCGAGTATTTGCTCCACGCTTGCATTTTCAAAGACGAAACTGCCGACCTCGTTGACTCTGACTATGCAGATACCGTTGCCGTCGGCTTTTTTATCGTGCGCTATACGTTTTGCGAGCGCGTCTTTGTCGCATTTTATTTCGCAAGGCAAATTGCACTTTGCAAGCACTTTTTTCAATCTGTTTCTTACGGGAGTCGCACACATCGGCAACATTCCCAAAGCGACGCACTCTCCGTGCAAAAGTCTGCCGTTTTCTTCACTCTCTATCGCGTGTCCGACTGTATGCCCGAAATTGAGAACTCGGCGTAAACCGCCCTCTTTTTCGTCTTGCTCGACAACGCTTTGTTTGATGCGCAACGCTCTTTCGATTATCGTAGGAAGATTGCGCTTCACTTTATCGAAATCTTCGCAATTTTCGATAAATTCAAACAATTCTTTATCACAGGTCAACGCCATTTTCACGGCTTCCGCAAGCCCTGCGCTTATCTGTCTGTCGTCGAGAGTGGACAACAAGTCCGCGTCGATAACCACCTTTTTCGGCTGATAAAACGCGCCGACGACGTTCTTTATTCCTTCAAAATCGATTGCCGTCTTTCCGCCTATGGACGAATCCACTTGCGAAAGCAAAGTCGTGGGAACGTTGTAAAAGTCCACGCCTCGCATATAGCACGAAGCGGCAAAGCCTGCAATATCTCCCGCTACGCCGCCACCGACTGCCACGACGCAATCGTTCCTGTTGAAAGAATGCGCAAGCATAACGGACAAAATCGATTTGAAATTGTCGAAATTTTTGCTTTCTTCTCCGCTTTTCAACGTAACGATTACGGCTTCTTTTGCCGCAGAACTCACTTTTTCGGCATAACGGCTCGGCACTCCGTCGTCGGTCACGACAAGCACTTTTCTGTCAAGGTCGAAAAGACTCGCAATATCGTTAAGCGCGCCGTTTTGTATGACAACGTCGTATCGTTGAGTTTTCAGTTCTACATTCAGAATCATTTTGCACCGTCCGCATTGTCGGCAAAGTAACTACCGACCAGTTTGAGTTTGGCGCAAAGCGCGGACAACTCCTGCATAAGGTCTTTGCCGTTTTGAGTGTTTACGTTGCCTTCCGCCTCTATGTAGAAATAATAATTCCATTGCAGATTCTTCATAGGACGCGAACGGAGCGAACGCATATTGAAATTGTGCGCGCCTATGATGTTGAGCGCGCTTGCAAGCGCACCGGACTCGTTCTGCACCGTAAATACGAGGATAAAATTCTCGTCCTCGCGCTTGGATATGCTTGCGGGTTTGTTGATTTGTCTTGAAAAAGAAGCAAATCTCGTGGTGTTGTTGTTTGCGTCGTTGATGCCTTCTTCCACGATTTGAAGCCCGAAAATGTTTGCCGTTTCGTCGGACGCAATCGCACCGAGCGTAACGTCGTGTGCGTTTTTAACATATTCGGCGGCAAGCGCGGTGTTTGAATACGGCTTGCCCTCTATGCCCTTTTCTTTGAGATAATCCGCACATTGGGCAAGTGCCTGCGGGTGGCTTACGACAGTCTTTATCGTATCGAGGCTTGCGCCCTCGCAAGCGATTAGATTGTGCGTTATCGGCACTTCGACAACCTGATTGATATGCAAATTGCCGTTGAATGTCAAATCCATAACCTCGCCGACTTCTCCCGCATAACTGTTTTCAAGCGGAAGAACCGCGCAATCGAACTTGCCCTTTTCCACGCCCTCGTATGCCTCTAAAAAAGTAGAGCAAGCGACGTATTCCGCATCGGGGAACATTCTCTTTGCCGCGATATATGCAAACGCACCCTGAATACCGCAATACGCCACGCGCATAGTGCGCAAAAGCGACGATTGATACTTGCAGGATATGTCCATAGTGCTTTTGATAAAATCTTCGTAATAGGGTTGAATTGCGGTGTTTTGAATATATCCCGCATTGCGTTTGACCACTTCGGCCTCTCGCGCTTCGTCTCGCACGCTCAAACCGTTATCTTTCTTGTATAACGCAATATCCTTGCAGATTTCCATTCTTTTTTCAAAGAGTTTTGCCATCTGCAAATCGATTTCGTTGATTGCGTTTCTGGATGTTTGAATGTCTTTCATAATAACCTCGTACTTCTATTATAATCAAATATGATTATAAGTCCAAAGTTTTTTTCGATTTTGTGCATTTCCGACGCAAAATACGAGGATTTTGGCGCAAAATCAACGAAAAAATAAGTAATGAGTGTAAAAAATCCACAATTAACGGAGTTTTCTTAATGGGGACTAAGGGCTTCAAATAGATGAAGAACAAGAAAGAGCCGTCCGCACGGCAACCCTAATTTACTATGCGTAAATGAGTTGACGGGCGGACGGCTCTGCCGCAGTTATTCGCTATTTGAAACCCTTAGTTTATTTTTATAAAAAGTCGTTAAACGGATGAAGAACAAGGAAACACCCATCCGATACAAAACCCAACGTACATTAGCGTACGTGATTTTGTAGCGGATGGGTGTTGACACAGTTATTCGCCGTTTAACGGCTTTTTAGTTAAGTACGGAGACGGCGTCCGTAATCGACTTCTCCATAGCCTCCATTCCGTACTTATCCACTTCGGCTTTGTTCTTCTCGCCGTGAGTGAGGCAACCTGCGCCGCCGATGCAACCGCCGGTGCAAGCCATACCCTCGATAAAGTTGGCGTCGAGAAGATTTTTGCTCTTTTTGAGGAGAGCGATTTTGCATTCGTCGATACCGTCGCAAGCACAGGGCTTGAGGTCGAAATCGATATTCTGTTCTTTGAGCGATTGCTTTACGGCATCGCTGAGTCCGCCGCTTCTTGCGAAAATTCTTCCGTAATAAGAGGCGTTGTCGAGAACGTCCTCCTCGAGCGTGGTTATATCGAAGTCTCTGCTATCGAAAAGCGCTTGCAATTCTTCAAACGTAAGCACGGAATCGATATAAGGTCTGACTTTTTCGTCTTTCATTTCCATTTTCTTTGCCGTGCAAGGACCGATAAACACGACCTTTGCGCCCGGAGTGGTCTCCTTGATATACTTGGCAAGGGTTGCCATCGGAGAAAGATTGGAAGAAATATGTTGCTCGAGCGCAGGGAAATTCTTCTTGACGTACGCAACGAATGCGGGGCAGCAAGAACTGGTCAAAAAGCCTTTTTCGGACAATTCCTTTCCTTCGGAAAGCGCAACCATATCCGCACCCAACGCGGCTTCGACAACCGTGAAGAATCCGAGTTTTTTCATTCCTGCTATAACCTGTCCGAGTTTTGCATAGGTAAACTGACTCGAAATGGACGGCGCGACGACGGCGTAGAGCTTGTATTTCGTGTTGTTCTCGCTATTTTTTATCAAATCGATGACGTCGAGAATGTACGATTTATCGGAAATCGCACCCCACGGGCATTGATATACGCACGCACCGCAAGCGATGCATTTGGAATTGTCTATTTTTGCCGCGCATTCCTCGTCCATCGTGATTGCCTTGACTTTGCACGCTCTCTCGCACGGACGTTTATTGTTTGTGATTGCGCTATACGGGCAGACTTTTGCGCACGCGCCGCACTCTTTGCATTTCGATTTGTCGATATGCGCAACGTGTTGTGCGTCGAAAGTGATTGCGCCGAACTTGCAAACGTCCTCGCAACGGTGTGCGAGACAGCCTCTGCACGCGCCCGTAACTTCGTATCCGCCCATAGGGCATTCGTCGCACGCTATATCGATAACCTCGATTACGTTGGGATTGTCCTTGTCTCCGCCCATTGCGAGTTTGACTCTTTCAAGCAAAATCGCGCGTTCTTTGTATACGCAACAGCGCATCGTCGGAATTTTGCCGGGAACAATCTTCTTGGGAATGTCCAAAGCGGTCTTTTCGAGCCTGCCTTCCCACGCCTCTCTTGCGACTTCACGCAAGACTTTATATTTGAGATGTTGAACTTTTGTATCGAATATTCTCATTTGGCACCTTCTTTTGTCTTGCCGTATTATATACCAAATCGCGGTCAAAACAATTCCTTTTGTGCTAATTTTTGAATTTTTTATCTATTAGAAGTAACTTACCTTCACTCGTTTGCCCATTTTGACGAGACATTCGCTCAATTCTTTGACGAGATTCATCTTTATGCTGAAGTTTATCGGCAAATCTGGGTTTTGGTGCGCAGGGTTGATTGCTCTGCCGACGAAGAAATTTATATCCGTCGCTTCCTCAAACAACAATCTGCTCATAAGCGACGCTCCGTCGCGCTTGAAACTCCACTGTTCGTAACTTTCGTTGTCCTCGAGATAGTCTTTTGCATACGTCAGCACTTTATTCATCGTGATGACGCCTTCGGTAACGAGGTCGACGCCCTCGATTTCCGAAATGGGAGGAATGTCCGAAGATTCGAAGTTAAGCGAGGTGCGCAGTTGCTTGCCCAGATATTTTGCCGCTATCGACGACGTCGTGCCGCCGCATACTATGTGTTTGCCCTCTTTGGAGAAGAACAAAGACATCATTCTGTCGCAGTCGTCCCTGTTGGACGGAGGTCCGAAAAGGATATTCATCGGCTCTCTCTTGCGGATTCTTATCACGCAAGCGGTTGCGTCGTCTCCCGGTTTTTCGCCGTAGAGTTTGTTGCACTCGTCCACGAGAATAGTCGACAACGTTTTTGCCGTGTAGCCGACGAGACTTATGCTCTCCATAAACGAGATTATGTCCTCTCTTTTCCAACCGAAATTGTAAGAAAGCCCCAGTCCAGCGTGCGGGCAACCGTCGCTCATAAGAATGAATATATCGTTCTCCCTAAGCGAAACGACGGACTTGAAAATCTTCTTTCCGCCGATTACCATTTCGGTTTTTGGGTAATCGTAATTCTGTCCCTCGCGCAACAAAATCACTTGCGGATTGTCGTATTGAATGATTTCCGCGTCTCTGTTGTTCACGATATGCACGATTGTGAACGTCGAGTAAGCCACGCCTCTGACGGAGCAAATCGGCAACGTTGCGGCAATGGTCTCGACGCAGTCCTCGAGAGTAAGCCCCTCTGCCATCATAGTGGAGATGATTTTGCTCGTAAGCGTTGAAAGAATGCTTGCTTTCACTCCGCTTCCGAGTCCGTCGGCAAGCACGATAACCGTTGAGTTTTCGTCCTGATTTACTATGTCGACGTGGTCTCCGCAAAGTTGCTCTCCGACGTGATTTATACTTTTATAACCGATGTCGGCGCACAAATCATTCATCTTTGATAGACTCCTTGAGCTTGGTCAAAGCAATCTTGGTCTCGGCAGCGGTTTCGCCCAAAAGCGACGCGATTTCCTGCACGATACGCATTTGCTTGTCGACGACTCTGTCCGCCGTCTCGATGGTTTGTTTGCTTATGTTCTCTTTTCTTTCTCTTTGTTTTTCCTCGTCGGTAATGTCTCTCATTATGCCGATATAGAGGTGGTTGTCGGTGTCGTAAACGACGGTAAGTTCGACGTATCTTTTATATTCCGCAAGATAAACCCTGCGATTGCGTACGTTAAACCTCGTGTTTCGCACTTCGAGGAATACGTTGGGGTCCATAATACGCACGACCTGCTCGCCGAGAACGTCGGACGCGGAGCGGATATTCATAATGTACATAGCCGCTTCGTTTATCTGTTGCACCTCGAACGCGTCGTTGAGAACGATGATGCCGTTGGGCGTATTGTTGACTATTCTGTCCGAGAATCCCTCCGCTTTCTTTTGCAGGTACGGCAGGCACATAGAGGCCTCCGCCTTGCCCTGACAGATTGCGATTGCTTTTTCTCTGCAAGTATTGTAGCCGCAACTTCCGCAGTTGAGTTCGTCCCTCTTGCCGCGTTTGCCCATTTGACGAAGTGCCGCCGCAATCTCCGATTCGGAAGGCATTTTGCTTTCTCTCTCGATGGGAGAGAAGAATTTTCTCAAATCTTCTTCGTTGGGTTGCGCGACGTCGAAGTCTTTATCTCCCGCGTATTTGGCAACCGCCATATACTCTCTTACGGGAGTCGGATGATATTTTTCCATAACGGGACCGCCAACGCAACTGCCCACGCACGACGACATTTCGATGAAAGCGTGATGTATGTTGCCTTGTTCGATGTCCTTGAGTGCCGCAATGCAGTTTTCCACTCCGTCAATCGCCATATATTCGTATTCGGGCTGGTCGAGCGTCATCGTCTTGAGAACGCCGCCCGTAGTCGGGAAGAATCTTGCTCTGCTCTCCCTTTGAGAGTCCATTTCCTTTTTGAGGGTTATTCCTTCCTCGTTGAGCCATTGCGTAAGTTCTTCGTACGTCAAAACGGCGTCAACGATACCCTCGTAATGTTGCGCCTCGTCTTTCTTTGCGACGCAAGGTCCGATAAACACGGTTTTTGCATCGGGATGTCTCTTTTTAATATCCGCACAATGCGCCTGCATCGGAGACAACACGTCCGCAAGGTACGGCAACAGACTCGGAAAATACTTTTGGATAAGCAAGTTTACCGAATGACAACAAGATGATATTACGATGTCTCTTTTTTCGTTTTTGAGGAGTCTTTCGTACTCGTTTTTGACCATAGTCGCGCCGATTGCGGTTTCCTCGACGTCCTTAAAACCGAGTTTTTGCAGAGCTTCTCTCATTGCTCCTATACCGACGCCCTCGTAGTTTGCCACAAACGACGGAGCAAGCGAAACGTACACGGGGTCGCCCGAATGGATAAGCACTTTGACTTTTTCGGTCTCGCTCGCAATTTCTTTTGCGTTTTGGGGACAAACGACAAAGCAATGACCGCATAAAATGCACTCATTGCCTATGATGTGCGCCTGATTGCCCGAAAAGCGAATGGCTTTTACTGGGCAATGTCGGATGCACTTGTAACAGTTTTTACAGTTCGATTTCTTAAGAGTAAGACAATCCATATCAACTCCTGTCCGCCTCTATGCGAGGCAAAACTTTGTTCTTGAAGAATTCTTGGAAATTCTCAACGGTAATACCCGGATATATATCGTCGTCGACAGCCACCGTAACGCCTACTCTGTTGCATTTTCCGAAGCAGAAACTGCCCGTAAGCACGACTTCGCCCTCGAGATTTCTCTGTTCTATCTCTTTTCGGAGCATTTCGACAATGTCCTGCGAGCCTTTGAGATGACAGGAGCTGCCGACGCAAATCTGAATAATAACCATAACTTTTACGCCTTTGCGAGAATTTCTTTTTCAAAGAACTCTTTGGTCGTGTCGGGAGTGAGCGAGAAGAACGCGTCGTCCACCGTCACGCAAACGCCCTGTTGGCACTTGCCCATACAGAACGTACCGCCGAGTTCGACTTTGTCTTTGAGGTTGTTTTGCGCAATGAGATATTGCAACTGTTCAACCACTTGTCTTGAGCCTTTGAGATGGCAAGAACTGCCAATACATACCGTAACCTTCATATTTTTTCCCTCTCTTATTTTTATTGAAATTCCGCAACGTCAATCCACGACATAAGAAATTCTCTTTCCTTTGCGTGACCTTTTACGGATTGAGACGCCGCAACGATAGGCATCCATTTTTGAACGTATCTCTTGTCCGTTCCGCTCTTTTTGCAGAACATATCGAGATATTTTTCAGCCGCGTCGATGTCTCCGTCGAGCCAGAAAAGCATATACGTTCTCGCAACGTCCGCAGACGCGTTTCCTTGCGTTGCGTGCGCCCAGTCGAGAATATAAGCCTCGTCGTCGCCCGTGATGATTACGTTGGACGGGTTGAAATCTCCGTGGCAGAGTTTGTCGTGTTTGGGCATTCCCTCGAGACGAGTGTGCAACTCGTATTTGATGCTGTCGTCCAAATCGGTCAAGTTGATTTTTCTGTTCATCTTGTCGCGAAGTTTCGTCAACAGAGGGCATTTTTTGGAGTGTACCTGAAGTTGCAAATCCACGAATCTTTCAAGATATTCGTCTTTCTTGTCGGGATTTTCCTTCATAAGTCTGTCAAGCGTCTTTCCGCCGATATACTCGGACACTATCGCCCACTTGCCGTTGATTTTCGTCACTTCGTCAATCTTGGGAATGTTGAGACCCGTTTCCTCCACTCTCGCCTGATTAAGCGCTTCGTTGAGTACGTCAACCTTGGAAAAATCTTCGTCGAACACTTTGACGCAGTTTTCTCCGTCGCGATAAATGGTTTTGTTGGTTCTCACAGCAATGATTCTGTCGAGATTCATATTCTCCTCCTTAAACCTCTGTATGTGTGCCGTAGTAGGCATTGAGATACATTTGTTTGATTTCGCTCATAAGCGGGTATCTCGGATTTGCGCCCGTGCATTGGTCGTCAAACGCTTGTTCGACCATATCGTCGAGACGAGCAAGGAAGTCCGCTTCGTCGGGAACGTAATCCTTGATAGTCGGCTTGATTCCGACTCTTGCTTTCAAATCGTCGATTGCTTTGATGAGATTGTCGAGTTTCTCGTTGTCGTTTTTGCCCTTGATGCCGAGATAATCCGCAACTTCTGCGTATCTTGCCAAGGTGTGGGGGTATCCGTATTGCGGGAAAGTACCCATCTTGACGGGAGTCTCGCTTGCGTTGAAACGCAAAACTTCGTCAATCATAAGCGCGTTCGCAACGCCGTGGGGCAGATGATGGAATGCGCCGAGTTTGTGAGCCATAGAGTGGCATACGCCGAGGAATGCATTTGCAAACGCCATACCTGCCATAGTTGCCGCATTTGCCATCTTCTCTCTTGCTTCGGGGTCGTTGGGACCGTTGTCGTAAGCTCTCGGGAGATATGTGAATATCATCTTGAGCGAACGCATAGCAAGGCTGTCGGTATAATCGGTTGCGAGCATTGCCGCGATTGCTTCGAGGTCGTGAGTTACCGCGTCGATACCGCTGGCGGCAGTAAGTCCTCTCGGAGCCGTCATATGGAAGTCTGCGTCGATGATTGCCATATTAGGCAACAGCTCGTAGTCTGCAAGCGGATATTTCACGCCCGTCTTTTCGTCGGTAATAACTGCGAACGGAGTGACTTCCGAACCCGTACCCGCAGAGGTCGGTACTGCGATGAAGTACGCTTTTTCGCCCATCTTGGGGAAGGTGTAAACACGCTTTCTGATGTCCATAAAGCGCATTGCCATATCGAGGAAGTCAACCTCGGGATGCTCGTACATAACCCACATAATTTTGCCTGCGTCCATTGCGCTGCCGCCGCCGAGTGCGATGATGCAATCGGGCTTGAACGCCGCCATTTGTGCCGCGCCTTCTTTTGCGCAAGCGAGAGTCGGGTCGGGAGCGACGTCGAAGAACGTGGTGTGTTGAATGCCCATTTCGTCGAGTTTGTCCGTGATGGGCTTCGTATATCCGTTGTTATACAAGAAACTGTCTGTAACGATAAACGCTTTCTTTTTGCCCATAACGTGTTTGAGTTCGTCAAGAGCAACGGGCAAGCAACCCTTCTTCATATACACCTTTTGAGGCGCTCTGAACCATAGCATATTTTCTCTCCTTTGGGCAACCGTTTTAATATTGAGCAAATGTTTGACTCCGACGTTTTCGGAGACGGAGTTTCCACCCCACGAACCGCAACCGAGCGTGAGCGACGGCGCAAGTTTGAAGTTGTACAAATCTCCGATACCGCCTTGAGACGACGGCGTGTTGACGAGGATACGGCAAGTTTTCATTCTTGACGCGAATTCGTCGATTTTTGCTCTTTCGGTAACTGCGTTGAGGTAGATAGAGGAAGTATGTCCGTATCCGCCGTCCGCAACGAGACGCTCTGCTTTTTCAAACGCGTCCTGTATGTCTTTTGCCCTGTACATTGCAAGTACGGGAGAAAGTTTTTCGTGTGCGAATTCTTCGCTGATGTCTACGCTTTCGACTTCGCCGATAAGGATTTTCGTCTTTTCGGGAACGTCAAAGCCTGCAAGTTTCGCAATCGTAACGGGCTTTTGTCCGACGATTTTTGCGTTGAGTGCGCCGTTGATAAGAATGGTCTTGCGCACTTTTTCCGTTTCTTCGGGATTGAGGAAGTAGCATCCTCTGTCGGCAAATTCTTTCTTTGCCGCTTTATATACCTTGTCAAGGACGATGACGGATTGTTCGCTCGCGCAAATCATACCGTTGTCAAACGTCTTTGAATGGATAATGGAGTTTACCGCAAGAACCACGTCCGCCGTGTCGTCGATGATTGCGGGGGTATTGCCTGCGCCGACGCCGAGTGCCGGCTTTCCGCTGGAATAAGCCGCCTTGACCATACCAGGACCGCCCGTTGCGAGAATGATGTCGGATTCCTTCATAAGAAGGTTGGTCATCTCGAGGCTGGGAATATCAATCCAATCGATGATGTTCTCGGGTGCGCCTGCTTTGACTGCCGCTTCGAGAACGACTTTTGCCGCCGCAATGGTGGATTTCTTCGCTCTGGGGTGCGGGCTGATGATTATGCCGTTTCTCGTCTTGAGCGCAATGAGCGTCTTAAAGATTGCGGTGGAAGTCGGGTTTGTTGTGGGGATAACCGCGCCGATAAGTCCGATAGGCTCGGCGATTTTGATGGTGCCGAACGCTTTGTCTTCTTCGATTATACCACAGGTTTTGGTATTTTTGTAGGCATTGTAGATATATTCGGACGCATAATGGTTTTTGATAACCTTGTCCTCCACTATACCCATACCTGTTTCTTCAACCGCGAGCTTTGCAAGCGGAATTCTCATCTTATTCGCCGCAGTTGCCGCCGCGAAAAAGATTTTGTCAACCTGCTCTTGCGTATAGGTCGCATATTCTCTTTGAGCTTTGCGCACGAGCGCGATTGCTTCTTCGAGTTTCTCGACTCCGTCTACGATACGGTTTCTTGCTTCCATTTTTGTTCTCTCCTGTCCGTGTTTGTCAAATTTTTGAGTTATCGATTATTTAATACGGAATATTCGATAACTATTTATCGATATAATTATATCTAAACACAAATCTCGTGTCAAGCCGTTTACGCGTATATTTCCTGCAAAAATATAGCAATTCTCCCGACACTTTTTCGGAGTTGTATCATTATTTTATATTTTGCGTTTTTACTTCGTAAGCGCAATCTGCCCGTAGGTCGGTCACGCTTTTTTCCACTTTCTTTCCGTGCCTCTTGCGACGGTGCCGTCGTACAACGGATTCTCGTCGAGAGATTTTGCCACGGCGTCGTAATCGATATAGTATTTATCGAAATAATTGTTCATCACGTTTCTTGCAATCGTTTGCGTCACGTCGAAGTTGCCGTCTTGAGTAATCGTAACGGTCGTGCCGCCGCGCTCGTCGCCGTAATCGTCTATGCGTGAAAAGTCGATGTTTTTCCAGTACGACAAATCGGTTTTGATTTCGATTCCGAGTTGATTTTTTTCAAAACTCTGTTGTGTGCGATAATTGTGCGAAAAGCCCGAATGCTGTCCGAACGTAAGTCGGATTCCCTCGTAATCGACGGAAAAATCGTTGTCGTGATGATGGCACATAAAGATTGCCGTCGTGCTTTTCAGTTTTTTCGCAACGCTGAAGATGCGTTCTTCTTCGGGCATCGTTCCGTAGTTTTTGGTATAGTTTCCGTCAAAATAATGTCCGTAGCGATAGTTTTCGGTGGGGTTTCCGTCGTTCCACGCCTCTTTCCACGCTTTGTAAAATTCGGGAATGCCGACGTGATTGAATATCATCGATTTTACGACTTTATCCTCCGCTCTGTCCTCGCCGTAAACCGTATCGGAAAGTTTTTTGATTGTGTTTTCGTACCAACCGACTTGATTTGCGGTCGGCACGCTGTTGATAGTTTGCGTCGTTTGATTAAACACGCAATCGAACAGACACAAAGTATAGACGAGTTCCCCGTTTCTTTTCCTGACGTTGACAAAATGGTTGCCCGCGCCGTCCTCGCAAGCAGAGTCTGAATTCATAAGACAATGTTCGTAATTTTCGTCGAAGTAGTCTATGAGAACCTGCTTCGAGCATTGCGCAAACCTATCGTCTATCGTCGCGTCGGGGTCGATGTATCTGCCGTCAAGGTCGTGATTGCCGAACGCAAACGTCCAAGGAATGCGGATTCTTTCGAATATCTCCGCGTATCTCTTGAATAGAGGTACGGAATAATCGAGATTGTCGTTCATCACGAGGTCGCCGTTGATAACGACGAAGTCGGGAGCCGTTTGCGACACGAAATCTTCTATAAACTCATACGTTTTGTCGTTGCCGAGACTGCCCGCCAACTTATACTTTTCGAGAGTATCAACCTGAGGGTCGGACAGAACGAGAATCTTGAAATCTCCGTCCTCGGTCATATACACCGTCGCGTACCCGTCCGAGCTGTCTTTCGCTTTGCAAAACGAAAGCGCGGCGGCAGTCGTCGGAGGTTTTTCCCCCTCTCCGCAAGCAACGAGCGTTACGCATACGAGCGCAACCAACGCTATCGACAAAACACACAGTATCGCCTTGCTGAATTTTTTCATAATTTTCCCCTATATATCGCTTTATTCCGTTTCTCTTTTTACGCTCAACAAAAATTTGATAACGTTTGCGGCGGTGCGTTGCATTTCCGCTCTCGTAAGTCCGCCTTTTTTAAGCGATTTGAGCGTAGAGCCGTCGTATTTGCCTCTCACTCTCGAACCGCCGGGCATAAGCACGTCCGCTTGCGCGCGCACTCTGTAGGCGTTGTCGTCCACACCCTTGAAGTCGGGATTTTTGGCTTTTCTCGTCCACCAGTCCGTCATAACGAGGTTTTTGTATCCCCACTCTCCTCGCAAAATCGTCGTGCAGAGGTCGTAATTGTGATAGGAATACACGCCGTTAATTTTGTTGTACGAGGTCATAATCGCTTTGGGATTTGCCTCTTTGACGCATATCTCGAACGCTTTGAGATATATTTCCCTCAACGCACGCTCGCTCACGCGCGAATCGTTAATATAGCGCGCGCGTTCCTGATTGTTGCAAGCAAAGTGTTTGACGCAACTCGCTCCGCCCTCGCTTTGTATTCCTCTCACGATTGCGCTTGCCATCTTACCCGTAAGATACGGGTCCTCCGACAAGTACTCGAAATTGCGTCCGCAAAGCACGTTACGGTGTATGTTTATACCCGGAGCCAAAAGCACGTCCGAGCCTTTTTCTTGCATCTCGAGCGCGACGAGCGAATACAGTTTTTGAGCAAGTTCCTCGTTCCACGACGAGGCAATCGCACTTCCGCAAGGAAGCAACGACGCTTTGGCGCAAAGCCGTATTCCGCTCGGTCCGTCCGTGGTAATCGCACAAGGCACGCCCTTTGCTTTGAGACTCTCGCTTATACCGCCGAAAGCACCTGCGTTGCCATTTGCTCCGAGAGGACTGTTCATCCTCAAATCCCCGTGACAAAGCGTTTCCAAATCCTCGTCGGACAGAGTGGATATAAATTGCTCAACCGTCGCAACTCCGCGTTTAACGTCGTCAAACGATACTTTTAAGTCCTTGTTTTGCGCAATCTCGGCGGGCATATTGCGTTCTATACGCTCTTTGAGATAGCCCGTGTCGGCAGGCTTCACGCGATATTTCTTATCGAAAGACATAAGTTTGTTTTCGAGCCTTTCGACAAAACTCATTGCGTCCTCGTCGCTCATTTGCGACACGTCGTTTCTGAAGTTTGCAAAGCTGCTGTAATAGTTCACGAGCGCATAGGCCTCGGGGTCGTCAAGCAGACTCTTGTAGTCGTCAAGCACTTGCAAATCCTTTTGCGGAGCGCAAGCGGTGTGGCACTCTGCCGTCGCTTTTTTGTCAAAACGCACATTTCCTATACTGCGTGCGTCTCGCACGTTTTCTCCCACGAAAAACTCGTATTCGCCGTCCTCCATAACCCAGCAAGCCTTGTAGCCCGTAAGCCCCTCGTCGTCGTAAGAGGACAACGCGTACTCGTCTATATACAACTCAATCGTCTGTTCCTCTCCCGCCTCGAGAAGTTTGGTTTTTGCAAAAGTCTTGAGTTCTCTTTGCGGCTTGAGCATAACGTTTTGAGGCGCGCGCACATACGCTTGCACAACGGTTTTGCCTGCGACGTCGCCCGTATTCTTGACGACGGCCGCGATTTTCACGCCGTTTGCGACTTTTTCAAGCGTTGCGCTCACGTCAAAAGTCGTGTAGGAAAGTCCGAAACCGAACGGATACAAAACCTCGTTTTTCGCAAATGTCTCGAAGAATCTATACCCTACAAAAATATCTTCTTGATATTCGTTGTACTTTTTATTGCCGAAACAATAGGCGGACGGATAAAAATCGTATCTTCTCGCAATGCTGTCCGTAAGCCTTCCTGACGGATTTACCTTTCCGCAAAGCACGTCGCAAAGCGCGTTTCCGCTCTCCATTCCGCCCTGCCACGCAAGCACCACGGCGGAGATTTTGTCTCCAAAAAGTTCCAAATCGTCAAATTCTATTATGTTGCCCGTGTCGAGAACCACCGCCACTTTTTCAAAGTAAGCGCAGACCTTGTTGAGCATATTCAGTTCTTCTCGGGTAAGATAAAAACTACCGTCTTTGAGTTTTTGCTCTCTGTCCTCTCCTGCGGCTCTGCCTATCACGACGATTGCGACGTTGCTCGTTTCTCTTGCTTTTTTAACCACTTCGTCGGCAAGAGGCATCTCCTCGAAGCAAAACGGCCAATGTCCCCAAAATCCCTCGTCGGGAACGTGCGCCGCACACCAATCGGAATAGACCTTGTCGAGATACTCGTTGACTTTGATTTTGTCGCACGCTTTGAGACCGTCGGCAAAACTCGTCTTGTACGGAGCCTTAACGTCGCCGCCCGAGCCGTAACCCACGCAAAAATAATTGTATTGCGTGCGGCCGAACACCGCCACTTCGTCGTCCTCTTTTATGGGCAAAACGCCGTCGTTTTTGAGCAAAACTATGCCCTCTGCCGCAATCTGCCGAGCGGTGTCTCTCATCGGTTTTGACGTGACCGCCATTTTATTGTTTTCGCCTGCACCCGTCTTTTGTGCGGTGGGAGAAAACAGATTGACTATTTTGGAAATCAAACTCATTTTTACCTCAAAATTGCCTGTCGCAAAACACAATCGTTTTTGCAACTACCATATATTAAGTATATTGTATTAGATATAGATTCAAATGTCCATAGTGAATTTTGAATAATTAATAATTAATAGTTAATAATTAATAATTGCGGGTGGGCTTTGCCCACACCCGAACGCACACTTATTCGAAGCGCACTTATTAACGGAATGTGCAACTTCAAAGGCGTAACACGAGCCGCAAGGCGGCGAGCCTCTGAGTGCCGAACTTGCGTCACACACAAGGCTTTTAGCCACCATAATTGCCACTTGTGTCAATTATTTGCTTTTTG
>DLKM01000007.1:0-214 GCA_002478945.1 Christensenella sp. UBA7588
AAGGCTGTTGTTTTTTTGTGCTTTTAGGGACTTTTGCAACGAAGTTGCAACCACGCGATGCGTGACGAACCCTGGCACACCAGGCTGACGTTCGCCTATTGCAAGTTAACTTGCTCGGCTCACTATTACGGAAGTCTTTGCCTTCCTACGAGTCCCTGAGGACGCACCACGAAACAACAGCAAAGGCTGTTGTTTTTTTTGTGCGGACGAAGGC
>DLKM01000007.1:268-19787 GCA_002478945.1 Christensenella sp. UBA7588
TTTGTGCGGACGAAGGCGTCCAGTCACAAAGCACCACGAAACAGCCACTAAACAGTAGATGTTTAGCGGTTTTTTTATTTTTCGCTACTGCTCGAAAAATCCGCGTTTTGACATCAAAATAAGGAAATTTTGATGTCAAATTTGATGTCAAAAATTAAGGAAATTTTGATGTCAAAATTTCGGGTACCAATCTCCATAAATATCATAGATATTTTGCGGCGTTATATCCGATAAAAAATGCGATAACTTCGTATCTATGCGTTGAAAAAACGGAAATTATGTTATAATATTTTCATAAAAAATATGTAACAAAAAACAAAGCAAACGAGGTTAAAACAAGTATGGAAATACAAATAGATAAACAACTTTTTTCCGTATATTCGGAAATTAGACTGGGTGTTCTTCATTTTCAAGCAGACGTGAAAGAATCCGATAATGATTTTTGGTCTTATATGGATAACGAAGTCATCCCAAAAGTGTTGTGTGCAATCGAAGGGAAAGAGTGGAATGAAATTCCCGGTATAAAAGGAAGCAGGGCGGCATATAAGGCATTTGGCAGAAATCCCGGAAGATACCGAGTTTCGTCCGAAGCCCTGATTCGCAGAATACGCCGCGGAGACGAATTGTACCATATCAATTCCGTCGTTGACGTGAACAATTTGATTTCGATTGAAAGCGGATTGTCTGTCGGCTCGTATGATTTGGCGCATATTCACGGAGCAATCACTTTAAGAAAAGCCGAAAACGGCGAAGGTTATAACGGAATCGGAAAAGATTTTTTGGATATGGAAAATATGCTTGTGCTTGCAGACGACGAAGGAATATTCGGAAGCAGTATGTCCGATTCTACAAGAGCAATGGTAACGACCGATACCAAAGACGTTATGGTGGTTATCTACTGTTTTGAAAGCGACATCGACCTGCAATCTCTTTTAGAAAATGCAAAAAATGCGTTTGAAAAGTTTTCTTGCGCGAGAAATGTCGGGACGCAAATTATATAAGAGAGGAGTTATTTACAATAATAATATATTATTATTCGGAAAAGTCGCTTTTTCGTTTGACAATTCGGTTGTATTTTGTTAAATTAGATGTCGAGCCGCTCGAAAGTGGTTTTTAAGTCAATCAAAGATTGCACCTATGTCGGCGAGACTGGTTAGAGGAGGTAAAACAATGTACGCAATAGTTGAATGCGGCGGCAAACAATACAAGGTCGAGAAAGATATGCTCGTCAAGGTCGAAAAAATCGATGCTGAAATCGGCGATGTGGTAGAACTCAAGACACTTATGTTTGTTGACGAGAACGGCAATGTGAAAGCAGGCACCGACGCACAATCCGTCAAGGTTAGCGCAAAGGTCAACGCTCAGGACAAGTTCCCCAAAGTGTTGGTTTTCCATTACAAGTCCAAAAAGAACATCAGAAAGCGTCAAGGTCATCGTCAACCCTACACAGAGTTGAAGATTGTCTCAATCGAGGGCTAATCTAAGATGGTCAAAGTTAAGTTTTCAACGCGTGACGGCAAGTTTGTCGGAGTGGAATGCAACGGTCATTGCGAATATGCCGAGGAGGGCGCAGACATAGTTTGCGCGGCACTCAGTTCGGTTGTTCAGACGGCGGTGCTCGGCATTATGCAAATCGTAGGCGTGAACATCGCATACGAGACGGATGCTCAGAGCGGTTATCTGTACGCAATGTTGCCGAAGAATATGAAACCTTCGCAAGAACACGACGCCGACGTGATATTGAAAACGGCTTATTTAGGGGCGTCCGACCTCTATGAAAACTTTTCGGACTTTATATCATTGGAGGTAGAATAATTATGTTTATGAATATACAATTGTTCGCTCATAAAAAAGGTACCGGTTCTTCTCACAACGGTCGCGATAGCGAATCCAAGAGACTGGGACCCAAGCGCGCCGATGGTCAATTTGTTCTCGCAGGCAACATTCTCGTTCGTCAAAGAGGCACCAAATATCATCCGGGCAACAACGTATCAATCGGCAAGGACGACACTTTGTTTGCACTTATCGACGGCGTTGTGAAATTTGAGCGTGTTGGTAAAGACAAAAAACAAGTTTCTGTTTACGCACAAGAACAATAACGCAAACGACTCCGCTCTTTAAGGGCGGAGTTTTTATATCCAAAAGATAATGCGCGCGTATACGCGCGAGAGATATGCAACTTACGACTTTTACGGTGCCGAAATCCGATACTTTCGACGTGGGACAAACGCTCGATTGCGGGCAGGTTTTTCGCTATGTCAAAACGGATAGCGGATACAGAGTGATTGCGCTCGGTCACGTCGCTTATTTGGACGATACTGCCGACGGCTACGTCGTTCGATGCGACGATAAGGACTTTTTTACGAGATATTTTGACTTCGATACGGACTACGCCGCCATTCAGAGCAAAGTGCAGGACGGCGGTTTCGTGTCCGAAGCGATAGAGTTCGGCAAAGGAATACACATCCTTAGGCAAGACCCCGTCGAGAGCATTTTTTCTTTCATAATTTCGCAAAACAATCATATACCTCGTATTAAGGGGATAATAGAGAGAATTTGCGACGCTTTGGGAGAGGATATGGGCGAGTATCGCGCTTTCCCGACCGTTGAAAAACTTGCGTCCGCAGGCGTCGACTTCTATACGTCGATAGGCGCAGGGTATAGAGCGGAGTATCTCGACAGGGTGGCAAAAACGTTGCTTTGCGAGGACGTAAACGAGTGGAAAGCGTTGCCCACCGACGAGCTGCGCGCAAAACTGTTGTCTTTGCACGGCGTGGGAAGAAAAGTTGCGGATTGCGCTTTGTTGTTCGGTTTCGGCAGATTTGACGTATTCCCCGTGGATACTTGGATAAAAAAGATATACGAAAGCGAGTTCGAGGGCGCGACTCCCGAAAAAATGTCCGAATTGCTTGTGCAGAAGTACGGCGAATATGCAGGTTTTGTGCAACAATGGGTGTTTTATTGCAAAAGAGTAAAAAAAGTATAGACAAAACGTATAAAATACGCTAAAATAGACTTAACAATACAAAAAAGTATATCTCAAGTCCGCTTTTTGCGACTTGAAAGAGGAGAAAGATTATGGCAGCAAGCAAAAAATATGTTGTTCTTGCAGATATTGAAAGCGTAAGAGTCCCCTTCAGCGTGTTCGCATCCGCTCTTGAGGAACTTTCTCGCATCGGCGAAATCGCAGCGTGCAAATTCTACGGATATTCCGCAAAACGTACCAAAGACTACGGCGAATTCATTCAAGAAAACAGCTACGACGCACTTTCGGCACTTCCCAAAAAGAGAAAAGGCAAACTCGACCTTCGTCAAGTTATCGACGCGGCAAGACTTGCTCAATTCCCGAACATCGACGGTTTCTTCCTTATCTACGGAAACGGCGACATCACTCCGCTTATCGCATACCTCAAGGCTTACGGTAAAGACGTTGTCGCAGGCGTTGTAGAACCCGATAAGAACTCCGTTCTCTGCAACAAGGTTATTATGCTCGACGCACAAGCGTCCACGCAAACCGTGCTTAACGCAGGTTACAAGAAAGTCAATGCGGCTCCCGTCGTAAAGAGAGCGGCTGCTCCCAAGGCACAACCCGTTCAATACGCACCGCAACCGCAACCCGTTTATGCACAACCCGTGTATCAACAACCCGTTGCTCCGCAACCCGCACCTGCACCCGTTGCACCTCAACAAACTCAACAACAAAGCGAAGAAGCAGCTCAAATGGCTTATTTGTTCGACCAACTCAACAAAATTATCGCAAGCGAGGACTAATCTCGCTTGTTAATCAAAACAATCTCGATTCCGCATCTTCGGATGCGGAATTTTTTTATGCATTTGCGATTTTGAAACGCATAAGAGGGCGGGGCGGGGTAACGAAAACGCTATTGAATATTGTGACATCTTGCTGCGAACGAAAATAGACGGTTCTACTGCGGTGTATAAATTAGCTTTCGTAAAAATGCGGATATGAAAAACCGCCGAAGAATATCGGCGGTTTTTGCGTGATTCGTGATTCGTTTTGGTTGTTTTGGAACGATTGAATAGTTCCGTGTAATTTGAGTCTTTGCGATAACTCTTATTCGGTAGGTTGAGACTCTTTCAGGGAGTTTTCATACTCGTCTATCAGGCTTTGGAAATATGACTGATAATCGGAATATTCCGTTTGCGACAGGCTGAACCAACCCATTTCTTCTTTTACGTCGCATTCCACGCCGTCGACGTTTACTTTAACTTCACGCGCAGGCACGCCGCTTTCAAGGTCGTATTCGACGTCGCCGATTGTCATTTTTATGACTTTTTCGTTTTCGGGATTACGCGCGAACGTAACGGTAAGATTTGTTTGCACAACGGGCGTTTTGTCGGACTTCAGAGCGTAATAGAGAGTGGCGGTGCAGTTTGCCGAATTTACATCGTAGTATTTATAGATATACTCGCTGTAATTCTTTTGCAAGCCGTTTCCGAGTTCGGCAAAAAACGCGCTGTTGAACGTGTAGAGTCCATACTTATATACCGGCACATCGGGATACGTCTTTTTGACGGTGGAAAGGTCGGTTTGGTCGCTTATTTTCGTATACGTTATGTCGTATCCGTCCCAAATTTTGCTTTCTGTCAAGCGCGAGACGAGCGTTATTTCCTTTTTCGAATCGACGTGGAACGTTTTGGGCGTTTCTCCGACGTCGGTCACGAAAGATACCAGCGTAACTTGGTCTTTGTCGTTTACGGTATATTCGAGTTTAACTTCTTTTGCGCTGACGGGAGTGTCTTTATCCTTGTAAACGTAATAGCCGTAATCTTTTCCCGTAATTACGAGATAAGCCTCTTTGCCGTAGGCTTCAATGGTGTCGACGGTTTCTTGTTGATACTCGGTTCTCTTATCAGTTGTGAGCTTGTACGTTCCTACTATGTTTTCCATTTTATCGGGAGTGCAGGCTACGAGTATAGCCGCGAGAACGCATATAGAGATAGCCAATAGGGCTATAAGCAAAGTTTTTCTTTTCATAAATCTCCTCCTTTACTTTATATAAGTATAGCATTTTGCGTAAAAAAGTCAACATTGAACAAATTCGGCGAGAATTGTGCGAAAAAAACGCTACCGATATTGCAAAATTCCGTATTAAATATTATAATATTTTCATCAACGTTCAGGAGCGTAATGTTATGTTGCTTACGACTATGATTATTCGCACGCTGTTGTGCAAGCCCAAAGAAATCGACGCGGGAGAGTATAAAGCAAGAGATTTTGACAAAAACTTGATTGCGGAACACTTGTCCCAAGCCGTTCAAATTCCCACGGTATCGATGGTGGGCGAGTTCGAGGGCGTAGACAAGCCTTTCCACGACTATCACGCGTGGTTGGAAAAGACCTATCCGCTCATTCACAAGACTGCGGAGAAAACCGTTATAAACAATTACAGCCTTGTGTATCGTTTCAAGGGTAAGAACGCAAAGTTGTTGCCGGGTGCTTTCCTTGCGCACCAAGACGTCGTTCCCGCGCCAAAAGAGGGTTGGGATTACGAGCCGTTCGGCGGCACGATTGACGACGGCTTTATCTGGGGCAGAGGCACGCAGGATATGAAAGGCACGATGATTTCATTGCTTGAAGCTATGGAAAAACTGTTGTCGGAAGGTTGGCAACCCGAAAGAGACGTGTATTTCTGCTTCGGTCACGACGAAGAAGCGTGGACGGAAGAAGGCGCGGCGCATATCTGCAAGTGGTTCCAAGAACAGAATATCAAACTCGAATATATCGTCGACGAAGGCGGTACGATTATCGACGGCAAAATGATAGGCGAGGACAAGTTGTTCGGTCTTATCGCAACTTGCGAGAAGGGCAATATGAATATGACTCTTACCGTTGAAAAATCGGGCGGTCACGCATCGAATCCGTCAAGACCTTCGGCGGCGGCAATTTTGGGCAAGGCACTTATAAAACTCGACAAGCATCCTATGCCCAGCAAATGGACGCCCGCAACGAAGCAAACGTTCAAATTGCTTGCGCCGCATCTCAAATTCCCGTTGAGATTCGTGCTTGTGAACAGAGATATTCTCAACCCGTTGCTCAAGTTCGTATTTAAGAAGATTCCGCTTACCAATTCGCTCATTTCCACGACTTTCGCTCAAACGATGTTGCACGGAAGCGACGCGGAAAACGTCATTCCGCCCAAGGTTACGGCAAACATCAACACGCGTATAATCACGGGCGTTACGAGCGACGAAGTGCTTGCATACACGCAAAAACTCCTCGGCAAAAACGTCAAAGTGGAAAGACACGGCAAAGGCACGGAGGCAACCAAGGTTTCTTCCGTCGAGGCAAAACCGTGGCACGACCTCAACGTCGCAATCAAGCAAATCTTCCCGACTATGGTTACCGCGCCGTATATGTTTATCGCAAACAGCGACAGCCGTTACTACGGAGAAGTGTGCGACAATATCTATCGTTTCACGCCGTTCCTTATGACTCTCGACGACCAAAAGCGCATACACGCAATCAACGAGCGAGTCAGCATCGACGCAATGGAAAAGGCAACGCAATTCTTTGCGCAATGCCTCGAAGTTATGAACAAATAATCGATAATACAATTCTTTTGCCGCAAAGCAGTCGTTTGCTTTGCGGTATTTTTTTGCCGTTATCGGCAAAAATCGGTGTTTTTGTTCTCAACTAATTTATGAATTTTGCCGATAACGGCAAAATTCGCAAAATACTTTGCATCAAATCTTTACTTTTTGCCGATAAATATGAAAAATATTTCATATTCGTTGACGGCAAAATAGAGAAGTGATATAGTCTTATTGAAGGAGGCAGTCGTTATGATTGAAATTACGTTGAAAGTGGACGGTATGCAGTGCGGTATGTGCGAATCGCACGTCAACGACGCGGTCAGAAAAGCCGCAAACGTCAAAAAAGTTACGTCATCGCACGTTGCAAATTCAACGGTTGTCGTTGCAGAGGACAACGTAGACGTGGACGCCATAAAAAAAGGCATCGAGAAAGAAGGCTACGTCGTATCGGACGTTTCGGTAAAACCGTATCAAAAGAAAGGATTTTTTGCATCGTTGTTTAAGAAATGACAGGAAATTCCGCTCAAAAATCAAAACCGCTTGCGTTGCGAGCGGTTTTTTAATGCGATTTTTCAAATTTTATCATAACCCGAGCGTAGACGTCATAGAGTATAGCAAACCAAACCGGAGGAGTATATGGATAAATTTGACCTTTATCGAGACATAGCATCACGCACTGGCGGAGACGTTTACGTCGGCGTAGTCGGTCCCGTGCGCACGGGCAAATCTACGCTTATCAAGCAAGTGATGCAACAATTCGTGGTTGACGGAATAGTCAACGCAGACGAGCGCAATCGCGCAATCGACGAGATTCCGCAATCCGCGGACGGAAAAACAATTATGACGACTCAGCCTCGCTTTGTGCCAAACGAAGCGGTACGAGTGTCGATAGGGGAAAATATCTCCGTCAATATGAGGCTAATCGACTGCGTCGGCTACCTTGTCGACGGCGCACTCGGAGCAGAGGAGGACGGCAAGGAAAGAATGGTGTCCACGCCGTGGTCCGAGCAGGATATGCCGTTTTCCAAGGCGGCTGAAATCGGCACGCAAAAGGTCATTAAAGAACACAGCACCATTGCGCTTGCGGTAACAACGGACGGCAGTTTCGGCAATATTCCTCGCGCAGACTACGTCAATGCGGAGGAAAGAGTGGTTCGAGAACTCAAAGAATGCGGAAAACCGTTTGCGATACTTCTCAACGTAGCCGACGAAAACGCGCAGAGCGCACTCGACCTCAAAGAGGAACTCGCAAAGAAGTACGACGCACCCGTTATCGTCAAAAACGCGCTCACTATGAAAGAAAGCGACGTCAGCGAGATTCTCGAGACGATACTGCTCGAGTTCAGCGTCAAGATTATCGATTTCGATTTGCCGCGTTGGGTGCAGGCACTTCCTATTGACAGCGACGTCGTGAAAGAGCTTATCGAAAGAGTGAGAAAAATGGCGGACGACGTTGACAGAATGAAAGACTACGATAAAATCGATTCCTATTTCGAGAACGCAGATTTCTGGCAACAACCGTTGTCTATCGGTATCGACGCGGGGAAAGGCAAAGTTCAAGTCGATATGAAGCCGAAGGAGGGTGTGTTCTTTAAGGTTGCAAGCAACGAATGCGGCATAGACATAGAGGACGACTTCGATTTGCTTACGCAACTGAAAGCACTGTGCAAAGGCAGAGATAAAATCCAAAAACTTCAATCCGCAATGGAACAGGTCGAAACGCTCGGCTACGGCATAGTTATGCCCACGACGGACGAGATTCAGCTCGAAGAACCGCAAATATTGCGCCAAGGTCAACAATACGGCGTAAAACTGCGTGCAAGCGCACCGTCTCTGCACATTATGAAAGTTGACGTTCAGACCGAAGTCAGCCCGATTGTCGGCAGCGAACAACAGAGCAAAGACCTTGTGGACAGTATGCTTCTCGATTTCGAGAACGACAAACAGGCAATATGGGACACCAACATCTTCGGTCGTTCGTTGTCCACACTCGTTGCCGACGGTATCAACAACAAGTTGCAGACCGTTCCCACCGATGCGGAACAAAAGTTGCGCAAGACGCTCGGACGCATCGTCAACGAAGGCAAGGGCGGAGTGATTTGCATCTTGCTGTAATGTGCGACAATAACTCGAAAACAAGACTTTAAGTCATCGTTTGAAAAGAATAAAGTGCGGAAACCGAAATCAATAGGTTTCCGCACTTTATTCTTGATTTAATGATAGTTATTAACAATACTATTCGTTTTTATCGCTTTTTCCCATATTGCACCTATCGCATAGCGTGCGTAAATTTGATAATTCCGTTTTTCCGCCTTTTGACACGGGAACTATATGGTCAACGTGTAGTTTTGCGCCTTCTTGTGCTGTTGCGCCGCATATTTGACATTTGAAACCATCTCGTCGCAAAACGTCGTAACGTAGCGAGTCTGACATTTTTGCGCGCTCAACTTGAATTTGGTATGCGCGTGTTTTTCTCGTCTCAATTAGTTCGTTTACCTTGGTATAGCATTTTACCGTTTGATCGAAGTCGTAGTTATCGTATTTGCGATATGAATTGCGACCTTGCGGACTAGTGTATGATGCGCTAATAACCGTGGTAAAATACACTTGTGGGTGCAATTTTCCTTTTTTAACGAGGTTGTTTTCTATCCGAATAAAGCTCTTTAGCGGTACGCCAAACTTTTTGGAATCTTCTTTTGTTATAGTTGATTTTAGATTGTTATAATCAGAGCAATAAAGGCTATACTTGTCTCTATTTTCATTTATCCTATATATAAGTTTTTCATAGGATTCTAAATGTTTTTCAATATAATCCATAAAAACTTTGAGCAAATCAACACGGTCAAAAGAACGCTTTGAATTGCATGCAAGGTTATAAGTGATTATGTTTGACCTAAAAGAGAAAAATTCGTATTTCTTGTTTAATTCTTGTAAATTTTGATAGCGAGCGCTGTTGAGTTTCACTCTTTTTACATAAACAAAGTGAACTATTGTGCAAATAGTTGCTATTATTGCGCCCGCTAATAAAAGTGATGCTATTACGATAATCGATATTTCTTTTGCAGTCATCATACTCCCCAAAGCAGTTTTTTATATATAATACCACAAAAAATAAAAGCACACAATTTCAATAATGATTTTGGTGCTTTTAGTTGTTTATTCTTCCGCTTCGACTGCGTCCTCGAGGACTTCTTCGATAGGCGTTTCCTCGTCCGTCAGGCGCATATATACGTCCTCGGGAAGCGGCTTTTTCCACTTTACGGTGAAGTAGAAAACGACAGATACAATCATACCTACGCCCCAGCCGATAGGCCAAGACCACCAAATTCCGTTTGTGCCGAGCGGCTTGCTGAGAAGAAGCGCAAGCACCACGCGGAGTATCAAATCGGTAAAGGTGGTTATCATAAATTTTACCATCTTTCCGCCACCGCGCAATACGCCGTCGCATACAATCTTGACTGCCACGATAAAGTAGAACGGAGAGACTATACGCAAGAATTGCATACCTACGTCGAGTGCGCCCGTCGTAGAGTCTTTCATAAACAGCATAAGCAGATATTGTCCGCCGAATACGTACAAAAGCACGATAGGCAAGCACAACGCCCATACGAATACGAGACCCGAGACAAACCCGGGTTTGATACGCTCGGTTTTGCCTGCGCCGAGATTCTGGCTTGTGTAGTTGGATATTCCGTTTGCAAAAGTGAGGAAGGACGTCGTTACGAGGTTGTTGAGCTTTACGCTTGCAGAGTAGCCTGCCATAACCACTTGTCCGAACGAGTTGACCACACTTTGAATGACGATGTTGCCGACGGATATGAAGCTCTGTTGAAGTATGCTCGGAATTGCGATGACGGAGATGTCTCCGAGAATTTTCCACGAGAAAACCTTGGGTTTTGTGTCCGCTTTGATTTTTCTAAGTTGCAACAGAACGAAAATCACGGACAAAACGCAACTTACGCCTTGGCAAAGGAAAGTTGCCCACGCAACGCCCGCAACGCCCATTTTGAAGGATACGACAAACCAAATATCCACGCCGATGTTGGCAAGGGAGGAAATCGCAAGGAAAATGAAAGGCGTTTTGCTGTCTCCGAGTGCCGCAAATATACCCGTCGAGATGTTGTAGAAGAACACGAACGGCAAGCCCCAAACGTAAATGTCGAGGTACAGTTGCGAGTCAGCCATAAGATGGTCGGGGGTATTGATGAGCTTGAGAAGTTGGGTTGAGCAGGTAAGACCTATTACCATTAGCAGAGCGCACAGCACCGCGCCCGAAATCCAAGTGGTGTATACGGCGGTTTTGAGGTCGGCATACTTTTTTGCGCCGAAATATCTCGATACAATGACGGAACAACCTATATTGCATCCGAATGCAAAAGCAATGAAAATCAACGTGATTTCATAACTGTTGCCGACCGACGCAAGGGCGGCGTCGCCTATGAATTTGCCGGCTACGAAACTGTCGGCAAGATTGTAGAGTTGTTGGAAAATGATACTTCCGAAAAGCGGGAGGCAAAATTTGAATATAACGCTTGCAGGCTTTCCTACGGTCAAATCTCTTTGCATAATATGCCTCTTATATTTTTTACGTTGTGTATTTTATGCTCGTGCGCACGCGATGTCAACCGATATGAAAAAATATCAATCGACGGCAGTTTAAGTTTGTGAGATAATTATATACATTTTGCAAAATGTGCGAATAATGTCGAAAGTTAAGTCGATAAAAAAAGACGGACCGAAGTCCGTCTTTCATATTACTACCGTAGATTAGTCTTTCTTTGTGAAAGTAATGGTTGCGTCGATGGTAATGCCTTGTGCGCTTTGTTTGCTGGTAAACGTGATTACGCCGTCGTCCCAAACCATTTCTTCGACGACCGTAATACCGTTTTGTTTGGTTTTGACTTTGATAACGCCGTCTTCTTCCGTCCAAGTCGCTTCGTTTTCGACGTATGCGCCGCTGCTTCCGCTTGCTTTGGACTTGACGATTGCGGTGCCGTCTTTCTTGAATTCGAGGGTGTAGTATTCGTAAAGGTCGGTTGTAAGTTGAGTGATTTCTCCGTTTACAGACATATAACCTTTAATGTCGGTCATTTCGTACACGCCGACGATTTTGAGTTTGTTGCAAGCGGTCAAAGACAACACGCATACGAGCAACACGACGATTGTTACCATAACGGTAAGTGCTTTTTTCATTTTTTCCTCCTGATTGCGAGAAATTGTGCCGTTTACGGCTTCTCCGAGAAAACTATAACACATTTGTCTCATAAATGCAATAGCACAGCGAAAGCAAAATAAAAAGCGAATCGAAGTTCGCTTTTCCTATTCGCTTGGTCGAATTATTTTGTTTTGAACATCTTTTTGATAAGCGTGTCCACGTCTTTGTAATGCGAGTTTCCGTTTTTATCTACCGTACCGACGGTAAACTTTTTGCTGAAATCGTGTTCGTGTCCGCAGTTGGAGCATTCTGTGTGAAATTCCACCACGTCAACGACGCTTTTGTCAGTTTCGATAACGTCGGCAATGTCGTAATCGACGTCAGTATCCAAATCCAAACGCTGTCCGCAAGCCTTGCAGAAAATTTGTCTGGAAAGTTTGAGAGAATCCCAACCTGTCAAGAATCCTGCTATGGCGCAAATTGCCGCGACGGCTGCGATTATGTAAGTGTAGACTTCGCTAAACAGCAAAAGCATACATACGGCGACGATAGCGCACGCGATTGCAAACAGGAACACAAAAAATGTCCCGAGTAAAAACTTCTTTTTGGGTGTCATTAGTTTTCCTCCATAATTTAACTTTCGTTATCATACATAATGTATCACGCCTAATGGGCGTAAGTCAAGTATTTTTACGCCCAATAGTTGTAAAATCATATTATGGTAACGTTGGAACAGATACAAATCAGATTAGCCGAAGCTATATCTCAAAGCGGAATGACTCAGAGTGAGATAGGAAGAAAACTCGGAGTGTCTCAACAGTCGGTCTCTCACTACGTCAGGGGAGACAAGTTTCCGTCGTTGGATACTTTTGCCAACTTGTGCGTTATACTCGACGTCGACCCCGCCGAGATTTTATGTATCGATTGACGTTATCGGCACAAACTTTTTGCTATATAATAAATAAGGTGTGCGAATTTGTACATCTTGCCTAATTACGATGGAGTATGTATGCGTGCGATAAGCAAAAATCCTCAAAAAGGAAGAATTATAAAGTTTCACGGCTTAATGAAACCGATTAACAATCGATATATAGCAAAGTCACAAATGTATAATGTTTCTTTTGCGGGACTGACAATAAATAATGTAAATTTTAAAGGTTCAATAATTACACGGTCTTCTTTTAGAAACACAATAATTACAGATTGCGAGTTTTTAGGAACTAATCTTTCACGGTGTAGTTTTAAGAATGCTATTATAAAGAATAGTGTGTTTTTAGGGACAAAATTGACCGATACTAACTTTAGTAATACAGTTTTTGAAAATGTGATATTTGTAACACAAAGATTCGATGACTGTAAAAACCTTTCGCTTTCATACGGAACTAATAAGATTATTACGCAAATTGTGGAATTGGAGTTATCCAAAGAGCTACAAAAACAAATTGATAAATATCATGATTTATCAAAGGACAAAATAACTCATATACTGAAATTTAACAACTCAAAGTATAATTTTTTACATATATCAATGCTTTTGAGTTCATTTACACAAAAAGAATTATCTTATGCTCTTAACGAACTAATTCAGAATAATAATTTTGATATTCCTACGGTTTTCGCTCTCAAAAAGGCTTGTGAAAATTATCTTAAAGTGTTATATTAAAAATAAGCCCTGCCTCACAATCGAGGGAACTCTTTTGTAATTAGTGTGATTGATTTTCAATGTTGGGGGCGAAACATAATAATTAGCATTCAGGAGGTGGTTAGTATGATAAATGATATCTTATCTTTTGTAACTGTTTGTTGTATACTGATGAGAACCTTTTCAAGTATTAGTACATCTCCTCGATTGTTTGAGGTTATATAAATAAAAGCAGTTGCTATTACTACAGTTATTTAACTATCAATAGTCTATTCTTGTTTGCGTATGTGCGACAAAATCTCGTTTTTCGGGCGATTTCCAAAGTGGTGTCGGGAGATTAACGTTTTCATACACCCTTTCACGGCACAAACCGTTATTGGTTTTCTAAAGAAATATTTTCAACAGTTATATATTTTTCAAAAAAGTCGTTATAATTTAGGATTTCTTTTTCAATCTTAACTTTATTTATACAATAAATTGCAAATTTGTTAAATAGTGTAGGTTTTATTATAAATATTTTGAAATCAAAACTATTTGATTTCAATACGAATTGCCACTTTAACACATCTACATCTTCTGAGCCTTCAACCATCATAGTTTTATCATCATCTAAACAAAAGGTGTTTATCATAAATAAAATATAATTCATTGGTTTTTTCTTCATTTTTTCTATTATTGATTTGCTCGTTTGATTATAATTCTCTGGTTTATTCCAATTTATTAATTGATGTTTCAATGACTCATTAAAGCTTAATGCTTTAAAAGTATTTTTATAATTTTTACCCAAAGATAACATTTCACAACCTTCTTGATTCCAAAAAGTTTTAATTTCATATTTTGTTGTTTTGTTCAAATTATCGACAACATCCGGTTGTGAATCATTTTGAATTTCAACAAGTGTTAAATCTTGATTTTGAAAGAAACGAGAATGTTTCAATATTTCAATTACATATTTTTCAGCAAAATATTTATCATTCTTTCGTAGAGACAAAAAATCTCTTAATGCCAATGGTGCATTAGGAATGTCATTTTTAGAATGATAATGTATTGTTGGAGTAAAATTCATAATTAATGACCTCCAGAATTCGTTTAATATATAATAGCAGAAAAATAAAAATATTTAAACACAAACACTTAAAAATGCAAGTATTTGATTTAGTCTTATGTTGGTACGACTTGTAGTGAGAGAAACGAGTGTAATAGCGAAGCGTCTACGCTAAACAAATCGTGCATACTGCACGCCGTGCGTTGCACAGGACACTTCGTGTCTTGTTTGTTAGCTATGTCCGCTGCGCACGATTTCCGCAAATGCTATGCGCTTGCGTCTCTCTTTGCTTGCGGTCTACGTTTATTGCGTCTATGCTAAACAAATCGTGCATACTGCACGCCGTGCGTTGCACGGGACACTTCGTGTCTTGTTTGTTAGCTATGTCCGCTGCGCACGATTTCCGCAAATGCTACGCGCTTGCGTCTCTCTTTGCTTGCGGTCAGCTGCAGGATGCAGGTTGCAAACAAAGTTTGCCGACAATCTGCGATTGTCGCAAGTCGTTGACGTAACAAAAAAAGACGGGCAGAGCCGTCTTTTTTGTGGTGCGGACAACAGGACTTGAACCTGCATGAACCAACTGCTCACAAGAACCTGAATCTTGCGCGTCTGCCAATTCCGCCATGTCCGCATTACGGTGCTATTTTAGACTATCGCGGGCTTTATGTCAAATCTATGCGGTAAATTATGAATGATTTTTGGCAAAACGGCGCGCTTTCGACAAAAAAAGTTGACCTTCCGCAGAATTGGGGTATAATAAGCACAGAGGTGAATTATGCATTATTCTTACGTGACACACGACACTTGTTCGAGAAGAATCGAATTTGACATCGACGAAAACGGCGTTGTTTCCAACGTTCGTTTTTACGGCGGTTGCAACGGCAATCTCAAAGCAATATCGATATTGGTAAACGGAATGACCGTTGACGAGATAGAGCGCAAGCTAAAAGGCGTGCAATGCGGATTTAAGGATACGTCCTGTTCCGACCAGTTGGCACACGCCGTGCGCGAAGCGTACGAGCAGATGAAATGAGCAAATACGACGCTTTGTGGCAAAGTATTGCCGATTGTTTGGAGCAATGCGCCGCTCGCAAACTTACGTTGACCTTTGCGGAAGCGGAGGAGTCGGCAAAATGCAAGATTGACCATTCGTTTCTCACATACAAACGGGAAGCGGAAAAATACGGCTTCAAAGTGGGTAAAATCAGTTTGAAAGAACAAAAAATCACATTTGAAAAGATATAAACGAAAGCCCCTGTGAAACAGGGACTTTTATTTATGCGATTGAGGGGGCGGACGGCGAAAACGAAAGATATAGGCATCGCCGTTTGTTTGCGCATTGCAATAATAATCTTGCTATTGAAAACGCGCTTTTTATATGGTATAATAATTTGGAATGCGAGAATGCCGCAAGAATACAGGCGGTTAGATGCTCGGTTAAAGGAGTTTGTTATGGTAGAAGTGGTTGCCGCGCTGATATGGCGAGGGGACAGATTTCTTATCTGCCAAAGACCCGAAAACAAATCTCGTGCGTTGCTATGGGAGTTTGTTGGCGGAAAAGTCGAATCGGGAGAAAGCCTTGAGGACGCTTTGAAAAGAGAATGCAGAGAGGAACTCGACGTCGATATAACCGTCGGGAAACTTTTTGTGAGAGTCGAACACGAATATCCCGACGTAACAATCGGACTCAGCCTTTTCGAGGCAAAACTCGATGACGGGCAAGAGATAAAACTGCTCGAACACGCAGACGCGAAATGGATAACCGCAGACGAGATAGGCAAATACGAATTTTGTCCTGCCGACGAGGAAATTCTTGCAAAAATCAAAACGAAATATCGCGCAAGCGGCATATAATAAAAATTGAATATTAACTAATAACAGAAATTCTGAAAAGAGGGAAAATATGATTAACGTAATCGTAAACAATCAAAACGTACAAGTCGAAGAAGGTACGAGAGTAATCGATTTGCTCGACAAACAAGACAAATGCAAGTATATGGTGTGCAAACTCGGCACGCAAGTCAAAGAACTCAATCGCAAGCTCTCCGACAAAGACGAGGGCAAAAAAATCGAGTTTTTGGGGCTTGAAAACATCGAAGCGGGAAAAGCCTACGAGGCAAGTTTGCGCTTTATTTTCGCTATGGCGTTTTTCCGCATCTATCCGAACGTAAAAATCAGATTCAGCTATAACGCGTCTCGTTCGGTATTTTGTCAGGTGCTTACGCCGGGATTCAATATTTCGACGGCAACGGACGCAATCAAAGCCGAAGTGGATGAGATAATCAAGCAAAATCTGCCCATCGAACGCATCACGGTTACCACTGCGGAAGCCGCCGAAATTTACAAAAAGATGAATTGCGCGGACAAAATCGAGATGCTGAAATATCGTCCCGAGAGCAACGTCAACATCTATAAATGCGGAGATTATTACGACTATATGCATTCGTATATGGTGCCGTCCACAGGTTGCATTCACGCATACGAGATAAGGCCGTACAGCCCCGGTATCATAATTCAATATCCGAGATACGAGCTTGACGCGAAGATTCCCGAATTCGTTGAGGAAAGTATGTACGGACGCACTCTGCAAAGGGCATATTTGTGGGCAAAAAAGACCAAAACGCAAACCGTTGCCGACATAAACAAGAGAGTGGAAGAAGGCAACGAACTCGATTTTGTCCAGATGTGCGAGGCAAAGCACAATCGTATGCTTGCCGAACTCGGAGAAGAAATCGCAAGAGACATCGAAAACATCAGACTCGTGTGTATCGCAGGTCCGTCCTCGAGCGGAAAAACGACGTTCTGCAATCGCGTGCGCATAGAACTTTTGTCGAGAGGCATCAACCCCGTGATGATTTCTATGGACGACTATTATCTCGAAAGAGATAAAATTTGCGAACTTCAAGGCAAAACGAGAGACGACGTAGACCTCGAACATATCAACTGTCTCGATATAGAACAATTCAACAAGGACTTGTTTAATCTCATCAACGGAGAGGAGGTCACTTTGCCGAAATTCAATTTCAAAATCGGCAAGAGAGAGGTTGGCAGAACTATAAAAGTGGATGAAAACAGCCCGATTATCATCGAGGGCATTCACGCGCTCAACGAAAAACTGACGGCGTCCATTCCGAAGCATCAAAAATACAAAATTTACATTGCTCCGCAACTGCCCGTAAACATCGACAACCATTCTCCGCTCAATACGACCGACCTGCGCCTTATCAGACGTATCGTGCGCGATATGCAATTCCGCAACTATCCCGCGGCAAATACAATCGATATGTGGCAATCCGTGCGTAGCGGCGAATTCAGATGGATTTATCCCAACCAAGAGGGCGCGAACTTCGTGTTCAATTCGGCACTTCCGTACGAGTTGTGCGTGCTTAAAAAACTCGCTATGCCCGCGCTTCGCGAGATAAAATACACGGATTCGCAATTCCTCGTGGCAAACAGGCTGATAAAATACCTCAAATATTTCAAGACGATTGACGACGAGTCCATAATTCCGTGCAATTCGCTTATCCGCGAATTTATAGGCGGAAGTTGCTTCGACGTTTGAGTGTAACGACGGATTTGATTTTTGAGAGGAATACGCAACCAAAGAGGACGAATATGGCAAAAATAGCGGTTATAGGTATGGGACAGGGCGGAATGGTGTCCGCAATCAAACTCGCGGAAGCGGGTTATGACGTTTCGATTTTTGAAAAACAGTCGAGAGGTCACGTCGGCTACGAATGGAGAGACGACATCAGAGCGGACGTATTTCAAGCCGTAGACCTTCCTATGCCCGACGAAAGCGTGTATTGCCAAAAGAGCAAATGGCTTTTCGTTTCTCCCAACGAGGAGTATTCCTTGCCCGTTCCGCCGTGTCCGCCGATGGAAGAAATATCCGTCTATCGCACTAAGTTGTCGGAGTATTTCGCAACGCAAGCGGAAAAGGCAGGTTGCAAACTTTATTTTGACAGCCCCGTTACATCTCTCGTCATAAAAAACGACGTAGTGAGAGGAATTACGGTTGGAAAAGAGAACTTGCTTTTCGACCTCGTTATCGACGCAAGCGGTATGCGTTCTCCTTTCCGCGCGCAAATTCCCAACAAATTCGGTATCCAAGCCCAACCTGCGCCCGACGATATAATGTACGGCTATCGTGCGTTTTTCAAGCGCGTAGAGAGCGCGACTCCGAGAGACCCGAGCATAAACAGCACGCTTACGCTCAAACATCTCGGCAGCGTCGGCATAAGTTGGTGCAATCTCAACGAAGATAATCTCGTAGACGTGCTTATCGGCAGAGTGGGCGGACTCGACGACAAAGAAATCGAGTATTCCGTCAACGCATTGAGAGCGAGCAATCCCATTCTCGGCACGGAACTCGTGAGCGAGAAGAAGGTGGAAATATGTCTGCGTATGTCAATCGCAAGAGCGGTTGCAGACGGCTACGTCGCAATCGGAGACAGCGCGTTTATGACGATGCCTCTTATGGGTAGCGGCATAGAATCGTCGATGAAAGCAGGCAAAATGTTTGCTTATTACGTTATAAACAACGGCGTGGAAGATTTCTCGGCAAAGAATATCTGGGGCTTTTATCGCAATTATATGAGAGAGTACGGCGCGGATTTCGCATTTATCGACGTGTTGAAACGCTGGGCGCTTTCGCTCGATACCAAAACGATAGATTGGGTTTTCGGCGGCGGTCTTATAGAAAAAGACGACCTCGCACTCGTCACTACCGATACGAGCGGACAAAAACCGAAAATGTCGGCAAAATCCGTTTTCAAAAAGATATTCTTGCTTTTGGGACATTTCGGCCTCGTATGCAAAGCGGTGGGTTGCTTGTTGAGAAGCCTCAAGGCAAAACGTATCGCAAAGAGCATTCCCAAAAAGTACGACGTACGCAAAATCGACAAGTGGGCAAAGAGGTATGACAAAATCATTTCAAAGAAATGATTTTGAATTAATAATTAATAGTTAATAATTAATAATTGCGGAAGGCGTAGCCTTATCCGAACGTATACTCATTCGAAGCGCACTTATTAACGGAATGTGCTTATTCGGAGTTGGAGGCGCAAGGCGCCGACCGCATCGAGCGCCGAACTTGCGTCACACACAAGGCGTTTAG
>DLKM01000007.1:19811-20153 GCA_002478945.1 Christensenella sp. UBA7588
TAGCCATAATTGCCACAAGTGTCAATTATTTGCCTTTTGCCTTGGTGTTCCTCTTTCCCTTCACACAAAAGACTGCGCTTTCATCTTTTGTATCAAATGTCAATTCGCTTGTCTTTTGCGTGTGGGAGCCTTGTGGGTGCAGTACAAGTGAGCCAACGGGTGTTGTTCTTTTCGTTGGCGAACGAGTGACATAACAAGTGAACGATACCTATCTATGTGAGTGCCGAGTGTTTCCCCCCGCGGAGCGGTTCCGTGGGTTCCCTCAAGCATCGCGCAGAGGGGGAACGGAATAGGGGAAACACCTTGAGGAAAGGGGAAAGTCTTATTTAAGAGGGGAATTTT
>DLKM01000010.1 GCA_002478945.1 Christensenella sp. UBA7588
GTTCTCGTCTGCGGTGGCAACTTTGTTGCGTCCGTAACCCGTACCTACGAGGTACGTGAGGTTTTTAACGTCGCCCTTGAGTTCGGGAACGGCGTTGACGACTTCCGTCATAGCCGCTTCCGCAGAGAGTGCCGCGTTGATTTTGCTCTTGATGGTGGTGTCCGCAACCATCTTTCCGTTTTCATCTAATATAACTGCTTTGGTGTAGGTTGAACCTACGTCGCATCCGCCAAAATATTTCATACTGTTTTCTCCTTTTACCAACGGTTGGTATCGTCGAAATCGACGATGGTCGGGTCGAGAGGTTCTTCTCTCAACACGGTTTTCATATAACGGTTGACGTCGTTACGCATATCTTTTCTCGACGCTTTCGTGGGATTCATCAACGCGTGGTAGACCCAAACGATGTGGATACCGCGTTTTCTGCCTTCTTCCTCGATAAGTCCGTGATAACCTGCCATAGACTTGCATCCGATATGCTCGTACATAATGACCATATCCGCATTGAATTCTTCGCAATATTGCCAAAGTTGTTCAACGCCCACTTCGTAACCGCCGTTCGAGTGGTTGCGCATAATCATATTCATATTGTATTCGCCGAGGTCAAGCATAGCTTGTTCGTGGTCCTCGTAGTTGATGGGCTTTGTGAGCGTAAACGAAAGCATATCGCAAAGCGTAACGATACCCCAGCAGTTTGCAAGCCATTGGTTGAATGCGGTGTAGTATTGAGCGTGTACGCCCCATACGATAGCGCGGTGACGAATTTCTTTTGCCGCCAAGGTCTTTTTCTCGTAGCCTTTCTTTGCGAGGTCGGTGATTTCTTGGTCGAGCTTGAGGAAGGACGCGTCACGTCCGGATATAACCATATACTCTGCGTCGCGGTAAAGCATAATGTTGTTTCCGCAGATTTGAGGATAGGGCGTTTTGTTCATTTCGAGCCAAGTGTCGAACAAAGCGTTTTGAGCGTTGTAAGTCTTGCAGTTCTTTGCAAAAGCGTCCCAGTCCCATTTTTCGCCCGTGTGTTCTTCGATAAACTTGATTGCCGCAACCACTTGGTCACGAGAATAAGGAAGAACGGACTCTTGTTGGTGGCGCATAGGCGCAGCCATCGTGAAAGAGGGGAGGTCGTCGTGGCGGTCTTCGATTTGGTTGCCCATCAAAGAACCGTCGCAAGTGGTATTGCAGTGAATTGCGCAAACGCCGCAAATGGGGAAGTCCTCGTCGATAGCGCAACCGAGTTCCGCGCAGGGCATCGGGCATACGTCGGAAGGAATCTGAAATTCTTCGGAAACTTCGATGTAGTGCAGAACGCCGTCCTGAGCGATTGTTGAACCCGTGTAGATTGCAGGCACTTCTTTGGACAGGAATTTGAGGTTGGGGAAGCCCATTGCGACGACCATCATACCGTTTTCGTCCATAATGACGACTTTCTTGTTGAGTTCGTCGTATTTGCCGTTTTTGTTGCCGATACGCTTGTCGCACTTAAAGAGGGTGTCCATAGTTTGCGTAAGGTGTCCGACGATGCTGTCGTATTGCTTGTGACCTATGCGCAGTTGTTCTCCTCTTACGCCTTCGAGGTGTCTGTCGATATAGTCGAAAGCCGCCATATAGTTGCCAAACCATCTATAAGTGAAAAGTGCCTTGATTGTGGTGGGTTTCATTATGAATTTGCCCATTACAAGCAAGTTTTTGAGCCAACGACCGAAGTCGTACATCGTATCTTTGAAACCGCGCCATTCTCTACGGGTGGCTGTTTTTTTGCCTGCTTTATAGAATTTGCCGAGTTTTTCGGAATTAAGTTTTGCGCCCATAGTCAATGCTCTCCTTTTTCAGTCTGGATTTTCTTGATTTCCATTGCTTCGACGAACGCTTGGATTCTCGTACGGAGTTGTCCCGATTGTCCCGCATTGTACGGACGGTCGATGGAAAGAACCTGATAGCCGTATTCGTTTTGCAAAACGGCGTGCATAAAGGGTCTGCCGTATCCCCAGTAGTCGCAGAATTTGATTTGTTCGATGATGATGCCGTCGGCGTGATATTCTCTTGCGATTCTATCGACGTATCCGTGACGCTCGTTTACCTTTTCGGTATTGAGGAAACGGGGGCATTGTCCCGATTGCATATAGTATCTGCACACTTGAGTGAGCGCGTCCTCTTTGTCGTTGAGAATGATTTCTTGTCTGCCGGGCAACGAACCGAAGCAGTATCTGTCGGCAACCACCACAAGTCCCGTATCTTCCGCGAGTTTGATGAAGCTCGGGTCGTCGATTTCGCTACCGACCATTGCAACGCGAGCGCGATAAGTGCCGATAGGGTCGGGAACTCTCGTTTTGAGTTCTTCTGCGGTTTCTTCGAGTTTTTCTATGAGCAAATCTTTGGGGCAGCAGTATGTCGCAAGGCAGAAAATCGCAAATTCGTAACCCGTGATTCTGGGTTGAGCGTCTTTTCTGTATTCGCCGATTTCCGTAATGAGTCGGGAGATTTTGTTTTGCTCCTCGACGGCTTTGCGGATAGCGGCGTCGCTTACGTCGATGCCGAGATGCTCGTGAAGCGGTTTGAGGCAATGTTCTTGCATTTGCAGAACGTAGTGCTTGAGCGTTACTTCGTCGCTTTTCATAGGTACGTCGCAGTAGGACGCGAAGAAGCCTTCGTGCGGACAGCAACCGAGATGCTCGATGTTTTCTGCAAGGCGATTCATCATTGCGCACGCTTCGGGAGCAATCAATCCGTCAAGGAAAGAGAATCCGCCTTCCAGAGCGCGTTCCAAAATGGCGCGGCACGCTTCGCAGAAAATCGGGCTGAGATAGTAGTTGCCCATTTCCGTGCTGGTTGTTCTCGGCGCGCGAAGTCTGACGGAAAAAATTCCCGGCAAGTTGAGCAACGGCTCGGGAATCTGATAGCAAACGTGTCCGATTGCCTTTCTTCCCGCCTCTTGCGCCTGTTGGATGAGTTCGTTGTTGGAGTTTTCCAACAAGTTCTCAAAGTAGATGAGGTGTTTTAAGTCTCTCACAATGTATCTCCTATAAAATATGTATTTCTTGCAAAGCCTCTTTCGCGCCGACGCAGATAGGAGAGTCGTCGGGGAGGAGGAATACGTTTTCGCCCATAACGTCGCAACGCGCCAAAGCGGTGTCCGACGGGATATAGGCAAGCGTTTTTATGTCGTCCACAACGGGCTTTTTTGCCATTGCCTCTTGGGACAACCTGTTTTGAATGACGCCGATTTCGTCATACATAACGAGTTCGGATGCAACTTTTGCGATGGTTTTTACCACGTCGCGTCCTTTTTTGGACTGGTCTGTCACGAGCAACAAATGCGTGACTTTTTCCATAACTCTGCGATTGATTTGCTCTATGCCCGCTTCTCCGTCTATCACGACGAAATCGTAATGTTTGGCAATAAGCGCAATCACGTCTTTGAGATACGTGTTGATTTTGCAATAGCAACCCGCGCTTTCCGGACGTCCGATTGCGATAAACGAAAAACCGTTTGAGTCGCAAATCGCTTCTTCTATGGAATATTCCGCATTTCCGAGAATTTCAATGGGGGCGATTTTGCCGTTTTGCGTCTGTTCGACGTTTTCTTTGCGTACGTCGTCAATCGTCTTTTTCGGTTCTATGCCGAGCGCGGTGGACAAACCTATCGCAGGGTCTGCGTCTATTGCGAGTATTTTTTTATCGGGAAAATTTTGAACGAGAAGTTTTACGATTACGGCAGAAAGAGAGGTCTTTCCGACTCCTCCTTTCCCTGCAACGGCAATGATGTTTGTGCGTCCGTCCATATTGCAAACTCCGAAAGTACTGCGCCGACAAGCCGACGGCGTGAAAGATATATGTTTAATGTCGCGTACATATAGGCGTATGCGCGCGTGTAGCAAAACTCATTCTAACAATTTGATTTTGAAAAATCAATGTTTTTTGCAATAATTTGTCGAAAAACGGACTGTAAAAAACAAGCAATCATACATTTGTCCTATAACTGCGGAAAAGAGGCGGTTTTTCAATAAAAACAGCCTCTTTTCGCTTAGGTTATTGCGTGTCAATCGGGCTTGCAAGCCTTTGCTTGCGTTTGCGTCACACGATTCTCATAGCCGTGATGTTTGCGCCCGTGAGGTTTACGCTTTCGCCCGAAGTATTGTAGATTGAAAGCGTCGTTCCGTCCGCAGTGGCATTATAAAGTATGGTCTTTGACAGGTTTGCCGAATTTGTCGCAGACGCGTTTGCGGATATAATCTCGGTGGAGATTGCCGCGCCGTTTGCGTAAAGTTGCACGGAGAGATTGCCGTCGGTGGTTCTCGTTCCCGTTGCGCCGTAGGTTATAAGATAAGTGCCTGTGGGCAAGACTACGGCGTTGTCGGTAAGTGCCATCGTGGTCGTCGGCGTGGTGGTCGAGTTTGCAAGCGGAATAATTGCAGCCGACGCAACCGTTTGCGTTCCGCCGTAAGCGTACAGAGCGTCTTGCAACGCGCTTGTGCCGGCTTCTCCTTGCGGTCCTTGCGGACCCGTTGCGCCTGTCGCTCCCGTTGCTCCGGTTGCGCCCGTCGCGCCTTGAGGCCCTTGTATGCCTTGCGCTCCCTGCGGTCCCATCGGACCCATAGGACCGACGGGACCTTGCGGACCTATAGGGCCTCTGATATATTCGATTGTGTTTGCGCCCGAGCAACCGCACGGACGAGGATTATTGTTGCAACACGAGTTGCCAAACCAGTTGAAAAGCATAATTCGATACCTCCTTTTTATGTACCGTTTTATTTAGCGGAGGAATTTGCGCCGCACGATTCAAGTATTTGTTGAAAAGTGCGCGCTTTTGGTATAAAATATAAAAGAACTACGATGCTCGATGCTTTTACATCCTATGCGCGAAAAATTTTTTGCGTGATTGCGTAACCAAATGTCACACCGTTCGTATATTAGGTGTAAATCACGACACGAAAGTGTAAGAGGAAAACAAAATGAAAGAGAAATTCAAACAGTTACTTGAGGAACATTTCAGAAAAATAGCACCCACGAAAGCGGCTATGGAATACCGCAAAGCATTGCTCCGTCAGCTTCTCGACAGAGAGCAGGAGTTGCGCATAAAAGGCGTCTCCGACGACGAGCTTATTTACGATATGGCTGTGTCCGAACTGGGAGACATCGACCTTACGCTCCAAAATTTCGAAAGCAGACAAATCAAGAGCGGAGAGGTTAAGCGCAAAGTGAGCGTCGCAAGCATTTGCTCCGTTGCGGTCGTTCTGCTTTTGACGGTGGTGTATCTCGTCGTAGGCGCGGTTACGAAAGTGTGGTCTCCGACGTGGCTTATTATGGTAGGCGGAATTTTCGCGGGTATCGGCGTTATTCTCGTTTATTTGTCCGTAAAGACGGCGCAAAAACGCAAATACGTTTTCACAAGACTGTGCATCGCGGTATGCGAGGTGTTGTTGACGGTGTTCGTATTTTTGGTTCTTCAACTCGTGTTCAAAGTCAACGGCTCGTGGCTTGCTTTCCTTGCGATGCCCGTCGTCGTTCTCGGCTCGGATACGGCAATCGCTTTTGCTACCAACAGCAAGGTAAAATGGTTTGAACTTCCCGTGTTCGTCGAGGTGTTCGGCGTGATGCTTTACGTCATATTGGGTATCACTCTCGACGTAATACTCGGTATCGGAAGCATTTGGCATCCGGGCTGGTTGCTTTGCCTTGCGGGCGTCGTTTGCGCGCTTGTGCAAGTCATCGTCGTAGTCGTCAAGAAAGCAAAGAAAAACAACGCCAAAGAGAAGGCGCAACTTGCCGATAAAAACGAAAAACAAAACGAAGCATATTGGACTGAATGGGACGATTAACGTATCGTTTTGACGATATAAACATCGTTTTATGCAAATAGAGGAATTGTTATGGCAAATACGATAAAGGCTGAAATGTGGGATAGAATGCAGTTTCTTTTCCGCAATTATTACGACAGAATGGTACACGCGAAATTCTCGTACAAGGGAAGTTTCGATATGGTCGCACTCAAAAACGCCGTGCTGTATATGGTCGAAAAAGCACCCGTGCTTCACTCGTCTTTCAACACTACGGTTGTAGAGCCGTACTGGAAAGAAGAAAAGTATACGATTGACGATATAGTGTCTTATGAAAAAGTCGAGGACGCGGACGTCGTTGCGGACAAGTGGCTTTGCGAAGTTATACCTTACGACAACAACGTACAAGTCAAAATCGCAATTTTCGAGGACGACAAACAAAGCGTGTTCTGCTGGCGTAACAACCATATGTGTATGGACGGCGGAGACCTTAAATACTGCCTTGCGACGCTTTGCGCCAACTACAACGCGCTCAAACGCAAAGATTATGCGGCGTTGAGTATGAAAACGGGTTCTCGTGCGTACGAGCAAGTGTATTCGATGCTCGAGGGCGACGATTTGAAGCACGCGAAAGGACTTTACAAAAACATCAGCAAGGCTCAGGACAAAGTGCCGTTCCCGTGGTCGGAAAGCGTACCCGAGGACGTAAACCGCATTATCAAACGAGAAATCTTTGAGGACGATTTTGCCAAGATGAGAGTGGTTGCGAAAAAGATGGGCATTACCGTCAACGACGCCATTATGGCTCTCGTGTTCCGCTCGCTTTACGAGCTTTGCGGACTTAAAGACGACGACAGCCTCACGGTATCGTGCGCAATCGACCTCCGCAAACATATAGTCGAGGGCGGTTTGCAAGGCGGCCTTACCAACCACACGGCGTGGATGGCAATCCGCACTCTTTGCAAGGGCGAAACGATGCAGGACACCGTCGTCAACATCATTCGTTCCACCAAAGGCTACAAGCGCGACAAGTTTATGGGGCTTTATTCCTTGCCGCTTCTCAAACTTGCGTACACCATTTTCCCGCAAGACATCGCGGAGTTTGCAATCAAAGCAGGTTATGACAATCCGCTTATCGCAGTCAGCAATATGGGCTTGCTCGACGACAAGAAGTTGACGTTCGAGGGTATGCAAATGGTAGACGGCTTCATTTCGGGCGCGGTCAAATACAAACCCTTCTTCCTTATGTCCGTCACGACGATACTGGGTAGGGTTACGCTCTCAACGGCAATCAGAGGCAACGAAAAAGACGTCGAAATCGCAAATCGTTACTTTGATTTGATAATGAAAAACCTCAAAGAATTTAACGAAATTCAACTGTAAAACGTGTGAATCGATAAAAATAAAAACAGGTCGCGTCGGCGGCCTGTTTTTTTATGCCAAAATCATATTTCTCTTTGATATGGCAAGCGCATAAGTTTTTTCGGCAACGACGGTCCGTCCAAAGCGAATAAATCCGCCGCATTCGCAAAGAGCGGCTTGAATACGAAAAACTTGTCCAAGAGTTTTCCGAACAAGCCTATAATCGTGCCGCCGCATATTGCCGTTGCGAGCGTACCCCAGTATATTCCGCGGAACTCTTTGAACGCAATCAGCGTCATTGCCGTGCCTGTCGCAAGACAGCAAAAATCGAACACGGTTTTTACGATAGATTGTTTCAAACGGTATCTTTCGCTCACGCCTTTTACGAAAAAGTCGTAAACCTGCGGATGCAGATAGGATTTGAAGGACAGCGCGACGGAGAAAAACGTGAGCAAATCTCCGAAAATAAACAGCAACACGCGTTGCCACGTCTGATAACTTTCGGGCGGATTGATTGCGGTGTTAAAAGCGGGAATTTTTTGCCACGCTATCAGTATTGCGCCGTACAAAAGACAGGATATAAACGAAAACAGGTATCCGACTCTGAATCGTCTTACGATAAGGCAAAAAAGAACGATTAAAACGCCTTGAACGATATATTCCGCAATTCCGAACTCGATGCCGAGCATCAGGCTCAAAAGATAAGCCGGCGCAACGAGCATCGAAAGCCCGTAGCCTGAAGTCGTAAGCATCGCGACGGACAAAGCAAGCAGAATTATCGAAAGAAAATATGCGGTTTCGCAATGAATAGTGAGTTTTTTCATAACGTCTTTCCCCTTTATGCGCCTTGCAAAAAAAATACACAATCGCAAAACGCAATCGTGTGGCGAAAAGTTGACCGATACGGTCCGGAAAAGTCCACAAAGTTTTCTATATGTTAATACCACAAGATTTGTTCCGTGTCAATATATTTTTCAAAAACGCGTTTCGTGCGCAAAATCGAGCAATTAGATATTGCACAAATGTGCGATATGTGCTAATATTTGTTTATACAAAACAAAAGGGGTAACTACTTATGACTTTTGCGCAATTTTTGTTCGTTGCAATCGACAAACTGTTCGACGGCGCTCAAAACAAAAAGAAGATGCTTCGTTTCAAAGACGTGAAATTTGAAATCGAAACCGATATTGCATACGGCGAGGACGACGCTTGCAAGCTCGACACTTATTACGTCAAGAAAGACGGAAACGAAAAATATCCCGTTTTCTTCTATATTCACGGCGGCGGATTTGTCGCAGGCGACAAGCACTATCGCAGAGGCCTTGCAAAATGGGCGGCAAACAAAGGATTCTTCGTCGTCAACGTCAACTACGGTCTCGGTCCGAAATATCTTTTCCCGAAGGGAATACAACATCTCGTAGCCGCTCTCAACTGGGTGGGCGCAAACGCCGAAAAATACAATCTCGACCTTGACAATATGTGCGTGTCGGGAGATTCCGCAGGCGGTTATTATTCGGCAATGCTCTCCTGCGTGTCCACAAACAAGGCTTTGCAGGAAAGATTCGGAGTCAGTACTGATTTGAAATTCCGCACGGCTATGCTCGATTGCGGTATCTACGACATCGGCGAAGCCCTCGGACAAAAGATGCCGTTCAATCTCACGGACAAGATTTTGTTTGACTTCAGCGGAATTCACGTCAAAGACCTCGATAAGTACGAATACGCGGATTATCTTGCTCCGTTCGGCTACGTCGACGAAAATTTCCCGATTTCGTTCATCACTTATGCTGAAAAAGATATGTTCTGCAACGGACAGGGACAAAAGCTCGTCAAGAAATTGCAAGACCTCGGCGTACACGTCGAGGAGCATCACAGCACCAAATTCTTGGACAATCACTGCTATCCGCTCAACTGGAATACGGGCGCGGCGGTAGAGAATATCAAACTTTGCGACGACTTCCTCGCAAGAGTGGTTGCAAAACAAGTGTAAAATAACGATTCTGTTTTTGCAGCCTGCCGTTCGGCGGGCTGTAATTTTTGGAGAAAATATGGCAAAACAAGCAAAATTTAAGCCGAAAGACACAACCGTGCCCGAGGTTTCCGTTTCGGGAGATTATTCGCACGAACAAATAGAGCAAGCGACGAAAGAAGCGATTGCGGAAGAAAGAGGCAAAAATTTAACCGCATTTCAGAAAGCCAACGTCGCGTGGACTTTGATTTCCACGCTGTACGCAATAGTTTCCGTCTGTACTTTTATCGCAAAGAAGTGGGTGGATTCCGTTTATACCTACGCGTTGATACCCCTGCTTGCGATTTTTATCATAGTGTTTATCGCGCTTGCGGTGCTGACGTTCAAAGACCCTAAAAAACTTAAAAACGGAGTGGCCACCTATAGAAAAGTGCTTGGCATATTCAAAGCGTTCGTCAACGTGTTTTTCCTTGCGCTGACAGCCGTTTCTATGGCGGGTATCGCTACGGGAGAACCAGACCTCGTAAAGTGGATAGTTTTCGGCTTTACGTTGCTTGTGGCTCTCGTTCAACTTGCGCTCAAAATAACGAAATTTGCAATGCGTTGCGCAAAAAAATCGCTCGGCAAAAAGTATAAAGTGGAAATACACAACTTCAAAAACGGAGAGAAAAAGAAGAAAACGAATTCCGACAAAATGAAGGAACGCTCCTACAAATAACGCGCCAAACGTTGCCGAGGACGCAAGAAAGATTTGTTTTTCTTGCATTTGTCGGCGTTATGTGCTAATTTAATATAATAAGCGAGGTGTATATACACCTCGAAAGAGGACCTGAAATTGGCAAAATCCGTTGACAAAAACTTGAAAAAACTGCCTCTCGGAGCAATAAAGCCGCAAGGTTGGTTGCTCGACCAGATGCAACTTATGAACAATCTGCAAAAAAGATTGGGCGGTCTTTCGGGTTTGGTTAAAAACGGAGAGTGGTGCGGAAACGAGAATCTGCCTCGTTTTTTGCGCGGAATAACTTTGCTTGCCTGTGCGCTCGACGACAAAAATCTCAAGGACAGAGCAAAGAGCTACGTTATGCCGATATTGTCGAGCGCGAACGAAGGCGGAGATTTCGGTTCAAAAGAATCCCGTTCGCTTACGCCCAAAATCGAAGCGGTAAAAGCGTTGCTGACGTACTATGAAGCAACGGGCAACGAGCGAATTTTGCCGTTCTTGAAAAAGTATTTCAAGAGTCAATTCAACACGTCGTCGATGTGGGCGGACTGGTACGATTCGAGAGCGAGATTGCTTGACGAAATACAAGCCATAGAGACCGTTTACAGAGAGACCGACCTCGAGTGGTTGCAAGACCTCGGAGAGCAGTTGAGGGCAGAAAGCAACGATTGGTTCAAGCTCGCGTCGCGCTTCGTTTATAAAAAACCGTATAACAAATATATCTCGCAATCGGCACTTAAACGCATAAATAAGATGGTTTTAACCTACGATTGCGTCAATCAAACGTCAAAAAGACAAAAACCGTATACGAGGGAATTTGCCGAATTGCATTGGCGCAAATCGGCGCATCAGGTTGCCGTGGAGACGAGCGGAGTCAACCTCGCAAAGGCGGTCAAATATCCTGCGACTTACGGCAGATTTATAGGCGACGACGCGCTTAAGAATTTGTCGCTCAAGATGATTTCCGCGCTTGAAAAGTATCACGGAACGCCGCTCGGCGCGTTTGCGTGCGACCCGCGACTTGCGAGCGGGAAAGGCGTCAGAGGCATCGACGTGCAAGCGGCGGTGGAATATCTCGAATCGCTGATAGAGGTCGTGAGAGAAACTCGCGATTATCACGCGATGGACATCGTCGAGCGTATTATTTTCAATCTCGTGCCGGGGGCGTGTTTCGAGGACGGAACCGCCGTGCAGGATACGATATTGGTAAATCAGGTGGAAGCGTCCTGCGCAAGAAAATTGCCGTATTCCGATTGCGACAACGCTTTTTATACGAGAAAACTGTCAAAAGGCGCGATTGCCGTTTTGTCCGCGTATCCGCTGTATATGCAAACGGCGTGTATGGTCAAAGACGAGGAGTTGAACTTTTTGACGTATACGCCTTGCGTTATAGACGTATCCGCAGGAGGAACGACGCTTACGATTTCCGAAAGAACGGGTTATCCGTTCCGCAATACCGTCGTGTTTAAGGTGGAACAGGCAAGTGGGGAACAGGAAGTCAAAATCAATTTCAGAGTGCCGAAAAACACCACTATGCAACTCATATCGGGCGGACAGGTGGTTGCGACGGGAAGCAGAGAAATTTCCGTCAAGTGCATTCTTAAGACGGGAAGTACGTTTATGCTCAAGATGTCCATTCCGCTTGTGGCGGAGGACAACTCGGACGATACAAAGAGCCTGTATAAGGGCAATTTGCTTATGTCGCTTAAGTTGCCCTACGAGACGTCTCAAAACGCCGTAGACAGGCGTATATTGAGCGTAAAGTCCGTCAAGAAGTGGAACGTAAGTCCTATTTTCGCAAGAAAGTCGGGCGCAAAGGCGTTGAACGAGGAAGAAACGACGGTCGTAAACGATTTTACCGACAAGCCGTTTAATTTCGTCAGTCCCCCGTTTGAGCTGAAAATACGCTCGAAAACGGTCTTTAACTGGGATTACGACGTAAACGGGTTTACGCAAATTCCCAAAAAGTGCAGTTACTCCGAGGAGTGTCTCGAAAGGACGTATCAGCCGTTCGGAGCAACGCTGTTGCACGTTGCAAAATTTCCTAAATGCCTTAAGTAAGAGGTAGCGATATGAAGGCTCTTGAAAGAAAGTATTCGAAAGTCGAAAGAATTGTGGCAAAAGGCAAATTTTCCGCTTGGTATTTTTGGCGGACGTTTTTGGTTGCGTTTATTTTGGGCGGTATACTTGCCGTCGTGTGGATTTTCAAGGACCAGATAGAAGGAGTTTTGACAAAACAACCCCAAGCGGTGTTTCTTACGGACGACGTGATGAAATGGGCGTTGCTCGGTTGCGGAATAATCGTCGTAATCGTGTTTATAGTGCAGTTGGTTCGTTTCGAAGCCAAAGAACTTTTGTTGACCGAAGATAAAATCGTATACAGAGAGGGCATATCCAGCGTAAAAACCGTGGTAATTCCGCTCAACGAAATCAAAATCGTGGAAACGAATCAAAGATTCTTCCAGCGAATCACGGGCGTATGCGATATGCAAATCGTCTCCGACGCGGGACAGCCGTATAAGATAGAAAACATCAGGTCCGCGGACAGACTGACGAGAAGAATAATGAAGCAAATATCCATAGTTCGCACCGATATGAGCGGCAGGGCAATGATACGCCTTGTCGGCAACAAAAGATAAATCGACGAGAAAATAAAAAACAAACCCTGCTATGCAGGGTTTTTTAATATCTTTTTATTGTTTTGTTCGTTGCTCAGATTCCGAAATCGCCGGGTGTGATAAACAGCCCCGTGATGAGAGACAGGAGTCCTGCCATCAGCACGACGTGTACGACGTAGACGATGAGCGCGTGCCGACCCACGAAGCACATAGGCTTGTTCCATTTTCCGTCGATGAGAGAGAACCACGACGTGCGTTCGTAATAAAGCAGTTGCCCGATAAGCACGCCTGCGTAATAAAACGCCGTATACGGTATCATCGTAAACAAATCTCCCGGAGAAAACTCGCCTTGCGAGTAGAACAGAGACTTGTTGCCGTAAAAATCGTACGGAGGGAAGATAACCGCAAATATTTTGGGCGTTGTCGCAGGGGGAGTGTACAGAAAATATAAACAGAGCGTAACGACGATAAGCGCGACGCTGACTCCTGCGATTGCCCAGCGATTATCTCTGCACAAAAACGCTATGAGCGCGTACAACAGCATAGAAACTGCAAGGAAATCCAGCACGCCGAAAGCAACGAAAACGCCGCCTATTCCCATATATTCTTCCGCGATATACGAGCCGAGAGTGTATAAAAGCGCAACGCCGCCGAGCATAAGTCCTCTCTTTGCGTTGGAGCGCGAAAAGGTGCAGGATATGCCCGAAACGGAGAAGAAAACGAATAAGACGATGGGGTGAATTATCTCTCTTGCGTGGCTGTAAGACCATTCGCGACAAAACAAAGTGAACGCGTCGCCCTTGCCCGTGTACGCAAAATTAAACCCGTACCACGTCGGTCCGAAGTAGTCGGAAATCAAAATCGTGAGATGGTCAAGCACCATTAAAACGACGCATAAACCTCGCAGAAAATCGATTTCCCACACGCGTTTGCGTCGTCTTTTTTCAACCCTCAAGACTTGCACGTCGTCGGGTATCAATGCACTTTTTTCGTATCTCGTTTGCATAACGAAAAAAATTTTAACACGATTTTACGAGCGTGTCAACGAGAGAGGGGCGTATGTTTCGCAATACAAAAAATCGTGCGGACAGAATATCGAAAAATAAAGAAACCGTGCGAAAAATCGCGAAAAAACATAAGAAACGGTTTTTGTAAACGCCGAAAATTTTTTTACGGAATCTAACCTACCGTAATCCAAAGAAAACGAAATGTAATTTTTTGTCAAAAAATACCGATAGAATGCCGAAAAACGGTGGTTTTTAGAGATATAATCGAACATTTGTCGGAAAAACTATTTTCAGACTTTTTTCGGACTTAAAAGACGCGTTAAGGACAATATTTCGGGCGAAAATCGCAACTTATTGTGGTGTGACACCGAGCGCGCCACAAGGTATAGTTTTCGAGCATTTAAAAATATATCTATTGACAAATGCGGGCGAAAATCGTATAATTATCGCGTATAATAATCTATCGTGCATACGCAAGGACGCGTGTGGCACCGGAGGAAGATTATGAGAATGAGAAAAATTGCACTGGTTTTGCTACTCGTACTGGTCAGCGTGATGCTGTTCAGTCTCGTGGCATGCGACTCGCCGTCGGACAACGTAACTCCGACGCCCGACATCCCCGTACCGAAGCCCGACGACAACATCGTCGACGACAAACAGTACATCGACTCGGCGTTGGCTTGGGAAGCTCTCAAAGCGTCGGCACTCAATGCGGGAGCCGAAAGCGGTAAGGGCAGCAGGTACATAACGGCGGATACGACTTTTATCCTCGGTTTCCAAAAGGATTCCTACGATAGTCTCGTCACGATGCGCTTTGCCGGTAAAATCGACACCGAAGCCAAAGACGGCAACGACGACAGCGAAATCCTGATTGAGTTCAGACAGTTCAAGACTGCGGAACTCGAGGGACTTACGCTTGACTCGGAGACGCTCACTTCGCTGTCCAAAGACGGTACGAAAGGCAAGTTGTTGTTCGGCGCATATTACTACGAGGGCAAGCTCGTTGCCGATATGAGAGGCATCAAGAAGGGCGTCGACGTAGTTTGGACGGATAACATCGATATGGGTTCGCTCGTTGAAAAATTCGACGAATTGCTCGCGGACCTCGACCTTACGCACGTTTTGTTCGACAAACTCCTCGGCTACGACCTCGGCGGACTCATCAAGAATCTCGTCGGTATGGACCTCGTCAATATGACGGTGGAGCAAATTCTCGTAAACGTCCTTATGGGCGGTTCTCGCTCCCGTTATATCAATTACGGCGGCGAACATATCGTTTTGCAAATCCCCATCGACCTCGGTGTCGTTGTGGGACTTATTCCGCTTGTTCAAGGTCTTATTCCCGAAAACATAACCGGTCTCGTCAAACAGATTCTCGGACTCGATTTGGGCAAACTCGGCTCGCTTGCCGGTATGGCTCTTTATCTCGAGGCGGACATCAAAGACGGCAAACTTACCGGACTTAACCTCAGCATTGACACGGACTTCAACTCTTACGGAGTCAAGGAAGTCGAAGAAAGATACGGCAAATTCCAAAACGAAGTCGGTATCTCTCTCGGCTATGCAAAAGCTGACTTCTCAAGTACGTCATCGGTCAAAGTTGTCGAAACTTTGCAAAACCGCAATAAAGACAACGTTCCGTTCTCTGACGACGAAACGGACCGTTCCGATAACTTCTACGCAAACGTAGAAAGCAAATCTCAATACTCATTCCTCACTCTCGACGCCGAAATCAAACTCTCGCTTGACCTCAAAGACGGCAAAGTAACCGTCCAGAACGTCATAGATTCTTTCGGCACCCTCCTTTCCAACGTCCTTACCAACAATCTCGACCCCAAGATGCTCAAATCGCTCCAAGCGATGTTTGCGAAGGACATCACGATAGTCAACCAAAAGATAGAACTCTCCGTCGCTCTGCAAGGAGAGATAAACACCAAGAATCCGAGCAAGACGAGAATCTTGGCGGAAGTGCGCGGTCTCGACGGTAAAAAGAGACTCGGCGCATATTACGACGGTGCAAAAGAGCAAGTATACATCGACGCAAGCGGCGTTCTCGGCGAAAACGGAACGAAATTCAGAGTCGACGACATCAACGTTAACGAGCTTATCGACGAATTGCTCGACAAACTCTTTGCGACCATAAAGGGCGCAATCGACGGTCTTGCGTCTACGAGCGCGCAATACGAAGCGTTGAGAGAAAGCGGCGACATCATCGTCGTTCACGACGCAATCGGTTCGGCAGACGTCGACGTTATCGGTCTCATTTCCACGATTATCGACAAAATCAACGTCAATATGGACGGAAACATCTTCAACATCGACGGAATTCAACTTGCATTGACCAAAGACGTGTTGGATATGATTTTCGGTCTCGTATTCACGGGAGACAATGCCGGCGCGAATATTCCTATCGACCACGCGTCGCTCGTATATGAAAACGACGGCGGACAAAAAGAAAAACGTCTCGATTTGGACGTCAGACTTCTCGTTCCCAACGGCGACAGCGCAATCAACAACGGTCTCGACGTGGCTCTCACTCTCGGCGGAGCGGTAACGTTCGGCAAAATCAACGACCCCGATTATTTCGAGGACGCTTTCGTCAACGTTCAAAACAACGAGGACCAGTATTTGCCCATTCTCAAGAACGGCGAACTCAACGCCGACTTGTTGCACATCAATCTGTCCACGGGACTCAAGATTGACTTCGAAACGCTCAAAGGCACGCTCGCAGACCTGAAAATGGATTTGCGCGACCAAGGATTGGGCGATTCCTACAAGGGTATCCTTATCGATTTGCTCATCGAACTCGGCAACATCAAGGGCGGACTTAGACTCGACCTCAGCGCGGATATTGACGCGGCTGGCGGTATCGACCTCAACGCAATACTCAAATCTACCGCAAAAATCGTTCTTAGCAAGAACAGCGGAGAAGAATTGTTGTCGCTTTATTTGCAAGACGGCAATCTCTATCTCGACGCTTCGCTTATCAACTGCATACGCATCGATAAGATAAAACTCAATCTTGCCGACCTCATTTCCAAACTCGGTTTAGCAGCGTCCTCGTCCAACGACGCGCTTGCCGCAGGAGGCGAGAGCGGAGATAACGGCGGAAGCACGCTCGACGCAACGAAAATCGTCGGCTTTATCGCAGGCGTATTCCAAGGCATCAACATCGGCAACAACGCAATCGAAGTGGTTATCGGCGGCGGCATTCTCAACGAGATTCTCACGATGCTCGGCATCAACACGCCCGCAACTCATTGGTATGACGAGGCAAACGATACGTATTACGAAATCGCTTCTAACCCCGTTCCCGATAATTACAACGGGAAATATTACTATTACGATGCAGATAGCAAACAATATAAAGTCGCAAACGGCATCGACATCAATTTTGAAAACTCCGACATTCAAGGCGGTATCAGAATCGCGCTCAACGACGGTCTCAATCTCAGCGAACTCGAAGTGGGCGTATTCCTCGGTTTGGGAAGCAGCCTCAACGCAGACCTTACTATAGTCGGCATTACGGCAGGTCTTTCCGACAACTGCACGAAATATCTCGACGAGAGCAAAATCCCCGAGTATCTCGAAATCTTGAATTATCCTTACATCTCGCTCGATTTGAGTCTCGGCCTCGATTTCGAAGCGGACCAAGGCACCACGAAGATGCAATTCGGCATTGCCGGAACGCACTGGTACAACGAAGCTACGGGCGAATTCGTGGAAATTACAAAAGCCACTCCCGTACCCACCGGTTATCTCGGAAAACTCTATTATTTCGACCAAGAAACTCAAAAATACGTTGTCGAAACTCTCAATACGACGGACTTCACGTTTGAGAGAAGAATGGATATAAATTACGAACTTCGCGTGGCAGGTCAAATCGACCTCTCTCCGATTATCGCATATCTGTTCGGCAACCCCGAAATAAGCACCAAAGACAACGCTACGTCTTTGCTTATCGAGCTTACGGGACGCAAATTCGAGAACGATACGAAAGTCCTTCTCGGTTTGTACTACACGGGCAGCCAACTTTACGTTGACGCAAGCAACTTCGGTATCGGCAAGATTAAGACGAATATCGACCTTTACGATTTGATTCTCAATCTGCTTGCAAAAGATTCCGTTATCGGCATCAACGGCAACGGTTTGGTTTCCGACGCATTGACGGCTGACGATTCTCAACCCGTCGACGCAAAGGCAAAGAGACAACTCGCTTTGTCTATCGTCGCGTTGCTGTCGTCCGACAGCCTCAAAATCGAGCTTGCAAAAGGCTTGACTGAACTCGTTTACGAGCTTATCGGCGTTGACGCGAACGACATTACCGCGTGGATAGATATTGCTTGGGACGAACTCGAAAAGCACGACGGCAAATTCTTCAGAGTAGAAGGTTCCGTCAACAACGTAAACGGTCAAACCGCAGGCAAGGCGCAAATTTACGGCGAAACGATAAGCCTCAGACTCGGCAACAAGCAAGGTCCGACGCATTGGCTCGGCGCAGACGGCGTTTACTACGATAAGAACGAAAAACCCGTTCCCGAAAACTACAACGGCAAGTTCTATTATATGTGGTTCGGTACTCCTCAAGAGTATTCGTCCGAAATATTGATTGACCGCAACGGCGACGGCAACACCGTTTCTTTGGGCAAATATTTGCAAGAAGGCAACTTCGACGACGCAAACTTGTTCAACGAAAGCGGCGACGTTACCATTCCCAACGTGTTTGCGGAGATAAAAGGCACGATTTCAATCGGTGCGGACGCAGGTAACGAAGTGTGGACGATAGGCGAGTGGATTGCAAACTTCCTCGGCAACGACAATCCCGCTCTCAATTCCTTCGTCAAAGACTTGCTCTTGCAATTCCAGACTCCTATCGAAGCAGGCGCGGACATCGGTTTCCGTATCGCGCTCAACGCTCGTTTCAACCCCGACGTGGCTATCGATTTGACGCAAAACGTCGCTTACGGAAAAATCTTGCTTACCACGCCCGTTCAATCGGACGCTAACTTCGCAGATTACGCCGAGATTTATAAACTCGACGACGAAGGCAAGAAATACGTTCTTTTGACCGACGTCGAACGCACGACTTATACGGGTCAGGCATTTGTCAAGTACTATAAAACGGACGGCATCGCTCTTACCGAACTTAAATCCGACGCAACCTTCAGAGGCGAAGCGTTTATTATGGTCGGCGGATACGCCGTTAAAATCAACGTTACGAACGACAATGCGGACAAATATAAAGACGTTACGCTTTATTCTCCCGCGTCGTTCCTCGATATTGCGTACATACTCTCTCACAGCGACCTCGCTATCGAACTTTACAACAAAGACATCGAGACCGTTGACGGTATGACGAACGCAGAAAAACTTCAATACGTTATTCTCGCTCTCCGCGTGGTTTACGCAGGCGAAGAAAACGGAAAGAGCGTAAGCACTTTGTATCTCGACCTCAAGGACGATTTCCACCTTGCGCTTACAAATATTCCGCTCGGCGAATTGCTCGGCGGTTTGCTCACGCCGTCCACGGATAATTCCGCAACGACGTCGGCAGACGATACGACAAGCCCCGACATTATGGGCGTTATCGGCTCGTCGCTCGGTAACCTCATCAGCCATATCGGCATCGGCGAGGACGGCATCAAGGTCAACTTTGCTCAAGCAATGATTGTGACGCTCGTCAATATGCTTGCCGGTACGCAAATTTCCGCAGACGACTTCCTCAACCTCGATTCCGACAACAGTTATCTGTCGTTTATATGGAATAACGACGTTCTCGGTCAAAGCGGTTACAAACTTGACCTCAAGGTCAAAGCAAGCCCCGTTTCTTTGGGAATCACGCTCAGCGACATCAACGTCGAGCTTGGCGCAACCGACGGTATTTTGCCTGAGGACTTCGACGCTTCCGTTTACACGAGTTACGAGAATCTCAACACGCTTTCTCTCAACTTGGAAATCGGTCTCGACCTCGCTTTGAAGAAACAAACCGAAGAAATTCGTCTTGAAAAATATCTCGACCTTCTCATTAAAGACCTCGGTCTCAAGCTCGGCATCGACTTCAAAGAGGACGTGCAATATCAACTCGGTCTCTCTCTCGGCGCGAACCTCGTTCTCAACGACCAGAATCGCTCCAGAATCGTGCTTGAAATCAAGAGCGAGAAAGACGACAAGAGCATCATATCCGTATACGTCGACGGCGGAGATATTTACTTCGACTTCGGCGCACTCGGCAGAAATCCCTTCTGCATCAAGAATACCAACTTGAGCGAAGTGGTTTGCGAATACGTCAAAAAGTTGTTGGGCGACCTCAACGGCGTAATCGGCAAAGGTCAATCCGACGCAATCACGGCGTCCGACGCAGCGCCTATGAGCGCAGACGAGAGAATGCAACTTATCCTCGGTATTTCCGAAGGTAAAATGAGCGTCCTCGTTATGCAAAACGTCATCGTCGGCCTTATTGCCGCGCTCACATCGGGCGGACAATCCGACATCGACATCGCACAAGTCCTCGAACAATTCGACCTCGACCTTTCTGTCGACGTTGATTTCCAACTTAAACCGAGCCTTAAACTCGACCTCAACCTCGACAGCAACCTTATCGGCGTAGGTTTGAGCGTAAGAGACCTCGCAATCGCGACGGGAGACGATTCCGCTCCGCGCAAGACAATCGATAAGAAAGTCGACGACGCAATCGCAACGGGTAGATTTACGGAACTTAACAACGCTCACATCATAGCGGTCGATTTGAGCCTCATCGTAGACTTCTACGGAAGCGCGACGTACACCTATATCGACGACGAAAGAGAGTTGAGCAAGGTTATGCCTTCCGAGAGATTTATCCTCAACGCGCACGATAACAGATTCGTTCAGAATCCCGACGGAAAATACGTGCGTCAAGGCTTTACGTTCGATAAACTTCTCGACGTAATCCTCGGTATGGACGGATTGCAAAGCATCGCAAACACGATGTTGCCGCAAATCCGCATCACGACCGACAATCAGGAAATCGGTTTCGATACCGTTCAAAACGCATTCAGCGTCGGCTATTTGCTCGAAAGACTCGGATTGAGCCTCGCACTTACCGACAAGATGGACGACGGTTTCAAACTCGATATAAACGCAAAACTCAATCTCAAAGCAATGGGATTGGACGATTTGTCCAACGTTGACCTCGGCAATCTCGAGCTTGGCATAGGAACGATACTCAAAGGTCTCGAAGCGCACGTCGGTCTCGACTTTACCTACGAACTGGGCGATGAAAGCACCGCGAAGATTGATATTTACCTTATCAACGGCGTGGTTTACATCGACGCTCTCGGAGTGGGCGGACCTCGTATCCAAATCGACGTTCTCGATTTGCTCGACAGCATCGGAGTATCTTTCAATTTGTCCTCGTCGTCCGACGCAATGGTTGCAGACGATACCACCGGTTCTTCCGTAGACGTGATGGCGATCGTCAACAGCCTCATTAAGAAAGTCGTCGTCGCGGCAAGACCGTGGGACGTAAGCGTTCCCGAAAACGGCAACAGAATCGACAATATCGGAGTGTTCTTCAGAAGCAACGCAATCAACGATATTCTTTCGATGTTGCTCAAGGCTACGATAGATTCCGACCAAGTCGTTCTCGACGAAAGCGGCAGCGGCATATTCCTCTATCCGCAAACGGATATGTTCGGAGACGATATGCTTGCGCTCAAAGTTAAGGCGGCTTTGGCAAACAAGAAAGACCCCATCAAACAAAACAACGGCGACGAGGAACAACAATATACCGTCGATTTCACGCTTGCTCTCAACGCACAGGTCAATCTCGAAAGCACCGACGATTATCAGAGTATGCTCGACGTGGACGAATGCCGTAAATTCATCAACCTCAACGACTACGTCAACAACATCCTCGGACTTATAAGCGGCTACGGCGACGAAGTTTACGCAGTCGAGAAAGAACCCGTAACGAACGGCGTTTACTACGTGTTCAACGAGGACGCAAACGGCAATTACATTCTCAAGTCCGGCAAGTATCGTCCGATTAAAGAGGGCGAACAACTCGACGCAACCGTAAAACGTTACTCTCGCGGTTATGCGACCGTAGGTTTGCGCTTCGTAGAGAATGCGGACGGCGCATATGTGTTTGACGCGGCTACTGGTAACTTCCGTCTCGCAACGGAAGGAGAAACTTCCGCTCAACGTTATGCTCTCGAGGACGGCAACGCAGTATACGCACTCGTATACACGCTCGACGCACAAGGCGCATACGCGTACGATAAAGATAAAGACATATTCGTTAACAAAGCGGACGCGCCCGCAGGCACGACCGAATATTATTCGCGTACGATGACGGCTTACAAAGTGGCTGACGCGGACGGCAATCAAGTCGTTGCGACCTCCAAAGACGTCAAAGTATACAAGAGAGCCGAAAAAGAAGTCTATCAAGACCAAAACATCGGCTTGAGCGTAAGCGGTCTCATTTACTTCAATTCGAGCAGTGCGGAAATCGTCAACGCAGGCGGTTTGATAAGCAATCTGTTCGGAGATATGATTATCAATTTGCAAACGTTGTCTGCGTTTAACGCAGGCGTCGGCGTGAGAGTATCCGCAAACGTCGACCTTGCCGCGCTCGATTTGCAAGGTTTGTTAAACGGCGGTTCTATCGAGTCGTTTATCGCAAACAGCGACCTTGACAAAGTGGAACTCGCAATAGAATTTATTCAAGTTGCGGAAAACGGATTCTTTGCGGAATACGAAAACGGCGAACAAAAAGTTCTCGGTGGATTGTACCTCAATCACGGCACGCTCTATCTTGACCTTACCGAAGTGGTAGACACGGCGGAAAACTACTCCAAGATAGACAACTTCGTAGAGTTTGCAAAGAAAGTCGTAGACAAGATAAACAGCATCGGCGGCGGTAACGGACAAGACGCGTCCGCGGCGTCCGACGAACAACCGAATCTCACTCTCACTTCTGCGGTAAGAGACGCACTCGTATTGCTTGCATACAGCGATACTCAATTCCAGATTCAGTTGACCCGCGCATTGCTCGCATTCGTCATCTCTGCGTTTATGCCCGACCTCGGCTCTGTTGACGACGTATTCAACGTGTTCAACATTTCCCTCGGCGTAGACTTCGGCAAGGCGGAATACAAGAGAATCGCGGATTTGCCAAAAGAAGAACAAGAAAAGTTCAACAACGAGTACAGAAACGACAGATATAAGTACAACAACGACCCCGCGGCGGAAACCAACTACGTCGAAATCACGAATCTCGATACCTACTATCGCACCGAAAAGGGCGAGTACTATGCAGCAGACAGTTGCATTCTCTACACGAGAGACGAGGACGGTCGCTATAACGTCGTCAAGACTTACGTTCCCGACGAAACTTATATCGCGCCTAACTCCGAATACGAGAAGATAGTAAGCGTTGCGTACGGCAAATATGTACACAAGAACAGCAACTATTACGGTCTTGTCAGCTTCGGCGGAAACACGCAAAAGATAAGCCTCAAGAACTATAAGATGTACGTCTACGACGGAGACACTCGCGTCCAGACCGATACTTATATCAACGATACGGCAAACGACTATTACACCTACGTTTTGTACAACGGGGAAAGAGTCAAAATCGAAAAAATCTACAAATACGAGTACGGTTACGTCCAAGACGTAAACGGCGAGTACTATCGCACGGTTGAGTTGTTCTCGTCTATGAGTCAATACTATCTCGGACTTGACCTCGCAATCGGTTGCGTAAATATGGGACTTAAGCTCGGCGGTTTGGATATTACAATCGGCGCAGGTAAGGAATTGTTGCCCGATTATATCCGTGACCAAAAAGCTCACTCCTACGTCAAGGGCGGAAAAGAATACGCCTACAACGAGGATATTCCGCAAGAGGACGTCGCGTTGGTCGAAGAAGTAAAGACCAATCCGTTCTACGACACGATTATCACGCTTTCCTTCTCGGTCGAACTCGAACTCGGCATCACGGAAGGCACGCTCGACTTCGGAATGATTTTGAGCAGCATCATAGGCAATCTCACGGGTATCGTGGTTGAAATGCCCTCTACGACGAAGGGTTATTCTTCCGCGCACTTCAGACTCGACGTGTCGCTTATGCTCGACATCTACGACCTCACGAAGTCCGAACTCAAACTCGAGCTTATCAACGTTACCGAATCCGGTTACGAGAGCTTGTGGTTGGGTGCTTACTACATCAATAACACCGTCTATCTCAACCTCGAAGAAGCGTTCAACATTCAAAAGGTTGCAATCGGCGGTCTCAACATCGCGGAATTGCTCAAAGATTACATAATCGACTTCGATACGAGCAATTACTTCGATTACACCAACAAAGCGAACACGAGTTCTTCGGGAGACGCTCTCGTTGCGACCGACGTATTGTCCGGCGGAGACGACGACATCGATTTCAGCAACAAAGACCTTGCTCTTGCATTGCTTATCAACAAAGATTTGCTTACGATTGCAATCGGCAATATGCTCTTTGAAACCATTTTGGAATACATCCCCGAAGGTTTGCTCGGATTCGACGTAAAAGAATTGTTCTACGAAGAAATTCAAGCCAACCTGAAGATAAAACTCGACACCGCAAACAAAGTCAACCTCGGCGTTTCTGCCGCAATCGGTCTCGACGGCGAAAGATTCAACGCAATCGACGCAGACAAAGTTACGGGAACGCAAGACTTCAATTCCGCAAAATATTACTTCTTCGAGAAAGATGCGGAAGGTACGTTCGTGTCCGGCAACTCCGACCAGTATTTCCGTGCAATCGTACCCGGTACGAACGTTGCGGACGAGGTCAGATTCGCAAGATACAGAGTTGTAGATTACAACCCCGTAACCAACGAAATCGTCGTCAAGAAAGTCGTAGACAACAAGAAGGGCGACGGCAGTGAAGTTTTGAGCGAGACGACGAGAAATATCGCTCTCAACGACGAAGTCAGATTGTACGAATACGTCGCAGGTGCGGAAGCAAACAAATCTTACGTTTCCGACGGCGCGAAATACGATATGACGCTCGAACTCGCACTCGACATCAGAGACCTCGACATTGCGTTTACGAATTCCCGCACATACGTTCTCAGCGGAGACGAACTTGCGGAATACACCAACTTTGACGACGTCGACCGCTTCACGCTCGAAGAAACAATCGACATCTCCACGAGCTTCAAATACGGTAGCGACATCGATTTGAGCGCGGTTCTCGCAACGCTCTTGCCGGGCTTGACGGGAGAAGATTTGCTCAAGATTAAGTCCGAATCCGACACGAAGGGCGACGTTGACCGTTCGTTGCAACTCGTCGTTAAGGCGGATATTCAAGTTGCGGCATTGCTCAACTATTTCCGTACAGAACTCGTCAAATACGTTGACGACGGAGACCAATTCGACGGAGATATGGACTTATTCGTGGTTATCGACTTGCTCAAGAAGGTTATCGAAGAAGTGGGTAGCTCCGCTTTGACAGACCTCGTCGCAAACGTCGCAAGTTTCGTCAACCTCAGCGTAGTGCTTCAAACCAAGGGCGGAAACGATACGGAATATCACGATATGCTCGGCATTTATATGGCGGGCGGTACTTTCGAATTGCTTACCGCAGAGGACATCGAAGACCCGACGAGCGAAGATTACGTTGCTCCGAGCGAGAGATACGACCATTACTTCGAGACGAAGAACGGCAGTTATTATCTCGATTCCGACGGCAAGTATAAACTTATCGAGTCCGAACAATTCTCAGGTACGAGATATTCTTACGATTCGAGCTATTGCTATAGCAATACTCAAGGCAGATACAAACGCGTCAACGGCGGTTTGTACGTCGACTTGAGCTACTTCAATATCCCCAGCGTCAAAGTAGACGCGAACGAAATCCGCAAACTCGTCACGAGCCTCTTTACGAGCGCAACGGCTTCAGACGCTATGGCGGCTGCGGATGCAACGGCGGATGACGGAAAAACTCCTACGTTCCCGCTTGTAAAAGACGAGAGCATTCTCGAATATATCAGAGCGTTTGCATACGGTTTGCAAATCACTTCGAGATATATCAAAGTGCTTACTCAACCCGATTATATCAACAAGCTCCTCACGCTCTTGATGGGAGAGGACGCAATCCAATTCGAGGATAGCGAATTCCGCAACAAGTCCGCAGTGACGCTTTATACGGATAACACGAGATACTCTTACGAGACGAGAAAGAGCGTTATCGACGCATTCAAAGAGAAAGCAGACGCAATCGGCGACACGACGTCTCCCGAATACGTTGCGGAACGCAAAGCGTTGCTTGAAAAACTCTCTCGCTCCAAGAACTTGTTCAGCGTAGAAGAATACAAGGGTGCAGGCGCGTCCAAACAAGGACTCTACTATATCGACGACGACGGCGCATACGTCCAGAAGTCCGATATGGCAACCGTCGACAGAGTTGCTTACGACAAACTCGTCGAAGCGGGTACCAAGTCCTACTACGACGTTACGATGGTCAGAACGTACATCAGATTGCTCGATTCCGACCACAACGTAACCGACAATTACGTCTTGTACGCAGAGGCAAGCCAATCTCAAATCAACAACTGCGAGAAAGACTCGACGATGAGAACGGTTTACGGCGTATCCGTCCCCGTTTTGTACGTCAACAAAGAGGGCGTTAAAGCCGACGACGCAAAATTGAGCGTGGTTAAACCGCTTCAATCTCGCAACGCATTCATATCAATCGATTTGTTCTTGTGGGACTACGAAGTGTCTCTCAGCATCCTTGCGCCGAAAGTGGGCGTGACCAAGTTCCAATACGTCACGGGCGAGGACGCGGCAAAAGCTCCTTACTTCATCGACAACATCGCATCGGGCGCACGCTATATCAATACAGACGAAGTCATCTACACGAGCGTGGATAAAGAAGCGGACGGTCTCGATAACTGGCAAATCGATTATTACGACGCAGACGGCAATTTCAGTCAAGACAGATACCTTGCCGCACCGCGTTACTACGAGTACAAGAACAACTACTACGTCATCAACGACAAGACTTTGTACGTCCAGACTGCGGACGGTCCTCAACTTGCGGCAAAAGACGGCACGTTCCCGAACTTCCTCGAAGAAATCGAAAACGGCAAGACGTATTTTGTCTCGACGGGATTCTCTCGCACGGAAATTCAAAGAACGTTCATTTACAAGCAAGAGAAGTACAACACCGAAAAGAAGATGTTGTTGTCCGATTTGCGCAAGCAACTCATTGCAAGCGGAATGAGCGAAGTCGAAGTTGACGCACAACTCAAACAATACAACGACGACCCGAGCAAATTCTGGATTAAGGTTCAACAAAACAGCTCTATCTTGCCGCCCGACTTCACGAGCGAGGAATATGCGGACTACGCATACAAGACTTACGTTGACACCGAAGACTTCTACTATCTGTCGTTGACGTTGAACGGAAACCTCTTTATCCAAGCAGGCAAGATTTACTTTGCTTACAACGATTACAAGCAAGTGTACAATTCGCTCAACAATCCGACCGACCTCGAAGCGGAAATCGATACGGACGTTCTCAAGAAGATTGCATACAAGAAGCATCACGGAGACTACGTCCAAGTCACGGACGAAACCGAAATCGCCGCGCTCAAGAGTAAGGGACAACTTTACGTCTGGGTAAACAGCGCGCTCGGAGAGAGTTACGAAGGCATCAACGAAGCACTCGGCGACGTACTCGGTTCGTTGCTCGGCAATTTGAAGGGCAAGTTCCAAGTGACGGAAGATATGTCGTTCAATATCTACTTCACGTTGCGTCTCAACCTCGAATTCAAGCTCTATATCTTGCCGTCGTTCGGCATCGACATCAGAGACCTTGACGTGGCAATCGACGTATGGGGCGAACAGAACGACAAACTCGAAAACGGCGGATACGTTTCCTCCGTTGACAGAGATAACAAGAATTACAGCGGAAAATTGCTCGACGGCACCAAACCGCATATTCTCGGTATCTATTACAACAACAACCAAGAGACGGGCAAAGCAGGCTTGTATCTCGACCTCGAAGCGTTGCTCGGCAAAGACGCAAAACTTTACGTCGATATGAGCAGTTATTCGCTTGAGGACGTAGTATCGGGTCTCGTGTCCTCAATCGGCAACAACGCAACCGACGCTATGACGGCAGACGCAAATACAAATGCGTACAATCCCGATAAGCAAGGTTCGGACGCAATCGGCGCATACCTCAACTTCTTCACGAACGCAATCGCAATCAACGTTACTTCCGGTTTCGTGAAAGTGTTGCTGAGAGAGTTGTTGCCAGACAACGCAAGCATTGCCGATATGCTACCCAACCTCAAGGTTTATATCAAACAAAATCTCAATCCGTACGATTTGACGATAGGCGCAATCTTGTTCAACGAACAAGGCGACATCCCCGTTGTCAACCTCGGCATAAACATCCAAGGTCTCAACGGAGAGCAAGGCAAGTCCTCCGCAATCGAATTCGGCAGAAAAGAAGATATTCTCGCACGTCAACAAGGTTCTGCGGACATCTTCTATTACGCAAACTTCTATCGTGACAACGACAATACGGATTACGACAACTATTACGGCAAAAACTTCGACGAGAAAGACTACGTCAAACTCTTTAGAGGCACCGACGGCAACGATTATTACGCCAAAGAAAACGGCGGATACGAACTGACGGCGCAAGGTAACGGTTTGTATGCGGTCACGGCAAAGGAAAACGGCGGATACGCTCTGTATAAGTCCGGAAACACCAATTACGGTCCCGAGGACAGATATATGCGTGCCGAAACCGTAATCGAAGAAATCAAGGAAAGCAGAAGATACTCTCTCGGTTCTCCTTACGTTACGGAATACGACAGCGTCGTTTACACCGACATCAACGGTCAATACGTTCTCGTCCAAGAAAAACTCAACAACCTCACGAGCAGCGATTACAGATACCTCGCTCTCAGCAAGCAGTTCGCCGCGTTCAACGGTACGCTCTACGTCCTTGACAAAGACAGCAACTACGTCAAAGTCAACAAGTCGCAAATTCAGGGCTACACGGGTTCCGGCAACTTGCAATACGCAAAAGTAGGCACTTATGACGCAAACGCAACCGAAATCGCAAACGCCGTAGTATTCGAAGGTGTGACGTATTATCCCATCGATAAAGACGGCAACGGCTATACGGATATGTACGAGGCTGACGGATTTGCCGAATACACGACGGGCGCGAAACAGACGAGAAACGGGGAAGTTTACGTCGGCGCATTGTACGTCAAGAACGCAAAGGGCGCATACGTCAAGAGCGGTCTCAACGCTGGCGATACGCTCGTAAGCGGCGTGACGTACTTCTATCCCAACGCTCCCGAAAAAGCGTATAAGATAACCGACGACTTTACCAACTACGTCAAAGCGGTCGACATCAATCTCAAAGAATTGCTCGACGGTGCAAAACTCGACATCGCGTCTATGCTCGGCGACCTCAAGACGGCTGAAATCGGTGCGTCTTTGAGCCTCGGAATGAAACTTTCCGACATCATCAACTGGACGTATCAACTTACGAGATTCATCGACAACGAGTCTATCTGCGATTATCTGTACTTCATCGCATCGTCGTTGACCGACTACTATTCGTCCTTCACAAGCACGATAGGTCTCGACCTCGACGTCAAAGTGTACTTGCAAACGAGCGGATTGTTCAGAATGATTGCAGGCGACACCACGGCAACGATTCTCGACGTCCTCGAAGGCGCGAAGTTGTATCTCGAGCTCACTTATGCAACCAACTATCACGGCGCAACCGCACCGAAGGGTTATTTGTGGGTCGAAATCAGAAACGGCAAACTTTATCTCAACGTCGACGTACACAAGATTGGCGAAATCGTCGGCTGGGGCGACTTCTTCTCCTACGGAGTGATTGACGGTCTCGATTTGAGCGCGTTGTTCGCAAGCGACGCGTCTTCGAGCGCAATGACGGCGGCGGATGACGAAGAAAACGAAAATACGGGAATTCTGCCCGCAAACATCTGGAATATCGTCAACGTCGTTCTCGGCAGATTGCTCATCGCAAACGACTTTATCACGGTCGGTCTCAACGAGACGATTTTGGCAGACCTCATCGGTATGCTCGCAGACAGCGACAGCGCGGTTCTTGCAGGTATCGGTCAATTCTTGCCGAAACTTTACACGACAAACGATAAAGACACCAGCGGTATTACCGTAAACTTCTACGGCAATCAACCCAGCATCGATATTAACCTCGGCTTCAAGGTAGGCACGACGTTCTATCAAACCGTCGAGGAATATAACGAACAATACGGAGTCGGCGGCAGCCGCATCGCACAAGGCGAAGGCACGACGTGGACGGATAAGATGACCACGTTCGTAAAGAACGGCGAAAATTACGAAATCGCAGATACGTTTGCACAAACCAACTACGTTCTCGTATCCACCGACGAATATGCTCTCGTATCTTACGCATTCCCGCTCTGGACGGGAGACAAGTACTCCTACGACGCAACTACGGGCGAATTCGTGCTTGACAACGCAAACGGCGTATACCTCAAGCAAGGAGACTTCCGTATCGCGATTTCTCTCGGCAAGATTTATGCAAAGATAAACAAAGACTTCTCCGTCGACAAAGACGAGAAGATGGCCGAAAGAGACGAGGACGGCAATATCGTCCGCGATTCTGAAGGCAATGCGTCCTACGGACAATACGTAAGCATCAATAACGCAAAACTCAGCCTCGATATGACTATCGACGTGTCCTTGTATGGAAGCGGCGACAATACGGACAATAAGAACGTAATCGATTTGAGCAAGATACTCGATTTGATTCTCGGTCTTATCAATCCCAACAGCGCGATTTCCGGCTCCACGCTCCAAGTCATCATCAAGAACGCAATCGGTAACGACCAAGGTCCGTTCGTCAAGCTCAACCTTACCGCAAACGTCGACCTCGAAAACTGGAGCGTCGAACTTGCGCTTCGCGTGAGAAGAAACACCGTTAAAGACGGCGAAACGACGCTTCTCGGCTTGTATCTCGTAGACGATAACCTCTACGTCGATTTGCAAGGCTTGCTCGGCGAAACGGCAAAAGTTTGCGTAAGCGGACTCAACCTCAGCGGTAAGAGCGGTTTGCTTTACGGTTTGCTCGGCAAATACATCGGCGGTGCGGAAGGAGCTTCCACATCCGACGCAAGCGTTGCCGACTCGAGCGACATCGAGAAGATAGAGCAAACTATGAGAGACTATGCATACTTTATGATTATGGTCAATCCGCAAAAGTTCTTGCTCCAAATCAACGCCGACCTCATCAACGTCATTTATCGCAAGATAATGCAAATCCGCAACCTCGACTATAGTGAAGATTTGCTCTCCGACATCGGCGACATTCTCATAAGAGGCGAGACTCGTAAGTACGTCCAGCTCACGGAAGAAGAAAAGACGACTTACACGGGAGAAAGATTCCGTAAAGAAGGCAGCAACTACGTCTACGACCCGAACGGAGATTACAAGTACGAGTCAGGCTCGACGTCTACGAGCATCAACGTACGCTTCAGCGACGGCTTGTATTTCTGCCTCGATATACCTGCGGCTACGGTAAGCAAGCAGATAACGTCCATAAAGAGCGCAACGTCAAAATACGGTCTTGCGGAAAGCATCGCAAACAACGAATTCGGCGAACCTATCCTTGCGCTCGACCTCAACTCGCTTATCAACGGCGGAAGCATCGATTTGTCAAGCCTCAACTTGCCGACCATCGGTTTGAGTACGGAAATCAACGTCAAGATGAAGTCCGACAACCTTAAGCCCACGGACGCAAAGTATGAACTCTCGCTCGCACAATGGACGAGAGACCTCGTGGCAAACTTGCTTGACGGCACTTCCTTGCTCGGCACGTTCAAGAAGGCGTCCTCTATGACCGCCGCAGAACTTGCAAAAGCAGGCAATAAGACTTACAACTACAACAGCTCGACTCGTTCGTACGACCTCGTAGAGGACGGCACCGGCGAATACAGATTCGTAATGGCTGACCTCAACATCACGATGGCGAGCGAACTTATCGAACTCAAAGTCAAGCTCAAAGCAAACCTCAACCTCGGCGCGATTATCGCGTACGGTATCGGAGGTATCTTGTACAGCGATATAGCGGTTGAAATCAGCGCGCTCAACAAGACTTTTATCAACCTCTACTATCTCGGCTCGTCCAAACTCAAACAAACAGGCCCCAACAACACTTGGGAATTGACGACAGACGATGACGGAGTGGTGTTCTCCGACGCAATCTACATCGACGCCAGCGGTTTGGGACTCGGAAAGATTAAGTTCCAAGGCATCAGCGGATTGCTCGGTGCATATCCGTATCAAAAAGTCAATCGCGACGCAATCACGAGCGACGACGCAGCGGCTAAGAGCAACGCTTCGACTTCGGACGCAGAAGCTCTCAACCTTGCAATCGAGATTGAAAACGGAAGCCTCGGCATCACGTTTGAAAGAGCGTTTATCACGACGTTGTTCGGAATGCTCAACCTCAATCTCGGCATCGAATTGCCGCCGATTCAGTCCGTATCGGTTGAACTCAACACATCTACGAAAGGACTCAAATCGTTGTCAATCGACGCAACGCTCGACAGCGTTGGCACGGGTGCGAACATTTCCGTCGACGACCTCAATATTTCCTTCAGAAAAGAGGTGTTCGATGCGAAATCCGTTATCGAATCCGTAAAGACTGGTTACGCAGGCTTGACATTCTCCAAGACGTCCGGTTTGATGTCGCTTGTCCAAAACGTAATCGACAACCTCAAACCCGGTCTTAACATCAACATTCAAAACAAAGTATGGCAAGCGGTTCTCGACGGAGACGTAGCGGCTAAGAACGTAGGCTCCAACATCGTTCTCGACGGTAGAAAAGTGCTTACTTACACCAACTTGTCGGACACGTCAAACGACGAGAAGAACTCCGGCGAGAAGTACAACCTGAGATTTGCTCTCTCCAGCACTCGCGCAACGACGGGACTTACGGCAATTATCGGCGGTAACAACGCGTTTATTACCAACCTCTCGCTCAAGGGCGCACTTGTCAAGATAGCGCAATCCCTCGTCAGCTTCTTCGACTGCATCGACATCGGCAGCTTGCTCGGTTCTTCTCCGATGCTCGCTCTCGTCAGCGGAACGGACGGCGACGACGCGAACTACTCGTATCCGTCGACGGCAACTACCGCAAACGACAATAACCTTGCCAACGTCAAGAGCGGCTGGCAAGATGACGGCTCGTATTCTTACAGCGCGAACTTGTCAGGCCTTATCAAGAGCGTTGACCTCAACTTGTTCAACAACTACGAGTACTGGCCGTACTTTGCGGGCGCAAGAGAAATGAGCGACGGCGCAGGCAAGATTTCCGTAAAGGTCACGCTTGACAAAGACGCTTACAACGAGTTGATTATTATGGTCGATTGCATCGTTATGAACTTGATGAAGGCAATCGGCGACGATAGCGAACCGTACATCGCAGACGTTGCAAAAGCAGGAAAATCTCTCAAAAACGCCGCAATCGACGGCATCGGAACGAGCAACGAGTATAAGAACTTCTTCAACGGACTCGACGCACTCGTACAGAGAAACGCAACCACGCAAGAAAAAGTCAATTACGTCGACAAGGTTGCAAGGTCGTTCCCGTTGACGCTCGTCAAGTGGATAATGAACTGTATTGCATTGCCTGCAATCAAAGACACAATCAGCGTATCGTGGGGTACCGTTAAGAACCTTGCAGGTACTACGTTGCTCGACCTTATGAACCTCATCGGCGGTATCCTCCCGATTCCGTTCGCAAGCGGCGTCATCGACCCGTCAATCAATATCTACATCGACCTCAACCCGAATGCGGAAGAATACGGTTGCGCAGGCAAGACGATGCAACCCGGTATCCAAGCAATCGAGATTATGGTCAACGGCGAAAAGACGGGCGCAGGCACGGCGATGAGATACAACAAAGCCAACGGCAATGCGGCAAGCAACACGACGGTCTCGTCTAGCGCAAGCAACGGCAAAGACATTCCGTCCGACGCTTGGGATTTCTTTATGCTCCGTATCACTCCGTACAGCACGACGGACGCAAGTTACACGACGGGTATGCTGACGTTTGACGACGCAGACCGCGCAAGCGTAATCGGCACAGAAAAAGTGCCTACCGAAATCGTGATAACCGACCCCGCGACGCGTACCGGTACCGCTTATTACAAGGGCGAAGAAAAGACCATTCAGTTGCGCGACAGTTACTTCTTCAATGCGGAATACTTCTCTCAAAAGGCGGTAATAAACTTCGCTTTGAAGAACGGCAACAAGATTGTCAACAACTACAATCCGAGCAGTCCGTATCAAGACGCAACGGGCGCGTACATCGTTTGGGACGCGGCGTCGGTTGACCTTACGGCGGCAGACGAAGCCGATTCCAGCGGCAGACGTTTCGCAGGCTATGTATACGGATACGCTCTCAACGTGGTTCTGTACGCAATTCCCGTGTACGTAACCAACGACTACGAGCAAACCGACATTAAAGCATACGACTACAACACCAAGACAGGTAAGTTCGAGAGAAAGAACATCACGCTTGACATCGACATCACGAGCGCAACGTTCAGGTCCGAATTGCCCAACCTCGTACAAATCTCGTTTGCACGCGGCACATACACGTTCGGTACGGTCATTACCGACGCAACGGGCAATACGATGTATGCAGTCATCAAAGACGGCAACGGCTACAAGCAACTTACAGGCGACGAAGTCAACAAAGACGGCAACAAGTATAAGATTGTACCCGCGTACGTAGCAGGTCTCGTCAAAGACGGCGAATCATTGCAAACCGTCAAAGAAGGAGACAATACCTACTATGTGATGGATATGACCAAGATGCCGCAAGGAAGAAACTTCCCCGCAGGCACTATCGCTTGGGACACCGAGGACTTCGAATACGATTGGCAAGGCTCCACGACGTGGAAAGACGGCGCGGCAGTCAACAGCATCAAAGTCGGCTACTCATATCAATGGGGTAGCAGTAATACCGTCAAGAACAAACTTGAAATCACTGCAAAGAACTACAAGATTTCAAGACTTACCGCAATGGCGGACAAAGACGGCAACTCTGTCAACCTGACGAGCGAAAGCGATAAGAACGGCAATTACACGACAGTTCTCAACATCGACGCTCTCAGCCTCACGACAAACGACCTCGTAGGCTATCTCAACGGATTCAACCAAGCGACAGTCAAGTACGTCGCAGGCGCAAACACTCCGAAGATGAGCCTCGAATGGGACCTCGCCGCACTTAACGAAGCACTCAAAGCCATTAAGAACGCAGACGGCAGCATCGACTACTACAAGGGACTCGAAGCAACCGTAAAGGCAAAAGTCGGCGGAGACAGATTCAGCATATCTTCGACGGTAACGAAAGAAGGCCTTACGACCAACAAGACGGGCTTCGTCGGAAGCGAAACGACGTATGAGGGCGTGTACGCACAAGAAGTAAACGTCAAGATTGTCATCAACGGCAGCGTATTCTCATCGCTCAACACCGCATTGACGTTTGACGCGTACTCGGCAGGAACAATCACGGGAGAAGCATTCGGCGCAATGCTCGACATCAACTTCGCAGGTGCAAATTCTTCCACGAAACTTCCTGTAGGCGACAAACTTCAAATCAAAGCACCGTACGTCAAGATTGGCGACAATTACGTCGTAGCGGACGGTAAAGACGGCAACTACAAGATAGGCGCAAACGACATAACCTTTGAGGGTTATACCAAAGAGAAAGATTATCCGCTCTTTGCAGAACTCACGATAGGCACCGAATACAGCGGTAAACAAGTGGTTTACGTCCCGATTGGAATCAGCACGGTTGCACCGTCCACATACAACGTCAACGTTGCGCACGAAGACACGTTCAACCCGACGTGGTACGAGATGGACGCATACAAGTCCTTCGACGTATCGTTCGGTACGACAATCAAACACACGATGTATCCGGATTGGTCAACGGTTAAGTACTATACCAACGCAAGATGCACGACGCTCAAGAACGAACAAAACATCTTCTCGGGCGGAACAATCTACGCACAGGTATCCGCATACGTCTATGAGCAAAACGAGGACGGAACTCCCGACTTTGACAGACCTCTCGCACTCGTCGATACGGGTAGCAAGGACGAAGCCGGCAACAAAGTCTTTAAGGCTCAAACCATCACGCTCAAACTCAACGTCGAGCAACAATCCATCGTTTCCGTCAACTACTTCTACGATGCGGAAAGCGGAAAAGACATTTACTCGATGACTGACGCAGAACGCGAAGCTATCAAAGATAAATTGACAAATCCGGCATACTATACCGGCACCGTATTCGGACAAACTCACGTCATCGGCTCCGAAGCGTTCGGTATCGACCCGATTGCATTCGCAACCGATTCGAGCAGATACTTCAGAACGAGCAAGTGGGGCGACGTCAACGGCACGGCTGTGTTGGTAAACCTCAAGAAAGGCACCTACAGCGGCAAACGCTTTGCCATAACCGAGGTTGAAAACGGCGAATACAAGTATGACGAAGTCAACGACAGATACGTTCTTGCGTCGGCTGAGGACACGGGCGTAAAACGCTACTCGTTCGCACAAAACGACAAGGGCGATTACAAGTACGAAATCGCAAAGAAATCTTACGTCAAACTTACGGATGGCGAAAAAGGCTCGTCCTACATCGCATACGTCCAAGGTTGGACGACGAAGATTGAAAGCGTCGGCGTAAACGGCAGACAGACGAGAGTGTACGCGGTCATCGGCAACAACACGTTGGTACCGATTGAAATCAACGTACCCGACTACTCGGTCGAGACCGTCACGTTCACAAACGGCACGCTCACGCAAGACGGCGACGTAGCAAACGAATTGACGCTCACTTACGACGTTATGAGCGGTTGGGAATTGCCCTCGCAAGCAACCGTAACGACCAAGGAAGGCAAGAGCGCGTTTGCAACGACGGTTTACTGGACGGATTATTCGTCGGCAAGCAGAGAAGAACTGCGCAAGGACGAAAACGGCAGACCGTACTTCGTACGCAACTACTACTTCTTCGACGGCTTGTCCACAAGATACCCGCAAAACGGTTCGTTGCAAGCCAAAGTGTACCTTGACAACTACAATACGGACGTAACAATCGAGCCTGACGGACAAGCGTACACATACGACGTGTTTACTCCGTTCAGATTCGCAACGACGGCAACCGTTACCAAGGGCGGAAATGTGTATACGAACGTACCTCTCAAGTGGGTTGACAGTTCTATGCCGACTGCGGAAGAAATCAGAAACGGTCGCTTCACGAGAACCTGCTACGTTATGGCGGTTGACGATTCGCTCGAACCCGTTTACAAAGCGGTCGACATCGTAATCAAAAACGACTTCTCGCTCGCAGGAATCGACGGAACGTATCTCGAAGGCAACTTCGGCATCTCTCGCGAAGGCGCAAGCTACTTCAGCGGATTGCCCAGAACTTCTTCGGTGCTTATCGGCGAACGTAACATCCCCGTAAATCTTGCTTGGAGCGACGCATACGTCGGTTCTTACAACGGAACTATGACGCTTACGGTGTCCAACGATTATCTCACGACCACGGTTTCCGTTTCCGTAAACGTCAAGGCAGAAAGCATTGACAGCCTCGTAGATTACAACGGAATCCCGTTCTCGTTCGACCCGTTCTGGGCGCAAGGCACGTTCTTCAAGTCCGGACAAATGAAAGCGGTTCGCATCAAGGGTATGGAAGATACCGCAAACGTATTCGTAACGTACTCGCTTGCCGATATAGATTCGGAGAACCTCACGAGCGACGCCGACTTCTATGCAAACGTCACGAAGTACTTCGGTAGAAAATACACCATCCCCGTAACGTACACTTATCCGGGCGGTGCAAATATGATAACCGAAACGAGCGAAATAGAAGTGTTCGTCGGCGACAGAACGATTAAATACATCTCCGATTATCAATATCGTTCGATAATCGTGGATACGTTCTTGCACACCGACGCGAACTATCTCGAAAGAGAACTTATGGTATCCACGTTCGGCTCTTGGGAGGACGTACTCGTCTACTTCGATTGGACGAACGTAAACGCTCTCATCAAAGATAGAAAGAGCAACGTCAAGAATATGGTTACCGCAATCGTCGGTATCGAAAGTGCGGACGGACAATACGTCTATCAAGACATTTACGGAACGCACGTCGACGCTAAAGGCAACGTCGTAATGGGCGACGGCAAGAAAGAATACGTGACAATCGACGAGTATCTCGAAGCAATGAGAAAGGTCAAAGCAGACTTCGAATTGACGAACGAAAAGAGATACCACATCGCAACTCAACAGGTCAACGTACCGGTAACGGTACTTGACCGCACGATTGCGGATAGCGAATTGCTCATCGAAAACACCGACCTCACGGTTGCAAACACCGAGGTTAAGTACTCCACGATAACCGATACGCTCGTCGGCACAGACGGTAGCGGTCGCTATATCGACGTAGTGTACGACAAGGAAAGCGGAATGCCCACCGAGTACGTCTATTACAACCAATACGCATACATCGGCGGAGACAAACTCCCGCACAGAATGAAACTCACGTTTGCAAGCGGAGACTTCGGTATCTATTACGTAACGTACGACAACGCTCCGACGGCAGAAGATATGAAGAATATCTCCAAGACGCTCGAAGCAACGATGACCGTCCGCGTATGGAACGTCAATCCGAACGAAGATTCAACGGCGTTCGAGGTTATGCCTTCCTTCGATATGAAGATAAAGGTACGCACCGCAAAGATAACGGCGTTCAACAGCGATTTGGCGTACGAGAATATGTCGGTTGACGAGTATCGTTACTCCTTCAACCCGTATGCAAGCGAGAACGAGTCCTTGTTCAATACGGCAAACTATGCAAACACCTTTACCTACTACGTTGACGGACAATTCATCTCCGCTCAAAACTGGTGGGCAGACGGCAGAACGGTCGACGGCGGCGACTACGTTTACACGACGGCGTGGACAAAACGTCACAACAACTACAAGGTGTACACGCTCGGCGCATCGAGAGACGCTGTCGGAGAGTTTGCACAAGACACGGTATTCTACACGGTCAACAAGGGTACAAAGACTTATGCGAGATACCTTGGCGAGATTACTTACGACGCCAACAGCGGAACGTATAAGACTCAAGACAACCAAGACTTGTATGTATTCATTTACGTCACGACTCAAACGCTCAACGCAAGTTGGGACGTCTCCTGCGCAGAATACTCCTACAAGGGCGGCAACACGGCTGTTAAAGCAACGATAACCAGCGGCATAAACGGCAACACGGCAACGTCGTCCGTCAACGTGACTGTCAACGTCAAGAACGGCAGAAGCGTTACGGCAACGTTCGACGACGCAACGGCAGAGGAATTGACGTTCTGGCAAGCAGGAGCAGGCGAGAACGGCGCGTTCGTAATCGACCCGTTCAGAGTGGTTGACGGCGGCGTGTTCGCAAGAGTCAGCGGATATTCTTACGACCGTTACGAGAGTTCGTCTACCGCAACGAGCGGTTATGTCAAGAACAACCTCGACGGCACTTACAAACTCGTCAAAGACGAAGCGGGCAACGACAAATACGTCGAATTGACCGCGGCTGAACTTGACAGAGTTTACAAGTACTTCCCGTCTCACATCAACGTAACGATTTCGGGCGGACAAACCGTCAACGTACCGGTGGTTTGGGACTTCGGCGGAGTCAACGTAAGCTACGGCGGCGGAACGTACACCGCAAAAGCAATCATCAACTACAACGGCGAGTACAACTACCTCGAGAATACAATCGGCGCACAAAGCATTGCATTCACGGTTAAGGTGCTTGACAAGAGCGCGCAAAGCGTAAAAGAAACGAGTGCGCTCACGTCGTTGACAGGTTACGTCAAGTCGTCCGGACAGACCTACGTCAATCCGTACAACTATCAAAAACCGACAATGCCCGACACGCTCACGGTTATGGTTATGACTTACGGCGCAGACGGTACGCAGGTCGGAGAGGCAGAGCGCACTTACAAGGTCGCAGACAAGACGTTGTCTTGGAGCTTTGATAAGTTCCGCCCGAGCTACGAAGGCGGCGTGGTTTATGCGACGGCAAAACTCGTCGACGTAGACGGCAACGTACAGAAATACGACATTCCGTTCCTCGTACAGAGAATGGTAGCAACGCAAATCAAGTCTATCGATTCGCTCGGAAACGAGTCCGGTATCTTCAACAGCTCGGTATCCAACGGTAAAGCGACTACGGCGTTTACAATCAATCCGTATCAATCCGACAGACTTACGTTGCCGATTGCTTACAACGTAACGTTCGGTATCTACAATCCGAAGTACACGAACGGCAAGGTCGAATGGTCAACGTCCAACCTGCCCAATTCGTCCAGCACGGTCAGATTCAACTACACGCTCGTATCTATGCCTGCAAATACCTCTTACACGGTAGGCGCATCGGGTATTACGTCGACGATTGACGGACAGAGCGCAACAATCAAGCTCGGCACGCAAGAGCGCATCACGGTAGACTTCAAGGTCGCCGCAACCAAGTCGTTCAGCGGCACGCAAAGCGTGTCCGCAACGACGAGCGGACTTGCGCTCACGCACAACGGCGCGTCCGTAGCGTGGTTCGGCAGAGCGTACGTTTCGGATATGAACGGCAGAGAGATTACCAACTACGCCGTGACCATCTCCAAAGCGATTACCTCGAGCAATCCGTTGATTTTGCCGCCGACGTTCGGTGCAAGACGCGTGGTCTACAAACTGTACGCGGCAGTAGGCACCGTGGTTGACGCAAACGGCAGAGTCGTAACGACACAACAAGCGACGCAAGCGGAAGTTAACAAGTTCGGTTCATCGATAGTGCAACTCGGACAAGAGATTCCGCAATATCAAGCGACTTCTGCGTTGGTAACGCTGACGTTTGACGGTAGCTCGTGGAGCGTCGGCTAATGCCGTACGAACTATGAAAAAACGGCTCTGCTTTGCAGGGCCGTTTGTTTTTCCGCAGAAACGGAAAATATATAATGACGGTAAACGAATAATTTTTATTGTATTTACGGCAAGGTATGATATAATATATTAGAAATAAGGTATCTCGGAGGTTCACAATGGGATTTATTAAAAAACAACTTCTCAAAGTCATTCAATGGGAAGACAGCAGTCAAAATACACTCGTACACAAGTTTGAGTACGACGACAGATATGCAATAATGAAAGGGTCGGAACTTATCGTCAGACCCTCTCAAGCGGCTATTTTCGCATATCGCGGCTCTATCTGCGACGTATTTACCGAGGGCAGTTGGAAGCTCGACGAAGGCTCTACGCCCGTTCTTACGGCACTCGCAAACTGGAAGTATGCGTTTGAAAATCCGAAACAGGTCGACGTATACTTCGTAAGCCTCAAAAGATTTACGCAAATGAAGTGGGGTACGCCCAATCCTATAATGATGCGCGACAAAGATTTCGGTATGATTCGCATCGCAGGACACGGCGAATACGCTTTCCACGTTATGAATCCGCAAGTCTTTATGAGAGAGATTTACGGCACGACGCATTCTTATCAAACGGAGGACATCGAGGAACATCTCAAGTCTTTGGTGCTTGCCGAACTTACCGATTTGCTCGGCGAATGCGAGATTCCCGCGCTCGAACTTGCGGCAAATTATCTCGAACTCGGCGAAACTTGCGCAAAGCAAGTCGCACCCAAATTCAATGCAATCGGTCTTGACATCGACAACGTAATTATCCGCAATTTCAAACTTCCCGAAGCTGTGGAAAAGGCTATGGACAAGCGCACCACGCTCGGTGTGTTCGACGGCAAGATGAGCGATTACGCTCAATACGAATCCGTACAGGCAATGAGAGACGCCGCAAAGAATCCCGGAATGGGCGGTATGTTCGGCGCGGCAGGTATCGGACTCGGTATGGGCGCGAGAGTCGGCGGTCAATTCGCACAGAATCTCGACGAAGCCTCGACGCAAAAAGTCAAATGCTCCAAATGCGGCGCAAGCGTGAAAGCGGGTATGAAATTCTGTCCCGAATGCGGCGCAAAAATGGGCGCAGGCGCAACAGTTAAGTGTGCAAAATGCGGCGCAGACGTTCCCGAAGGAAGCAAGTTCTGCCCCGAGTGCGGACAAGCGATGACAAAGGCTTGCCCCGAATGCGGCGCGAAAGTCAAAGCAGGTATGAAATTCTGCCCCGAATGCGGAGCAAAGATTTGATAGGATAAATGGCAGACGTTTTCAACTACAACGTATCTCAGGTCGTCAAATGCGACAACTGCGGAGCGGATATGTTTTACGACCCGAGCGCAGGCGTATTGAGATGTCCGTATTGCGACGCCGTCCGCAACGTTAAGAAAAGTGCGTGTTATCGCAGAGATTATCTTTCCGAGTGCGCAAACGGCGACGTCGAGACGGAGCAAGAAGTATTCAAATGCCCCAACTGCGCAGGAGATATTCCGCTTCAATCGTTCGATACGGCGGTCAAATGCCCGTACTGCGGAGCGACCAACGTTGTAAAAATCGAAGATTTGAAAGGATTGAAGCCCGATAGCATTCTCCCGTTCTCGGTGTCGAAGCAAGGTGCGTCCGACGCAGGCAAAAAGTGGATAAAAAGAAAACTTTTTGCACCTATTAAACTCAAGAGATGCTTCTCGGTGGACAATTTCAAAGGAATTTATATTCCGTCGTATGCGTTTACGGCAGACACGTTTTCACAATATGAAGGACGCGTCGGAGAGCGCAAAACGAGGGTTGTGGGCAGCGGAAACAATCGTCGTACCGAAACGTACATCGAATGGCACAATATAAGCGGCACAACAAGCGAGTATTTCGAGGATATGGCGGTTGAGGCAAGCACTCAACTCACGCAAAAGGAACTCAACAAGATTTTGCCCTACGACACGGACAATATCGAGGCGTACAACAAAGACTACATAGCGGGTTTCAACGCAGAGCGTTACGACACGTCGTTGCGCGACGGATTCGGTATAGCGCAAGGGCAGATGGACGCCACTATTCGCAAAAAGATATTGTCAATCTACGGAGCGAGTATCGTCGATTATCTCAACGTGGATACGCAGTATTCAAACACGCAATTTCGTTATATGTTGCTCCCCCTGTGGGTGTGCGCATACAAGTATCGCAAAAACTCTTATCGCTTCTTAATCAACGGCAGAACGGGCAAATCGACAGGAAAGTCGCCAGTATCTCCGCTCAAAGTGATAATAACGGTGCTTATCGGTCTCGGACTAATCGTATTGGTCGCGTGGCTGTATCTGAACGGTTACTTTAACTAAAAAACAATTTACATAATCTGAAATTCGGAGGTAAAAACAAATGATTACAAAAGATATGCTTATCATCGACGTTCTTGCACAAGGCGACCCCGATAAACTTGCAGAAGTATTGCAAGAGAGCGGTATGCATTGTTTGCATTGTATGCTTGCGCACGGCGAAACACTCGAAGAAGCTGCGGCGGTTCACGGAATCGATGTAGACGAGTTGGTTGCAAAACTCAACAAAACGTTGGGCTGATAGCGCAAATAAGCGTATTGCGACGTTATAAGGAATGAACGCTTAAAAACGAGCGTTTTCCTTGAATTTCGCAATGCAAAAAAACGATAAAAAACATCAAAAAAATCGTCGGTTTTCGACGATTTTTTTGTTACATAACCCTACACAGCGCACAGGCAATCAACGCTCCGAGCAACGTTGCAAACAACGACACGGGGATAGCGTAACGCAGTTTCTTTGCTTTGCAAGCGGACAAATATACGGCGGAAATATAGAAAATGGTTTCGCTTCCGCCTGCGATTACCGCGGCGCATCTTGCCTGATAGGAATCTGCGCCGTACGTTGCGATTATGTTTTCAAGCAATGCAACCGTGCCGTTTCCCGACAGGGGAACGAGAAGTATAAGTTCGGTTATTTCGCTGGGTATGCCTATATATCCGAGCGGCTTGGAAAGCAATTCGGCAATGAGTGCGGACAGTCCGCTGACCTTGAAAAGATGTATGCAGACAAAGATTGTCGCAACGTAAGGAAAGATGCTTTTTACAAGCGAAAGACTCTCTTTCGTACCGTACAGAAAGCAATCGTAAACGCGCACTTTTTTTATGGCGCACACGATAATCGCAAACAACAGAATGAGGGGCAACAGATATACGCTCATTGTTTTTTACTTTTTGCAAATTTTTTCGTAAAATTGCAAAACGAGGGTTTTATCTTCATATTTTTCGACAATAAAACCTCGTTGTGCGCATTTTGCGCCGTTTTGTCGTTGTTCTTTTTGAGAGATAAAACCTTGCAGATAATCATACCGCACAGCGTTGCGATACCGCTCGATATAAGCGTAGGAACTATAATATCCGAGGCGTTTTTAGAGCCTGCCGTCGAACGCATCGCAACGACGGTTGCGGGGATAAGTTGTATGGATGTCGCATTGATGACGAGCAGCATAATCATATTGTCGGTGGCTTTATCCGAGCCGTTTTCCATCTTGCTCATTGCCTTTATTCCCGCAGGCGTCGCGACGCCGCCCATTCCGAGCATATTTGCCGACAGGTTGATGCAAATCCAGTCGTACGCTTCCTCGCTTTCGTTTTTGAAAATTTTGCGAGTTATCGGCTTTAATATTTTCGATAACGCTTTGTCGAGTTTGGTTTCCTGCATCATTTTCAACACGGACAGCCACACCGCATAAATCGCCGTCAATTTGACGATAAGCATAATTGCCTGACTCACGCCGTCTATCATTGCAGGGAAAGCGGATTCGGGAGATTGTATAATCAGCGCAATCAGCGACGCAAGCGATATAAGTAGAAATGCCACACTCATACTAAAGAGTATTTTCGTATGCGCCGTTATATGCGAACATCTTATTTACAATTTCGTATAAAAGATGTATAATGTATAAACAAATTCGAGGCGAGTATCATTGGCTTGCCAAAGAGGTGCAACTATGCAAGATAAAAAGAAATTTTATATGACAACCGCCATTGCCTATGCTTCGGGCAAACCGCACATCGGCAACACTTATGAAATCGTACTTTCCGACCTTATCGCAAGAGCGAAACGAATGGAAGGCTACGACGTTTTTTTCCAGACGGGAACTGACGAACACGGCGAAAAAATCGAACTTAAAGCAAAAGACGCAGGCGTAACTCCGCAACAATTCGTAGACGAAAAAGCGGACGGCATCAAGCGCATCTGGGACTTGATGAATACCACCTACGATAAGTTTATTCGCACCACCGACAAGTATCACGAGGAGCAGGTGCAGAAGATATTCAAAAAGTTTTACGAGCAAGGAGACATATACAAAGGCTCTTACAAGGGCTGGTACTGCACGCCTTGCGAATCCTTCTGGACGGAAAGCCAACTCGTAGACGGCAAATGTCCCGATTGCGGCGGAGAAGTCAAAATCGCGGAAGAAGAAGCGTATTTCTTCAAGATGAGCAAATACGCCGACCGTTTGATGCAGTATTACGACGAACATCCCGATTTTATCACTCCCGTGTCTCGCAAAAACGAGATGGTCAACAACTTTATCAAGCCGGGACTTCAGGATTTGTGCGTATCCCGCACGTCGTTTACTTGGGGCATTCCCGTGACGTTTGACGACAAGCACGTTATATACGTTTGGCTCGACGCTTTGACGAACTATATCACGGGTATAGGTTTTGACGTAGACGGTAACAGCAGCGACCTTTACAAAAAAGAATGGCCCGCCGACGTGCATATCATCGGCAAAGACATCGTGCGTTTCCACGTTATTTATTGGCCGATATTCCTTATGGCTTTGGGCGAACCGTTGCCGAAACAGATTTTCGGTCATCCGTGGCTGTTGATGAACGGCGGAAAGATGTCAAAGTCCAAGGGTAACGTCATTTATGCGGACGATTTGGTAAATTATTTCGGCGTCGACGCAGTCAGATACTTCCTGCTTTCGCAAATGCCGTTCGACAACGACGGTATTATCGGCTGGGACGTCGTTATGGATACTATCAACAGCGAACTCGTCAACGTTTACGGCAACCTCGTGCAACGCACCATTGCGATGAGCAATAAATATTTCGGCGGCGTAGTGTGCGACAAAGGCGTAAGCGAACCCGTTGACGACGAGCTTAAGACGCTCGCAAAAGGCGCGAGAGATAAAGTGTTCGGCAATATCGACAAGTATCGCGCGGCAGACGCATTGAGCGATATTTTTGCGGTTTTGCGCCGTGCAAACAAGTGTATCGACGAGACGATGCCGTGGGTTCTCGCAAAGGACGAGACCAAAAGAGACCGTCTTGCAACCGTGCTTTACAATCTTACTGAAACAATCGTGATTTGCGCGAGTTTGCTTGCGCCGTTTATGCCGACCACGTCCGAAAAAGTGGCAAATCAATGCGGCGCGACTTTGCGCGGATACGACGAACTCGACAAGTTCGGACTTTTGCCTAACGGAACGAAAGTGGACGAAAATCCCTCTCACATCTTTGCGAGAATCGACGTGGACAAGGTGCATAAAGACCTCGTCGCAAAAGGACTCGTCGCAAGCGACGAAGAAAAAGCCGAAGCCGAAAAAGAAGCTCCGAAAGCGGCTAAAAAAGAGCAGAAAGAGGATAAAAAGCAAGATAATGTCGCGGACGTTTCGGAAATAACCATAGACGATTTTGCAAAAGTGCAACTTCGCGTCGGAAGAATTCTGACAGCCGAAAAAGTTGAAAAAGCGGATAAACTCCTCAAATTCTCCGTTCAAATCGGCGACGAAGTACGCACGATAGTCAGCGGTATCGCAAAGTATTACACGCCCGAAGAAACGGTGGGTAAGAACGTCGTTGTCGTGTCCAACCTCAAGCCTGCGAAATTGCGCGGAATCGAGAGTCAGGGTATGTTGCTTTGCGCTTGCCAAAAGAACGAGGACGGAAGCGAAAACGTCGTTCTCGTATCTCCCGAAAAATCCGTGGACAGCGGTTGCGTGGTAAGATAGTTTCACACCGCCTCTGTCGAGGCGGTTTTTATAAAAATGATAGACACCCATTGCCATCTCAACGATGAAAAACTATTGCCGCAAGCCGACGCAATCGTCGGCAATTTCGCAAGCGACGATATAGAGAGCGCAATCTGCGTCGGCTACGATATGCCCTCGTCGAGGCTTGCCGTGCAACTTGCCGATAAGTATGACAGGCTTTATTGCGCAATAGGAATTCATCCCCACGACGCGGATACCGCAAACGCTTCCGCTTACGACGAATTAAAAACGCTTTCGCAAACCGAAAAGTGCGTCGCAATCGGAGAGATTGGCTTGGATTATTATTACGATTTGAGTGAAAGAGACGTCCAACGCAAGGCGTTTTGCGAGCAAATCGAACTTGCCGACGAGATGAAACTCCCCGTCGTTTTGCACGTCAGAGACGCATACGACGACGCAAGAAAGATTCTGTTCGATATGAAAAATCGCTTGAATCACGGCTTGCTTTTGCATTGCTATTCCGGCTCGAGCGAGTACGTAAAAGTGTTCGATAAGTTGGACGCGTATTACTCCTTCGGCGGCGCGATAACTTTCAAAAACGCAAAGCACAATATCGAATCTCTTTCAAACGTACCTATACAAAGACTCGTGTTGGAAACGGACTGTCCGTATATGACTCCCGTTCCGTACAGAGGCAAACTCAACGAACCAAAATACGTTTCGCTCGTTCTCGAAAAAGCAAGCGAAGTGCTTGGAATAGACAAAGACGAGTTGGATAGAATAACGACTCAAAATGCAAAAAGACTGTTTTATCGGTTGAAATAATGACGATAAAATGCGTTTTAGGATAGATATGACAAATAATTACGTTTATGAATTCGGCGACAGCCTATATCTGAACATCACAAACCGTTGCCCAAACAACTGCGAATTTTGCATTCGCAATATCAAGGACGGCGTGAGCGGCAGCGATTTGTGGTTGCTCAAAGAACCCACTTTTCAAGAACTTGTAAACGACATTTCTATGTATGATTTGAAGAAGTACAAAGAGGTCGTTTTCTGCGGATTCGGAGAGCCGACTTGCAATCTGTCGATGATTTCGCAAATTGCGCCTTATCTGAAAAATACGGGGTGCAAGACAAGAATCAATACCAACGGACTTGCAAATCTGATAAACAAGAGAGACGACGTGGCAAAGCTGATTGCTCCGTATATCGATTCGGTATCGATTTCGCTCAATGCGTCGAACGCGCAGGTGTATCAGGAGATTTGCAGAAGCAAATTCGGAGAGGACGCTTTTTATGCGATGCTGAAATTCGCAAAGGACTGCGTTGACGCAGGTATCGATACGACGATGTCGGTGGTCGATTTCATCGGAGAAGAAGAAGTGGAAGCGTGCAGAAAACTCGCTCTCGAGGCAGGCGCGCATTTCAAGGTCAGAGAAACGATATACGAAGATACCGAGTATTAAGAAAAAACAGAAGAAAACTTTGCATCGCATCGTTTGCTTCCGCTTTTATCTTTTGTACTTCGACTGTTTGTCTTTGGTACGATAGTAGTGTGGTTCGCATCGCGACATATATGCAAAACGCGCAAAGGTAAAATATGGAAAACAACAGTATAAAAGACATAATCAGGGGCGTTGATTTTCATTTCAACAAGGCACTCGGACAAAATTTTATCACGGACGGCAATTTGCTTGACGCAATCGTTGCCGACAGCGGTATAACCTGCGACGACGTAGTCGTGGAGATTGGCACGGGCGCAGGCACGTTGACCCGCGCAATCGCAAAGGTCGCAAAAAAGGTGTATTCGTTCGAAGTCGACCGCAATCTCGAACCCGTGCTTGCGTTGTCTCTGCAAGGATTGGAAAACGTCGAGGTAATTTTCAAAGACGTTCTCAAAATGAAAGACGACGCATTCAAAGAAATAGTCGACACGCCGTTCAAGGTCGTTGCGAATCTTCCGTACTATATTACAACTCCGCTTGCGATGAGATTTATCGAAAGCAGTCTCGACGTTACGAGCTTAACGATTATGGTGCAAAAAGAGGTTGCAGACAGATTCGTCGCAAAAGCAAACACTCCCGATTATTCCGCAATCACGCTTGCGATTGAAATGGCAGGCAATGCGCAAATCACGAGAAACGTGTCGAGAAATATGTTTTTCCCGTCTCCTAACGTGGACAGCGCGGTGGTGCGAATCGATTTGGACAGAAACAAACTTGCGGGAGAGGATTTTGCTCTCGTTCACAAACTTGTAAGGGGAGCGTTTGCAATGAGAAGAAAGACGCTTGCAAACAACCTCAGCGTTTCTTTGGGATTGTCAAAACAAGAAGCGACGGATATAATTCTTGAGGCAGGATTCCCTCCGCTAGTGAGAGGAGAGGCGTTGTCGCTTGCGGATTATATAACCTTGTCGCACGTCGTGGCAAACAGACAAAAATGATATGACGTTTGCTTGCGGAAGCGAAACGGTGTAACGTTTTCAAAAGCAAAAAAATATATAAACAGAGTATTATGCACAGAAAATCTCACAATCTTCTCGGAGTGTTTTTCGTTTCGATGTGCTCCTTGATATGGGGCTTTGCGTTCTTGGCGCAAAGAAGTGCGTCGTCCGACGTGCCTGTTTTCACGTTTAACGGTTTCCGTTTTGCGCTTGCAGTCGTGACGATAGGCGTGATGATTGCGATAAATACTCTTATTGACAAAAAGAAAGGCACGACTCGCCCCGGGTGGACGAAAAACACGTTTATCGGCGGCGCGCTTTGCGGCGTATGCTTGTTTATAGCCAACAATCTCCAACAATACGGAATTGCGCACACGTCGTTGAGCAAAGCAGGATTTATTACCGCGCTGTATATCGTAATAGTGCCTCTTATGAGCGTGCTTATCAGAAAAAGAGTGTCGACCAACAGTTGGTTTGCCGTATTCCTCGGAATAATCGGATTTTATCTTATGTGTTTGGGAGACGGCACATCGCTCTCATTTAACGAGGCAGATTGGATATTGCTTTTGTGCGCCATAGGCTTCTCGGCGCAGATTATTTTTATCGACACTTACGTCGGAGAAACGGACCCGTTCAAACTCACTTTCGTCCAGTTTTTGACGGCGGCATTACTCAGTTTGCCTGCGATGGCAATAGAGGGTTTTCCGCCCGCAAGCGCAATCGCGGACAATATCTGGTCCATACTTTACGTCGGTATTTTCTCGGCAGGAATAGCGTTCACTTTCCAGACGATAGGACAAAAATATTCTCCTCCGGAGCTTGCAACGCTCATAATGTCTATGGAGTCGGTCATTGCCCTTATCGCAGGCGTCGCGATACTCCACGAGCCTTGCAGCACTACGGAATTTATCGGTTGCGTAATCGTAATGCTTGCCGTGTTCCTTGCTCAACTTTACGTTCCGCACACGATGTTGAGGGCAAATTGCAGCAAATATTTTGTCGAATAAAAAAGCGATTGAAATTGCAAAAACGCACGTTTAAGCGTGCGTTTTTCTATTATAAAAGTTGTTTTTTGCAACTAAATTATCGTTCTGTACTTTCAATCGCAAACACGGTCGCAACGCCGTTTTCAACCTTAAAGCGAACGTTGTATCCGTTGAAAATCATTCCGTATTCTCTGTCGTCGTCCTGATAAGACGGGCGCGGGTCCTCTTGTATACATTCGATTATAGTTCGTTTTTCTTCGGCGTTTATATCTTCGTCGCAAGCCCAAACCACTTGCAGTTTGTCATAAAAGTGCTTGTCCGCATACGAGCATACGGCGTCCTTTACGCAGTCCGTGGGAACGTAAGGTTTGATGTCGTATATCGGCGTGCCGTCGATAAGGTCGGCACCTTCGACTATAAGACAATCTCCGTCCCGTTCGTCGTGTTCCACGCTCAAAAGTTTTACGAGACTCAATCCGATGTTGTTCGGACGAAACGGAGAGCGGGACGCAAATACGCCGACTTTTTGATTGCCGCCTAATCTCGGAGGTCTGACCGTGGGGCAAAACTCGGCTCTGTGCGCAAGCGAAAAATCAAAGAGTAGCCAAAAATGCGAAAACTCCTCGACGCCTCTCAAAGCGTCGGGGTTGCGATACTCCTTTTCAAAAACGATTCGTCCTTTGACAGCCACTCGTCCGCTTTGACGAGGCACGCCGAATTTCTCTTTGAACGGAGTCTGTATGTGCGCAATCGGTTTGATTTCCATAGTCGTCCTCAGTTGCATTATAAATAAAAAGCAGGCATAAATCCAGCGTTTTTTCAAAATTGAGATTATCCTTGCGTTTAGAAAAATGGGTATTGTTTTTGTGAGGAAAATGAATTATACTTAACATACAATCAATTATACAAAAGTATAATAAAGTGATGGAGGGAATATGAAAAGAACGTATCCGAGTTGGATAGACGGACAAGTCAACAGCAAACAAACCGAGTATACCGCACCTGCGAAATTGTTGGATAAAGACGGCACTTTGCTTTCTCCCGGTTGGGCAAGACATAATGTGTTCGAATACGAACGCGAAAATGCAAAGCCAGCAAATCGCAAAAAAGAATGGGATTTTTATCAGATTTCCAACGGGGAATTTATGGTGCAAATCAGTTTTGCGAACATTTCTATCGGCGGTTATGCGCAAGCGTCCATTACGGATTTGCGTCATTCCCACAAGAAAGGCAAGATTCATCCCGGCACGATTTTGGAATGCACCGCGCTGTTTTTGGGCGGAAAGAAATATATGTTGCCTCCAAAGGGCGACGAGCCGAACGTGCTTGACCACACCGTCGGCAAAACTCAAATGAAAGTCGTTACCGAAACGAACGTCAGAACTATGTACTTTAAGGGCAAGTTCAAAGGCAAAGAAGTCGAGTGCAACTTTACGATGGACATTATGGACGGACTTGAAAATATCACGACGGTGCTTCCGTTTGCAGGCAAGCCCACGAGATATTTTATGACCACCAAACAAAACAGTATGCCTTGCGAAGGCACATTCCGTTGGGGAGACAAGGTGTGGACTTTCGATAAGAAAGACACGTTTGCGTTCCTTGACTGGGGCAGAGTGAACACTCCGTACAAAATGGTGTGGTATTGGGGCAACGGCAACAAATACGTCGTCGGTCCGGACGGGAAAGAACATCTTTTCGGCTTTGAAATCACTTGGGGTATAGGCGACGAATCAAACACAACCGAAACCGCAATCTTCTGGGACGGCAAATGTCACAAATTCGGTCCCGTGGACGTCGAAGTTTTCCCCAAACCCGATAAGTTTACCGACAAATGGCATTTTATATCGCAGGACGGCAGATTCGATTTTGTTATGACGCCTTTCTATGACCATCACGGCGACCTCAACGTTCTCAATCTTCTCCGTATGCATTGCCACCAAGTTCACGGCATCTGGAACGGCACCGCAGTCCTCGACGACGGCACGAAGGTGGAAGTGAAGGATATGTATGCGTTCTGCGAGTATTGTGAAAACAAGTGGTAAACCGTCGCTATTGAGCGAATAACCGCGTTACCGCACATTCGCTCCAAAATCGCGTACTAATTGTACGTTGGGTTTTGTTTCGTATGTGCGGTGCCTTGTTCTTCATCTCAATATTGTGCTTAACAAGTGTTAAGTACATATTGAATATTCCGAAATTATTAATTATTAACTATTAATTATTAATTAAAAAAGCGACTTCTTCGCAACGACAATGGAAAATTACACTATTACAAATCAGAATCATACAATCGTAGGTATCGACAGGGGAGATACCGCCGCGTTTTTGGGAATTCCTTTTGCTACGGCAAAGCGTTTTGAAAAGCCCGTAATATGCAATCTCGCAGACCAAACGATTGCCACGAGGTACGGAAATTGCTGTCCGCAGGTAAGGCAGTTCTTTGACGAAAGCAAGTCCAAAAAGAAGATGGATTTGTTCTATTACAGAGAATTTCGAGAGGGCTTGAATTTCAGATACGGCGAGGATTGTCTCAATCTGAATATATACGCTCCCAAGGGCAAGACGAATTTGCCCGTGCTTTTGTACATACACGGCGGAGCGTTTGTGATTTGCTCGAGCGACGAAAAACCTTTTGACGGGCAGCATATCGCAAAAGAGGACGTTGTTTGCGTATGCGCAAACTATCGCCTTAACGTGTTCGGCTATTATTCGGACGACAAGACGAGCAACCTTGCGTTTTACGATATGATTTGCGCCATTGAGTGGATAAAAAACAACATATCCGTATTCGGAGGAAACCCCGACAACATAACTCTTATGGGGCAGAGCGCAGGCGCAATATCTCTGCAAAACCTTATACTTTTGCCGCAAGTGAAGAAATCCGTCAAAGGCGCGATTATGCTTTCGGGCGGCGCGACGGTGTCGGGTATTTTTGCTCCCAAATCCAAAAAGAGAGCCATACGATTTTTTGCAAGAGTGCGCAAAGATTTGCAAAAGAGGGGAATGGATATTCGCACCGCAAGTTATCAGGACGTATTCCTTGCGTGGAACAGACAAACGAAAAAGAATCTTGCGTTGTCGATGCTCTCCACGATGCCCGTTTTCGACGGCGAAATCGTTCGCAAGGACTTGTATAAAAACGCATATAAGGACGAGCAGATTCCGTGCATCGTCAGCGTAACCAAAGACGATTTGCTCAAACCGTATCTTGAAAACCGTGCGCAGAAATGGCTCAAACACGCAAACGGACAAACGTGGCTTACGCACTTTTATCACGACTTGCCTTGCGATAATATGGGCGCATATCACAGTTGCGACCTTTGGTATATCTTCGGACTCGAGCAACACGGGTGGCGCAAATTTACAGACGCCGACAGGGCAATCGCCGACGAGCTTCGCAAACGGTATTGTGCGTTTATGCGCAATCAAAACCCGAATTGCGACGGTTATTCCGAATGGAAAGAAGGCACGGTTTTGACTATAAAATAAACGGAATAAACACAAAGAAAAGCACTCCCGCACGGAGTGCTTTTTTAGTGTGTTGAAATTATCTTTTATGCAAAAATCAAACGTTTATACGTCGGAATTTGCACTATAAAGCCAGTTTTGTGCAAATATATTGTTTATCGCAAACTATTTGATTTCGGCTTTTTGCGCATTGCTGAGACGAATGAGTTGGTTGTCCACGGCAAGTTTGTTTATAAGGTTGTGCATTGCCTTGTCGAGTTCTTCGCCTTTGCGATAGTCCGCTTCGAATATCCAATCGACGCGCTCGTGCTTAAGCAATGGCTGCACCTTGTCTTTTTGTCCTTGTTGGTAGAGGGCAATGGAGTGTCCTCCCGAGAGTTTTACGAGCTTCATACAAGGAACGTCGGTAAGTCCGTCGCCGATATAAATCATATTGTTGAAATATACGCGTCTTTCGTTTTCGGGCTTCGAGGCGTTGACGTCGACGTTGTTGCTTATGTCCAAAACGCCTTTGTTTATTCTGTATACGAACTGCGTTTTGTTGGTGTAGTTGACCGCCATTTTTGCCCAAACCGCTTTTCCGTCCCGATACAGGAATTCGCTTGCGAATATCTTCTTGAAGTGTTTTGCAATGCTCGAACCGTCGATAATCTCTTTAAGACCCGACGAAAGAACGTAGTGCTCTACCTGAACGCCTGCTTGTCTGCCGTACTCGTTGATGCGCTCGAACCAATCTTCGACGCCGGGGAGATACTCTATATGTTTGCCGCATTCCGTCAAATCGTCGCGCGAGAAAGGCTTGCCGATATTTTCGGATTGCTTAATCATACAATACATATAGGTAAGCACGCTGTCCATTTGTTGCTCCGAAGCGACTTCCGCGGTTTTGCCCCAAAACTCGTCGGGTTGCATACCGAGGCTCGGAATAAAGGTATATTCCTGCATATCGCGCGTGCAGAGCGTTTTGTCAAAGTCGTACATTATTGCAATAATAGGTTTGTCCATACAGTCTCCTTGTCAATACGAAACGTGTATTTTGTAAATTATATTTTAGCAGTTCGAATCATTGTTGTCAACAGCGGTTTGAGATAACGACGATAAGCGTAATTTGGCGCGAATTTGTGCATATTTTCAAAAAATTTTTATTGAGATGCGTGCGCGCGTATGATAATATGATAGGGTAATACAATTTTTTGCGAGGTGCAACGTGAAAAAGCACAATGAAAGCACGGTGAACGTCAATCCTGTCGCGCCTGAGGACAGAGTTCCGCTCAAAGAGAAAATCGCTTACGGTATAGGCGGTTTGATGGACGGCGGCGGCGTGAGTATGATGAACTGCGTTATGCTTGCGTATATGGTATTCAACGGCGTAAGCGCGGGCTTGGCGTCTACCATTATGATGATTGCCAAAATTTGGGACGCTATTACCGACCCGTTTATGGGCTTTATCTCCGACAATACGCGCGGAAAATACGGCAGACGCAAACCTTATATGTTTTGGGGCGGTATATCCCTGCTCCTGTGCATATTCCTCGTTTTCCTCCCCGTGAGAGATTGGGGAATGTCCGTCGGAGGCTTTACGGCGTATATAATCGTAATGTATCTGTTGTGGAACACCTGTTCCACGGTTACGCAGGTGCCTTACTGCTCTATGGCAAGCGATATAACCCCGTCGTTCAGAGAGCGCAACAACGCAAACACGGTAAAACTCGTGTTTACGGCCGCCGCTTCGGGACTCGGATACGCGTTGCCGCTTCTTTTCATCGAAGCACTCAAAACCAACAAAGAAAAGTGGCTGTTTATGCCCAAAATCGACAGCGTACAATTCTGGCTTTTGATGAGTATAATTTTCGGCGTACTTTTCGGCGGCGGATTGATTATTTGCGGTATCTTCGTAAAAGAACGTATCAATCCAAAAACTCCCAAACAAAAGTTCGACGCAAAGCAGTTTTTCAACAGTTACGCGCAACCTTATAAAAACCGTTCCTATCGTTGGCATATCGCTATGTACGTTTCGGCATTTGCCTGTATGGATATTATAAGCGCGCTTGCCGTTATGTACGCAACCGACGTATGGCGCGGAGAGAGCCTTCTCGGAATGGATATGTCGTCGCTTTTCATAATCGCGCCGATGATGGTTGCGGCGGTGGTTATGTTCCCGCTCGCGCGTATCGTTATGGACAAAAAGAGCAAACAATTTGCTTTCCGTATGGGACTTCCGTTCTATATCGGAGGCGGAATTATGCTTGCGCTTATGGACCCGAGTTGGGCGCCTCCGTGGCTCGTTCCCGTCGTTGCGCTCATAATGGGCTTGGGATTCGGCGGCGCGCAAATGATGCCGTGGATTATTTTCCCCGACACTGTCGACGTCGGCGAAATGGCAACCGGCGCAAGACAGACCGGCACTTACAGCGGTATGATGACGCTTGCAAGAAAAGTCGGCGGCGGACTTGCAATCGGTCTGTCGGGTTGGATTCTCGAGTGGTGCGGATACGATTCTAATTTGCCAAAAGACCAACTTCAACCGCAGAGCGCATTGACCGCTACGCGACTCGTCCTCGGAATTTCCGTTGCGATATTGATTACGTTTGCGTTGATAGCGTCATTCAAATATAAGGTAAACAGCGAAAAACTCACTCGCATCAGATACTTTATCGAGGCAAGAAAATCAGGTAAAAAACTTACCGACGAGGAGAATTGTGAAAGAGACGCGCTCGTGTCGGAGTTGTACGGCAAGGTTGACCCGAGAGACGTCGTCGAAGTCGTTTCCGCGCAATCCGTTGAGGAAGAAACGGAGAACGTTTTGTTCGCAGAGGGCGCAGATTCCGTTGCCGAAACGTTGACGAGCGTTCAATCGGACGAAGAAGAACAACCGCAAGAAAACCAGGTTGAGCAAGACGAAAACGACGATACAAACGTCGATTGCGACGAAAAGGAGTAATATGTCGGCAGTATTTGAAAAGCGTGACGGCAGAGAAGTCATAATAAAAAAAGAGGGAGAGGCTCTGCGTATTTTGCAACTTACGGATATTCATATAGGCGGAAGCGTTTTCACTCGTAAGAAAGACAAACTTGCGCTCGACGCCGTTCGCAAAATCGTCAAAAACGCAAAGCCCGATTTCGTAGTAATCACGGGAGATATGGTGTATCCGATGCCGTGGCTGTTTCAAGGTACGCTCGATAATCTCAAGGCAAGCAAGATGTTTGCAAATACTATGGAAGAACTCGGCGTAGAGTGGACCGTCGTTTTCGGCAATCACGACAGCGAAGTGTGGGCAAGGAGCAATAAGTCGGGACTTGCCGATTATTATTCGTCGTTGCCGCATTGCCATTTCCAAAGAGGAGACGAGGGTATCACGGGCATAGGCAACTACTGCATTCCCGTGCTGAATGAGGACGGCTCTGTCAACACCGCGCTTATGTTTATAGACAGCAACGCTTATCTGACTTGGAATTTCTTCAGCGGTTTCGATACCGTTCACGACGACCAAATCGAGTGGTACAAAAACACCGTAAACGACTTGTCCGAGGGGCGCGATTTAGTGCCGTCGCTCGCATTTTATCATATTCCGCCCAAAGAGTTCAAAGAGGGCTGGGAAAAGTGCTATCTCGGCACGGGAGAGGCAATTTATCACGGCGGATTCGTGCAAGAAAAGGACAACTATTTCGGCTATCCCAAAACCGTCGAAGGAAAATTTTTCCCCGAAATGGTCGAGTTCGGCAGTTGCAAGGGTATGTTTATGGGACACGACCATCTCAACACGCTTTCGATAACGTACAAGGGCATACGTCTCACTTACGGAATGAGCATAGACTACAACGCCTACAAGGGCATAGCGAAACGCAACACTCAACGCGGCGGCACGATTATCGAGATAAACGACGACGCTTCGTTCGACGTAAAAATGTTGCCTCTTTCGTCTTGCAAATAAAAAACGATATTTAATTGAAAACGCAACCGATAGTAGCGTACCGCCGACTAAAAATTTGTTTACAATAAGTCGGCGGTATTTTATAATATTCCTAATAGAAATACTTATTATAGGAGGCAGTATGTTCAAATTTAACCCGTCGTTTTATTCCGACGTGAGAATAGAGGATAGACAGACCACAGCCGTCGCTTTCAAAAACGGAATGCTGGACACTTGCCGTACGAGAAACGAAAAACGCGCGTTTATTCGTGTTTTTGACGGTAGTATGTGGCTTTACGCTTCTACGTCGGACGTGGACGGCATACAGGACGAGTTGGACAAGTTATATCTGCAAGCAACGCCCAATCCCGACATTGCGTCCAACCCGATAGTAAAGAGATACCAAGTGAACGTTGCAAACGAGACGAAGTTTGCAAACAGAAGCGTCAGAAACGTTACCAAAGAGCAAAAAATCGCGCTTCTCAAAGAGATTCAGCCGCACGTTAAAAGTCAGTTCCTCGTTATGTCGCAAGTGGCGTATCAGGACCGCAACAGCAATTACGAGTTTTATTCCTCCAAAGGCGCGGACATCAAGTACGACTACCAGATGTGCGGTATTCTCGCACTCGGCGTGCTTGCCGCTCAAAACGATTTCGTTCAGTCGTATTATCAACAGGCAAGTCCGTACTTTGACGAGATAAAGGGCTTCGAGGATAAAATCGAAAAACGCCTTGCTAAGGCAGATAACTTCGTTCTCAACGCAAAGCCGTGCAAGAAGGGCAAATTTCCCGTCATTCTCTCGCCTATGGCGGCAGGTATGTTTGCGCACGAGTCTTTCGGACACAAGAGCGAGGCGGACTTTATGCTCGGAGACGAAACTATGGCAAAAGAGTGGGTTCTCGGCAAAAAAGTCGGCAGCGACATTTTGTCAATCGTCGATTCGGGCGCGGAATTCGGCTCGGGTTACGTTCCGTTTGACGACGAAGGCACGAGAGCGGGCAAAACGTATCTCATCAAAAACGGCATACTTTGCGGAAGATTGCACAGCGCGACTACGGCGGCGGCACTCGACGAGGAACTCACAGGCAATGCAAGAGCAATCGATTGCAAATTCGAGCCTATCGTGCGTATGACCAACACGTATATCGAAGCAGGTACGAGTACTTTCGACGAGCTTGTAGCGGGCATAGAGGACGGTTATTTCATAGATACCGTATCTCACGGCTCGGGCGGCTCGACGTTTACAATCGCTCCGTCGACGGCTTACGAAATAAAGAATGGCAAAATCGGTGCGCCCGTCAAAATTTCCGTGGTTACGGGAGACGTTTTCGAGACGCTCAATCACATCGACGGCTTGTCGAATGAGCTTATCTTCGACGACGGCGTATTCGGCGGTTGCGGAAAAATGGAGCAATTCCCCCTGCACGTTCTGGACGGCGGTCCGTACGTCAGAGTCTCGCAGATGAACGTTCAATAGAGAGGTAGTTATGCAAAAAGAATATATAACCAAAAAAACTTCGTCGCTTTCGATAAACGTCGTGGCAACCGAGGTGGAATCTTTGAGAAAGGTCGTCGAAAGCACTCGCACCGTGCGCGTATACGACAACGATTGCATAGGCGTTGCCGGACAAATCGGCAATGCAAACGCCGAAAGCGTGGAAAACGACGCGATTGAGAACCTTGCGCTCGGCATCGCATATCCCTGCGATTTTACGAAAGACGTGAATTTGAGCGTCGACGCTCGCAAAAACATAGTCGACGAGGATAAATTCGTGCAAGTCGCAAAGAGTTTGCTCGCAAAACTCAAAAAAGAAGTGCCGAATTTCCTTTTCAGCAACAAAATTCAATATTTCACAAGCGAAACGGAGTATAAGAACACCCAAAACACGTCGCTTTCATACAAAGGTAACGAAATGGTGCTTGTATTGTGCGTCAAGAGCAAATCAAGCGCAAACATTATGGATTTTGCATACGTAGTCGACACGGACGTTTACGACGAAAATAAGGCGGTTGAGGACGTCAAATCGCTTTGTGACGCTTATGACAACGTGTTGCCTTGGCAAGACGGCAAATATCCCGTAATCGCAGAGCAGGATTTATATTGCGGCAGTTACGTTCTCGACAATTTTGACGGCGAGAGTTATGCTACGGGTGCGTCGTTGTTCAAAGATATGCTCGGCAAAAAGGTTTTCAACGAAAAAGTTACGCTTGCAGTCAATAACGATTTGCCCAACAGTACGTTTTTCGATACGGAAGGCACGGTTTGCGACGAACAAAACGGCACGCTTGTCAAAAACGGCGTATTCGAGAGAGTAATTGCAAACAAAAAGATTGCCGCGCAATACGATTTGCCGCGCCTCGGCTGTTCGGTGTCGACGTACGATACGATACCGCAAGGCTCTGCTCGCGGAGTGGAGTTCAAGAATACCGCAGAACGCATTCAAGATTTGGTAGGAAATCAAAAGGCAATCTACGTGCTTGACGCATCGGGCGGAGATATGACCACCAGCGGAGATTTCGCAACGCCTTGCGAGGTCGCTTTGCTCGTCGAAAACGGCAAGTTCGTCGGCAGACTTCCCAAACTCAACATCTTCGGCAACGTAAAAGAGTTTTTGGGAGACGACTTTATCGGCGCAAGCGACAAAGGATTGCTCAATTACAGAACTCCGCTTGCGGTTGCTTGTATGAACGTTACGCTCATTTGAATGAGCGGATACGATGGAATTTTCTGCTTAATACGTCGTTTGTTTGATTAAACGAAGTAATAAAAAACGGAGCGAAACGCTCCGTTTTTTCATAATTCGATTATTGTTTTTTGTTTACATCGTTTTGTATACTATCAAAAATATGATTGCGACGAAAAGAAATATCGCGCCGACGATGACAAGAAACAGTTTCGGCTTTTTCTTGTCGGGGGAGTGTTTTCTTTCCACATACTCCTCGTAAGTTTCTCTCGGCTTCCATTCCACGCCTTTTTTTACGGGTTTTCGCAAATTAAACAGAGACGAAACGCTGTAGCCGAGACCGTCAAACGCACCTTTTTCTGATGCCCAAGACAGACCTCCGAAGCACAAAAACAGCGCGCCTGCCACGAAGAATGCGTCGCATAACGTGATGATTATCGTTACTTTGTCCTTTTGTTCGGTAAGAACGCCTCTCAGACCGCACACCAAAAGCACCAACGCAAGTGCGATGATAAACGATATGGCGTACAGTATGATTTTTCTTTTCATTATTCTTCGGGTTTTTCTTCTTCGGGAGTTGCGTCAACGACTTCTTCGACAACGATGTCGGGGTCTCCGATAGGCGTGCCTTCATTGCGGATAAGCGACGCTTCCATAGACGCGTCGACAGGATTTTCCACAACGACTTGTTGCGCTACATCTTCGGGTTGTACGTCATCTACCAGTTCGTCCGTGGTGTTGTCGACGGGCTTTGCTTCGCCCTTGCAAATCTTGACGTATTCTTCGAATTCGGCTTGGTTGCAACTTACAAAGTGTCCGGGTTCAACCTCTCTGAACGAGGGTTTGTCAACGGAATAATCGTGGTCTGCAAGCGGATTGTATACGATACGCTTACGCTGTTTCTCGTATACGGGGTCGGGAAGCGGAATCGCAGAGAGCAACGAGCGAGTGTAGGGGTGCAACGGGTGCGCGAACAATTCGTCCGACGTTGCAAGCTCCACCATATTTCCGAAGTACATAACCGCGATTCTGTCGGAGAAGTATTTGACGACCGACAAGTCGTGCGCGATAAAGAGAATGGTAAGTCCGAGTTCGTTTCTCAAATCGTTGAGAAGGTTTATGACCTGCGCCTGAATGGAAACGTCCAACGCCGAGATAGGTTCGTCGGCGATGATAAGTTCCGGCTCCATAATGATTGCTCTTGCAACGCCTATACGCTGTCTTTGACCGCCGGAAAACTCGTGCGGGTATCTGCCTGCGTGTTCTCTTACGAGACCGACTTTTTCAAGCACTTCGTACACTTTTTCGTCCACGACTTTTTTGTTGCGAATACCGCGAATCGTAAGACCTTCCGCAATGATTTCACGCACGGTCATACGAGGGTCGAGCGACGCAATCGGGTCTTGGAAAACCATTTGAATTTTGGTTACGAGCCTCGATTTGCGTGCGAATCTGAGTGCTTTGACATACTCCCAAAGCAGTTTGGTGTATTCTTTCGATTTTTTGTCGATTTCCGCAAATTTGGGTTTGTATTCTTCCTTAACCTTTGCGACTTCGCCTTTTGCGTAATCTCTGTCGCATCTCTTTTGGTCGTGATTTGCTTTGCGGATGTTCTTTTGCTGTTCTTTAATCACGTCGAGCATTTGACGGAAAGAAGCCTTGAGGTCGGGCTTTTCTTCGCTTTTTTTCATAGACTTTTTCAAGTCTGCCAAAAACGCTTTTACAGCCTTTTTTTCCTCTTGCTTATATGACAGAGTGCCTGCGCAAATGCGCTTGCCGTCAAAGTATACGTTGCCCGAAGTGCAGTTGTAGAGCTTGATTATGCTTCTGCCCGTGGTGGTTTTTCCGCATCCCGATTCGCCGACAAGTCCGAAAACTTCGCCTTTTTTGATGTCGAAACTTACGTCGTTGACGGCTTTGAGGGTGGATGAACCGAGTTTGAAGTATTGGCACAAATGCTCGACTTTCAATAGGGTTTCTCTTTCGTTTAAGTTGTTATCCATTAGAAGCCTCCTTTATTGATTTTGAGCATCGTTTTGCTCTGCGAGTTTCTTCATTCTCGCTATGCGGTCTGCCACGATTTTGGGCATTTCGACCTTCGGCGCGGACGGATGGAGCAACCACGTTGCCGCGCTGTGAGTATCGCTGATTTTGAACATAGGCGGTTGTCTTTCGAAGTCTATCTTCATAGCGTACTTGTTTCTTGCCGCAAACGCGTCGCCCTTGGGAGGATAAATCATGTTCGGCGGGGTGCCGGGGATTGCCTCGAGTTTCTCGTTCGTGTCAAGGTCGGGCATAGAGGAGAGAAGCGCCCAGGTATACGGGTGCGCCGGAGCGTAGAACACGTCCTCGGCGGTGCCTGTTTCCACGATTTTGCCTGCGTACATAACCGCAATTCTGTCCGCCATATTCGCAACTACGCCCAAATCGTGCGTGATGAATATGATGGAAAGATTTCTTTCTTTTTTGATTTTATTGATAAGCTCGAGTATCTGTGCCTGAATGGTAACGTCAAGAGCGGTCGTCGGCTCGTCGCAGATAAGAATATCGGGATTTGCCGCAAGCGCGATTGCTATGACTATACGTTGACGCATACCGCCCGAGAATTGGAAAGGATATTGACGGTATCTTTTTCTCGGCTCGGGAATGCCGACTTCTTCCATAAGTTTGAGAGCCTTGTTTTTGGCAACCATTTGCGTCACTCTGTAAGCAACTGCCTGCGCTTTTTCTTTGAGGAAGTCAATCATTGCGACCGTAGCGGCGTCTTGGTCATAAGATTCCGCATTGTCTATTGCCTTGGCGTAAGAATCGCAGAGTTTATCGAGTATCGCAACGATGTTTTCTCTTGCCATATCGAGGTCGACGATTTTTGCGGGGACGACCTTATAATCGGGTGTTTTGCCTTTTGCGATGAGCTTGTCGTACTTGGCTTGTTCCTTGTCGAAGCGTTTTTGTTCTTTCTTGTTGTTCGGAATAGCGTCAAAGTACGTTTTTATCGCACGATAGAGGCTCGATTTGAACGTGTATGCCGTGCTGTCTTTTATCAAAGCGAGTCTGTCGATAGAGTCAAGCACCGCATCCGACAATTCTTTTGCGGTTGCTTTATAGATTTTCTTGTCGGGTTCGCCGTCGGTAAATACGTTGCGTTTGGAGCGGATAAGCTCGATAACGTTCTTTTTCTTCTCGAGCGACTGATTGAAAGAATACACGATACCTTGTTTTGCGTCGCTGATGAAGTCGAGCATAAAGTTGTCGTCGAGGTACTTTCTCAAGAACTTGTTGAGTTCCGCAACAGACTCCGTGGGCAATTCCTCGCCGTGTCCGAAAGTGAGGTAGTACGCAAAAGCGAAGAAGTTGGGCATCTCTTTTGCGCACGCTTCTTCAAAATACGTTTTAAGCTCTTTGAGAGGCTCCACGCAAGCGGAATAATCTTTAACTTTGCCTTTTTGCGCTTTGACTTCTTTTGCGACGAGTTCCAACTTTTCGGCAACGGTTACGACGTCTTGCGGACAAACGTATTCGTGAACGGAAAGTTTTGCGTTTTTGACGATTTCTCTGATGCTTCTGGCAAATTCCTCAACGGCGTTTTTCTCTATATGGAAAAGCAAGTCGTCGACGTTTTCAAGCCCCGATTCCGCATTTTCGAGGGCGTTGTTATACGCACCCTCTATCTTCAGGTGGTAACATTCGAACGTATCGAAATCTTTGGTTTTTTGAGCGTTTGCAAGACCTTTTTCGGATTTTGCGTCAACGCCCATAGCGTTGTTCATAGCTTCTCGCAAGAGAGCCATTTTCGTGTTGAATTCCTTACGCGATTCTCTGCGGTTGGCACGATTCTTGAGTATCATTGCCTCAGTAAGTTGCGTGCCGATGCGATTGATAGGGTCGAGCGCGGAGAGCGGGTCTTGGAATATCATCGCGATTTTGTCGCCTCTGAGTTTGTGAAAATCTTCTTCGCTTATTTGGAGCAAATCCATTCCGTCGTACAGAATCTCGCCGCTTTCGACGATTGCGTTGGGGGCGGATATGCCGATAATAGCCTTATTCGTAACGGATTTTCCCGAGCCCGATTCGCCGACGATAGCCAGCGTTTCGCCCTTGTACAAATCAAAGTCGATACCGCGTACGGCTTGCACTTTACCTGCGTCCGTACGGAAAGATATACGCAAATTTTTAACTTCGAGTTTCTTTTCCATATCAGTCCTCCGAACCTCTTAATGACGGGTTGAACGCGTCGCGCAATCCGTTTCCGAACAAGTTGAACGAAATCATCAGCAATGAGATTATCAATGCAGGGAAGAAGATGATATGCGGGAATCTGTCTATACCGGCGTTTTGACCGTTGTAGAGCATAGTACCCAACGAAGTCATATCCATTCCGTTGAAGTTGATAATGCCGAGGTATGCCAAAGACGTTTCGGAGAAGATAACGCCCGGAATGACGAGAACGGAGCTTGTAATAAGCGTTCCCAACGAGTTAGGCAGAATGTGTCTGAACATAAGTCGAATGTCTTTTGCGCCCAGCGTTCTCGCGGCAAGTATATATTCTTGTCCTTTGAAGCGGTAGAATTGCATACGCACGCTGTACGCCGTGCCTATCCAGCCTGTCAGGACGAATACGAACAGCAGTCCGCCGATTGCGCTGGTTTTGCCCGTATCGACAAAATGCAATTTGAATAAGGACGTAAGGACTATAAACGGAATGCCGCTCAATACGTCGGTAATACGTTCCATAACCATATCTACCGCACCGCCGTAATAACCTTCGATTGCGCCGTAAATAGCGCCTACCGTGAGGTTGATTATCGACACGCATACGGCGAGAATCAAAGACAATCCTACGCCTTTTGCAAGACGAATGATAATGTCGTAACCTTGAGCGTCTGCACCGAACGTGTGAGAGGGGGTGTGACCGTTGAGGTATTGATAGTAGTTGTAATAAAGTACGCGAACTTTGTAGTTTTCGCTTGAGCCGACTTTGGTATAGTATGCGATTTCGTAGACATACTCGCCGTTTTCGTCAACCACGTCTTGTCCGTTTTCGTTCACTACGCGCGTTTTGAGGTAGTTGGGAGTAAGTCCGTTTTTCTTGACTTGTTCGAGCGTCATAATTCTGCCGTTTTCGTCGAGCGGATTTTGACGCGAATCGTGTGCGTACCACATATTCGCACCGATAACCGTACCTCTGTTGAATTCGTCAAAAGCGTCCGTATTCCATTCGTCGATAATCGGGTAAAGCACTTGTTTTCCCGTTTCGGCTTGCCAGTTGAGGATATTTTGATATTCCTCGGGAGTTATGCCCTCGACGTAAAGGAAACCGACTTCGTAATAGGAATCGATGCGCAATTTTTGATAATGTTGCGTTTTTCTTCCTGAGCCGATTTGTTGTTCCGACTCCGAGAGAATCTTTCTCACTGGGTTGAGTTCATAGTCGGCAGCGTCGTCCCAAGCAACGTTTCCGTTTCCGTCTTTGTCCAATGCTCCGAGCGCGATACTCCAGTAATATACCAAACCGTTATCGGGTTGGTCGAGAGTGTAAGTGCCGTCCCAAAAACCGCTGTTGGTATTTGACATCGAGTCGAGTTTCGGTCTTGCCTTTGCATAATAACCGTCTGCGTCGCTCATTTCGAATTTTGAGCATAGGGGAGTGATGATTGCAAACAATGCAATCAATAGAATAATTACCAATGCGACGACCGAAGCACGGTTTTTTCTGAATCTGTTCCACGCGTCCTTTAGATAGCCTACGGGTTTTGTGGAAAGTTTAACGTCGCTGATTTTCTCGTTTTCCTGAACGAGAGTGAACATATCTTGCGGTATGTTGTTTACGTTATCCATAGTATCCATCATTTTCTCGACCCCATTCTGACTCTCGGATCAAGGAATCCGTAACTCAAATCTATCAAAATATTCGCCATCAATCCGATGAAGGTGTAAAACGCCGTCACGAATACGAATACGTCGTAGTCTCTGAGTTGAATTGACTTAATATACAAAGAACCGACTCCCGGTACTGCGAAAATCTGTTCGATAATGAACGAACCTGACAAAATTCCTACGAAAGAGGAGATGATGCCGGGCAGAATCGGAACCATAGCGTTTTTAAGTGCGTGCTTGAATATAGCCTGTCCTTTAGTAAGACCTTTCGTTCTTGCAAGCAACATATAGTCGCTGGTAAGTGCTTCCGTAAGCTCCGCTCTCGTAGAGCGAGTGAGTCCTGCGATGGTGCCGAAACTGAGTGCCAAGACGGGCAAAATCAAGCTCTTTGTCATAATCGGACTCAGATAGCTTCCGCCGGCGTCGGACAAAGACGATGCGACTGCAGGCAACCAGTTCGTCTTGAATGCAAACAGATATTGAACCAAAAACGCGTACACGAAACTCGGTACGGAAATAAACAGCATAACGCCTGTCGATATGACTTGGTCTTGCCACTTGTTCTTTTTCAGAGCGGCAAACACGCCGAAAAGAATGCCGATAGGCACGCTGAACAGCAGTGAATATATATTTATAAGCAGAGTCGGGACGATTCTGTCCGTCACGACGTCTGACGCATTTGCCATATAATCAATACGCCAAGAAACGCCCCAGTTCCAATCGGTAAAGACGTTTTTGATGTATATTCCCAGTTGCTCCATAATGGGTTTATTGTATCCCAGAGCTTCTCTCCTCGCGGCTTCGATTTCAGCCTGCGCGCCTGTTGCCGTCATCGGGTTGGGCAGACTTTTTATCATAACGAAGCAGATGACCATTATCGCAAAAAAGATAAATATCATCAGGAGGATTCTTTTAATAACATACTTTAGAGTTGCCATAATAAATTCCTTAGGTTGCGTCGTGCGTATCTCTTAAACGTACGACGTTGCAAGCAGGGTAGAACCCTGCTTGCAACACTTCGTTTGTGTCAATGGTACTAAAATCAGTATATTCCGAGATTAGTAGTTGAGTGAGTTGTTTTGGGATTTAACGTAGTTATCCCATTCCATATCGGTGTAGTTGTAGGTCATAAGACGGATTCCGCCGTAACCGTACATAACGTTGTAGTTGAGCGTTGCATAGCTAATCTTGTGAGAGAACAGCGAGCAGACTGTTTGAGATGCAAACGGTATGCATTGATATGCGGAGAGAACTGCTTTCTCGAGTTGGCTCATAATGTAGAGTTTTGCTTTTGCGTCGGTAACTGCGGGATAAACCGTGTCGCCTGTTCTCTTGAGCGTGCCGCCGCCGTTGATGAGGACTGCCCATTGTTCGAGGTCGTATTCCCACGTCTCGTTTGCTCCGTCATTGTTGAAGTCGTAAGTGAGCGTGAGCTTTTCGGTTCTGGGGTCCCAACCGCAAGATTCGTGAATTGCATCGATGCCGCCTTGATATTCGACGCCGACGTAGCATCTGATTGCGCTGAAGGGATAGAATGCAGCTCCGCCCCATGCGCCGCGAATCATTTCGACTTTGCCATCTGCGATGTCTGCATAACGGTCGTCCGTATTGGTTCTGAACACAAATGAGATTTTGCCTTCGAATCCGGTTCCTGCAGTTGCTGCCGCTACGAATTGGTTGAGCAAGCGTTCTTGAGCTTGGTCGTCCTCGGAGAGGGTTTGTGCGCCCGTTGCGTCGCAGTGGATAAGAATTTCTTGTCCGTCGGTATATCTGCCGTCTGCGATTGCTTGTTCGTATACGGATTTGAAAAGTTCTTTTGCAGCTGCGACGTCATAACCCGTGACCGCTTTGTAAGCGTCGTCGAGAGTCTTATAGGTCTTGTCTGCGCCGTATTCGATTCCGTAGAGGTCTACTATTGCTTGTTTTGCTTCATCCGTTCTACGATAGATGGATTCGGGGTCTTCCGAAATGTTGTAGTAGTAGATGTTGTTGTACAACGCGTATGCGGGTTTGTATCCGCCGGTTGCTTGTGCGGTAAGTTCCGTACGATTGATTGAGAGAGAGATTGCCTTGCGGAAATCTTTGTAACTCAATACTTGGAGGTTCTTGCCGTTGTCGTAAGTTGCTTCGAGACCTTTGAGTGCGTTCAAGTCGGAAGCAAAGACAAATCTGAACGTGTAGGTTTGGTCCGTCTTGAGAAGGTTTGCGGAGTTACGGTAAGTCGCAAGTTGCGAGCTGTTGAGAGACAAAGAGTCAATCTTACCGGATTTGAACAAGCCTTCGAGAGTTGAATCGTCGGAGATGATGTCTGCCACGATGTCGGTGGTTTGGAATTGACCTTCGTGTTTGCCGTCGGTCCAACCGTACCAATTTTCGTTGCGGGTCATCTTGATTTGTTTGTCTTTTTCATAGCTGACGAGTTTGTAGGGGCCGTAGCTCATATAAGTGTCAACGCTCGTGCCGTATTTGGTGGTGTCGAGTTCGCCGACCTTGGTCTTGAGTTGATTGTAGAGGGGGAGATATACAATCCAGTTGGACGTAAGGCTCGTGAGGAAGTAGAATTCTTCTTCGGTGTCCTCTACAACGTAATCGATGGTGTAATCGTCAACTTTGAGGAGGCCTACGTTTTCCCAATCGAAGGAATCGGAGAATTTGCCCGTGTTGTAGAACAAGAACTCTTTGAAGTAACCTTCGTTTACGGTGCCTGCTTCTTTATCCGTGTATATGGACGCGCCGAAAGGCGTAAGATATTGGTCCATAAGGACAAGGACTTGCTCTTTATTGCTTTCGGTTACTTGAATGTATCCGTAAGCGTTTGCTTGCTCCTTGAGTGCGGCGTAAGATACGACGTCCGTGATGAAACCGTAGTCATCCTTCAATTCTTTGAACGAATAACCTGAAATCGTCATATTGGTTGCGTCGAGGTTGATATACACGGGTTGTGCTGTTACGTCGAAGCTGTAATCGGGTTCTTCGCCTTCGCCGTATGCGGGAACTACAACGTCGTAAATCGGAGATTCGGATTCAAAATACTTTTGTGCGTTCTTAACGGCAGCGGAACCGCTGTAGTAAGTGTTTGCACGGTAGTTACGCATTTTGGGGTCGAGGAGCGCTTTCATCGATTCAACGTAGGTGTCTGCGTTGATTGCAACGCCGTTTGCCCATTTTGCTGCGGGGTTGAGTGCGATACGATATACTTTGCCAACGCTTTGTTTTTCTGCGTTGATTTCCCATTTTGAGACTTTAGCGGGGTCTGCAAGGTATTCTGCGGTTACGTCCGTAACGGAAGTTGCCATTTCGTATACCCATTCGAAGTTTACGCCGTCAGCGGCAATAGTCGTATCGACAAGTCCCATTTCCGTATAGGGAGCAAGATAATTGTCTGCGTCGGTTTCCCACGTGTGGGGGTTGAAGTTGGTCGGACCTGCGCCGATAGTATCGCGAAGCGTATATTTCATCGGGTCTTTTTCTTTCTTGTTGCAAGCAGCAAGAACGCCCACGCAAAGCACGAGAACCAAAATCATAGCCAATACGGCAATAACTTTTCTTTGCTTCATTGTTGTTACCTCCTAGTTGTTTTTATATTTTTTAAGGAATTTTACTTTAGTTTCTGCGGAGAAAAAATTTTTCCCCAACTTTGTTAATTTGGTTGCATTCGTTTTTTGTTTGTAGTATAGTGTACCATTTTAGCGGCACATTTTCTATTTGTGTACATTATAAGTGCAGATTGCCAATCTGTAAACAATTTTTTACATCATTTTTCAAAAATAAATTTTTATGCATTCTTTGCCGATTTAGCGAAATAAAGTGCCGTTTGTTCGGCGCAACCCGTGGTTTCCTCCCTCCGATTCGATTTTTCTTTTATTATATTGATTATTATATACCTATATATAGATGTTATATAATATATGCGAGTTTTTTCGCGTTATTTCGTCGTATTTTCTTGTCTCGCAACTGAGGTTGCGCAACTTGATTTTTTTGAAAAAAATGTGCAAAAATTATGCATAAAAAGGTTAAAAATGCATAAATATAAAAATTTTTGCATAAAGAAATTTTTGACTTTTCGTCGATTTTTTACAAATTTCGCATTCGCTTTTCATTTTATTTACGGTTTTTGTAAGTTTTTGAGCGATTTTTGCGTTTCGTTTTTGATTGACTGCTAGCACTCTTTTTAACATTGTTGGCTTTTTTGATTAAAAAGCAGTAATGCTTTGATGACTTGAAATGTTCACATCAACTAAAATAGATGGCTGAAGCAAAAATCCATACAATTATATGCTATATGCTAATTTTGATTAACAATATTAGATTGCACTTTAGATATTCAAAATTAAAACTTTATATTGAAAAAAAAGTGATTATATGATAATCTTCTTATGTCGAGTTATGTGTAAACGAATCGAGATAAGATATATTGCGTACTGTTTGTCGGTCATATTTCGGTTTGATGGTTTTTTAGAAGCATGACTTCCGCAACGGGCGTTTTGAAAAATTGTGACATCGAACGCAAAATTTTAATAGTTGGATAAACGAGTAAATGAAGGAGTGAAAGTATGAACAAGAAACATGGCTCGGAAGGTTTTGCAAATGATTTTGAAATTGCAGATGGCGTTTTGATTCGGTATAAAGGTAACGAAACATCAGTCGTTATACCGGACGAAGTGACTCATATAGGTAGATTTGCTTTCAAGGATTGCAAAAAATTGGAAAGTGTTACAATTTCGGAAAGAGTGGTAAGCATTGGTAGTTCTGCATTTTATAATTGTAGCGGGTTGACAAGTGTTACTTTTTCGGAAAATTTGATATGCATAGGTAGTTCTGCATTTGAAGGTTGTGCATTAACAAGCGTTACGATTCCTAATAGCATAGCAAGCATCGGCGAGTATGCATTCAAAGGATGTGATTTGACGAGTGTTACAATTCCGAATAGCCTTACAAGCATAAGTGACGGTTTATTCTGTTATTGTCATAGGCTTACAGAAATTATAATTCCAGATAGTGTTACGAGCATCGGCAAAGATGCATTTGAATATTGTCAAAGTTTGACGAGCATTACAATTCCCAATAGTGTTACAGACATTGGCAACGGCGCATTTTGTGGTTGTGAAAGTTTGACGAGTATTATAATTCCCAATAGCGTGACTAGCATTGTTGGTCGTATGTTTTTGTACTGCAAGGAGTTAGCGAGTGTTACGATTCCAAATAGTGTTACGAGCATTGGTAACAGTGCATTTTCGAGTTGCAAAAGTTTGACGAGCATTACAATTCCGAATAGCGTTACGAGCATTGGGAACTACGCATTCGACTTGTGCGATGGTTTGACGAGTATTACAATTCCGAATAGCGTTACGAGCATTGGAGATTACGCTTTCCAGTATTGCACAGGTTTAACGAGTATTACAATTCCTAAAAGTGTTACAAGTATAGGGAAGAAAGTGTTCTATTGTTGTTACAGATTAAAAATTTACTGTGAATCAGAAAAGAAACCCAAAACATGGAAATGGACCAAATGGAATCCGGGTAAGAGACCCGTTGTGTGGGGAGCGAAGAATAAAAACGTGTAAACTGCTAGATAGAAATATAAATATTGCGATTACGGTTATGTTTTGGAAAAACACTATTATTGCGGCTTTGGATAAACTCGCAGCAATGTCAAAAGAAGCGTTATATGCAGAGCGGTTTTATAAGGCAACGTTGTAAAGATCTCCCGAGCGAACATTAGTTCGCTCGGATTTTTTATAGGCGAGATTATATTTTTGCGTAGCGTATTTCATATAGCATACAATGTCCCGTATGTGGTACAATGCAGGGTGAGATTTAGTGGTTTTTGTTGAAAGAGAATGTATGATAATATCGAAATCAACCGAATGCGTATCACACAATCACTATTCGACGAGATGATGAGACTGTTAATCGAGATAGTGGATTTGGATTGACAAACGACTTGTCGCAACATACAAAACAATTAAATAACTAATATGCATTTCATTAAATTTAGGAGAGAAAGTAATGAGGTTTTTAATATTACCAAAAAGTGAAAGACACTCAACAAATCAATGATTTTAAGTCCGAGGAAGCAGTTTGCGCGAGCGGTAAACTTTTTGAAAAAGACCCGACGTGTTTTGTTTACGTCAGTTGAATGCGCAAGAATGCGGATATCGTGACAATCAAGGCCATTGAAGGCAAGGTAGATTGCGCTTGTTCAAGTATGGTGGAGATTTCGGGATAACTCAATCCGTTTTGCCGACATTCGAGTGCAATTCGCATATTGTCCGTTAGATTGAGGCTGCCAACGATTGAATCGTAGGCGATATAGTCTTTGACAACATCTTCTTCAATCTCACAAGACGGCTCGCTGGCGGGCGTTAGGGCAGCAAGGCTCGCAGAGCGGTAATGATTGCCGTTCTCGTTCTCCGTGGTTTTTTGTTCTTAATTCGTAAAATCAATAATACGAGATTTTTATAAATTCAAAGAATTTATAGGTGTAGTTTTGTCGCAAAAAATATACAAACTCATTATCTAAGTTCGTATTATTGTCTGTTGGTGACCCTACCGAGGTTCGTAGGCAGCGCAGTTAGCGACTGCCGTAATAGTGGAACGAGCGAATTTATTCGCATAGTGAAACGTCTACGCTAAACAAATTGTACTATCGTACCCGTGCATCGCACGTGACACCTTGTGCCTAATTTGTTTGCTATGTCCGCTACGCTCGATGTCCGCAAATGCATTGCGCTTGCGTCTCTCTTTGCTTGCGGTCAGTCGGGTGTCCCGAGTTCGGCACGCATGGCGTGTGGATATGAAAATATCCAGACCTCGGTAGGATAAGAAAAAAAACGACTGCAATAGTCGGGTTTCGTGGTGAAAAATCCGCCTGATTGTACGAACTGGATATAAAAGAAACAGCAGACGCATCTACCGATTCTATCTGCTGCTCTATGTTTCGACGTATTCCGTTGTAACTTTTGTCGGGACATCGTAGTCTATGAAATTATATGTTATCGTGACTGCATTGTCATACAATATTACTTCTCGCACGAACGTATTTATTAGTAGTTTTCTAACTGCCATATCGGTGGCGTCGGGGTTTACGAATTCTCGTAAGTATTCTTTGATTTGCTCAACCGTCAAGAAAAAGAATTGCCTATCCTTTTCTTGTTGTATATCGAAATCGTATTGTGTAATCAACGTATCCAATTCGTCCAGTCGGCTTTTTGTCGCCGCATTGAATATGCCTTGTTCAATAGCCTTTACTAGATTGTTTTGTGCTTTAACCGCTTCGAGCCTGTTTTTTTCAAGCATCCTAAGTTTTGTATTGTCTTTGCAGGACTTCTCGTGAACGGCGCATATTTTCTTTGCAATGCTGTCAATTCGTTCTTCCGTCGCTACGATTTTTGCGGTGGTATCGATAACAAGGTCTTCTATAAATTGCTTTTGTATCGGTTTCTTGTTACAGGCTATATTCTTTCGTGTTCTTGACAGGCAGGAATAATAGTAGTGTATATCGCCTGTCATAGACGTTCCGCTTATCCCGACCATTTTACGCTTACAATCTCCGCAAATAAGTTTGCCGGATAGAATGTAATCGTAAATTTCTTTCTTGCGACTGGGCGCACGCTTATTCTCTTTGTGTACGGCGCAGACCTTTGCCCATAATTCGTCCGATATGAGTTTCGGGAATATGTTATCGTATTTCACGCCTTGACGTTCCACGACTCCGTTGTATTTTGTGTTGCGCAAAACGTGATATATCAATGATGAGCGTATCGTTTGCCCGTCACGATTT
>DLKM01000020.1 GCA_002478945.1 Christensenella sp. UBA7588
CCTGAGGAAGGGGGAAACTTTCATTTATTATATTTTTGACAAGTACACAACTAAATAAAGCGTCCAAACAGATGAATAACGCGAAAGCACCCCGAGGGACGCAAACCCAACGTACATAAGCGTACGTGATTTGCGAAACTCGGGGTGCTGTAAGAAACGAAGTGACGGAATAGCGATTGCTACGCTATGCGTCAATCGCGTCCAAAGTTATTCGCTGTTTGGGCGTTTTATTCTACGAGAATTTCTTTGATTTGAACTTCATTCCCTTTCAAAAGATAAGTATGTTCACTTCCGCAATGGGGACAAATCTTGCCGTATTGAACGGTGGGATACTCTTTTTTGCAATCCTCGCAGTAGGTAACGGCAGGAATGGTCTCCACTTCCATTTTACAACCTTTGAGAAGGTCGGTGCGGTTGGCGTTCCAGTTCCAGCAATCGATGAGTTGGTCGTTGACGACGGTAGAAACTTCCCCGATTTGCATAACGACCTTTGCAATTTTGGACGCATTGTTCTTGCGAGCGACGTCGCTCACAATATCCGCGATGTGGAAAACCACTCCTAACTCGTGCATAATTACCTCTTATTTGTTTGCCTTTTTGGCTTTTTTAGTTGCTTTGACGTACTCTTTGTGTTTCTTTTGAGACGCTTTTTCTTCGGCGGTCTTTTTGCCAAAGACGATTCTGAATCCACGCTTGATAGCATACGGCAAGATTTTCTTGAACTTGTCCTCGCTACGAACCATAGTGGAGCATTCGGGATGGTCTCTATGGAGATGAATTGCGTCAAATTCGCACTTGGTGGTGCAGATACCGCAACCGATGCACTTGTTCTCGTCTACGACGCTTGCGCCGCAACCGAGGCAACGAGACGCTTCGGTGTGAACTTGCTCTGCCGTGAGAGTGCCGTGCAAATCTCTGAAGGAGTGTTTGTCGCCTTCGAGTTCTTTTGCTTCTTGTCTGCCGGCGGTGTCGTAACTGTCGATGACGATGTTGTTCTTGTCGAGTTCGATGAAGTCGCGACGATTGCGTCCGATAGTCATACTCGTGCCGGGTTGTACGAATCTGTGGAGAGATACAGCCGCGTTCTTACCTGCTTCGATTGCGTCGATAGCAAATTTCGGACCGCTGTACACGTCGCCGCCGACGAAGATGTCGGGTTCTGCCGTTTGATACGTGAGAGCGTCAGCGACAGGATAATTGCCGTGATGGAACTCAACCTTCGTGCCTTTGAGCAAGTCGCCCCAAACGACGGTTTGACCGATTGCAAAGATGACATTTTGAGCTTCGACTGTGATGGTGTCGTTCTCGTCGTATTGAGGATTGAATCTCTTTGTGACAGGGTCGATTACGCTGAGGCATTTCTTGAATACGACCGCTTTGACGGTGCCGTCCTCGTTCTTGAGGATTTCTTTCGGACCCCAACCGTTGTTGACCGTAATGCCGTCCGCAAGTGTTTCTTCGACTTCTTTCTTGCTTGCGGGCATCGTGTCGCGAGATTCGAGGCAGTACATACCGACGACGTCGCTACCGAAACGAACAGCCGTGCGTGCGCAGTCAACTGCAACGTTACCGCCACCGATGACGACGGTTGCGCCGTTCATCTTTCTGTCGTGATTTTCGGTTGCCTTGTGCAAGAAGGAAACTGCCATATCCGTGCCGATTGCGTCCTCGCCCGGAACTCCCGGCAATCTGCCGCCTTGGCAACCGATTGCAACGTAGAACGCTTTGTAACCTTGCTCGCGAAGTTCGGGAATAGTCACGTCTTTGCCGACGTCTACACCGCACTTGAATTCGACGCCGAGTTCACGCAAAATGTCGATTTCTGCCTCGATAACGTCTTTTTCGAGTTTATAGGACGGAATACCGTAAGTGAGCATACCGCCGAGTTTTTCGTTCTTTTCGAAAACGGTGGGTTTGTAACCCTTGGTTGCAAGATAGTATGCGCAAGAAAGACCTGCGGGACCTGCGCCGATGATTGCAATTTTTTGCGACCATTGTTTGTCGACGTTGGACGGAATGACCACTTCGGGAACGTATCTCGTTTCCGCGTGCAAATCTTGCTCTGCGATAAACTTCTTGATGTCGTCGATTGCGACTGCTTCGTCAATAGTTCCTCTCGTGCAAGCAGCTTCGCAACGCTTGTTGCATACGCGGCCACAGATTGCGGGGAACGGATTGTCCTTTTTGATGAGAGCAAGCGCTTCTCTGTATTTGCCTTCTTTTGCTTTGCGGATATAACCTTGAACCGCGATGTGTGCGGGGCAAGCGACCTTACAGGGAGACGTACCCGTTTCATAGCAGTTGATACGGTTCTTATCTCTGTAATCTTCATCCCATTTATCGGGACCCCAACTGAGGTTGTCGGGAAGTTCGTGTTTGGGATATTTGATTTCGCCTTGCTTCGTGCAAAGTTTTTGACCGAGTTTGACTGCGCCTGCGGGGCAATACTCTACGCACTTACCGCAAGCCACGCATTTGTCTTTCTCGACGTGAGCGACGTATGCGCTTCTGGACATATTCGGCGTATTGAAAAGTTGTGACGTACGCAATGCGTTGCAGATGTTGACATTGCAGTTGCAGATTGCGAAAATCTTGTCTTGACCGTCGATGTTGGTAATTTGATGCACAAAGCCGTTCTTCTCTGCGTTGCGGAGGATTTGCATAGCCTCCTCGTAGGTTATGTCACGGCCTTTGCCCGTCTCGCGGCAGTAGTCAGCCATATCGCCGATACCGATACACCACTCCTCGCAGCTGTCTCCGCAACCTTCGCCGAGTTTTGCGCGACCGTAACGGCAAGAGCAGATACCTACGCCGAGGTGTCCTTCATACTTTTTGAGCCAGTAAGAAAGATGCTCGATGTCGATTGTACCGTTTTCCATCTCGATTGCTTTTTCGACGGGGATAACGTGCATACCGATACCTGCGCCGCCTGCCGGAACCATAGGTGTGACCATAGTCAACGGCAAATAGGTCATTCTTTCAAAGAACATTGCAAGTTCGGGATGGTCGTCGAGTTGTTTCTTAATCATATTCGTGAACTCGGCAGAACCGGGAACGAACATAGGAAGACAATAACGACGTTCGCGTTTTGCGCCCGGAATGGGACCGTCATCGTTATACTGGTCGCCGTAATCGTATTCCAAAAGTCCGATGTGGCTCATTTCGTCGAGAAGTTTTTGAAGGTCCTCCGCTTTGTATTGCGGATTGAGTTTCAACATTTGCTCGAACGTATAGTGATGACGCACTTTCATTGTGAGTGCGACGTCCGCCATCTCGTCGGTTACGAGGCAACGAAGTCCCCAATATTCGGGGTCGTTTGCTGTCACGCCTTTAATCTTGTGGTCGATACAGTCCGTGATTTTTCTTGCCAATTTGAGAATTTTCTCACTCGGATTCGCTTCTCCCATATATTTGGGGACGAATGCTTTGCTCATCTCAGCCATTGATGTTTTCTCCTTTACCGAAAAACTTTATTCTATTGTACAATGTATTCTCCAACAAGTCCACGCCCTCTCCCGTTTTTGCGCTTACGGGGAAAATTTGCGCGTTCTCGTTTAGATTCTTAATGTGTTTTTCAAACGCTTGCATATCGAAATCGAATGCTTCGAGCGTATCGATTTTCGTAACGACGACGATGTCGCATTTTTCAAACATAAGCGGATATTTGAGCGGTTTGTCGTCTCCCTCGGGTACGGACAGAAGCATCATATTGAGATGTGCGCCCGTGTCAAACTCCGCAGGACATACGAGATTGCCTATGTTTTCAAGCACGATAAGGTCGGTTTTGGGAAAGTCCGCTTGCTTTAGTGCGTCCGCAACCATTTGCGCGTCTATGTGACAAAGTCCGCCGTTGTGAATCTGCACGCTTTCCACTCCCGCGTTTTCGGCAATACGTCTTGCGTCCACGTCCGTTTCGATGTCGACGTCCATAGCTACGATGTCGAGCGACTGCTTCATATCGCGAATGAGTCTTGAAAGGAGCGTGGTTTTTCCGCTTCCCGGGGACGACATTACGTTGAGCATAAACGTGCCTTGCGCTTTTAACGACGCCCTAAGCTCGTCGGCAACCTTGTCGTTGTTTGAAAAAACGCTTTCTTTTACGGATATAACTCTCATTTCAACGCCTCTTTCCACTCGCGGTATTCTCCGAAAATCCACTCTGCGAGTTCTTCTACGCCCTCGCCCGTTTTGGACGATACGAGAAAGACTTTTGCGTTCGGATTGATTTTCGCAAGACGTTCTTTGCATTTATCCACGTCGAAATCGAAGTATTTTGCCGTGTCGATTTTGGTAATTACCAACACGTCGCAACTTGAAAACATCAACGTGTATTTGAGAGGCTTATCGTCGCCCTCGGGGATTGCGAGCAACGCCATCTTGAGATGTGCGCCCGTATCGAATTCGGCAGGACAGACGAGATTGCCGATATTCTCCAAAAACACGATGTCCTCTTTCGTACCGAACTCCTTAAAGCCCTGACGAGACATATCCGCGTCAAGGTGGCACATTCCGCCCGTGTGGAGTTGAATGGACTGCGCGCCCGCTTCGCGAATCGTGTATGCGTCGACGTCTCCGTCAATATCCGCTTCCATAACTCCCACCGCGCATTTGTCTTTGAGCGCGCCTATAAGTTTGACAAGCAACGACGTTTTGCCGCTACCGGGCGCAGACATCACGTTGATGTAAAAAACGCGTGCGGCGTCGAGTTCGGAACGCAGTTTTTTTGCGTCGGCGTCGTTGTCCTCGAGGATAGTCCTTTTCAAATCGATTGTACGAATTAAATCCATAATTATCTTTTTTAGAAATATATTATATCACTACGATTTTTTAATTTCAATACTTTTATATCGGTTTTTTGCAGTATAAAACTGTAAAAATCCATTCATTTAGGTTTTAATGTCCTTTTTCTATGCATTTTATAAGTTGTGAGACGTTATCATACGTTTGTATGCAATCGGGGTTGACACGCTCGGGTTTTGGCATTAAAATAAAACCATAAATTTCAGGGGGCAACTATGAATATCGAAAAATACTGCGACGCACAAAAAATCGCCAACGATATGGACGTTATGAACTCTTTCGGCATACGTCTTACGGGCACCGACGCTCAAAACGATTTTTGCAAGTGGATAAAAGAACAAATCGCGCAAATGGGCTACGAAGTCCACACCACTCCGTACGAATTTGACCGTTGGACTTGCGACGAATGCTCGTTGAGCGTCGACGGCAAAGACGTACACGTTTCCTCTCCGTTTCCTTACAGCGGACTTACGGGAAAAGACGGCGTAACGGCAAAACTCGTTGAAGTCGGCAATCATCCTCTCGGTTTTGCGAGAGCGAGAGGCAAAATCGCAGTTTGTCATATAAAGAATCTGAGCAAAATCAGCAGTAAAATCGCTTTCGACAAGCGCAAATCCTATCCTGCCGACCTCGAAATAGAAAAGAGTTACAGAGGCCCCGTCAGCACGTCTTTCGTAAAGACGTTGCTCACGTTCTGGGCGGCGCAACTTTCGGGTATGAAAGGTATGATTTGCGTCTGGGAAGATATGTCCGACCAAATGGTTGAAGGACAAGTGCTTAACTTCATTTTACACTACCTCAAAGTGCCTATGGTCTGGGTCAACCAAACCGACGGAAAAACCGTGTTAGATGCCGCAAAAGCGCACAAAACCGCAACCTTGAAACTTGTGGGAAAACTTGAAAAAGCGCACACCGAATCTTTCTATGCGATACTCAAAGGCAAGAAGGAAACCAACGAGGCAATCATCGTAAACACGCACACCGACGGATGCAATTTCTGCGAGGAAAACGGCGCAATCGGCATTCTTCCGATGATGAAATACTTCAAAGAAAACCCGATTGACAGAAACATCGTCTTTGCGTTCGTAACGGGACACTTCCGTCTCCCCTCCTTCCGCACGGGTACCGACCAAGCAACGTCCAAATTCCTTGCCGACAACAAACAGGTGTGGAAAGGCAAAAAAGGCGGCCTCAAAGCGGTTGCGGGTTGCGCCGTGGAACACCTCGGTTGCACCGAATGGAAAGACGTTGACGGCGTGTATAAGATGACCGACCCCATTGACGTGGAACTCGTGTACACGGGCAATAAAACGGTCGACGACGTTTATTACGAGGCAATCAAAGACAGAGACAACGTGCGCACGCTCACTTTGCGCGGACATAATATGCTTCATTTCGGCGAAGGACAACCTCTTTTCAACAAACATATTCCCGAAATCGCCTTGGTAACCGCTCCCGACTATCTCTGCTCCGTTGCGGACAATCATCATATGGACAAATTCAATCTTACGCTGATGTGCGAACAAATAGGCACGTTTATCCGTTGCGTGGAACTGCTTGACAAAAAGAGCGCGAAACAACTCGGAAAAGCGCAAGGCTATTCAATCGGTCTCGGAAAGTTGAAATAAGTCAAGCGAGTCGAACGAATCGAACGATTTTGACAAATCAAACAAACCAAACGAATAAATAAGTTTCATTAGTTAAACTACCCCAACGAGTCGAATTAGTAAACAATTCAATATAAAAAAGCCCGTATCTAACGGGCTTTTTTGTTCTTATTCGAGTGTGGGCAACCCCACCTTTTTATCTGTCCTCTCTGAAGTAAGACGTGCCTAATGCCGCAGGCGGTTGCGTCTCGCGCTTGTTTATCGTGCTTGTGATGATAAGCACCACAATCGTAACTATATACGGAAGCAATTTGATAAACTCTTTGAGAGCGGCGTTCGACGAGGGCGCAAAGAAATCGGGAATGAAATACAAAAGGCTGAACACGATTGAGCCGAGAATGCCCCAATTAGGCTTCCACACCGAGAAGATGACGAGTGCGACGGCAAGCCAGCCGAATCCTTCGAGCGTCATTGCTATATTGCCCGTAGAACCGCCGTTTGCGTCCATAATATAGAACAATCCGCCAAGCCCCGTTACGGCGCATCCGATGATTGTCGAAAGGTATCTGTATTTTGATACGCTTATGCCTGCCGCGTCAGCGGTTGCAGGGCTTTCGCCGACGGCGCGCAAGGACAATCCCGTTCTCGTTTTCTTGAAAACTATCGCGACGATAATCGCTATTGCGATTGCCAAATAGAACATCGTGCCGTACGAGAAGAACAGTTGAGTAAACCAGTTGTCGTTTGCGCAAGGGAACGATTTGATAAAATACTTGCTCGCTTCGGAAAAGCCAGTTGCGGCAGATTCGTCCAACTGCCCCAATACGAACTTGTTTAGTCCTACGCCGAACGTGGTTATGGTAAGACCGACGACGTTTTGATTGCAACGCAGAGTTACCGTAAAGAAACTGAACAGCGCGCCCGTCAATCCTCCGAAAAGGATAGCCGCCAAAATCGGAAGGAACACGGCAAGGAAGCCGTTCATCTGCGACAAATCGGAGAGCGAGCGAATATACCACAATTCTCCGAGGCAACCGCCAATTGCGCCGATGCACATAACGCCAGGAGTGCCGAGATTGAGGTGTCCGCTCTTTTGCGTAATCGTTTCGCCAGTAGAGCCGTAAGTAAATATTGCGCTGAATCTTATAGATTCTCTCAAAAACGTAAGGAACATTATGCATTAACCTCCTCTGCGTCGCTTTGAACGGATTGCGCCGTTTCGCTTATCTCGGCGTTCTGCTCGTCTGCGGAAACGCAAGTTTCAGCGTCGTTTTTTGCGTCTTTATCCGTCGATTCGGTTGAATCGTCGGTTTTTTCGCTTTTACCGTGTTTTTTGAATAACGTCGTATTGAACTGAATGCGATAATTAACGAAAAACTCGCAAGCAATCAATACGAAGAAGAACACGCCCGTAATGATTTCAGAAAACGACGAACCGAGTCCGAACTGCGAACCTGCAAAATCGGAACCGATGTCGAAGAACTGCACTATCAAAGACGTGACTACCATTGACACGGGATTGAAGTTTCCGAGCCAACTTACGAGAATTGCAGTAAAGCCCAAGCCGCCTGCCGTCGAGGTAGAAATCGTGTGAGCGGGAGTACCCGCAACGAAAATCCAACCTGCCACGCCCGCGAGCGCGCCCGACATAATCATCGTTCTGATAATGACTTTCGGCACGCTGATACCGATATATTTTGCGGTATTTTGGCTTTCGCCGACAACGGATATTTCGTAGCCGTGCTTGCTGAACTTGAGATAAATTGCCATAATAACGGTTATAACTGCAACTATGATTATGTTGAGAATATAGTTATATTTGCCGATTTTGGGGAATGCGCCGTATTCCAAAACGCCCAACACTTGCGAACCGCTTTTAACCCACGAAGCGATGCAGATTGACACAAGTCCCATTGCGACGTAGTTCATCATAAGCGTGAAAAGCGTTTCGTTGGTATTCCATTTGGCTTTGAAAAGCGCAGGAATCGCGCCCCATATTCCGCCGCCGAGAACAGCCGCAAAGAACATAATCAGCACGAGCAGCGAATTGTGGACTTTTCCTCCGAGATACATAATGCAAACGACGCTCATAAGCGCGCCCATAAGCACTTGACCTTCCGCGCCGATGTTCCAAAACTTCATTTTGAAAGCGGGAGTTATCGCAAGGGCAATCAAAAGCAACATTGCCACGCCCTGCAAAAACTTGATTATACGAGTGGGCGTACCTAGCGTACCCACAAACATATTCTTTATAAACTCTCCGAAAGAGTTAGGCTTGAAGATGCAACTGACGATTGCGCTGATAATCAATGCAACGATTACCGCCGCCGCGCGCACGAGCCACGACTTCCACTTTGCGTTGTCCGTGCGTTTTGAAATATGCCATAGCGAGTTGTGTGCGAGTTTATTCAGCATCGGTCGCTTCCTCCTTGGTCGTTTCGTCGTGCTTGGTCATAAGCAAGCCGATTTGTTCTTTGTCCGCGTTGCGTCCGTCCACTATACCGGAAATCTTGCCGCCGCAAAGAACGAGTATTCTGTCGCTGAGTTCCATAAGCACGTCGAGGTCCTCTCCGACGAATATGACCGCCACGCCCTTCTCTTTCTGTTCGTTGAGCAAATTGTAAATCATATAAGACGAATTGATGTCAAGACCTCTGACGGGATATGCCGCCATAAGCACCGTGGGAGAAGCCGCAATCTCGCGTCCCACCAACACTTTCTGCACGTTGCCGCCCGAAAGACGTCTGACGGGAGTCGAGGTGCTGGGAGTGGAAACGTGAAGTTCGTCCACGATAGTCTGCGCGAGTTTTTTCGGCTTTTTTCTATCGAGGAAAAACGGAATGCCCTTTCTGTACGAGCGAAGCATCATATTGTCGGTAATATCCATATTGCCGACGAGTCCCATTCCCAATCTGTCCTCGGGAACGAACGACAATCTGACTCCGAGTTCTCTGATTTGCACGGGTGTTTTGGAGCGCAAATCCACTTTTTCGTCGTTCTTCGTCGGGTCGAAATAAACGATTTCGCCCGTATTGAGTTTTTGAAGTCCCGCAATGGATTCCAAAAGTTCTCTCTGTCCGCTGCCCGCAATACCCGCAATTCCGAGAATCTCTCCCGAACGAGCGGTAAAAGACACGTCGTCAAGCACTTTCAAACCGTCGTGATTGAGTGCCGTGAGATGACTTACCACAAGTCTGTCCTCAACGTCGTGAGGCATGGCTCTGTCGATGTTAAGTTCCACTTTCGCACCGACCATCATCTCGGTAAGTTGCCTTTCGTCGGTGTCTTTCGTGTCGACCGTCGCGATATGCTCGCCCTTGCGAAGCACCGCTACTCTGTCGCTGATTTCCATAACTTCGTTGAGTTTGTGCGTAATGATGATAATAGACTTGCCGTCCGCTTTCATTTTGCGCATTATATCGAACAGTTTTTTGATTTCCTGAGGGGTAAGCACGGCGGTAGGCTCGTCGAGAATGAGAATATCCGCTCCCCTGTACAGGACTTTTATGATTTCAACAGTCTGTTTTTCACTTACAGACATATTGTATATTTTCTCGTTAAGATTGATGTCAAAGCCGTATTTTTTCGCAAGCGAGGACACTTCCTTCCCTCTGTTTTTGGGAAGCCAGTTAAACTTGATTTTTTTGACAAGCGTTGAGAGCGGCAACAACGCCAACTTTTTGCACTCTTGCTTTTCGTCCACGATTTTCGGCTCTTTCATATATGCCAAAACGCCGTCGTTGTCCTCTTTCTTATAAAGAACGGCGTTGAGATTGTTCTCGGCAATTCTGCATTTTTCTCTTTCTATACTCTCTTTAAGGGAGCCTTCGGCGTCTTTTTCTCCGAGAATGATATTGTCGATTGCGGTAAAAACGTCGATAAGTTTGAAGTGCTGATGCACCATACCGATTTTGTATTTGTAAGCGTCCTTTGGAGAGCGAATGTCCGCTTCTTCTCCGTTTATGAAAATCTTGCCCTCGTCCTGACGATAAATGCCCGAAAGCATATTCATAAGAGTGGTTTTTCCGCTTCCGTTTTCGCCCAGAATAGACAAAATTTCGCCCTTTCGCAAGTCGAGGTCGACGTTTTTATTGGCAATAACCTTGCTGCCGAAACGCTTGGTTATCCCTTTCATTTCAAGTATTACAGAATTATCCATAAATTCCTTATATTGCGTTTGTTCGTAAATAAATTCGATTTGGCGGAGCAAATGCTCCGCCAAACCAAAGCGAGGTTTTCAAATCGTTATGCTTTCAATTCGCTGATTCCGTCGATGTCGACGTCAAAGTAAGGAGCGGAACGGAAAACGGATTCTTTGAACACGCCGTTTTCGACGACTTGAGTGTCTTTCTCGAAGTTCTTGTCGAAGTTGACGTCAGCCATATAGGACGTGAGTGTCTCTCCGTTGACGGTAAATTTGCTCGTATCGAAGATAACGAGGCTACCGTTTTCGAGAGCGGCTTTAACTTCGTTGAGTTTTGCTTCGGTGCCGGGTGCCGCCGCAGAACCGATGTCAAGAAGTTGTACGGAACCGGTTGCGAGAGTGCCGACGTAGTCGTATTTGATTGTTTCGTTGTTAATAGCGCAGTTTACGACGTACTCGTAGTAAGGCGCCCAGTTGATTCTGGAACCGACGACGTATGTATCCTTGCAGGTGCTTTCCGTGCTGATGTTGTAGGTAATGTTGGGGATACCTTTTTCCACACAAGCGGTAGGGGCGCCCATAGAGTCTGCGTGTTGGCTGATGAGTTTGCAACCGTCCTCGATAAGAGCGAGTGCCGCGGCTTTCTCTGCGGGTTCGTCATACCAACTGCTGGTAAATCTCACTTTCATCGTTGCGTTTTCGACGATTGAGCGAACGCCGAGGAAGAAAGAGGTATAACCGGATTTAACTTCTGCGTAAGCATACGCTCCGACGTAACCGATTTTTGCGTTTTCGTCGCTGACTTTACCGTTTTCGTCTCCGTAGAGAGATACGAGTTTCATACCTGCGGCAACGCCTGCGAGGTATCTGCCCTCATAAATGGAAGCGAAAGCATTGTAATAGTTGCCGTAATCGGAGGTGTGCGCTTTCGTGCCTGTTGCGTGGCAGAAACGAACGTTGGGATATTCCCAAGCGGCTTTCATAATGTAATCTTCGTGGCCGAAACTGTCTGCAAAAATAACGTTGCAACCTTGTTCAACGAGGTCTACCGCTGCGTCGTAGCACTCTTGGTTTTCTTTTACGTTGGTCTTGATAACGAGTTGTTTTTCCTTATCGAGTCCCAAGTTTTCGACTGCTTTGTACATTGCGTCGATAAAGTTTTTGTCGTAAGTCGATTTATCGTCGTGCAAGCAAATGAGACCGATTTTTATGTTCTCTTTGGAGATTGCCTGAAGATTAACGACGCGTTCTTCTTCGTTGCAAGCGACAAGAGTGACAACCAATGCGGTTACCATTACGAGGCAAAGCACAAGTGCAAATACTTTCTTTTTCATACAGTTTCTCCTTTTTCGTTGCCGTTAGGCCGTTATATCCACGCCGTTTGGCGCAAATTTCGTTAATGTCTGAAAACGATGTGTCCTTCGTCGTCCATAGAATCGATAAGCGCGAGGCTTTGGACGTTTACGCCTTTTTCGCGCAAAGCGTCTCCTCCGCCCTGAAAGCCCTTTTCAATCGCTACGGCGCATCCGACGAGAGTAGCTCCCGCTTGTTCCACGAGGCTCATAAGTCCGTTTATTGCCGCCCCGTTTGCCAAAAAGTCGTCGACGATAAGCACTCTGTCGTCTTTTGCGAGAAAATCCTTTTCGACCATAATCGTTTTCGTTACCTGATGCGTAAAAGAATAAACCTCGGCGCAGTAGCAGTCCGAGGTTATGTTTATGGTTTTGCTTTTCTTAGCAAAAAGCACCGGTGCGCAGACATAGTGTGCGGCAGCACAAGCTATGGCTATACCCGATGCTTCGATTGTCAGAATTTTGGTTATTTTTTGCCCGCAAAAGAGCGCAGAAATTTCCTTGCCAATCTCGTCCAACAGTTGATAGTCGATAAGATGATTCAGAAACCCGCCAACCTTGAGGATGTTGCCCGGCTTGACTTTGCCGTCCCTCAAGATGCGCTCCTCCAAAATCTTCATAGCGCGCTCCTTTACCACAATATTTAGTGGTGTTACGGTTTTTCCCCCCGTTCGGTTGTGCGTTGTGATTTTGTTTGCTCTTGAATGATACGGGCATTATATCCAAAAAAAAACGGCAATGTCAAACGAAAATCGACACGATTTCGCAAATTTATCAAAAAAATTTTTCCAAGTACACGATGTGTATATTTTACCGCCGTTCGGCACTATTTACCGCACGATTTGTAAGATATAAGTCGATAATTTTTTCTCGTTTTATAAACGCGCGGACAAACAAAAACGCACGCCTTAAGACGTGCGTCGTTCGATGCGATTTTGTTTATTCGAACACTTTTATATCGGATGCGGACGAATAAGTTTTCCAATTCGGCTTGCCCTCGACGTTCGGAGTGCCGCTCTTTGCAAATTCGCAGAATCTGTCCACCATCTCGTCCGACAATGCGTAATCGGCGTCCGTAAACGGCCTTTGGGACTTATCGAGAGAGCCGAGCGCGTACCATAAGTCGCAAGAATGGAAAGACGCGTCGTCAGGAGGCAAAAGCCGTGTGAGCGAAAAGACGTAGCAAGGAGAGTTTTTCTTTTTTTGTTTCCTTGCAAACGCCCTTGCCATATGATTGAGGACGGGCGGCAACAAATCTTTCTTGACCGTGCCGAAAATTATGGGTACGTCGGTATCGTATTTTGCGTCTTTTACGAGTTTGCCGTCGATAACGGGTTTTGTGCAAAGAGCCTTGCCGAGCATAAGTTTGGCTTTCCACGCAGTCCAGATTTGCTCCGTCGGCATAGATTTGAATTCGTCAAAAGACTTTGCGCCGCTCGTTTTGACGAGTTTTTTCCAGTATCTCTTATTCGGCTTCGTTATCGGAAGCATCGCTCCCCTCTTTCCGCCGCCCGACAGCATAATCGCGCCTTTTATCTTGCCTTTGGTCATATCGGAGCATATAAGCGTTTGTATGCTCATTGCGCCCGCGCTCTGTCCCATAAGCGTTATATCGTCGGGATTGCCGCCGAAACTCGCGATATTGTGCCTTACCCACTCGATTGCGGTATATTGGTCGTAAAGTCCGAGATTGCCCTTGCAATTCTCCCCGTCGGCAAAAAATCCGAATACATTGAGTCTATAGTTTATCGCAACGAAAACGACTCCTCTTTTTGCATAAGCCGAGCCGTCGAACTGCATCTCGTTGATGCTTCCGCCCGTAAACGAACCGCCGTGTATAAACACGACCACGGGACAATCGTGAGCGTCGGAGGGGGCTTGTACGTTCAAAACGAGACAATCTTCGCTATAGCTGAAAGTTTTGCCTTTGCGGAATTCCCGATAATAGAATCTGTGTTCCTCATTCCAGAAAGCGCGCATTTGCGGACAACAGACGCCTTGTTGCGTCGCGTCGAAATCTCCGTCGTAGCTCGTAACCTCTCTGGGCATTTCGAATCTTTTTGCGTCTGCGTATTTCACGCCCCTGAAAAACGCGCCGTACGGCGTTTTTAATCCCACGACGTTTCCGCAAGGCGTAGATACGGTTTTAGTTTCCATTTACAATCCTCTTTAACGTGTTCATAGAATATTGCATACTCGCAATGGGATTCGGCGACAAATCGAGTTCGACCACAGCGTTTTGAACGCCGTGTTTTTGCGCCGTGGCAAGAATGCTCGCAAAGTCGAGCGTTCCTTTACCCACCGCTCTGAAAATCTTGTTTTTGTAGTCTTTGAGATGCAAAACGTTCACTCTGCCGTCGAGTTTTTCGAGATATTGCTCGACGTCCGCTCCTGCGAATCTAAACCAGTAAGTATCGGGGATAAACTCCACCCTCTTATCGGTATTTTCTATGAGATAATCGTATATCGTCTTGCCGTCGATTTTATCGAACTCGAACCAATGGTTGTGATACGCAATCGTCATATCCTCTTTTGCGAGGCGTTCCGCCGTGCGATTGAGAAAATTCACAAACTCGTTTAAGTCCTCGATTTTGCCCGTGCGGAATTTTTTTGGCATCATTCCCACGCCCATACGATTGCAACCGTAGGTTTTATGCTCTGCGATAAGCCCTTCGAGGTCGTTCTCGAGCCGCTCGAACTTGTCGTGAGTTATGCAAACGGGCATATCGAATCTGTCCACCAAAGTTTTTATAAACTCTGCGGACACGGGTTTTCCGCCCGAAAGTTGCACGGTTTGCGCTCCCATCTCTTTTGCTCGCGCAAAAATCTGCGCGTATCCCTGCTCGTTTTTGAGGTATTTTCTCAACGAAAACAGTTGTATACCTATTTGCATAGTTTATTCCTCTATATTATCCTTATTATTGTCGTTTTCCGCGTCGGAGCAGTCCTGCACGTCGTTTTGCGCTTCTTCTTCGGAAGGCGGCAACTCGTCGTTTTCGGCAAGTACGTTGAGTTCGTCGTCCTCGGTTTCGGTTGCGATTTCTTCCTCGAGTTGAGCGCAACTCTCTCCCTCCGACTCTATACCGACGTTATTGTCGATTGCAATGGAATTGCTCTCGTAAGCGTTTTTGAGATGCTCCTCTTTTGCCACTTGCAATTCTGCCACTTTCTTTTTGGAAAGCGGATACCACACGAGAAGCACAACCGCCATAAGTCCGAACAGCACCGCAGGAATTATGGTTGCAAGGTCGTACATCGTATTGAGATTTTCAATGGTTTGTTTTGCGCCCTTTGCCGTGTTGTAGTGCATACCCAAAAGCGCGCCGTTGACCGCAACTGCCGAGATAACCTGACCTATCTTTCTGAAAAACATAAAGAACGCATACGCCGTACCGTCGTCACGTCTGCCCGTCTTGATTTCGATGTCGTCTATAGCGTCCGTTGCCATTGACCATACTTGCAAAACGATGAAAGTCATTCCGCAACCGCTGACGAAGCAAAGCACCAAGAACAGATACATTCTCACGTCGAGGTCCACGCCGCGAAGCGCAAACATACAAAGGTTTGCGGCGGCTGCGACAATCATACCCACTCCGCAAATTTCTTTTTTGCCGAATTTGCGAACCATTTTCGGAGTAAGGAACATAAATATCGCCATAGGAGCGTATGTGCAGATTGTCGATACTATGTTCATCCAGTTTGCGCCGAACAAATCGTCAAACAAGTACAAATAAAAACTTTGAGTGAACATTTGTCCCGCAAGCAAAAGCATACTTGCTACGCTGACTGCCAAAAACGCTCTGTTGGAAAACAAATTCTTGATGATTTTCTTACCTTCGCCCTTCTGCTTGGTTTTCGGGGTTGCGACAACTCTTTCCTTGTTGAACACAAACGCCAAAACGAGCATTGCAAGGCACGCAAGCGAAAGCACCACAACGCCGATTATAACGGGCGTATATTGCATATCCGTGAGAATTTTTCCGTTTTCGCCAACGGCGTAAACCTTGTCCTCCACGGTTTTCGTTGCGCCGGTCCAGTCTGCGTCGGCAAGACGTTTTGCATACGCAAAAGACGAAATCAATATTACGGGCGTGCCGCCGATACCTGCGCCGATTGAACGAAATACGGAGAGTTTTGTACGTTCTTTTTCGTCTGTCGTAACGACCGAAGCAAGTCCGCCGTACGGAATTTGAAGCATCGTATAACTCATACCGAACATAACGTACGTCACGGTTGCATAAATGCAAGTGCCTACGGGGTTTACGTCATAAGTGAGTCCGGGCCACTTAACGAACATCAAAATCGAAGAAGCAACCAACGGTATGGAAGCCCACAAAAACCAAGGACGGTATCTGCCCCACTTTGAGAGTTTGATGCTGTCGCAGATTCTGCCCATAATCGGGTCGTTGATAGCGTCCCAAATTCTCGCGCCGATGAACATAAGCATAATGAACAGCGGTTCGAGGTGGAAAATATCCGTATAGAATTTCTGCAACAGAGACGTTACCAAACCGAAAACGAGACAGCACGCCGTATCGCCCATAGCGTAGCCGATGTAGTCTTTGGTTTTGAGTCCGCTCGTACGCGAAATAAAACTTTGTTCTGTCGCTTGCGCGACGTTTTGAGTATCGCTCATAATTTTTCCCTTTTCTATTTTGTTAATATTGTTTTTAATTCGGGTGCGGGTGTCCCGCCCATAACGTTATTTGTTGTTTTTTGCTTGTTCTTCGGCTTTTCTCTTTTCGAGTTCTTCGATGTATAAATCTTCGTCGAACGGAATCTGCACTTCTTTATGCGTCCAGCTTGCAAGATGAATCGCATTCGAGAACGTCAAGCCGATAATGCCCTGTTCTCCCGGAGCGGTAAATTTATCCGTCTTTTTGAGCAGATAATCGGTGTAATTCTTGATGATACCGATATGTTGCGGCGGATATTTCGTGAAGTTGAGATAATGGCAAATTCCGCGATATTTATACTTTTTGGTCTTGGGTTTGCCCATAAACACGGTGTTATGCTCTGAAAATACGGGTTCCATTTCTTTATTTTCCGTAAATACGAGTTTGCCCTTTTCGATGACGATTTTGCCGCCTTCGCCCGTGATTTCCAATCTGTTTGTACCGGGGGCGTCGTGCGTGGACGTGATAAACACGCCCGTTGCGCCGTTTGCGAACTTGCAATATGCGGTAACGTCGTTCTCAACGCTAATATCTCTGCCTACCGTCGACGCCGTTGCGGTAACGCTGACGGGAAGTCCTGCGAGCCAAGTGAATAAGTCAAGTTGATGAGGACATTGATTGAGCAATACGCCGCCGCCTTCTCCCCACCAAGTGCCTCTCCAACCGCCTTGCGCGTAATATGCGCGCGGACGATACCAATTTGTGATTATCCATACGATTCTCGTAATTTTGCCGAGACGACCGCTGTCGATAATCTCTTTTGCCTTGATGTAAAGCGGATTCGTGCGCTGATTGAACATCATACCAAAGAGCAATTCGGGATGCTTTTTCGCTTCCTCATTCATCTCTTTGACTTGTTTTGTATAAACGCCTGCGGGCTTATCGCAAAGCACGTTAAGACCTGCTTTCATTGCGTCCGTTGCGATTTGCGGATGGAAATAATGCGGAGTTTCCACCATAACTACGTCGATAAGTCCCGATTTGAACATATCCTGATAGTTGTCGAACACTTTTACGCCTTTCAGGTTTTCTTCGGCGTATTTGCGTCTGTCGGGAGCAATATCGCAAACGGCGGTAAGTTTCGCGCCTTTGACGAGACCTCCGAGTTTGGTAAAAATCTTGGTATAGAAAGTGCCTTGTTTTCCGATACCGACGATACCGTATCTAACTTCTTTTTTATCCATTATTCCACCTCTGCAAGTAATTTTTTGAGATTGTTATATTGCCACAAGAACACGGTAATTCTCGATGCGCAAGCAAAGTAATTTCTGTTCATCTTCTTGTCGATGAGTCTGAAAGCGTTGTAATAGTCTTTCATTGCAAATTTGACGAACGGCACGAAATACACGATAGGTTTCAAAACCGCATATTTGAAGGTGTGCGGCTCGAGAGTCATAAAGCCCTTGTAATCGCGCGCTTTGAGCTGACCGAGGATATAAGGATAGCAACCCTCTCCCGTTCCGACAGGCACTTCCACTTTATACTTCGAGCAGTCTTTGATGTGATAATACACGACGTAATCTTTGAGCATATCGAACGCTTCTTTCGGATTGACGTCGCATTGAACGTAGTTGCTCGCGTCAAAGCACAGCACAAAGTCCTCGTCGTTTATCGCATTGTAAATTTCAAGCACTCTTTCGGGAACGTCTCCGTAAATCTTCTTTTCGTTTTCGTGCAAGAGTTTTACGCCGCTGCCCTTGACGATTGCAAGCATTTCTTTGAGCCTTGCAATTACTTTATCCGAGCATTCCTCGGGCTTTTTGTCTCCGTAGAAAAACGAGAATACGCGGATATATCCGCATTCCGTAAGTTGCGCGATTTTAACGAGTTCGACAAGTTGTTTCTTTTGCTTTTTCCAACCTTCTTCGTCGTCGATGCCAACCTTGCCGATAGGAGAACCTATAGACGAAAACTTGATTCCCTCTCTCGTGAGAATGGGATAAATCTTTTCTTTGAACTCCTCGAGAGTATAGTCCGCGATGTTCTTTCCGTTGAGATTTCTCGGACACATATACTTCTCGTGCAAAGAATGTAAAATGCCGATTTGCGTACTTAAACTACTGCTAATCTCGTCATAAAACCCCGATATTGTAACTTCCATATATATTTACCTCTTTTTGTTTTCAAAAATCGAAACGCGTTATCTCTGCACTCTGCCGCTGGCGTTACCCTTTGCCAAAGCGTTGACTTCGTCCACGGAGACCATATTGTAGTCTCCCTCCACCGAATGTTTGAGACAACTTGCCGCCGTTGCGAACTCGATGGCATCCTGCGCGTAATAATCGTGCAACATAGCGTAAATAAGTCCTGCGCCGAAGCTGTCGCCTCCGCCCACTCTGTCCACGATATGCATTGCGTATTTCTTGCTGAAAAACGCGTTGCCGCCTGCGTAAAGCATACCCGACCAATTATTGTCGTTGGCGTTTACGCTCTCTCTCAACGTGATTGCGACGGACTTGAATCCGAACTTGTCCGTAAGTTGTTTTGCCACCGAAACGTATCCTTGCTTGTCGAGTTTTCCGCTCTCGATGTCGGAATTTTCCGCTTCGATGCCGAACACGTCCTTTGCGTCCTCCTCGTTTGCGATGCAGACGTCGACGTATTTGCAAATCTCGCTCATTACCTCGCAAGCCTTTTCTTTGCTCCAGAGTTTTTTGCGGAAATTGAGGTCGCAAGAAACGATTATTCCTTTATCTTTCGCACTCTTAACCGCTTGCAAAACCGCTTCTGCGAGATTGTCCGAAAGCGCGGGGGTAATGCCCGTAAAATGGAACCATTGCACGTCCCTGAAAATCACGTCCCAGTCAAAATCGTCCGTTTTAGCAGTCGCTACGGACGAGCCTGCTCTGTCGTATATAACCTTGCTCGGACGTTGACTTGCGCCTTTTTCGCAAAAGTATATACCCACTCTGTCTCCGCCTCTTTGCACGAGCGACGTATCCACGCCGAATTTACGCAAAGAATTTATCGCGCATTGACCTATCTCGTGAGCGGGAAGTTTGCTTACGAAAGCCGCGTCCACTCCGAAATTCGCAAGCGACACGGCAACGTTTGCTTCCGCGCCGCCGAAAGTTGCTTCCAACCTGTCCGCTTGCACGAAACGCAAATAATTTTCAGGCTCCAGACGGAGCATCAATTCTCCGAAAGTTACGACTCGCATATTCTTACTATCTCCTTGCAATTTTGCACGACGTCTCCCTTCATCATAAAGGAACCGCCGACTGCGTAAACTTTGTCAAAATCAAGATACTCTTTGAGGTTGCTCGAATCGACTCCGCCCGTCGGAATAAATCTGACTTGCGGGAACGGCGCGGAAAGTGCTTTCATCGCTTTCAAACCGCCGTAAACCCCTGCGGGGAAAAACTTGACTATATTCAATCCGTAAGAAAGAGCGCGCATAATCTCGGTAGGAGTTACGCACCCCGGATAATACGGAATATCGTTATCGACGCAATAGCGAGCCACTTCGTCCGAAAAACCGGGAGAAACGATAAACTTTGCGCCTGCTTCCACCGCCTTTAACGCTTGCTCGAGATTGATAACCGTACCTGCGCCGACGTTCATATCTTCAAACGTACGAGTAGCGATTGCGATTGCCTCCGCCGCGCAAGGCGTACGGAAAGTTATCTCCGCGCAATTTATTCCGCCCTCTCTCAGTTTGGAAAGAATATCGACCGTATCTTTTGCGTCGTTAATGACGACGACGGGAATAACCTGTTTCATATCACACCCCGCTGTAAGCCGAGAATCCGCCGTCTACGGGAATGACCGTTCCCGTAACGAATCCGCTCGCTCCGTCGTCCGCAAGCCATAGCAGGCACCCCACGAGGTCCTTGATTTCTCCGAATTTTTTCATCGGAGTCGCATTGAGAATCTTGCCCGTTCTCGGAGTGGGCGTGCCGTCCGCGGTAAAGAGCAACGCTCTGTTTTGATTGGTAACGAAAAATCCGGGAGCGATTGCGTTGCAACGGATATGGCAAGGCGCAAAATGCACCGCGAGCCATTGCGTAAAGTTGGATATACCTGCTTTTGCCGCGCTGTAGGCAGGTATCTTGGTAAGAGGAGTAAACGCGTTCATCGACGAAATGTTGATGATGTTTCCGCCCTTTACGACCATATCTTTCGCAAACACCTGCGTAACGAGAAACGCCGACGTGATATTGAGGTCGAACACAAATTTCAAGCCGCTTTCCTCGAGTGCGAAAAAGTCCTTGACGCCTTGCGTCGACGGAGTCATAACTTCGTTGTCGGTGGTGGCTTTGGGATTGTTTCCGCCTGCGCCGTTGATGAGGAAGTTTACGGTTCCCCACTTTGCGTTTATAGCGGCTTTCGCTTTGTAAATGTCGGCTTTATCGAGACAGTTGCACTTGAGTGCAAACGCATTGTCCCCGATTTGCTCCGCCACGGCGTTTGCCGCGTCGTAGTTAATATCGAGAAGCGCGACTTTCGCACCGCATTCCGCAAGGGCTCTTGCAAATTCCGAGCAGATAACTCCGCCCGCTCCCGTGATTGCAACTACTTTGTCGCTCAAATCGACTTTGAATGGTACGCTCATTTTATCTCCTTTTCAACCGCTTCGAAAAGTCCGCAGAGGTAACACGCTCCCATTGCTCTGTCAAAGAGTCCGTATCCCGGTTTTGCGTCCTCTCCCCACACGTTTCTGCCGTGGTCGGGGCGAACGTAGCCGTCGAATCCGTTCTCGACAAGAGCCTTGACTATCGCGTATACGTCAACGTCTCCGCAAGCGGTCTGATGTCCGTTTTCATAAAAATTTATATCTCCGTCGTACTTGAGTTGGCGGAGGTGTGCAAAATAAATACGCTTTGCGTATTTTCGAGCCATTTTCGGCAAATCGTTAAATCTTCCCGCGCCGAGACTACCCGTGCAGAAAGTTATGCCGTTGTGCATATCTGGTACAGCCTCGAACAGTCTGTCGTAATCTTCTTCTCTGCATATAATGCGAGGAAGTCCGAACATATCCCACGGCGGGTCGTCGGGATGTATCGCCATATTTACGTCCGCTTCCGCGCAAGCAGGCATAATCGCGCGCAGAAAATATACGAGATTGTCAAACAGTTTTTCGTGAGTCATTCCCTCGTATTCGGACAAAAGCGCGTTGAGTTCGCTCGACGAATAACTCTCGTCCCAACCCGGCAAATGCAGGTTTTTCGCATCGAGCGCAAGCAACTTTTCGTGGTCGTACGCAAGCGAAGTCGAGCCGTCGGAGTGTTTGAAGTATAAGTCCGTGCGCAACCAATCGAATACGGGCATAAAATTGTAGCAAATGCACTTTACGCCCACTTTTCCGCAGTTGAGAATGTTCTGTTTGTACGCCTCTATATATTTGTCTCTCGAGGGTTTTCCGAGTTTTATATCTTCGTGAACGGGTACAGATTCGATAACTTCCATTTCGAGTCCCGCCTCATCGGACAATTTTTTGAGTCTTTCGAGTTTCGCAATATCCCAAACCTCTCCGACGGGCGTGTCGTAAACGGCCGTAACCACTCCGCTCATACCTTGAATCTGCTTGATATAGTCAAGCGGAATGCAATCTTTTTCGCCGTACCAGCGAAACGTCATTTTCATAAAGCAAGAGTCTCCTTGATGTTGTAATACGCCAAGTCTTTGGCAAGCGCGACCGCAGACGAAGCGTCGTATTCGCCTTTGTCTACCTTGTCCGCGATGAAAGACGCAAGTATTCTGCGGTAAAAATCGAATCTAACGTACGAACTGAACGACCTGCTGTCCGTAAGCATACCGAGATTTGTGCCTAAAACCGCGTATTCGGACACGGTTTCGAGCTGTCTCTTTATTCCGCAAACGGTGTCGTTAAACCACCACGCCGCGCCGACAAGCACGTTTCTGAACGCACCCGAAATCGCGCAAACGGCTCTCAGACAAGCGTCGTTGAGCGGATAAAGCACGATTGTGGGCAAACCGCCGAGTTTGGTGTTTTCCTCGTCGAGGAGTTTTGCAAGAGCGTCCGTTGCGATATTGTCTCTGAAAACGTCAAAACCGCTGTCTCTGCCGATTTGCTCGAAAGCGGAAGAATTGATATTGCGGAAAGTGCCGAAATGAAGTTGCAATACGAGGTTTTTCTCGTAGCATTTTTCGATAAGCCATTTGAGATTGTCGGTATTTGAAAAATCGTCGAAGCCGTGGTCTGCGATTTTGCAGCCTTTGGACACGAAATAGTCGAGCCTGTCCGACAAAACTTTTTTGTCCGTACCCTCCGAAAAGCATCTGTCGGGACGGAAAGTCGGGCGGACTTTAACGCCGTCGAAATCTCCGTGATTGCTCAAATCGGAGAACGGGTCGTCCGTGGTCGCGATATACTCGACGTTGAATTTTTTGAGCAGTTTTCTCACGCTCAAGTTTTTCAAAACGGCGTTGGCTTTTTCGTAAATACGGCTTGCGCTGTCGGCGTTGAGAGGTTCGTTTACGCCGAAAACCTGCAAAAGTTCCATTTGCGTCCAGTAATACAGAGGATTGCCGATAAGTTTAGGCATAATCTCGGCGTACTTGAAAAACTTTTCTTTATAAGTGCGATTGCCCGTGATATAACTTTCGTCCACACCGCAAAGGCGCATCGCACGCCACTTATAGTGGTCGCCCGAAAGCCACAATTCTCCTATATCGGAAAAACGCTTGTCGTTTTTTATGTCCTCGTCGCTCAAATGACAGTGATAGTCGATAATCGGCAAAGCGGCTATGCTTTGATAAATACTTTTTGCCGTCTCTCCCGAAAGCAACAAATTATCGTCGAAAAAACTCATTTTTTCACACTCCTATATGTATAATTTTACCACCCAACTTTTGCATAGTAAACCCCGATTATTGCTTTTTTACTTGCAAAAATTGCGGTATTGTTCTATATTTTATATATGAGCATAGATAAATACGAAAATCAACAGATGAGCCAACCCGATTTTGAGGCGCATCACAAAAAAGACAAAGACTTCAAGACGGTGGAAATGCACTCGCACGATTTTTGCGAAGTGTACTTTTTCCTGCAAGGTTCGGCAAGTTACATCGTCGAAGATTGCAAGTACGTTTTGCGCTCGGGCGACGTGCTTTTGATACCGCCGAGCAAACTGCATCAGTTGGACATCAAAGACTCTGCCGAAACCTACGAGCGCATAGTTCTGTGGCTCAATCAACGTTATCTGAAACGCATTTCCACCCCGAAAACAGACTTGAACACCTGCTTTTTGCAAGCGTGCGAACGCAACGCTTTTTTGGTGCGAAACGCCGTTATTTCGGACAAAATTCGTCGCCTTTTTGACGGCGTTCTTCTCTCGAAAGACGACTCTTTCGGAGCCGACGTCGAAGGGGAAAATTATGTCAAATCGCTTCTCGTACTTTTGGGACGATACTTCTTGCAAAACTCGGATGATTTTGCCGTGAAAGGAAAGACCAACGCCTGCGTAACCAAAGCGATAGATTACATCGGCGAACATATATCGCAAGACCTGTCGCTCGACGCGATAGCCTCCGCTCTTTTCGTCGACAAATACTATTTTGCCCACGTTTTCAAAGAAAACACCAACACTTCTCCTCATAGGTATATTCTCAAAAAACGACTCGTTTTGTCCAAACAACTCATAGAACAAGGCTACCCCGTTACCGAAGTTTATTCAAAATGCGGCTTTTCCGATTACACGCACTTTTTCCGCGCTTTCAAAAACGAATACGGCATAACGCCAAAGCAATTCTACGCCTCGATAAACTCATAATCCGATAAAAACAGACTATTAGAATATCGAAATATTGTTTTTCCGGCTAAAAACGCAAACAAAAAAACAGCCTCGACGGGCTGTTTCGTTTTTTTATCGTATCGGTTGGTTTTTCAAAGAATTTTAACTTCTTTTCCGTTGCTTGCGTATGAGGCAAGTACTTCCCTTACGCACTTTGCGCCTTCGGACGCGTCTATCCAGAATTTTTCTCCTTTGTCAACGCAATCGTAAAAATGCGCTATAAGTTTTTCGTGTCCGTTGCCGTAGGAAAGTTTTCCGTACCAATGTTCTCCTTTTCTTATGTCCGCAACTTCTCCGTCGATTAAAACCTCGTCGGGGTACAACGTGATTATTTTGCCTTCCGACATAAATCTTATTTCTATCGGCAAATCGCTCTTTGCCGTGTTTGTGGCAAAAAATTCAAAATCAGTATTCCCTTTGAACAACGCTATTGCGGTGTCCTCGACCTCGATAACGTCTTTGAGCGAATAATTGTAAACGTTTGCGCACACGCTTTCGGGCGCGCCGCAAATCCATTGCATCAAATCAAGGGTGTGAATCGCTTGATTTATCATCACACCGCCGCCCTCCGTTGCTTTTTTACCGCGCCAGTCTGCGGTGGCGTAATACGCCGCGTCTCTATGCCACGAAACGTTGCCGAACGCAAAATCTATCTTTTTGCCTTGCAGATATTCCTTGACGAATCGGCTAGAACGATTGTATCTGTTCTGCAGACAAACGCCGAGCATTGCTTTTGACTTGCTCTCTGCCTCGACAATTCTGTCTATGTCCTCGGCCTTTATACAAAGAGGCTTTTCGCAAAGAACGTTTACGTCTCTTTCGAGCGCATAAATTGCCATATCGGCGTGCAAATAATGCGGAGTGCAAATATGCACGACGTCGAGTTTTTCGTTGTCGAGCATCGCTTTGTAATCGGTGTATTTTTTCACGCCGTCGTATTTCTCGAGTACGCTCTCGTCAATATCGCAAAGCGCGACAATATCGACGCCTTGTTTTCTCAACACGTCGTAATGCACCCTGCCTATAACGCCCAAACCGATGATTGCCGCTTTCATATATTGCCTCTTGCATTTGATATTATATACCTTATCATCGCTCCGATTCAAAGTCAATGACAAGATTTGAATTTATCTGCACCCATTAAGCCGCAAGACCGTCTCTTTCCGCTTGATTTTCCTCTCTTTTATATGACGGTTCGATTGCCGCAAACGTCTTGTCTACGCGCTTGTCGTTTATAAGTATCGTTAGCCTGCCGATGCCGATAAACAGCAACATTCCCGCTATAAGAACGAGTGACATCAAAAAGTACGCAAGCGGATAATTGACGGTTTCGCTCTTTGAGAAAAACGACCATATAAACTCGGGACGGTAGAACGGATACGGATAAAAGCGCATTTTGCCAACCGCACCTCTGATTATCGAAAATATCGAATACGCAAGCGGATATATCGCGAAATACCAAACGTCGGTATGTTTGACCCTTGCGCTCGAGAGCGGAAAGAACCACAAAATCAGCATAAGCGGAGGAATTATCATATGGAAATACACTTGTATGAAACTGCTCATCGCGTGATAAGCGTCGTGCCACTTGAACGGCGGCGTGAAGCCCATAGGAATGCCTGCGGTATACACGATACCCGTGACGAGAATATACGTCGTAGCCATTGCGCCGACAAGCGGATTATACGCCACCTTACCTGCGCCCTTTACGCCGTACGAAGCAAGTCCTACGCATATCAGATAGACGTATACGAACACGTTGGATTGTATGGTAAAGAAAGATAAAATATTGAATTTTCCGTAATCTACGGGGCTGAATTTCTCGTCATACTCAAAAATGTAGTAACTCAATCTGTGTATGATAATCAAAAAGCCGAACACGCCGAGAATGATTGCGAGCGTACCGAAAATCTTGTTTTTTGCGAGTTTGCTTTGATGAATTTGCATAACTTTCCCTCTATACCGCGATACAACCATAATAAACCCTGTGTCGAGTTTTTTCAAGAGTGAAAAATGCAATCACGATTTTTTGTCGAAACGCTTGAAACATTCGTTATGCACGTCGCGTAAATATCCGACTTTTTCGAGCATCTAACCTATCGTATTTGTTATTTATTTTCTGCGAGCGCGCGGATTTTCGCAACGTTTTTGTTCATAAGTTTTCTTCCCAAACGTTCGTAAGCATATTTTTTCAAACCTTTGATGGATTGCGAATGCTCTTTGAGAAGCGCGTCGGGATTGTCGTAAACGCCGAAATCCTGCGTTATGCCTTCGCTTTGAATATAAGTATCGCAACAATCGAAATACACCGTCGGATTTGCGAAATTTTTGACAGCCACGCCGTAACCTATGAACGAACCGTCGGCGTTTGGCAAAAACTTCTTATGCAGTCCGTCAAGATAGGCTTTGTCGAGTATAAAACCCTCGAGATTGTACCACTTATCTTCGCATTCAACTTCCACCCAACTGTGGAAAATATCTTTGGGTGCTTTGTCGTAAACGAATCCCGTCATCGCGCCTTTTTGCAGAATCTTATCTATGGTAAAGCCGTGTACTCTGCACTCTATACCGAGAGCGCGCAAAAGTGCCATAAAAAGCGTGCCTTTTGTGTTGCATTGTCCGTAACCGTCTTTGAGAACCTCAGAAGCAGACACGTTGTCGGATACGTTGTAACCGAATAAAATCTCGTCTTTTACGAAATTGTATGCAGACGCGATTTTTTGTTTTTCGTCAAGATATTTCCACCCTCTTTGAGATATGAGGTTTTGAATCGACGAAGCGGAAAAATCCAACATTGCGGTTTCGTTCAGATAATCGTGCATAGCGTGCCTCCGTGCGGTTTGAGTCGTGTTTCAACCGTATTTTACGATGAGCAAGCGGATATGTCAACGAATATGAAATTTTTTTCATATTTCTGTTTTCGTATCCGTTGCAAAATTCGTAAAAATATGTCGAAAAAATATATCAATATCGTTGACTTTAACGTGGCAAACATATATAATCGATTTTGATAAATTTGTTTAGTTTTGCTAAACTTTTTGTTAAAAATTGCGAAACACGCTAAACGAATCGTAATTTTTGCCTAAACTAAGGCAAAAGTTTAGTCAGTCTAAACGTAGCGCACTTTGCGTGTATCGTTAAAAGACAAGAGGCAAATATGGAACTTGGTATCAAAATCAAACGTCTGAGATTGCAAAACAATCTTACTCAAGAAGAACTTGCCGACCGTTGCGAATTGACAAAAGGATATATTTCACAGCTTGAAAACGAGCTGACCTCCCCGTCAATTACGACGCTCGAAGACATTCTCAACGCTTTGGGAACAAATTTTGCGGATTTCTTCAAAGACGAAAAAGAAGAAAAAGTCGTTTTTACCGAAGCTGAGTTTATCGAAAAAGAAACCGACGACCACAAAATCGAGTGGCTTGTCCCCAACGCGCAGAAAAACGAAATGGAGCCTATAAGAGTGACCATTGCGCCGCATACCGCGCTCGAGGAGGACGTCCCCCACGAGGGAGAGGAATTCGGATACGTTCTTTCGGGCAGAATTTGGCTGCATCTCGGTCAAGCCGCATACAGCGTGAAAAAAGGCGAAGTCTTTTACTTCTCCGCAGACAAGGTGCATAGGCTCGAAAACAGAACCAACGAAAAAGCCGTCGTGCTTTGGGTTGCATCTCCTCCCACATTTTAATCAATTAATAACTAACAAATTGGGAATATTCCATAACAACCTTTATTCCTAAGCAACTACCAAACTAAACACACACAATGCAAAGCGCGCGCGCTTTGCATACAAGTTATCATCCCTGCGAGGTTAATATGACAAACAAAACACCTGTCGACAACATTATCGAATTGCGCAACGTCTACAAAGAATACGACGGAAAGCAAGTTGTGAAAAACGCAAGTCTCACTATAAAAAGAGGCGAATTCGTTACGCTTTTAGGACCTTCCGGTTGCGGAAAAACCACCACTTTGCGTATGATTGCCGGTTTTGAAATGCCCACGAGCGGAAAAATCATTTTCAACGGCAAGGACATCACGGACACGCCTCCGCATCTTCGTCCCCTCAACACGGTGTTTCAACGCTACGCTTTGTTCCCGCATCTCAACGTATTCAACAATATTGCGTTCGGATTGAAACTCAAAGTCATTCCCAACGGCACCAAAACCAACAAAAAAGGCGAAACGGTGCAACTTTTCAGAAAATACACCAAAGCAGAGATAAAAACGAAAGTCAACGACGCGCTTAAAATGGTCGACCTCGAAGATTACGGACACAGAAACGTATCTTCGCTCAGCGGCGGACAACAACAACGCGTCGCAATCGCTCGCGCGCTTGTCAACGAACCCGAAGTGTTGCTCCTCGACGAGCCTTTGGGCGCGCTCGACCTCAAAATGAGAAAAGATATGCAGCTCGAGCTTATGGATATGCACAAACGCCTCGGCATTACGTTTATTTACGTCACGCACGACCAAGAAGAAGCACTTACGATGTCCGACAAAATCGTGGTTATGCGCCTTGGCGAAATTCAGCAAATTGCGTCTCCCGAAAAGGTATACGACGAGCCTGCAAACGCTTTCGTTGCCGACTTTATCGGAGAAAGCACCATTCTTTCGGGCGTTATGCTCGAGGACTATAAAGTCGAGTTCTGCGACACGGTGTTCGAATGCGTGGATAAAGGCTTCAAGCACAACGAGCCTATCGACGTTATCATCCGCCCCGAGGACGTAAAAATCAAAAAGGTCGACGACAAAAAGACTATCCTTACCGCCGAAGTGCTTTCATCGGTATTCAAGGGCGACCACTATCAGATTACCCTCCTCGCAAACGGAAACGAGATAGTCGCGCACGACACCGATACATACGACATCGGCGAAACGGTTGGAATCTATATCAAGCCGTTTGATTTGCATATTATGCACAAAACTCGCATCATCAACGAAATCGACACGTTCATTACGGGCGAAAACCTCGTGGAAATCTGCGGTACCGACTTTGAATTCAAGTCCGACATTCCGCAAGAGGAATTGCCTATCGACACGCCTGTCAAGGTCTCCGTCGACTTCGACGACGTGGAAATCCTCGACGACGAGGAGGACGGACAAATCGGCGCAACCGTGCTTTCGTCCATATATAAAGGCAGCTATTATCAAGCGATTCTTTCTACTGACGACCACTACATCTTCTTTGCCGATACGGACGACGATTGGCTGAAAGGAGACAGAGTCGGCATCAGAATCGCACCCGAAAAGATTATCATCGAAAAACGTAATCAGGACGAAACCGTCCAAGAAAAAGTGGTCAAGGACGAAACTCTGACCGCCGAAGAACAAGCCGCAATCGAAGAAGCACGCACGCAGGAAGTCGAAAAATTCGACGCCGTGGAAGAAATTATTACCGAAGCGGAAGAAAAAGACTTGCAAAACGACTCCGACAATGTCAAGGAGGATGACGCAGAGTGAAAAAAATCGTTCGCAAAAAATTCAGATTGACGAAAAAGGCTTTCAGCGTTCCGTATATCCTTTTTCTCCTTCTGTTTGTCGTCGTTCCTCTCGTGCTTATTTTGGTAAACGCGTTTTTGGACTCCGACAACAACCTCACGCTTGACAACTTCAAGGTGTTCTTCTCCTCGAAGTCAAGCCTCGTGGTTTTGGGCAATTCGTTGCTTGTGGGCGTGATAACGACCGCATTGTGCCTGATTATCGGCTATCCCGTCTCTTACATACTCTCAAAGTACTCGAGCGGCAGGATTCTCGTTTTGCTGTACGTCATTCCTATGGGCGTCAACTTCCTCATCCGCACTCTCGCGACGAAAGCGATTTTCATTGCTTTGGGCGTTGAACTCGGTATGGGTACGGTTATATTCGGTATGGTATACAACTATCTGCCGTTTATGATTCTTCCTCTGCACACCACGCTTGCAGGCATCGACAAAAGCTATATCGAAGCGGCGCAAGACCTCGGAGCGGACAAGATGACGGTTTTCCTCAAAACCACGCTCCCGCTCTCGCTCAGCGGTATTTGCAGCGGAATCACGATGGTATTTATCCCCACCATTTCGACGTACGCAATATCCCAGTTGCTTTCAAACGGAAAGATTTTCTTGTTCGGCGACTCCATTCAGTTGAGCTTCGAGCAAGGTATGTACGGCGTAGGTTCGATTATGAGTATCGTTATGCTTATATTCGTGCTTTTGTCCAACTTCGTAATGAACAAATTCAATCGCAACAGCAACGCTGTGAGGAGGTCGTTATGGTAAAAGACAAAATCAGAGGCTTCTTTGAAAAGTTTTATCTTTTAATCGTGCTTGCCATACTCTATGCGCCAATCGTGCTGTTGATAATCTACTCGTTTTCCAACAGTTCCAACTTCAACTTCGACAACGGATTCAGTTTCGAGGCATACGCTTCGATTTTCACGTCCGACAAGTCCCCCGAACTTTGGAAATCCGTTGCAAACACGTTTATCATAGCAAGCATCTCCTCCGTCGTCGCGACGATTATGGGTACTTTTGCTTCGATAGGAATATTCAACCTCGGCAAGCGTATGCGCAGAGTCGTGGAAAACGTCAACCAATTTCCCATCATCAACAGCGAAATCGTTATGGCTGTTTCAATGATGGTATTCTTCGTGACGTTCGCATTCCCCGAAGGTTATCTGCGCCTCATTATCGCGCACATAGCGTTCTGCACTCCGTACGTCGTACTCAGCGTTCTTCCCAAGCTCGAATCTATGGACCCCAACGTTTACGAAGCTGCGCTCGACCTCGGCGCAAATCCTTTCAAAGCGATGACCAAGGTGCTTATCCCCATAATCACTCCCGGCATCGTGAGCGGATTCGTAATGGCGTTCGTAATGTCTATGGACGACTTTATCATCACTCAGATAAACAAAGGCGCGGCAACGGGCATCAACACCCTGTCGACGTTTATCTATTCCGACGCGCGCGTTCAAGGTCTCGAACCGTTCTGGTATGCGATATTCTCGATTATATTCGTAATCGTACTTGCGGCGGTGCTTTCGGTAAATCTCGTGAAAATCTCGCGTGAAAAGAAAAAGGACAAGGAGGCGGCACAATGAAACGTATCGTAAAACTGATTCTGACGTTAGTCATTTTCTCCTGCGTGCTTTTGCCTACTCTCGTTGCCTGCGATAAGGAATCGTCAGGCGGCACGTCGAGCGGAGACCGTCTCGTGATTTACAACTGGGAGGACTATATCGACAGCGAGAGAAACGACGGCAAAACGCTTCTCGACGAATTTGCCGATTATTACAAGGACAAAACGGGTCGTTCGCTCGAAATCGTTTACACCACTTTCGATACCAACGAAACGATGATGACCAAAGTCCTCAAAGGCGACGCAAACGTGGATTTGATATGCCCGAGCGAGTACGCGATTCAAAAACTTATGGTTGCGGGTTGTTTGCTCAATCACAAAGACATAAAAGCAGAAATTCAAGCCGATTTGACCAAATACGATATTTCACTTGACGCAATGAGCAGTTTAAGCGAAGAATCTGGCAAATGGGGCAATATAGACCCCGATATTATGAACGCGATTTCCGACAACTTCAGCCAAGTGCAGACAAAGAGCGGAAAGGTTTGCGATATGACCGAATATATGGTGCCGTATATGTGCGGTACGCTCGGAATTCTGTACAACACTTCCGTCGTAACGAGAGAAGAACTCGAAGAATACGGCTGGGGCGTGCTTTGGAACGTGCAACAAAACGAGCGTCTCGAAAATAAGATACTTATGAAGGACAGCGTGCGCGACACATACGCCGCCGCAATCTTCTATATGTACGAATACGACACCAAACACGGCACGAATTTCTTGCCCGAAAAATACAAGAACTACACCGTTCAACAACTCATCGACTGCACGGACGACGAAATGGTTGCGGCGGCAGAAAAAGTGCTTACCGCTCAAAGAGAACACATCTCGGGTTATGAAGTCGACTTCGGCAAAGACGATATGATAAACGAAATCGTTTACGCCGACTTCGCTTGGAGCGGAGACGCGCTTTGGGCAATCGAAGAAGGCGGACAGAACGATGACGGCGAGGATATGCTCGCCTATTACGTTCCCCCGATTGCAAGCAACATCTGGTACGACGGTTGGTGCATTCCAACGAGCGTAAACAACAAACTTGCCGCAATGATGTTTATAGACTATATGTGCAGTCCTATGAGTTCTATTCGCAACTCCGTGGCAATCGGCTACACTTCAGCGGCGGACAAAAATTTGCTTAAAGCGGACCAAGACGTTCTTCAGTACCTCATCGACTGCGAGTATATCGATGATTTTGACGACGAAAGTTACTTCGAGAACGAAGGACGTTATCCCGTTATCGACGAATCGCTCGGCGTTATGAAAGACTTCGGCGACCGTAACGACGTGGTCGTCAATATGTGGCAAAGAGCAAAATCCGGCGCAACGGTAGACGTCAACCTCTGGTACGTCATACTTGCGATAGTCGGAGCAATCGGACTCTGCCTCGGCGTGTACTTTACCGTGCAGGCACTCAAACGCAGACCGAGAAAACTCAAACAATAAGCAAAACCGAAATAGAAAGGCGATAATTATGAAATTCGTACGAAAACTCTTTGTAAAAGACTATCAGGATACGAAAAATCCGAAAGTGCGCTTCCGCTACGGCTTGTCCGCGGGTATTTTCGGCATTATAACCAACGCCTTGCTATTCGCTTTCAAACTTGCCGTCGGACTTATCGGAAACAGTATAACGATTATCGCGGACGCAATCAACAACCTGTCGGACGCAGGCAGCAGCGTCGTTACGCTCGTCGGTTTCAAACTTTCGAGCGCACCGCCCGACAAGGACCACCCGTTCGGACACGCAAGGTACGAATATATCACTTCACTTCTCGTGTCCGTCGTCGTACTGCTTATCGGCGTGTTGCTTTTCAAATCTTCAATCGAAAAATGCATTACGCCCGAACAAGTTACCGTCAACGTCTACACATACGTCGTTTTGAGCGTCGCAATCGTACTGAAACTGGTGCAAATGCTCATATATCTCGATTTTGCGAAAGCAATCAACAGCGGCGCGCTCAAAGCGTCTGCGGCAGACAGTCGCAACGACGTGTTGACCACCCTTGCCGTTTTGATTTCCACAATCGTCATCGACGTTGCGGGAGACAAAATCAGCCCGAAAGTAAGCGTGGACGGAATTATGGGTATCGCGGTTTCGGTGTTCATAATCGTGTCGAGCATTTTGTTGCTCAAAGAGTCGATGTCCCCCATTCTCGGCGAAAAACCGCCGAAAGAACTTGTGGATAAACTCACGGCAAAGATTTTGTCCTACGACGGCGTTATCGGAGTTCACGACCTCGTCGTGCATAGTTACGGAGAAAATCATTGCTTCGTCGTTGCGCACGTCGAAGTGCCTGCCAACGTGGAAATAACCAAGAGTCACGACATCATCGACAACATCGAACACGACTTTTGGAATGAGATGCACATACGCCTCAATATCCATATGGACCCCGTCGATACGGAAAACGCAGACCTTGCCATATTGAAAATCCGTGCGGAAAAGGCTCTCGCCTCTCTTGACGAAAATCTGTCCTTGCACGATTTCAGACTGGTCAGCGGAGAAACGCACACCAACGTTCTTTTTGACGTTGTTATCCCCTTCGATTGCAAAATCACGCTTTCGGACGTGAAAGCCGCAATGGAAAAAGAATTTGAAAACGACGACACAAAGTATTTCTTTATAATCGACGTTGACAGAAAGATGTCCTAAAGGTTGCTCTTTTTCGCTTTCGGTGCTATTATACAAAAGCAATAACTCAAAGAGGTAAAATATGATTACGAGTTCACAACGCGCGCGCCTTCGCAGTATGGCGCAACAAATAAATCCAATCTTCCAAATCGGCAAAAACGGAATCGGAGACAATCAGATTCTCGACATATCCCTTGCGCTCGATTTGCACGAGCTTGTCAAAATATCCGTTCTCCGCAATGCGGAAACAGACGCAAAAACCGTTTTGAACGCAATTTGCGGACTGACGGGTGCGGAACCCGTAACCGCAATCGGCAATAAAGTGGTCATTTACAGACGTTCTCCGCGCGACGACATAGAACATATCGAGATTTAATATGGATTACGAAAAAGCAAAGCTCACGCCTATCAACGAAGTCGAGGACGACTCCCCCTCCTCCGAAGCGAAAAAAGCCGCGAGAGAGGAATTGAAACGTCATCGCAACGAAACTCAACGCTACAAACAAAAGTATTTCGAATTTTACGACGACGTAAAAATCAACCACCGAGAAGATTGGTAAAAACGGTATGAAAAAAGCACTCGAAAGAGTGCTTTTTGTTTTGTGTTTTTCAAATATTCGCTTCCGCTACGGTTTTGTCGCCCTCGAGAGTTTTGATTGTGACGCCGTGTTCTTCGAGTATCGCATACGAACGGTCGACGCCCTCGGGAGAAAGCCCGATTGCGCCTACGCAAACGTAAATCACACCGTCTTTTTGCAATATCGACGGTCTGTGAAAATGTCCGTAAAACACGATGTCTCCCTCTTTTGCGTCAACGGGCGGCAAGTCGGGGTTGCATTTATGTCCGTGCGTAAAATACACCTTGCGACCGTACCACTCGATGCTGAAATCTCCGCCAATCGGAAAATCGCTTATCATTTGGTCTACTTCGCTGTCGCAGTTGCCCTTTATAACGGTTATAAACGACTTGGAAGCGTTGAGAAATTCCGCAACTTTCATCGGCGCGTATCCCTCGGGAAACGGATTGCGCGGACCGTGATTGTAAATATCTCCGAGCAACACGACTTTCGCATCGGAATGCTCTGCTCTGTAATCGTTGACTATATGCAAAAATCTTTCTATGTTCGCGCTTGAACCGTGAATATCAGAACCTATAAATATACGCATCGTTTGCCTCCTTAAGGTCTATAAGGAGTATATCACAGTCTCGGCGCATAAGTCAAAAGTTATATCGTTTTTTTGCGTATTAGCTATTGTCGTGCGTTACTAATTGTGTTATACTGTTATATATCTTTTTGGAGGAAAATATGAAAACTATCAGACTTCGCACACCATTTGAAGTAGGTTCCACTCCGCTTTCGGAGTATCCGCGTCCGCAATTTGCAAGAGACAGCTACGTCACGCTCAACGGCGAGTGGGATTACGCAATCTTGCGCAAAAGTGAAAAATTCGACGGCAAATATCAAGGCAAAATTCTCGTTCCGTTTTCTCCGGAATCCCTTCTTTCGGGACTTCCCGAAGGTACGAGAGTCACTCCGTCCGACGTTCTTTACTATCATCGCACGTTCACGCTCGAACCTTCTTTCGTAAAAGCGCACACGGTCATTCATTTCGACGCTGTCGATATGATATGCGAGGTCAGACTCAACGGCGTTTCCGTGGGCGAACATATCGGCGGTTACGTTCCGTTTTCTCTTGACGTTTCTTCCGTCGTAAAAGCAGGCGAAAACGTCGTAGAACTTGTCGTTACCGACCCTTGCGATACAAAGTATCACACTCACGCAAAACAATCGTCCAAACCGGGCGGAATCTGGTACACTCCGCAATCGGGCATCTGGCAAAGCGTATGGCTCGAGAGTATGGACGAAGTATATCTCAAAGACGTTACAATCGTCCCCGACATCGACCACGACACGATAAACTTCAAATTCGATAAATCCGCAAACGAACCCGTCGACGTCATCATTATGGACGGCACGGAGGCAATCTACAGCGGCCGTTTCGACGGAGATACCGCGTCTATAAAACTCGACAAGTACGAGCTTTGGTCTCCCGAAAATCCGAAACTCTACGACGTCGCTTTCAAAATCGGAAACGACATCGTGAAATCTTACTTCGGTATGCGCAAATTCAGTTGGGTCATCGACTCGAAGGGCTACAAGCGTATGGGACTCAACAACAAGCCGTATTTCCACACGGGTTTGCTCGACCAAGGTTATTGGTCCGACGGTATGCTCACGCCTCCCTCCAACGCCGCGCTCGAATGGGACGTAAAAATGGTCAAATCGATGGGCTTCAATATGTTGCGTAAACATATCAAAATCGAGCCGCTCCGTTGGTACTATCATTGCGACAAAGAGGGTATTCTCGTGTGGCAAGATATGGTCAGCGGCGGAAGCAAATACAATCTGTTCTACATAGGTTTGCTTGCAACCGTGTTCGAATATCACATCAAAGACAACAACGAGTCCGGTTACAGAAAACTCGCACGCGCCGACAAAGAAGGCAGAGACGAATTTGAAAGAGAACTCAGAGTCACTATGAATCATCTCAAAAACGTCGTTTCTCTCGCGGTATGGGTACCCTTCAACGAAGGTTGGGGACAATTCGATTCCGTTCGCATCACAAAAGAGATGAAAGCAATCGACCCCACCCGCCTTATCGACAGCGTAAGCGGTTGGAACGACCAAGGCAAAGGCACTTCCGACACAAAGAGTTTGCACATCTACTTCAAGCCGATTTTCGTTCCCAAAAAAGACGACCGTTGCTATGTGCTTAGCGAGTTCGGCGGATACGCAATCAAGACCGAAGGACATATGTACAGCCCCAACAATCAATTCGGCTATCGCATCTACAAAAAGCCCGAGACGATTGCGGCGGCAATCAAGAAGTTGTACGAAACCAAAATCGTTCCCAAAATCGACAAAGGTTTGTCCGCTTGCGTCTACACCGAAGTGAGCGACGTCGAACAAGAAATGAACGGTCTCGTTACCTATGACAGAAAAGTCATCAAGGTACCTGTCGATTTGATGCGCGACATCAACAAACAACTCGTTATCAAAGATTAATATAACAAAACGACGCTTTACACTTGCATATCGCAGGTGTAAAGTGCCGATTATACACAAAAGGCGCAAAAACTATGAGCATTGCTGATAAAATATTTATCGATACTTGCAGACAAATTCTTGACGAAGGCATAAGCGACGAAGGTCTCGACGTCCGCCCCAAATGGCTCGACGGAACGCCTGCGCACACCATAAAAAAGTTTTGTATCGTCAACAGATACGACCTTTCCAAAGAATTCCCCATTATCACGCTTCGACGCACCGCTTTCAAATCCGCAATAGACGAAATTTTGTGGATTTGGCAAAAAAAGAGCAACAATGTCCACGACCTCAATTCGCATATTTGGGACAGTTGGGCTGACGAAACGGGTTCTATCGGCAAGGCATACGGCTACCAACTCGGCATCAAAAGCGTATATCCCGAGGGCGAATTCGACCAAGTAGACAGGGTGCTTTACGACCTCAAACACAATCCGCAATCGAGACGCATTCTTACCAACATCTACAACTTCCAAGATTTGCACGAAATGCACCTCTACCCCTGCGCGTATTCGATGACGTTCAACGTCACGGGCAACAAACTCAACGGAATACTCAATCAACGCAGTCAGGATACGCTTACGGCAAACAACTGGAACGTCGTGCAATACGCGGTACTCCTGCATATGTTTGCGCAAGTGAGCGGACTCAAAGTCGGCGAATTCGTACACGTCATAAGCGACGCGCATATCTACGACCGCCACGTCCCGATTGTAGAGGAAATTTTGAAAAACCCGCAGTACCCTGCGCCCACTTTCAAAATGAACAAAGACGTCAAAAACTTCTACGATTTTACTGTAGACGATTTCGAACTCGAAAACTATCAATACACCAAACTCGACAAAAAAATCGAAGTCGCAATCTGATTGAAAAGATAATATGAAAACTATATTTGCAGTCGATAAAAAATGGGGATTGGGCAAAAACAACGATTTACTGTTCAATCTAAAAGCCGATATGCGCCACTTCGTCGAAAATACGCGCGGTAAGGTCGTCGTAATGGGTAGCAATACCCTCTTGTCTTTCCCGGGCGGTATGCCCCTCAAGAACCGCGTAAACATCGTTCTCAACCCAAACGGCGAGCAATCCGACGCCGACGCGAAAGGTTATGTGCTTGTCAAATCTCTCGACGAGCTGTTTAACGAGATAAAAAAATACGACGGCGACAACGTTTACGTAATCGGCGGAGCAATGATGTATCGCACGATGCTTCCCTACTGTGACACCGCAATCGTAACGAAAGTCGACGCCGACGGCGACGCGCAAGTTTTCCACCAAAACCTCGACGAACTTCCCGACTGGCATCTGACTTCGCAAAGCGACCCCATCGACGACAACGGCTACTCCATTCGTTTTTGCACCTACAAAAACGACAACGTAAAACCGTATTGACATCTTTCCCTTACCGATTTTTAATTCATCTTATAAATAAAAGGCACTCGAACAAGTGCCTTTTTAAATATTAAATATTGACATACCAAGGCATTATATGTTATCGTAAAAATAAAAGAACCCTCTAAGAGAGCTCATTTACTAGCGAACATATCGCCTAATCTTTTGCTGTGACTCAAGAATGTCACATACGATGACACTTACTTACAAAGCAAGGTGGTCATCGTCACAATGAGAACCTGATAATTGTCGCCTCAGCCTCAATGCTATAACAAGTTTTTCATATACTTACAAAGTTTATATGTTACTTGCTTATATAGTATATTATTTTCTTGTTATTTTGTCAAACGTTTTTTCACAAGAATTTGTATTTTTAAAAAGAAGTCTATTTTTAGCCATTTTAATACTCAGACATGTCCAAAGAATAACACCGATATTTACTGCAAGTAGTAACGGAAAAACTATAGCGTTTACCACCTTGTCGTTTTTGCTCAACTCTTCAAATCTTATCATATGATTTAAATAACCGACAATAATGTTTATTGCCGTTGTAACAGAAAAAGCAAAGAGTATTTTGTTTCTGTTTTTTTCTCTTGAAGTACGAGCATAATTTTGTAACGGAGTAATCGAATCCACATATTCGTTGAGCAGCTTATTGATTTCAAATCTTTCTCTTAAGTAGTCATATATAGTCTCGACATCTGTTTTATTAGAAATGCTTTCAAAAACATACCTGCGTCTAAAGTTGGTATAATTAATCTCCTCTTGCCTCAATCTACACCTCAAGAACCGAGAACGAGAGAACGAATGTGCGCTATCGATTTTCATCAACTCGTTAGATAAAGAACTAAGCGCGTATTTTTGATGTAATACAAAGATGAGACAAAACCACGCAGCTTGGTCATTAATCTCCCATCTGTATGAACCGACTCTAATTAATGAATTAGACTCCGCAAATATGTATTTTGTCGCCTTTTTGCTATTGTTATATATCAAAAACTTGTCTCCGCAATATAAAGGTTGTCCATCCGTTACGGTTGCTTGGCGTATACTTTTCCCAAAATAAAATTTACTACTGTTTGCAAGTTTTATCGTAATGTAAGAAAATGGTTTTTTATCAAAAAAATCACAAAACTCGTCCTCATTTTCATAAATTCCTTCGCTGCATCGCAAGAAAATCTTCTTTGTTACATCACATAACCATTCAAAATTCATTCTTGAGCGTATTCCGTCACAGAATTTAACGATAAGGTCGTCGGCAACGTTAATTGTATGCCAATTAAATCTATACTTCCATTCAAAAAAACCTATTCCGGATTCAAACAGGTACAAATGCGCTTCTTCAAATTCTATTTCTAAAAACTCTTTGGCAGTTCCTTTAGGCACTTTTTCCAAAAGCATTTTATTGAGCGCATTCACCGATTCTTCATCTAACATTGATAAGTCAAATCTAAACAAACCGAACATAATAGTATTCGGCGTCTTATTCGTATTATCAAATATATCTACGATTTCAGTATGCATACGGGCATTGAGATTTATGAAAACCTCTTCGTTTTTAACATTGTTACTACGCGCACCTACGGTATTCTGTTGTTTGATAATACCATCAATATTCGAAAAATTACTGTAAATATTGTTGAATTTTTGAGGCTCGACGTAGAATTTGAAAGGGAACACTAGCCTAACGTGATGATATTGAGCATCTACACGCCTGCAATCTAAATCGTTATTTTTTGTTCCTTCGCCGTTTGCCTCTTGAGATTGCTTAGCATCCTGACTTTCTTGTTCTTCGTTGAGTATTTGAATAATGTCAGCCGATATTACTTTTGATAGATTTTCCTTAGGACATTCTTTTGTAATTTTGACTTGCTTTGTTGATTCTTTGATTTTAGTTTTATTTCGCATATGTAATTTTCCTTCGTTTTATCGATATTAATAGTTTGTCCGTGTCTTTTCGGCCTTATATTATTTGCAGTTCTTCCGTCATTCTTTTTCTCCCCGTTTCAATTTCTAACGATACTTCTATATATAGATACAAAAAGCACCCCGAAATGTGACAAAAAAATAAAAAAACCGACATTTTTATGTCGGTTTTTAATTGACATTGCATTGTTCAGCTAATAACGTTACTTAGATATGCCAAAAAGTTGTTTTTTCTTTCGAAATCGACCCCGCTATATTCAACATAAACTCGTTCTTTTTCGGTAAATATTTCTCCTTCCGTATCCACATAAAACAAGTTATCGTCTTCCGTATACCTTTCGGTATATGAAACGGAATAATCGGCCACCGTTTCGTTTATTCTCGTTCCTACAATGGGGAAAGGAAGCGTATAATCATCATTCACTACAACAAATATCGTAATAGACTCCATTGTTGAATCGTCATTATAAATAATAACGTAATAAAGCGTTTCATTATAGTACGCGTCTACAACTTTACTTATCATAATACCATTCAAATTATTTATGGTAATATGTTCGACGGCATCGTTGACTTCCTCGACCGAGGACGAAACCGTTTTTTGATTCTCTTGTGCATAATACTTAGAATCGCCTTGTTCGTGAGTTCCGTTATTTGCACTCGGATTGATTAAAAACACACATAAAAGTACTATAACCATCGTTGCCGCGCATACTGCCGCCGACAATACGATTATAGATTTTTTATGCATTTTCTGATTTTTAGCATTCTGCTTTCTTTTACTTTTCAAAGATTCAAGGAACGCATCATCCCGTAACAAAGATAATTGCTCGTCCGCATATTTTTCAAGTTCTTTGTCTCTTTTCATTATTCTCCTTACGAGATGCTAATAGAAAAAGCATCGTCTATTTGAGTGTTATAATTAATATTGAAATATCCGCGTTTGCATACGCTTAATCCCGAGCCGACAGCAATATATCTGTCTGTTCTGTTTATATTTCCGTTCAAAACATAACTTATTTCTTTGTACCCGTAGCCCGTCATAGCGTGACATCCCGTACCGTTGATATACGAGATATCGTCAACGCCATCGCTACTTGAAATGGTAGCTATATTGAATGTGTCAAGGAACAATACTATCGGCATTCCCGATTCGAGATATTCTTTAGTTTTTATGTAATCGAATTTATTGTTTGACATACAGGAACTATATGAAATAGTATAACCTTGTCTTGAACAAAACGTATTCATGCCGTTTATAAATTGATTAACCGACGTCCCCGGTTTTATAGTGTTTGTACCCATATCTTGGTACAACTGAACAACGACAGAGTTTAGCGTATCGCTTACCTCTTTGTATAAATATGAATTTCCGATTTTTGCATATGGCGTATAGTTCGGTATAAGTTCTGTGCAAAACCTGTCCCAATACTGGATAATGCCACCGCCCGCAATCGGACCGCACGCATTAGGATAATTCGCGACCTCAGATAAAGCGGGATATTTTACCGCTAAATCCTTTTTATTCTCCTGTTTGCTCACAAACGATATAGATTCGCTTGCTGTCGTAATTGTAATTTCGGAAGATGCATAATATGCGTTATCCCTTATTCTGTTTAATGTAATCTCGTCCAAACATTTGTTTGATTGAACCATATAATGCTTTCCGTTTGCATAACGCAAATACAGCATATTATTGGCATATACTCTATACTCGTCTTGAGCAATATCGCGATATGGATTGTCCGCGTCGAAAAACACTTCTGCGATTTCGTACATACCGTTTGAATTTATCAATATCGCATAACCTTTTTCATCGTTCACGGTAAAATCGTAAACAAAACCAAATTGCACGAGTTCGATGTCATACAACGGTTCTTTTGTTGCAGAAACTCTTATATCGTTTTGATAGTTTTCATATGCCAATTTTTCAATATTCTCTATAAAAATTGCATCGAACTCATCGCCGTTAATTTCCATTGCGGAAGCAATCTGAATATCTTGATTAAAAAATCCGACACACAAAGCAATCATTATAATAGCGAGTAAAATAAAAAGTTTTTTCATATAGCTTTTCTCCTATGCGTTTCTATTTAATAGATACATTACGATTGAGTTTTTGTGACATCGTTTAATAACTTTTTAATTTTTTTTATTGCTCGACTATGCTTCTTCCTTATTGTAGCAGGATTGATTCCTATTATTCGAGATATTTCGACTTGATTATAACCCTCCCAATAAAAAAGTTTCAAAATGCGTTGAGAAACATCATCCAGTTGTCTAATCGCATAAAGTATATCCCCCGTCCATACCTCTTCGATTTCACATTTCGCATCAAACGAATCCACATCTGAAAGGACATATTTAGATTCACAACTAATCTTTCTTTTAGCGATATTTTCACAACAAGCATAAACCCAAGCGGTAGGATACGAAACGAACCCCTGCTTTTCGGAAACAGTAATTAGTTTTATAAAAAACTCTTGCGCAATATCCCTCGATAGTTCGTACCCGTATAAATTCTCAAAGTGATGAATAATTCTGCTATAATAAAAATCATATAGTTTTTCGATTGATTCATCACTTTCTTTTATATTGCGAAGATGGTAGTTAAATTCTACAGGGTTCATAAACTTTCCTAACACACTTATATGGCTTTTCATTTGCGGGGTACAAATTAAAACGTAATTATTTTAACACAGACATCGAAAATAGTAAATGGGAGATTATTTATTTGTAAAATTTTACGCGGTCTACGCTTCGCAAACGGCGTTTCACGCCTTTATGCTGCGCGCTTGCGACTCTCTTCACTTGCGGTCAGTCGGACTATGCAGTCCGAACAATGCAACGCATTGTTGTGCGCAATGCTTGCGCACAAATTCAAGTATCGGGAACCGAACGGCAAAATAAAAAGCACGGATAAATCCGTGCTTATTTTTGTGTGTGCCAATACCTATTTGATACATTTTGCGTACATCTCTTAAAAAGCGCGTACAGTTTGTTCAAAATACGTACAGCAGAACTATTATGTTTTATTGTTATTATTCTCTGTTATTGCAAGTGTTATTTGCTATCAACTACTTCTTGTGTCCTTGATAGTTCTTATTGTTTGGATTGCATTGGTTAGAGCGGTTATTTTGATTAGCTCTATATGCCGAATTGTTAGGATTGTTTTGATTCGAATAATTGTTTATCTGCTGTTGCGTATGTGTTTTGCCGCTAACGCCATTTTGTTTACTCATTGACGTCTTCCTCCTTGAATTCATCAGGTATCCCGTAGTAATCGCAAAGGACTAAGTAGGCGGCATACCTTTTGGCTTCCTTCTTTGAAGTAGCGAGCCCAGTGTGGTACATAGACCAGCTTCTGATGTGGCATGTGCAAGACCACCAATATTTGCCATTTTGATACACCTGTTCCTCAGGAATATCATATTCAGGTACCGAGCATCTTCCGTGTTCCGCCAGCTCCTTTAGTGTGGTGACCGCATTTTCAAGTTTGAATTTATCTGGTCTTTCTTCTTCGGTGTCTACATCTTGTAAGAAATCTTCGATTTGTAGCATAAATTCAACAGAGTTTTGCAACTCATCAGGGTTCCAGTCGCTATCGATTGCAATCGCGCCTAGTATCGCCTCAAATAAATCAGCTTTGACTTTTTCTTGCTTTTCAACATGGTTATCGATATCGCTATCGCCCATATACATGTATTTTGCAAAGCCAAGTCTGTCTATTCTTTTAGCCAATGTCTTATTGGATACAATTTCTTTTTTCAGTTCGGTAAAATCCGCTTCATCCTTATGAGCTACAATGCAATATTCATCGTTGTCGTTCTCTTCGTCGTAATAATCTGATTGAGATTTTACGAAGCCGAATCTATCAGAGATAACTTTTACAACATAAAAATCCAAAACCTTATCGCCTAGAAATTCTAAAACCTCGTTATTCTCTCCACCGTATTGCGTAGAATAAGAGCTTCTTGTGAACGCTTGAAGCAATAGGTCGGTATTATTGAACCAGTAGCCAATTTTCTTTTGCACTTCGTCTAAATGATCGTTTAAGTTTTGCATTTGTGTTTCCTCCTAAATGTATATTTCTGTCCTAAGGAAACAAAAAAGACCTTCTACCGACAGGGTAAACTCCTCCTAACCAGAGTCCTCCCATGCAAAGGTCTAATTTAATCAAAACAATTTTTGTAAGATTTTCTACTTGATGCCTCCCGCTTGCAAAAGGCATTAAACAGATCACATTACTCAACTCCTTTGAGGAAACTAATCCTTCCTTTTCGGACAGAAAAAGTATACCACAAATCTCCTATAAAATCAATCGCTTGGCAATAAAAAAACAGCCCACTACTCATCATTTCTGACTTTCATGGGCTCATATTATTTTTCCTTCATCTTTATCTTTATTATTTCTTCCCGAGTATTTTCCCACATTTTTTCAAAATCAAAAACTGCAATATAATTTAATAAGTAATAGTTTTTTCTAAAAAATGAAAACAGCGCCAATCGTTCCGTAGCACTATCTATCGTCCCGATGATAAGGCTTTCGTTCCGTAGCAATATACAAAAAGAGCCTCGTAAAAATGCCATTTGACACTTCTACAAGGCTCTGTAATTTGCTGGCGGAAAGGATAAATGCTCCTATCCGCAAAGAAAAAAGGCTTGATAACATTTGTATCAAACCTATGCTTTTCTTATGGTGCGGTCACCGAGACTTGTAGCGAACAAAGTGAGCGTAATAGCGAGCGGCGTAAGTTTACTGACCGTAGCGAGCGTCTCCATAAGATAAACGGTGTTTCACGCCTTTATGCTACGCAATAAAACACTTCGTATTAAGTTTGTCTTATTATGTCCACTGCGCTCGATTTCCGCAAATGATACGCGTTTGCGGCTCGCTTCACTTGCGGTCAGTCGGACGGTGCCGTCCGAACAATGCAATGCATTGTTGTGCGCAATTCTTGCGCACAAGTTCAAGTATTAGAGCTTAATTCTTTAACAGAAAATACAAATATTCGGACTTAATGTGGTGCGGTCTATGCTGCGCAAATGGCGCATCCGCGCCTGCGTGCAGTCGCACGCAACACTTCGTTTTTTATTTGCTTGCTATGTCCACTACGCTCGATGGCCGCAAATGCTACGCGCTTGCGTCTCTCTTCGCTTGTGGTCACCGAAGTCTCGGCACCCTGCACACAAAAAAAGTGAGCACAGACAATTCTGTACTCACTTTTTTGTTGGTGCGCAGAAAACAACCGCAGTTGAACATATCATTTTACTATCAAATTATGCAGTTCATGTTTTTGGACTACACAACTACCGAGCATTAGTCCCGCAACCGTATGTTGTAACAATGAGAATATAAGAGAATATCACTCATCTACTTGCTCGTAATAATAAGAGTAGTCGATTCCTTTCATGAAGATTTCGCGATTGTTTATATCGTTGGTCAATGCACCTTTTATAAGTTCGTAAATATGCGATGAATCCACAGGACTTTCCTGCATTGCCGTAAGGTAAGCCTTTTTGTCGATTTTGCTCCAATCAACGCACTTTTTTAGATGCTTTTTCAAAATCAAATCAAGCCAAATACGCGTACTTCTGCCATTACCTTCCATAAACGGATGCGCAACGTTCATCTCGACGTATTTGTCTACGATTTGTTCAAGCGTATCGTCGGGCATATTCTCAATTTGGCGCAAATTTTCTTGCAAATACATTGCCGGCGCAAACGCAAAACCGCCCTTTGCTATATTCATTGTGCGGATTTGTCCTGCAAAATCATACAGTCCACCGAAAATATACGCGTGTATTTGTTGCAAGCCTTTTACTGTGCCGACTTCGATTTCGTTTATCATACCCGACTCGAACAATTCGTACGCTTTTTTCTTGCTTTTATCATCAATTGACGATCCCATTCCCTTCAACCACTTCTCGAACACGAGTGATTTTTTGCTAGGAATAAGTGCAATAATGGTATTTACACCCTCTTCATCAACGACGTCAGTCATATATTTTTTGCCGTCGGAAGCGGTCAATTTCAGTTGTCGACAAATTGTCGACAACTCGCCTTTTCTACGTTTGAGAGCGTTCCAATATGAGCGCGGATTTGTGCTTTTTGTGAGTGCTTCCGCAATATCCGTAGCGCAAAACCACCATTTGGAAGTATCTTCATCCCAAACGGCTCTTACGGGTATATCTTCAAAAAAACGAATCGACGTTTTGATCACGCAAGCACATCCTTAATCATATTATTTGAAATTATTATATCATTTGCAAATAAACTTATCAATACTTGATCGCAATCTTATATCTTTTTACTACTAAAAAACAAGATAAACATCTAACTGCGATTTTTCTTAACCAGAAAGCACATTTGTTGATATCTGCAATTGTTTGTTGCCTTATGCTATTATACCGAACGCCGTAAACATAAGACATTAACCTTATTCATTTTTTCGTACTCCTTAAACGCTCTAAAAGCCGTTTGTAAAGCTAAAAAATGTCTAGGGGTAAACATTATTTTTGTTCGCACACCCTTAAGGGTAATATAGATTTCTATATACTCGTTTTTTCGATTTTCAATTTGAGTATTTTTCCAAGTCGCTTAGATCTTTTGCACAATATCTATATTCAGCGGCACAATTTGGGCAAAGACATAAAATAGCGGCACAATTTATGTACACATATACCTACTTTATACTATGAAAAACAAAACAAACACAAACCGAAACTTAGGGATTCGACTTGTGTTCTCGATGACTCTCAAATGCTGAATAATAATATGCAACCCTTTATTTCAACATTCTCATTCTGTAAAGTTATGATCGCCCATAATGTTTCATCATTTCAATTCTGACATTTTCAAGTTGTGTGGCCAATGGAATTAATCGATTAACATCATTAGACAACTTTCCGTACTGTTTATCAATATTTCTTTGATAGCTATCAACTGTTCCATATAAAAAATCTATGTAGCCTTTATGCACCCAATAATTTCTAATTTCTTTTATCCCATTAAGTAAAGTATAATCATCTCGGCTCAAATATGGTGATTCATCACTAAAATCCAACTCTTCAAGTTTTTTCAACACGGAGCCAAGAGGTTTATTGATTACGGTATCAAGATTATTAGAAAAATCACCTCGCAACATACCTGCATACATAATTTTTATGTCATGCTCAATGCATTGACACTTTTTTATTAGAATCCCCATCATTTCATCAAACAATTCTTTTGTAACAAACATTTTATATATCTCCTCAACCAATAACATTATATATTTAATTCAAATATTATCGGCATACTTAAACCAGTCCGCTTTCATCACATAAAATACTAGACACTACTAAAAAGATACATCCTTCGTGTTGTTTAATCCATTTTTTATTAAATCACATATTTTTTTTGAAACAGGAGAAATATTAGGTCCTTCTTCAAAAGATAATTCGTCTTCAAATCTAATACATAGCCCTAACAATTCTACTATTTTTTCCGCATTTAAATCATTAATTTGATACACTTTTTCATATCCTTGCGATAATTCAATTTGTTCATTATTAAACGTTATTTTCATCAGAACTCTCCTTGTAAAATATGTCTTTGTAGCCTATTTTTCTCACTCTTTTTCTGATAGCTTCTTTTCCGCCATCCAATATTTCTGCGGCAATTAAAAGAATTTTTCGATTGTCTAAATTCGAATTGATAGATTTATAAGAATATAGCTCCTTCGACTCAACACCATCACAATAACAATTAAAATGCTCATTATCATTTTGACAAACAATTTGTAGCTATCAACACTCTTGCAATAATTATTCCAATTAAATCAATTAAAGACAAGTTTTTTAGCAAAGCATTCGCCATAATGACAGTCAAAATGAATATATCCCTATTGACAAACTGTGTAAATATGCAAACCATTTTCATTTGCCCTTCGTGGTGGTTATCGTCGCATAAGTCAGCGAATATATCAACGGCACGGAAAAATAGTGATGGATATTGTGAGAGCCATTTTATAGAGTCAGACTCATAGCAGTTTGGCTTTTTTTTACACTATTTTTCGCTCAAACAGCTTTGGCCGTTGACATATTCCATTGCAACAGTATTCGCATTTGAAACGTTTCGACTTATGCTCCTTTCCCACTGCCGAACGGCAATCTCAAATAAAAAGGAGTTAGAAAAATGATTGAACTCAACAAAATTGCATTCATTGATGAAGATGGTTTCGATTTCAATGACGGTGAAAGCATTATCAGATTTGATACCGTTGCTTATTACCCTGAAAGAAACGAAATCATCTATGCAATTACCAACAACGGAAAGATTTCCGTTATCACTTATGACGTGTTTGAAGATGACAAAGGTCATTATATCGAATACGGAAATACGCTTATCAAGATTTACATATCGGAGGACTGACAATGGGAAATATCAGTATAGTTATCGGTTCTTGGGGTTCATACAACGAATGCAACGAAAGAGCCTTAGGCTCTAATTGGCTTGACTTATCGGACTACAACGATTGGGAAGAAATCGTTGAAGAGCTCAAACGCGAAGGTTTTGAATTGGACGGTATAGACGAAGAATTGTTTATACAAGACATCGAAGGCATATCAGACCGTTCTGTCAATTGGGATTATATGAATCCCGAAAACCTATTCAACACGCTTTACGAATCGGGCGTCCTTACCAACGATTATAAATATAAAGAACTTTGCGCTTTCCTTGAAGTTAAAAACTATGACGATTTTGAAGAACTTGTAAAAAACCGCGGTGAGAATTGGGACGATAACGTCAACCTTTGGAGTGGTTTTACTTGGGAAGATTACGGAAAAGAAATGCTGGACTGTTGCGGATATAACATCCCCGAACACCTATTAGACTTTTTTGACCTTGAACGCTATGGCAAATACTGTGGCGATTACAACGTTTACGAATGCGAAAACGGCTTAATTGAAATTTATTAAAAGGAGAATTACCTATGAATATAACCATTGAACAAAAGAAACAAAAAGCGATTGAACTTATGAACACACTTAACCTTTACAAGCCATATATCAAAGACTTTGAGCAGCACAACGACGTTTGCTATTACGAAGGCTTTGGCGGATTTTGGACATACCAAGAACCCGAATTACAAGAGAAAATAGAAACGTTCGAGAAAGAACATAACTGTCTTGTATATGCTGTTACACACGAATACACGGAAATTGGCGAGTTGTATGATTTCCTTATTGTTACTGATTATGAGGAAGAATGGAACACTCTTTTGGAAAAGACGGACAGATACTATTACGCTCTCGCTTACGTTTGGAACAAAGACTGTGAATGGTGTTCGGAATTTGGAACAATAGTTATCCGTTCATTCGGTGGAGGTATTTCAAGAATTGCGTGAGGTGAAAACGATGAAGATTTATCTTGTTTTATTTCAGTATTCAACCGATGATTGTTTTGGAATCGATACGCAAGCATTCTCAACATACGAGAAAGCCGTTGAACGCTTTAACGCGATAATTGGCGATGAAATGAAAGCCGAAATAAGTTGGGCTGCAGATGCATTTGAAAACGGCGTTTTACAGGACGAATACGAGTTGGACTGTAACGAGCCTTTTACCGACGGCGAAGAACACGAACTTTGGTGGAATTTGCAATGTAAAAACGATTGGTATCTTCAAGACAATTTGGAATTGCGAATTATAGAAATAGATAAGGAGGAAAAATAATGAAACCGATAGAAGTAAACGCACATCTTAATTCAATGGACGGAAAGACGGGCCGAGCAATATTGCTCGGTCCTAATTATTTATTTGCAAGACCTATAACCAACTCTTACGTTTTCAAGGTTGGCAATCAACTTTGCACGGGCGTTATGAACTGGTTTGTAGGCGAATACTACGTTGACGACAAATACGGAATCGTGGACGAGAGAAACGAAAACTACGACATCTACAAGAAATACATAAAGGAGTGAGAATATGGCACAAATCAAAGACTTGGAAAAATACATAGACTACGAGTTTTCTTCCGGCTGTTATACGGGAGATGACTACAAAAGTTTTCAAACGAAATACATCAACTATTTGCGTTCTATATGCAAACAAAATCATTGGCATCTTGTGAACGTCGGAAGAAATCATTATTGCTTTTCGGCGTTTATTAAGAGCGCAGAAAACAAATGCGTTTACGTTTCCATAAGCGACGTTAGGTTTTTTACCAACGAATGGTACAACAACATTTTGATACGCAAAGCAAAGAACGAGCAAGATTATTACGGTGGTTTCAACCACAGAACGACGCTCAAAGAACTCGAAATGAAAGCAATGGAACTACTCGAAGATTTTCCGTTTTAGGAGGCAATAATGGAACTCAATTTAATCGCTCAAAATAAGCAAGAAGAACTTGTCTTGAAATACCTTCAAGATAATGCGAGCGACGTCCTTGTGAACAAGATAAACAATGGTACTCCGTTTGAAAAAGACGGCAAGAAACTTACAAACAAAAAGACGCTTTCGAGCTTTATAAAATATGCATTTAATAATGCACAGGAACTTTCCGAAAAAGGCGCGATTGCTGCTTGTATAGATAGCGATACCGTCTTTGGTTGGGCAATCCATTTCTTTGAAGAAGATAACATCGTAGGAACACTTTATAACGATGACGGAACGGAATATAAGCCCGTTATTAAACACGTTCAAAACACCACTATTAAACCAAAACCACAACCGCAAAAACCGAATGATATTCAGTTCTCTATATTTGATGATTTGACCGAACAAGAAGTTAAAGATACCGAAATAGAAGAATTAAATACTATTACGGAAAAACATAGCAATATGGAAAAATCCGAAACACAAATTGAAAAACCTTCTAAAAGCAAATCTCCAAACTCTACATTTTACGATAAATATCTTGTTTTGCAACAGCAAAATCCAAAGAGCGCAGTTGCATATAGGCTTGGTGATTTCTATGAGATTTTAGGTGAAAATGCCGTTGAGATTGCAAGAGAAATAGACCTTACTTTGACAAGCCGAGATTGCGGATTGGAAGAACGTATGCCTATGATTGGATTCCCTTATCACGCAGCGGAAATCTATTTTGCGAAGATTGCAAAAACACATAATTTGCTTGTTGTAGAAACTGATGGAACGACAAGACGAATTGAACAAATCCCCAACAAAAATGAACGCATCGTGGATGCTGAAACGGGCGAGATTTTAGGCGAAGTTTTAGAGCCAAACGATAGTGTTATTTCAAAGTTGTTTGAGATATTTGGAAACACGTTGGAGGTGCAATAAAATGAAAATCGAAAAGATAAAACCTATCCCGAAATATATCGAAAAGAAAATCAAAGCGATTGATAAGGCATATCCCGTTCGTGGTAGGACTCGTTTTTACGCTTACCTCACAAGGAATGACGGCGAACTTGTCAAAGTTACAGTTGCCGTAAAAGAGAAAAAGAACAAATGGTGTTGCAAACAAGTTGCTGTGCACGGTGTCCATTCTGATAAATGCTATGTAAAAGATATGGAATTTACATATGTTGGCGGATACATTGTCGGTTGGTATGCAGAAGGTTTTGTAAAACGCCGACCTTGGTACGAGGACGGCTGTTGGGGATGGACTGATGACAAATTGTTTGACCCTTACGCCCCGATAGTAAACAGAGATTATATTTTGCAACATTTTCCCGAATACAAGTACAGCGCAGTTGATAGTTATACCGGCATAGACGTTTTCAAATATTTACGGCTTTACGAACAATACCCACAAATCGAGTATTTAACAAAACTCGGATTGCATAATCTCGCAATGTCAAAACAAATATTGAAATTGTGCGGAAAAGACAAGCGTTTTAGAAAATGGCTTGCACAAAACAAAAACACATTAAACAAATCATCGTTATATATTCCGGTTGTCTTGCAAGCATATAAAAAGAACTTAAACGTGTTGGAATTGCAAACATATTATTCCGCAAAACTCAAATTGAGCAAGGACTGGTTGCTTGAACCTTTACGGATTGCGTTTAAGAACGACTTTGAAACGCTTATTCGGTATCTCACAAATAAGGAAACAAACGCTTACACATATTGGGATTATTGGACTGCTTGCACGAATCTCGGCTTGGATATGAACGAGGGAAAGAATCGTTATCCTCACGATTTTAAACGTTGGCACGATATACGAATAGACGAATATCATACCTTGCAGGCAAAGGAAGATGAGCAGAAGCGTAAAGACCTCTATGAAAAATTCGCAAAGGTTGCCGAAAAGTATCTCGCACTTCAATACGAAAAGAAGGCGAATTACGTCGTCATTATTGCGCATAACCCAAATGAACTTGTTGTCGAAGGACGAGCCCTTGAACATTGTGTAGGGCGGATGAATTACGACCAAAAGTTTGCAAGAGAAGAATCCCTTATTTTCTTTATCCGTACAAAAGAACATCCCGACGTTCCGCTTGTGACGCTTGAATACTCGCCATCCAAAAAACGAGTTCTTCAATGTTATGGGAAGAAAGACAACAAACCAAATGACAGCATTTTGAATTTTGTAAACAAAAAATGGCTGCCGTTTGCAAACAGACAAATCAAAAAACTTGCTGCATAAAGGAGAAAACACTATGGCAAATTATTATAGAATTACCGCATATCACAAAGAAAAAGACATCTCAATTATTATGGACTCATACGGACATTTTGAAAAGAAGTGGCAGTTTTCTGCCGACCTTATTCGTAGGGGCTTTGACATTATCGAAGTATCCGACGATACGCAATTCCTTGACGGAAACATAGAGCGATTGACCATGCCCAAACAAGACAAACTTACTCTTAGGGCTTGTTCAATGGGAAAACCTTCAAGAATTACTCAATCGGTAGGAAACGAACAACGCAACGCAATACAAGTAAACGACAAAATTTATGTGCCATACACATAAGAATAGCCGTGCATAGAGAAAACGAAGATAAAGGAAAAAGTCTTACTGCTTTAATTACGATACAGATTTTGGTTGCACTTCCGCATATTATCAGTTCTTAAAGCGTGAAAATAACATTTAATTTTAACACACAAAGTAATCATAAAGATACATATATGCTGTCAACCTAAAAAGAGAGAAACGGACTTCGCTTCTCTCTTTTTTGATTTTATAAAATGCACTTATAAAGGTAATTCTATTATTTTTCCCAAACTATATTTAGGCAATACGCCGTTGCTTTGGATATGTTCGCTTATTTTCCCAAGATTCCGTCAAGCGGTGTAAGATGCCACAAATCAACGAGTCCTTGCAATACGTCATCGCCGATTTCGTTGACGACGTGTCCCAATGTGAGAATATATAGTTGTGCCGTTTTCTCAACAGTTTCAATAAGTCCGAAGGCTTCGTCAATGTCTTTGCCAACGCCGTAAATGCCGTGATTCGTCCATACGACAAGACGATATTTCTTCATCTTCTCTGCCGTCGCCTCACCGATTTCGTTCGTTCCGCAAACCATACAAGGCAACACGCCTACACCGTCCGGGAACACCACGATTGCTTCGGTGTTGTTGCGCCACAACTTTTCGGTAAACACTCTGTCGTCTGTTTTTACGACTGCCGACATACAAATCGTATAAGTCGGGTGTGTGTGCATAACGACTCTGTGATTGGGATCTATTTTCAAACGAGTTGCGTGCGTCATAAGGTGCGCGGGAAGTTCACTCGTGAATTTTCCGCCGTCCTTATATCCCCACAAAAGTTCTGCCGTTTTGCCGTCTGCGCCGATACGGATTATACCGAGATTGGTTTCGGGATCGCCTTCAACATTCTTGAAATACTTGCCCGTTCCCGTCACGATAAAATATCTGCCGACCAACTCTTTTGCATCGAATCCGGTCGGGATAACGCGCAATACCTTGTCAGTATCGAGATACTCTTTCACTTGTTCTTCGTCGAGCAATACGGAAACATTTCCGCCGTTTCTCTCGTCCCAGCCTTGACGATACATATTGCTCGTAATTTTGCAAAGTTCTTTTACAAACGGTGCTTCAAGTATGTTTTTCATCTTTTGCTAAGCACTCCTTTTTCGTAGTCTTTTATTTCGTCAAACCAATCGTCTTTCATACCTTGTCTGTCGAGATACTCTTTCCAAACTTCGCCGAAAGGATAGGTTTTGAGTTGTTCTTGTCTGTACATAAGTTCGGTAAACTCGCCGTTGTCCTGCAACTTTTTGAGCGCGTCGTTTGGCGTGAGCAATGCGTAAAGCAACGCCTTTTGCATATTGCGCTCACCAGTAACCCACGCAGATATACGGTTTATGGACGCATCGAAATAGTCAAGACCGATAAGCACCTTGTCAAGCGCGTCGTTTCTTACAATCTCTTTTGCAATCTCTTTGAGTTCGTCTTCAAACAAAACGACGTGGTCACTGTCCCATCTCACTCCGCGCGTTACGTGAAGTGCAACTTTATCGTAGAACGCAAGCAACGCAGGGATTTTGTCGCTGACGTATTCGAGCGGATGATAATGTCCGTTGTCAAGCAAACAGCAAATATCGTTCTTTGCCGCATAGTTCTGATAAAACTCGTTGCTACCCACCGTATAACTTTCAACGCCTATACCGAACACCTTGCTTTCCACCGCAACGACAACCTTTTTCTTGTCATAAGGTTCTTTCAAAATCTCGTCAAGGCTTTCTTTAAGACGAAGTCTTGGGGTAAGTCTGTCCGCGGGAACGTCCTTAAAACCGTCGGGAATCCAAATATTCATAAGACAATGGCTGTTCATTTCATTTGCGAAATACTCGGAAATGCGAATACACGCCTTGCAATGCTCAATCCAGAATTTGCGCACGTTTTCATCGGGTGACGAAAGCGTAAGTCCGCCCTTTACCATCGGGTGCGAGAACATCGTGGGATTGAAATCGATTCCGTCAAGTCCTATCTCTTTTGCAAACTCAACCCACGGCGCAAAATGTTCGGGACGATATGCGTTTCTGTCCACTTTCTCGCCGTTAAGAATTGCATAACTTGCGTGCAAGTTGAGCCTTTTCTTGCCCGGCATAAGCGAAAACGCTTTTGTCAAATCTTCTTTGAGTTCTTCAAAGTTTCTTGCACGCCCCGGGTAATTGCCCGTCGTTTGAATACCGCCCGACGCAGCACCTCCGCCGTCAAGACCTACAACGTCGTCGCCTTGCCAACAATGCACCGAGATTGCGGTATTTTTAAGTTTTTCAATCGCTTGCTCCGTGTCCACGCCTATCTTTGCGTAAACTTCTTTCGCTTCTTGATAACTCATAGTTTATAACTCCATTTGGCTTTTCAAATTGCCTATCGCCGTTGCCTCTATGGGCATTGCGACGACTTCTTTGTTTGTAAATTCTCTTGTAAATTCGTTGACCAACTTGTTGTTTGCGCCACCGCCTACGATATAGATTTTATCGAACGTACGATTTTCGCATTTTTCCAAATCGTCAACTGCTTTTTTATATCCCATTGCCATAGACCTATACGCACTGCGATACAAGTCCCCTTCCGTTTTAGGCGCATTGAGATTGCGACTTTCAAACCAATTCCTGATTTTCTTGTCCATATTTTCGGGCAAAGAAAACTCTTTTGCGTTGACGTCGAACGTACCGTCAAACGTGCTTTCGCTTGCAAGGCGCGTCATCTCGTCAAAACTTCTGCCGAACACGTTTTTAAGGCACACGTTTATCCACATACCCGTGATATTCTTCAAGAAACGGAAATTTCCCACTCCGCCTTCGTTTGCGAAATTGTATCTCAAAGCATCTCTCGACACGTTTGCTTCTTTTATCTTTGCGCCGAGAATTGCCCAAGTTCCGCTCGAAATAAGCGCGCTATTTTCGGGGTTGTCAACGGCATAAAACGCACTTGCCGTGTCGTGCGACGGACAGAGTTTAACCGTCGTTTGTCCGCCTACTTCTTTTGCAACGTCGTCTTTAAGTTTTCCGACAACCGTTCCCGGCATATTGAGCGACGGAAACATTTGAAGCGGTAAACCGAGAGTCCCTATAAGGTCTATGTCAAACTTTCTCGTTTTGCAGTTCACAAGTCCCGTTGTCGTTGCGTTCGTATATTCCTTCACCATATTGCCCGTAAGCAAATAGCCAAAGTATTCGGGCATCATAAGGAACGTCGAAACGCCGTCCAAACGACCGCTCTTTTTATCCGCATAAAGTTGATACACTGTGTTGAAAGACTGAAATTGTATGCCCGTGCGCATATAGAACGTTTCAAACGAAATCTTTGTGTTTATCTCTTCGATTGCACTCTCCGTTCTCGAATCTCTATACGCATAGCAAGGCAACACAGGTTTGCCGTCTTTTATGAGAACGTAGTCCACGCCCCACGTATCTATTGCAAGGCTCTCAATACTCTCATATTGCGAAAAAGCAACTTTAAGTCCTTTTTTAATCTCGTTAAACAGTCTTTTCGTATCCCAAACGAGATGTCCGCCTTTATTGTCCATATGATTTTCAAAGCGGTATATCTCTTTGGTTTTTATCTCTCCGTCTTCTTTCCAACCGACGATATGTCGTCCGCTGGATGCTCCGAGATCTATTGCAAGATAATACTTGTTGTCCATATACTTCCCCAAGTTTTACATTTCGTCTATTGCAAACGAACGCTTGCCTTGAACCGTTTCGATTTTACCGTTAGGAAAAACGAGAACGCACTCAAAGCCTTGAACGTCCACATTCAGACTGATATGTTTATTGACTCTTTCCCAGTCAATCGATATGCTTTTGCCACCGCGTGCATAAGCAATGTTTGCGCTGTTTACGCCATCGATAAGTATCGGTTTTATTCTTATCGAATTGCTATCTACCACGTCGAGCCAACCGATGTTCTTATAGAACCACGCAAGAATTGCGCCCCAAAAATGGTGGTTGAAAGACGGAATTCGTTTCATACCGTCTTTTCTCATTTTTTTGCCGTCAATGACTTCGTACTCCTCAAAACTTTCCCACAAAGTCGTTGCGCCCTGTTCTATCCAATAGCCGTATGACGGGAAACTCTTTTGCGTAATAAGTTTGAAACACAAATCGATGTCGCCGTGTTTTACAAGCGTATCGAACAAATACTTATATCCCACAACGCCGACTCTGAAATGGTCGTCTTGTCCGTGAATAAGGTCAATCAAGTCACGGTATGCGTTGATGCTCTCGTCATTTGTCAATACACCAGTTTGAAGAGCCATTGCAAGCACCGTTTGTGTTTTCACGACAAGTCTATCGTCTCTCACGTATTTCTTGCGGAAATCGCGTTTAAGACGTTTTGCAAAGTTTTCTATTTTATCGGTAGGCAATTCGACTGCATCAAACATTTTTATCGTCTTTGTCGCGATGTCAATCATCGTCAAAGAGTCGGTGATTTCCACAGGCGTTTCAAAATCGCCTTCGTTTTTCGTGTATGTTTGAACCCAATCACCCAAGCCGAAATTTGCCAAGCCGTCTGCGTTCAAACGTGTCGTGACATAATCGAAATATTTGCTTATCGCTTCGGCATTGTCTTTTACAACCTTTTCATCGCCGTAAAAACGATAAAGTTGATACGGCAATTCAACAATCACACTATCCCAAGCAGGTCCGTTTCCGAAATCGAAGCCCCAACCTGCCGTCGGAATAATTCCAGGCAAAGCGCCGTTTGCTTTTTGAACGTTGCGAATTTGAAGCAACCATTGTTCAAGACTTGCCTTTGCATCGAACGTGTAAAGCATTTGCTCTGCACTAATCGAAGCATCCGCCGTCCAACCGTTCTTCTCTCTTTGCGGGCAATCGTATGGATAGTAAACGAAATTGCTTATATCACTTTGAAGCGTCATTTGGACAAGTTTATTTACAGTTTCGTTGTCGCATTTGAAATCACAAACCTTAGGCAAATCACTGTGGGTAGAAACAAACTCAACTGTGTCGAGCGTTGCTTGTTCGTCTTTTAATCCGCAAACTTCGCAATATCTGAAACCGTGCCAAGTGAAACTCGGCAAATAACTTTGTTCACCGCTTCTACAAACGTACACGTCGTGTTGATTGTAACCGTCAACGGTTTTATCAAAAGAAATACTGCGATAATCGATGCTACCGTCTTCGCAAATCTCTTCCGCAAAGTACATATCGATACGTTGTCCTTCTTCTGCATTTTGCAAATGAAGCAAGCAAAGTCCCGTATCGTTTGCGCCGAAGTCATACAAATATCCGTTCGGCGTTTTCTTCAAACATACGGCTTTTTTAGGCTTACCTTCGACAATCGGTTGAACTTTATTCTCTACAATTTTACCTTTTGGGGCATCTGCCAAAATCGCTTTTTCAAAACCGCTTAAATCGGTATCGGTCAAAACGCCTTTTCTTTCCAAACGTGCGTCATAACGCTCTCCGCAACGGAAATCGTCAAAAGTAATCGGGCTGTCTATCGCAACAAACGTTTCGTCCGTTTCAAGCAATACTTTGCCGTTTGCACTTATATTCAATGCAAATTTAGGTGCGCTACGATAAGGCGCGGACTCATTGAGCCAAATATCCGAATCGTTGGTGTTGACAAATCCGTTTCCAAGCAACACACAAAGAACGTTGTTTTCTTTTTTGAGTTTATTTTCAATATCGTAAACGTCGTAAACAACAACTTGGTCGGGGTTGCTCATATAAGGCGCAAACAAACTCTTATTGAGTTCTTCCCCGTTCAAAAACAATCTATAAAGACCGACTGCTACAATCGTCAGTTTTGCGTTTTTAGAATTATCACAATCAAATACACGCTTAAAAAGCGGCGCATTTACGTGCCTTTCTATAGTGTTGTATTCCTTTGATCGTGCAATAAATTTCATATCCTACGCCGCTTATTACTTTGTACTATCTTGTTTTAACAGCAAGTGTCTGCGTTTGCGCATTTTGCTCAATCGTGAGTATACTCTTTAACGCAAACTCTTTTCATACATACACACATTATTCCCTTTTGAGTTGACAAACGGTATTCCAACCATTTCAAAACCTAATGATGTATGCAGTGCTATGCTTGCTTCATTATCTACTCTTATTTGTTGGGAAATCATTGAATATCCCTTTTCTTTTGCTATACCAATAGCCTTAATCATTGCTGCTTTTGCAAAACATTTCCCCCTGTATTCGGGGAAAACTTCAGGGCCTATCGATATTGTTTTGTCTTTGTATGAATACAAAGACAGTCTGCCAACGACTTTACCGCTTGCAACTATCGCAAACATTTCAAAATATTTTCCGTCGTGTTGTTTTGTATTCCACAAGCAAATCATATCTTCGATTTGCGCAGTCGTTAGTTCTTGATAAATTCTCTCTGACAAAACCAACGCATCTTTCTTTTCAAAGTTTCTCAATTGTACAATAACTTTTTTCTTCATATTGATGCTGTTGATGCCGCCTTTCTTGTATTGATAACATTCTAACACTAATTATTTTTTACAATCTCGTGTTTGCATCTATTGATTTCGGCAACCAATTCTCTCTCGTTTTTGATTGCGTTTTCGAGAATAATTCCCGCTCCGCCGTCTTGCGGTTCGTGAAAATCGCTTCCTGCAAGCGGAATAAGTCCGTTGTCCTTTGCAAATCGTTCCGCTTGGTCGTTGTGACTATCATGCCTTGCGTATCCGTTGAAAACTTCTACCGCATTAAGCAACGACGGATTTCTATAAGTTATTATCGTTCTGAACGGATGAGATTGAGAAAAAATCCACCCGTTTTCTCTGCACAAAAGGCTTGTTTCTTCAACACTGTTTCGGAACATACGCTCACCGCCGTCAAGCACGAATTCGGGAGTTATTCCGTAAATCAAGAATTCCGCTTTATATGGCGTGTCTGCGTTGTAATACGAAGTGCAATCAGGCATAAACTCCATACCAAAGAACACGTCGATCCCCACCTTTTGGCACTCTTGTTTCAATCGATTGTAATGCTCGACAAAGTTTTGATTGTACTCTTTTGCCGTCATTCCGTAGAAATCGATTAAATAAGAGTTGTAGTGAGAAGTATAAACTATGCCGTCATAACCTTTGCCTTTGTATATTTCCGCAATGGTTTTCTCATCCGTTTGCGCGCAAGGCGAAGTGCCTTTTACGTGAAGGTGAGTTTCTAATTTATACCGCTTATTTTCCATTTTGCAAACAATATCAATACCCTGTTGTCATACAATCGCGATAAACGTTTGCGACAACGGTTTTTCCTTTGTACTTATCATCGCAACCACGACCGTACACGTCAAGATTGATTTCTTCTTCGAGTTCATCTATTTTGTCGACTGTACCATTTGTCCAATCTTGCAACATTTCTCTGCAATCTTTGACTCTTCTAATAAGTCCGCCTATTCTTGCCGCTTGCACTTCAAATCCAAAGCCTTTGTTTTCCGTATACCATTGTTTCTTGAAACTTTGATAAAACGACTCCAAATATTTGATTTGTTTCGTATAGTCGGCAACGATTTTTGTCATTGCGTCTTTGTCGGCACTCTTATAGGCATTGCGCGTTCTTACACCTATCTCGTATTTTAGGCTCAATACTTTGCATAGTTTTGCGGCGGTATCAAATACATACCCAAATCTTTCGTTGTTTGCCAAAGCGCCGAGTTTTTTGCTATAAGCAGAATACTTCTTTCTTGCTTGTGCTTTTTCGTCAACGGTATAGTCGTAAATACCCAAGAAACAGTCATTGTAGATCATATACTTCGACGGATTGTAAACGTCAGGCTCTTGTTCGTCTATCATATTCGGCAAATCTATTGACAAAAACTCGTCAAAACCTACGCCGAATTTATCCTTGAACTTGCGTGCAATATCTTCTTCGTCGCAATTGCCCTTTGCCATTTCTGCAAAATGGAATATTGTCGGCAACAACGCCAGTTTTGAACATTCTTCACCATCATCTCCCCAAAATGTCAGCATATAATTCTTGACACCGTTTTGTTTCATAACAGGGAACGCCGCCTTTTGTCCCAACAGACTATAATCGTTTCTCGGAATAAATCCTAACCAAGACCAACACGCCCCTGCCCAAGTCACGTCTTTTTCACCCAGAAGGTTATGCGCGTCGAGCATACTTTGATAGATTTCTCTATCTCTTTGGTTGTAATCCCAATAGATCAAGTTTACATTTTCGGGAACAAGATTCTTTGCATCGTCCGAAACCTTTGGATTAAGAACGGGATACTGACCGTCGTTGTCGAATTTTATAAACATATCCGACCACATACGCGCCTTAAATCCGTATTTTTCGGCAATTTCAAGAACCTTATTCAGATGGCGAAAGAAAATATCTTTGGGATTTTCATATCCAAAGTCTTTGAGATGTCTGCCAAGTCCAAGGCAATGTGCTTCGTCCATTCCCAAATTGACTTTTCTTGACGTAAAGCATTGCGCAATTTCGCAAAACTCTTTCTCGATAAACTTATACGTTTCTTCGTTGTCCGCAAGCAAAACGTTGCCGCAATCGAGAACGGTAGAATTGAATCTTTGCCAACGGAAAATCCTATCAAGGTGTGCAAGCGTTTGAATACAAGGGACAAGTTCCATTCCCTTTTCAATGCAATACTTGTCTATTTCCTTGATTTCATCTCTCGAAAAACCACCGCGTAAGTAACCGAAATACGGTTCGCTTTCGATTTTATAAGTGTCTTCGGTATAGAGTTGCAATTCGGTGTATCCTATATCCGCCAATATATCGATGAACCGTTTAAGGAACGCCATATTAGGCACGGCGTTTCTTGAACAATCAAGCATAAATGAAAGCGTCTTGTATTCAGCCATAAACACTCCTTGTGATTACAGTTTTTATCTTAATTCTACACTGCCGATGCGCTTATGCTATCCATCACGGATGCGCTTGAAAGCAATTGCGCCGCCGCTTTATCGACAACGAGAACTGCGTTCGGATGCTTTTGAAGTATGCTTGCAGGGCAACTCTCGCCAATCTTCTTTTCGACGGTCTTGTACACGGCAAGCGCCTTGTTGCTTCCCGACGCAAGTATAACGATTTTCTTTGCTTGCATAATGTCCGCAATGCCCATAGAAATCGCACGAGTAGGCACTTGCGAGATGTCGTCGAAAAGTCTTGAATTGTCCTTTATCGTATTTTCTGTCAAGTTGACGATATGAGTGTGACTGTCGAACGGCGTTCCCGGCTCATTGAAAGCAATATGTCCGTTGCTTCCAAGTCCCAAAAGTTGAACGTCTTGGCGCAACTCTTTTACGAGATTGGTGTATCTTTCGCACTCTTTGTCAAAATCCGTTGCTTTTCCGTCGGGAAGATGCGTGTTGTTTTTGTCAATATCGATTTTATCAAAGAGATTGTGGTTCATAAACCAAACGTAACTTTGGTCACTCTCTTCACCGAGTCCGACGTATTCGTCCAAATTGACCGTTTTAACGTCTTTGAACGACAACTCGCCCTTATGGCAAGCATCTGCAAGTCTTGCGTATGTACCGAGCGGAGTTGTTCCAGTTGCGAGTCCCAAAACCGCATTAGGTTTGTTCTTCACCACTTCGGCAAGCAACTCTGCGCCGACTTTGCTCATTTCTTCATAATTTTCAACAACAATAATTTCCATTTGTTTCTCTTTCCGTTTGTCTTGTCGACCAACCTATCGGTTGTGGGATTGTCAGTCTTGTTTGCTCGGCAAGCACTCAACAAGCACTGCTTTCGTATCGGATACGATGCTATATTTGCCTTCCGCAACATAAGGAAGATAAAAATAATCACCGCGTTTTATATCTCTCTTGTAATTTTCGCCGACGATTTGCGCATTGCCTTCAAGGCAGATATACACTGCCGGCGCGTAACTCATAACGAAACTTCCGCCGTCCTGAACGGTATGGCGCACTTCCGCAAAGCAAGGCGTATCGTCATAGCCGATAAGCACTTCTTTTTTGTATTTGTCCGTATCGACGACGGTCTTCGGCGATACTTTTGCGTATGCCTTTGCCGCGTCGCCGTATATGTCGTAATTGATTGCGTCGAGTGCGACGTCCTTATCGAGTCCGATGTATTCTTCGTTGTAACTGATGTGATAATCACCGCACCAACGTTCGGGTTGAATGGTGAAATCCGTCGGCTCTTGCACTTCTATAATCGTGCAACCTGCGCCTATTGCGTGGATAAGTCCCGCGCGGATAAGCCACAAATCGCCCACTTGCACTTCTACACCCGCAAGAAGGTTGCCCATTATGTCTTTTTCCACTTCACTGCGTTCTTCGAGCGCGGACAATTCTTCTTTCGTGATTTTGTCTTTGAATCCGAAATAGAGTTTCGCGCCCGGACGAGTTGCAATCACGAGCCACGCTTCCGTCTTTCCATATTCCGAGTTGAAATATTTTCTCGAAAAGTCTTTCGTCGGGTGTACTTGGAACGGCAATCTCGTTGCGCTGTCCAAAAACTTGACGAGACAATCGTATTTACGGTCGCCCAAAAGTTCTTCTTTATGTTCGTTGAGCAAATCGTCAAAGAACAAATCCGTGCCTTTTACGACGGATACGCCGTCACGCTTTCCAAAATACTTTGGATTGATTGCTCTTACCTTGCTTGCAACCCATTCTTCGGGGAACATATTGTCCGTTCCATCATCGAAACCGTCCGCAAAAATCTCTTTGAACGGTTTGCCCCCGTGATAGATACGATACACTCTGTTGCGTTCAAAAAATATAGGTTGCGACACTATGCTTTTAATATCGTTCATAATTGTATTGCTCCGTAAAATTCTGTGGCTTTTGCGCCCTTGACATTGCCTTTCATTGCAGCATTATCAAGATTTTCTTTTGTCATTTCTTTGCCTTCTATTGCCGCAAGGAATGCGCCGAAAAACGCGTCCCCTGCACCTGTTGTATCCACGCATTTGCAACCGCTTATGCTCGGCACAACGCCTTTGATACCGTTGTAATAATACGCGCTACCGTCTTTTCCGAGAGTTACGAGCAACAATCTGTCTTTAACGTACAACGATTCTGCCGCCTTGTCCATATCTTGTATGCCCGTGTAATCGGCAAGTTCGTCTTCGGAAAACTTGATTATGTCCGCACACTCGACAAACGGCGCATACGCCTTTTTAGCGTCCTCGAAATCGCGATAAATATCTTTGCGGAAATTCATATCAAAACTGAGTTTTGCGTCTAAATCTTTGGCTTTTTTCGCAACCTTTTTGGCAAACTTTCTGCCCGTTTCTTCCGAAAGCATAAGCGAGCCGAGATGCAAAATACTCAAATCTTCGTATTTATCGAAGTCTATTTCGTCCAAGTCGATATTGAAGTCTGCCGTATCGTGACGATTGAACGCAAAATCGCGCTCGCCGTCCGTAAGCGTAACGAAAGCAATCGTCGTATTGCGCTCATCGTCCGTTTGAATGTCAAGATAATCCAAATTCGCCTTTTGTGCTTCCGCAGTAACGAAACGCCCGATAACGTCGTTTCCCACGCGTCCGACAAAACCGACTTTTGCCCCGCTTTGCTTTGCGTTGACTGCGAGATTGAACGGCGCACCGCCACAAAACGCTTTGAATGTGGTTACACCGTCCGTTTTTTCGCCAATCATATCGGCAAGTATTTCTCCGATAGACAAAATCATAAGCCGCTCCTTAGAACAATTTGATTTGTTCCTTGGTGTTGATAACACCACACTCGTCGGTATCGAGTTGTAATTTTACGTTTTCTGCATCGAAATCCTTGTCCACGCAGACAATAACTCTTTCGACTTTCTCTTCTTTTGCTTCTTTCGCTTTCTTTTTGCCGACAACTTCTTCCGTTTCGGTTTTTTCTTCACCGATTTCACATTCGATGAACTTTTCATTGCCGTAATCGAAGCGACCTACGACCTTTGCGAAAATTCCTTCGTCAGCAACGTGAATTTGATACGGATTGAACGTGAATGACAAGTGTTTGCCGAAAATTGATCTGCTTGCGGTCGTGATAATACGAATTGCTTCTTCTTTCTTGCAGATATAACTGACACCTGCAATGACGAACTCGCAATAGATTTCTTTTCTCTTCTTCGTAACGCCCTTATCGTCGGTGTACTCTTTCTGAATGTCGTGTTTGACCATTTTACCCGAAAGAGAATTTTCCATATCGAGCGGTTTGACTATTTCGTTTTCGCCTTGATAGAACGAGCAGTATTTCAAATCAACGGATACGTTTAATTTCGCACCGTCTTCATACTCGTTTTCTCCGCAAGAAACGAACAATGGGAATCCGACGGAATTCAATTGTGCAATATGTTTGCCGTCTATGTTTTCCGTCTTAACGACAGTTGCTTCGATGTCACCTTCAAAGCCGATTGCTTCGGAAGGTATGCGCATTGCATATTCACCGTCTTCAAGAGAAATTGCGGGCGGCAATTCTCTCGTCGTTCCAAGGAAACCGACTTTGCCGTTTTCGACTTTTGCATCGACGAACATATATGTCGGCACTCTCGGTGAAACGGTTCCTTCCGTTTCTGCGTCGAACAAATGAATGTGGCGCATATCGAGCGATACGTCAATGACTTCGTCAACACTCCATTGATATTGAGTCGGGGCTTTGATGATAACCTTTGTTGCACTATCTGAAATCGTATCTTCGGAATTGAGATTGAAATCCGCATAAACTTGGCTGTCAACGCCGAGTTCTTCAACGTGCGAGATACGGCACTTTGCTTGATACGGATATTTGTTCGGATCTACGGAAATATGCTCCGCACGAATACCGAGAACGACTTTCTTTTCGCCCGTAAGGTAAGTTCTGTCCGCTTTTGCAAAGAGAGAATACGGAACATCGAATACGCAGTCAGTTCCCGTAATAGCAACCTTGACCGTATCGCCTTCGAGTTTGAGCGTCGATTCAAAGAAGTTCATTTGCGGTGTGCCGATAAATCCTGCGACAAACTTGTTGCACGGATAATTGTAAAGGTTTCTCGGAGTGTCGATTTGTTGTACGAAACCGTCTTTCATAACGACGATTCTCGTACCCATAGTCATTGCTTCGACTTGGTCGTGCGTGACGTAAATAAACGTCGTTTGCAATTTATGATGCAATTTGGAGATCTCGGAACGCATAGTCGCTCTGAGTTTCGCGTCAAGGTTTGAAAGCGGTTCGTCAAGAAGGAACACTTTCGGTTCACGTACGATTGCGCGTCCGAGTGCGACACGTTGACGTTGACCGCCCGACATTGCTTTCGGCTTTCTGTTGAGATATTCTGTGATGCCGAGAATATTTGCAGCTTCTCTAACTCTGCGGTCAATCTCGTCTTTGGGCATCTTGCGAAGTTTCAAACCGAATGCCATATTGTTGTAAACCGTCATGTGCGGATAAAGTGCATAGTTTTGGAAAACCATAGCAATATCTCTGTCTTTCGGCTCCATATCGTTCACGACGATATCCCCGATTTTGAGTTCGCCGGAAGTTATCTCTTCAAGACCTGCAATCATTCTCAAAGTCGTTGATTTTCCGCAGCCGGAAGGGCCGACGAAAACGATAAACTCTTTGTCCTTGATTTCCATAGTGAAATCGTTGACTGCTTTTACGCCGTTCGGATAAACCTTATAAATGTGATTTAATGTAAGACTTGCCATAATTCTCCTTTGTTGCTATATGGTGCTAACTTTTGTGTTTTTTTATTTTACCACACGAAATCGCTTATCGTGTTGCCTTCATTGATATATACTCCGCCCAAAGAACCAAACAACGTTGTAAACTCCGTGCGATAGTTCGAGTTTTGTTTTGCCAACATAAACAGCGGAATGAGTTTCAATTGTGATACTCTGTTTGCACAATCTTGCGATGACGCGCTTGCCGCTTGTTCAAGCAACTCTATTTGCGCAAGATAGAAACTATCTGAAATCTTATTCTTCTCATACACGTTGACAAAGCCGTTGCTGCCGGTACCCGAAGTCGAGTATCTTCTCGCATACTCTGCGTCGAAGTTATCGTAATACCGTTTGACGTTTTCGTATGCGTTTTCGCCGTAATAATACTTCAAAAACTCGTTGCGCAGTTTCGTAACGTCCGCATCGGGATTCCAACAAAGTTTCGAGAAAACGTACGCTTCGAGATACTGGTCTACGTGGATTTTCTCATTGAACACGCCTTGTATGAACGCATAATCCACACCGCTGTTATTCAATAGCGTAAGGTTGCGCTTCATATTCGTCAAAGCACCCGTATAAGCAAAGTAGTTGCCGAAATCGGGCGAATAAGTCCACGAGAAAAGATTTGACGTCACTTTTGCCCAATCGGAGTATATCGTTGATGCCGAAACGTGTCCGAGCGTTGTGTTGCTATCATAAGTTCTTCCGTTTTCGCGTTGCAAAAGCGGTTGATTTTCGTCATCGAGCGCAAGATAGCGGTCAACTACGATAGGTGCTATTCTCACCCACAAATGCTCACTGTTTGGTATGCACGTCGAATCGATTTTGCCGTCGATAACCGGAGCAATCAGGTTGTACTGATATGCAAACATAACGAGTCTGTAATTCTTGTTTTGCACCTTTGCGTTTCCGCAGTTTTCCAACTCGTTGATGATTGCGTTCCAGAAACGGATTGTTATTCCGCTTCTATTATACAACTTCGTTGCCGCAGTGCAATCAGCACACTGACAACGCTCGTTCGTGTCCGCTTGTCCGACAGAAAGCCAAAAATCATCCTTATCGGTGTTTGCAAGCAAGTCATACAACGCTTTATACATTGCTTCCGCAGCAGTATCGATTGCGCTTGTCGACCGGTCGATAGTTCCTTCCGACGTAATGCCGTCCGTATAGCAAACGTCTATAATATTGCCGTTGAACTTAAAGAACATCGTATCTTCGTATGTCGAATAGTCCGACGGATTGACAAAGGCGAGCGTATTGTGTGCCGTGCCAATGCCTTTTTCGGAATCGGTGTACCACTCGAAACCGCCAATGTTGTTGTTTCCGCTCGTAACGTAATCGCCGTTGAAACGCATATGTTGGGAATATTTGATATTCGCGCTTGTGGACGGATAGAAAGTAGACGTGTTGAGATATTGTCTGTATTCAAATTGCGGTGCAAACGTATTGCATTGCGCCGTCATATTTGCGGAAGATATTTGCGGAACGTACGTGTAATCTGCCGTAAGGAAACGCACGCCGAGATTGTCTTCGACAAACTGGTCTGCCGCATACAAAATTCCGTTTGGGTTGTTTGCAATAAGACAAATAACATATCTGTCGGACGCTATCGCAAACGAGTCAGAAACGACAACCGCACTTGAAATAAGTTGTTCGGAATTGACGGTGTTTCCGTTCCATTTGAAGTGTTCAAGACCGTTGAATACGGAAGTTTTGCCGACAGAGATGATTTTTGACGTTGCGTAATCGAATCCCGTATAGTTGACTTCGCAAACCGCGCTTATATTTACACCAACCGTTTGCTTGATATATGTTTTGATAGATTCCGCAGCACTCTTTGCATACTCGTCGTTTTGATAGACGATTGTGTATCCGCCGCTTGCCAAATCGAACAAATTTGCACCTATTTCAAAGTTGCCGAGCCATTGCGCCTTAAATTCAACGTCTTTCGTCACGACGTAAGAATCGCCGGGTTGATAAACGTTTTTGCCGTCAGACCAACCGGCAAAGAAACCTTCCACGTTTGTAAAAGTGTTTTCGGGCAAAGTAATCCTTCCGTTTTTGCTTTGACTGATTGTCGAAGGTGCTTGCCCTTCACCGCCGTTTGCATCAAACGTCACGTCGAACAAAAGGCTGAACTTTGCATACACTTCAATATTTTGCGCTTTGGTCGTATCGATTGTTTCAATCGGATAGTAGAACGTAGCGTCCGAATACCAACCTGCGAAATTGTATCCGCTCTTTGTCGCGGCGAGAAGCGTGATGTTGTCGTCCGTTATTTTGTAACTCGCGGGATTGCCTTGATTGTTTACACCACCGTCAAGATGATAAGTTATCGTATAATCCACGGCTTGCCATTGTGCCGTAAAAGTTGTCGATGACGTGAGAGTGTAACTTGCACCCGCTTGATAAGTATCTGAACCGTCGTACCAACCGACGAAATTGTATCCTTTTTTAGTAAAACCGTTTTCGGGCAACGTGATTTGCGTTCCGTTTTCCAAAACGATGTCGCTCATCGAGCCTGTTGCGCCTTGACCGCCGTCAAACGATGCAATCGGATAGTCGATGAACTTTGCGTATAAAGTGATGTTGCCAACCGAGCCTTTGGCAATAAGCGCGATTCTTTCGGTAAAATCCGCGTCCTTATACCAACCGTCGAATTTGGCGTTGGCTTTGCTCGGATAATTCAATATAATCGCATTGCTGTCCACATAGTAAGTATCGGGATTTGAAGAATCGTTTGTTCCACTATTCAACACGTATATGATTGAGTAAGCGATTTTTGTCCAAGTTGCCGTAAACGTGACGTCGTTTTGCGGTGCGGATATACTCTCCCCCGCTTTTTTCACGCCGTTTGGCGTCTGCCAACCGTCAAACGAATAACCTTTTCTTTCCGAAATAGAAGGCAAAATCACGGTGTTTCCGCTGACTTTTCTCGTAAATGACGGGATTTCGCAACCCGACTCGAATGTTATCGTAATATCTTGTTTAGTCTGTGCGTTGACGTTTACAACAAGAACTGCCGTTGCGTTCTGATATTTTGCAACGAGCGTCGTTGTGCCTTGCTTGAGTGCAACAAGTTTTCCTTCACTATTGAGTATCACAACGTCTTCTTCGGATATGGAATAGGTACATTGCGCATCGATTGCGGACGACACTCCGTCAACGGACTTGAAAACGTATATGGCAGGAAGGTCTATTCTGTCCCCCACCGTAAATGTAATCTCGGTTTCTGCAAACTGAACGGAATAAGACACGACGGGTTGCGGTTTCGTGTTCCCTGAAAAATCGCAAGCGACAAAAGCCGCACAAATTGCAACCAAAATCAGAGTTATAAGTAATGTTTTCGTCAGTTTTTTCATTTTGCTACCGAGTGTAGATTTGCTTGCTTATTAAAGCAAAGCAACCATATTTATTTAAGGTTTTTCCCGTCGGCAATTAAGCCGACGGGAAATTAATGCCACCTTATAGCATTATAATTTTTTCAGGAGATAATTATTAGATTTCCGTAAGGAATTCGTAAGTGATTGTTATATTTGTTTCTGCCGCTGTGAATTGAAGGAACAGACTCGGGCAATTGCTGAGATCAACCAAGAATGGTCCACCGCTATCGGATGCAGAACCGAAGATTTGTTTGTTTGCTTCATCCCAGTTGCCACCGATCCAAATCGGAGCAGTCAAAGACTCATAATTTTCAACTGCGATTCTTACGTATTTGTACTTTGCTTTGATTGCTTCAAGTTCATTGAAATACAATATCAAACCTTCAACGCTTGTAACCGTGATGGAATTTTCACCTTGCGTGTAAGAGAATCCACCCCAAGAGTTTCTGTTTGCGTGGAAGTCTGCAAACTTGATACTTGCAACACCTTCGTTGTCGAATCCAAGGCAAAGCGTCGAACCATTATTCATATTGTTTATATACTTAATAGTTCCGCTGTTCTCGTCAGACTCTAACGGACTTTGATCAGGTGCAGTGTAACCCCAAAGCATATTTCTGTTGTTTCCGCCTTGAACAATCCAAGTCAAATCAGAATACATCAAAGTTCTTTGAGATGCTTCGTTTCCTGTTGCATACTTTGCAAACCACGCTTCGTCGGAAGTTGCATATGCACCGTTTCCTGCGCTTACAGTGTCTAGAACATAGATTCCGTTTTCGTTTGCGATATAAACGTTGCTTGCGGATTTTGTCCAAGTGGTCGTTTCTTCGCTCTTGAAGAATTCGATTGCAGACACTGCAATATTAGACGACAAATTCGTGTTATTGATACTTACCGTCAAATAATCCGACGTATGTCCTTCCTTTTCAAATATCGAAAGGTCGATACGAATGTCCGCTTCATTTCCATTATATGTTTTCCAATAATAATTCCACGGATCGCCATTTGTTACCATTGTTATATTTCCGACTGTAGAACCGTCTTCAGCAACCGCAACGAGATGGAACTTCATATGCGTATAACCTGCGAGCAATGCGTCGTCAATAAGGTTTCTTGCAATAGTGAAATTGCCGCCCTTGAAGTTTACAACGGCATTATTTTCACCCCAAGTATTTGTGCCGAATGCACCGATCTTGAAATAGTTGTAGAAACCGCCTTCGGATTTCATAATTGCTGCGAGTCTTGCTTCTGCTTCTGCAACAAGTTGTGCAAGGTTGGTCGTTGCAACTGTAACTTCGGTATCTTGTGTGATGTTGCTAATTGTGTAAACGTTGCCGTTTGCTTCAACCAATGCGCCGTTGTTTGCGGTTACGCTGTCAATGCGATAGCCGTCTGCTGCAATGATAGTAAGGACTACGCTTGCGCCGTTAAGACTTTTTACGGGAAGATCTTCATCAACGGTAAAGCCTTCACCCTCAACGGTAACGTTGTACTCAACGTCAGTAGTTGCGGTAGAGTGTACGCTTACGGTGATTGTAACGTCTTTTGTAACACCTGAAATCGTGTAGACGTCACCTTCGCGTGTGATTGTGACATTTTCATCGTCAGCCGTTACGTTATCGATTGCCCAATCGGTGTTTGCCGTGATTGTGAAGGAAACAGTGCTTCCCTCGTCAACTTGTTTGACGTATGCGTCTGCGGTATAAGAACCGGATTCGGTAAGCGTAACGTTGTGACGTGATTTGTGCGTCGTGACTTCCAATGCACCGTCCGTTGTAACGTTGGAAACAGTGTAAACGTCGCCGTTTTTGGTTGCTTCCACTCCGCCGAACTTCACGGAATCGATTGTGTATCCGTCAATTGCTTTGATGGTGAAAGATGCGCTTTCGCCTGCACCGATTTCAGTATATGCGTCGCCGGTAACCATGTAATCCCATCTGCTACCGATTGACACAAAGTGTTTGTCGTTTGCTTCTTCAAAACCTATGATTTCAATGTCAAGCGTGCAGTTTCTATTTTCATTATCACCGGTTCTGCCGACAATCGTCATAAAGTTGCCGTCTTCATTGAAGGTATAATCTCCATAGTATTTGCTAAGGTCAAGTCTGAATGCAACGTCGTATCCGTTGTATGAGTTCCAATAGAAACTCCACTCAGGGGAAGACGTAAAGCAGATGTTATCAATAATATTTTCTTCAACCGTGCTGTTTGCTCTGACGCGTATAACCATATACTTATAATCTGCTACCTTTGCGTCTTCAATGAGCGCCTTTTGGACAGTCACATTGCTTGACGTAAGTTTAACTACTTTATTGTCTGCGCCCCAAGTCGTCGCGCCCCAACCGCCGTGATTAAAATAATTCCAGAAGTTGCCTTCCGATTGAGTAATGGCTGCAAGTTTTGCTCTTGCCTCTTTCTTTGCGATTTCTGCTTGTGCAGCGTCGTATTCTTCTTGTGTGTAATAGGTAAACGCTACGTTGATAGTGTCGTCAGCAGTTTTACCTAGTCCACCTTCTGTATCAACTTTGGAGAGCGCAACTTGTTTTTCATCGGTAAGTGCAAACAAGACTGTTTGACCTGAGCCGAGATTGGTAAATTCAACGTTTTTCTCTTGTGCAGCATCGTAGTATTGATATATAAACGCCTCGCCGTCCTTCGTTGTGAACGTGGGAGCAATCTCGATATATCTTACGCCGTCTGCATAAAGTTTTGATACATATACTGTGGAGAGCGCAGGAGTGTTTGTCCACCAGTTATTGCCTGCGGGAACAACGACTTTTGCATTTGTGATGCGGGTTTGTTCGTCGTTGTAGGTCAATTCGACCGATTCGGCATAACCTTTTGTGAAGTTGGGATCTTCAACGTATTCTTCGTGATATTCAAAACCAACCGACGTCACTTCGACTTTACCGTCAAAGTTTCTAAGAATAAACGTCGCCGTGCCGTTTTCTTCGATACGGAGTTTCATCGTATATTCTTTGCCGGTTTCCGGTGTAACACCAGCATAGTTTACGGGATGCGTTGCTTCCGTAATGTAATCAATGCCCTTCACGTACCAGATGCCTCTGCCGTATCCTTCGGCGGTAGCATTGTTTGTGCCTTGATCCAAAACTTTAAGGGTTACGACAACGATGTTGTTTTCACCTTTGTTTGCGGAAATGTAGTCTGCGGAAAGAACCGGGTTTGCATCTTTATATGATTCACCTTCTACATACACACCACTCAAAGCGATTTTGCCGTCTTTGGTTGCGCTGACAGTTGCACCGCTCCAACCATAGTTGTTGACAAGAACGAGAGAATACTCTTTTGTGTATTCGGTCAATTCTTCATTATTACGGTAGAATTTGATTGTGTAGGTGTAAGAACCTGCCACAGTCGGGTTTGCCGTGAATTCATCATTGCCAAGGAAACACTTGACCGTGATTGCTTGTGCGCTGTTTGCACTCTTCACTGCCGTGGGAAGAACGAATTCATCACCGACAAGATATGCGAGTTCGGTCACGTCGGAAGTCGTGAACGCAGGTGCTTGATTGTCCGTAAGCGTGAGAGTCACGACTTTGAAAGTATCTTCAAACACGAGAACGAATGTGTGTTCGCCAAGTTCAAGACTTGCAAGGTAAGATGCCGCAAAGAAAGTGCCTTCTTTGTCAGAATTCCAAGACGCTTGTGCGGTTGTAACTGCAATAAGACCATTTTCGGAATCATATTTGAAAAGGTCGAAGTCAACGCCTGCTTCATATGCTGCGAGCATAACGGAAGTGTTTGCAAGGTCGATATTCATTGTCGGTGCAACTTCAATTGACGTTGAACCTGTAATTATGATTTGGACAGTTTCTTCTGCAACGTTGCCCATCTTGTCCGTTGCCGTGAAGGTCACGTCGTAGGATTGAATGTCATAGAAGCCGTAAGCGTTCTTTGCAGGAACTGTTGCCGCTTTGACGTTGACATCCAGTGCCTTGTTCAAGGAGTCAACTGCGCTGATTTTGCCAACCAACGTATTGATAAATGCGTTAATGTCAAGATTTTCAGACCAAGCAACCGCCTTGATTGCATTGCTTGCAACCGTAATCGTGGGTTCGCCGTAGATGTTCACCGTTGCGGTTTCAGTTACGGTTTCGTGTCCGACAAGTTTGTAAGTGATTGTGTAAGAGCCTGCTCTTGTGAAGTCAACTGCGCTCAAATCTGCACTTACTTCGCAAGTTGCATTTTGATAAACGCCCGAAACGCCAGTCATATAATATGCAGCCGCTTTTTGTGCGTCGGTGATGTCTGCCAATTTAAGGTCGTAAACTCTCGTGGTTACGGAAACGTAATCTTGAAGTTTGACAACGTTTTCAACCGTGATAACGACGTTTGCAGTAACGTTTGCAACGGTGTATGTTCCGTTGACGCCAGTCAAAGTAACGTCGCCGTTCTTCACCACTGCGTCTTTAACGGAGTAGCCTGCCGCAGCATAAACGGTGAACGTGTAATCTTCGCCGTAAACTGCTTCGCTTTCACCTTCAACAGCATAACCTTCACCTGTGGGAAGCGTAACGCTGAATTTGATTTTTGCAATCGTTGCGGTCAAAGTGATATTGCTTTGAACGTTGTTGATTGTATAAGAAACGACGTTGCCGTCAGTTGACGTTGCCGTCAAAGTTGCTTCTCCGTTTTTCACAACCAACGTGCTTACGTCATAACCCGTTGCAACCGTAACGGTGAAAGTATAATTGCTTCCTGCCGTAACCGTCGTTTCGCCCGATGCCGTAAAGCCGTTTCCGCTCGGCAAAGTCACCGTGTAAGTGTCCGGTGCGTTTTTCTTCACTCCCGTAACGGTAATAACGAGATTGCCGCTTACAGAGTTCACAACGTACGCATTGCCGGTCTTAACAACCGTGTTGCCGTTTACTTTTACCACCATATCGGTTCCGTTATAGCCGTTTGCGATGTTGACTTGGAAGGAATAATCTTCTCCTTCTTTTACACTCGCCGCACCAACTACGGTATAGCCTTCACCACCGGATGGAATCGATACAGAATACGTGGCTTTCTCGTCTTGCGGCGGAACATCGTTGTTGTTGCACGCTGCCAAACCGAGAGTGAGAACCAACACTATTGCTATAACGATCAAAAGTGCGCTGTTCCTTTTCATAATAATCTCCTTTATCTGGATTTTTTTGTTTTCTATATAGTATCTCAAAACAAGAGATTTATATATTATTATACAGTAATATCATAATTCATTTCTGGCAAGAGTTAAATAATAAATCGTGCCAAAACAATGACAAATACTGCATATAGAATAAAAATTTGACACTTGATTTATAAATTTGCAAAAACTTGCAAAAATCGGAGTTGTCGGACACACTGAATAATAAAACTAATAAGTCTTTTTACAAAAACGCGCATTATTGATTATCAATCAGGATGAATAGATACTTGAAAACGTCTGTTTTTAGTGATAATATTATAAAAAAAACAGGTGGTCAAAATATGAGCAAAAACGAAATACAAATTTTTGAATACAACGGCGAAGATTATCGCCCCGTTATGAACTTTGAACAATGGCGCGTTGCATTTCTCAATTACAGCGAAAAACAAGCGGAAAGCAACGTATTTCAAATCGAAAGACATCTCAAAACCGACGAAGTTTTCGTTCTTTTGCAAGGCACGGCAACGCTCATCATCGGTGAAGATTTGGCACGCGTTCATATGGAATATAACAAGGTTTACAACGTCCCGAAAGGAGTTTGGCATTGTGTGTTTATGAGCAAAGACGCAAAAATCCTAATTATCGAGAATGACGATACTTCCGTCGAAAACGGAGAATACAAAACTATCGTTCGCTGACAATCAACATTTATCAAAAAGGGATTATTATGACCGAAAACGAAAAGATGCTTGCAGGCAAAATTTATGACCCGTTCGGCGGTGATATGGTCGAAAGACGCAGAAAAGCCCACGACCTATGCTCGAAATATAATCAAACTTTGGAAAGCGACGAATCTGCTCGCAATGAAATTCTTGACGAACTCATACCCAACCGTGCAGAAGGCGTTTATCTTCAAGGCCCGATTTATTTCGATTTCGGCACGAATACGACTTTTGGAGAACGCAGTTATGCAAACTTCAACTTCACCGTTCTCGACATCTGCCCCGTAACAATCGGACACGACGTGTTTTTCGGTCCGAACGTTTCGCTGCTCACTCCCCTTCATCCGCTTTGCCATCAAGACAGAAATCCATATTTCGACAAAGCGAAAGGTTATCAAACCGAAAGAGAGTACGGCGCACCGATTACAATAGGTGATAATTGCTGGATTTGCGGAAATGTTACGATTTGTGCAGGCGTAACAATCGGAGAAGGTTGCGTAATAGGCGCAGGAAGCGTCGTTACGAGAGATATTCCCAAAAACAGTTTGGCAGTAGGAAATCCGTGCAGAGTTTTGAGAACTATCACCGATGCCGACAGACTTAAAAATCATCCCGAACTTTTCGCCGACAACGATTACGACGAGATGTTAAAAGAAACGAATTAAAGTTTTGAGTTTTAACTCAGCCTCATAATTTCTTCCTAAGAAAAAGCGCAAACCAAATCGGCTTGCGCTTTTTCCAAAGAATATGATAAGGGGAAAATTATGAGCGATTATTTATATTTTTGCGTTGTCCGAAAAGCGTTGCAAGTACGTTGCCCTTTTCGTCTATAACGTTGTAGTCCGCCTGCTCTCCTATGTCAAATTTAGGCACATAATAGTCCACATATTTGCGTGGAGATTCCGCCGCCATATAGACTGCTTGTTCCAGTTCAACGCCATAAGACAATACGTTACGCACCATTTGGTCAATGCTTGTCACGCTTCCTGCCAAAGCCGACATGTCCGCAAGATAGCACACTTTTCCGTCCGTCACAACGTCTTCTTCACCGAGTTTGTATTTGCCGTTTGGCATACCCGCGCACGACAAACTATCGGAAATCAAACATATTCGTCTGTACGTCTTGCATTTGAGAATAAATTCAAATAACAACTGCGAAATATGCTTATTGTCGGCAATCACTTCAACGGTCAAGTCGTCAAACGACAAACCGCATTCCGTCATCCCGAGAACTCTGTCAAAATTCTCATCGCGACGAGAAGTCGAGCAAGCGCAGAATATATGAGTTACGCCGTCAAGACCTTCTTTCATACATTCTCTTATTTGTTTATCGTTGCTGTCATCGTGACCGCCCTGCACTTTCACTCCGTTTTCTTTCAGATACTGCACAAGCGGTAACACGTTGCGAGTTGCGGGACAAAGCGTGACTATTTCGAGTTTATCTTTTATCCAATCCAAAACATTCAAATCTGCCTCTGCAAATTCGGTGCGTATGTTTTCAAGCGGTTGCGCGCCTTTCTTTTTAGGACTGATATACGGCCCTTCGATATGTGCGCCCAAGAACACCGCGCCCGACGGATTGAACGAATACAGCGAATCAATTTGTTTTTCAAGCACTTCGAGCGGAGTCGCGACAAACGTCGGACACACGTGGGTAATGCCGTGAGAAAAATAGTATTGACTTACCTTATCGACTTTTTCTTGATCGACAGACGAAAAATCAACTCCCATCGCGCCGTGCGTATGAATATCGACATACGCTGGACAAACGTAAAGTCCCGTGTCAACTATTGACTTCGTGATAGATTTCAAACGTCCCGATTCAATTACGACATCGTAACTATCTTTCGATATTTTTCCGTTTGAGATAGTTTTTACGCCGTAAAGTTTTGACGTCTTTTCGTCTTGTTGTATTACCTTTTCCACTTTTCTCTCCGTAACCAAATGCGTATTTTTAGATATACATTTGCTCTGTTTCGACAAGCGTGTCGTTGTTGTAGATGAGAGTTTTTACTTCGCATTTGCCAAACTTAACGTCTATCGTTGCGCCACCGCATTTGATAGTTGCACATTCACTGTCTTCACTGTTGTTGAACAGTCTGAAAATATAGCCGTCTTTTTGCACCGACTTTCTTATTGTTTCGGTGGAAATACGTTCATTCGAGCATTCGATTGTCAAACCGTTGTCGCACTTGGTATCGATTGTCGGGAAGATATTGAGCGCATACGGCACTTCGACGAATTCGTTTGCGTTGTGTTTGAGTGTGTTCTTTTCGACAACGTCAAGTCTGAACGAGAAATCTCTTTGACCTTGATCGACTTTGCCGATAAAGATACCTTCACGCAACAGCGGTCTGTTCGGAACGGGGTGAGCGCAATAAGTTGCCGTCTTTACGAGCGTCAATCTAATTTCACCGTCTTTGTAAGACGAACCGTAAGTTGACGGTGTAATGATTTGCAAGCACTTTCCGTCATCCTCGTTGAGCCACACGTAATCGTGTGCAATGCACTCTCTTCCGTCTTCAAACAGTTTTTCAGCACCAAACATTTGCTCGCCCGAATAATCTTTGCCGACAACGGGAACGTGAAGTTTGATTGCCTTGCTTGCTTCGTTCGGGAACAGAGTGACGTCAACGTCAACCTTCGTTCCTTTCTTGTAAATCTTATAGCCTATGCGAAGTCTTGTAAGACCTTTCCCGAAAAATGCTTCCGCTTCGAGATACATATCGCCGTCTTCAATAACTTCAAACGATTTCAAGCCATCGAAAACGCCGTCCGGATTTGCAAGCAATTCAAATGCTTCGGGATCATCTCCGACCCAAGGTTGATTCATACCCCACGGATCAGGCGTGTCTTCATACATAAACGGTTGGAACATCTTGCCCGTGGCGTATTCTTTTCCGTTCACGACATAACTTTCGATAAGTCCCGTTTTTGCACTGATAACGACTTTCTTTTCGCCGTTGTCAAAGACAATGTCTTTGTTCGCTTCGTACACAGGTTTCTTTCTAACTACGGTTTTTGCCGTAAATCTATTGATTGAAAGCGGTTTCAAGTCTGCCTCGAATACGACGCGTTTGCGCCAGTCGATGCTGATATTGCTCGACTCTTTCACGTTTTGCGAAGAAAGCAAATTGCCGTCTTCATCGTATATTTCGAGATAAGACAGTTCTTCTTCGTAATAATCGGTCGGAATTATAGACAAATCGCAAGTAACGAGTTGTTTTCCGCCGTAAGTTTTCGGATTGAAAACCATAATCGGATACGTGTCAGGCTCTGCGACTTTTTGTCCTTTGCACAATGCGAAAAATGCGTTTGCGCGCACTTGATTGAGAAGATGCAAGCCGTGATTGATATAGGTAAATCCGTTATCTTCGCCTGCTTTTATCATATCGCCGGGAAGAATGTCGTGGAACTGCACGTTGAGCATATCTTCCGTAACCTCTTCAAATATCTTCGTCGGATATTCCATTGCGCCTTTAAGGGACGCAATACTTGCGATTTTCTCAGTGAAATAGATTTGTCTTTCAAGTTCGCGATATTTTTGTTTAAGTCCCGCCATAGACGTATAGCAACCGACCATACAAGGAATGATAGACTCCGCAAACACTTCCGTAGGATTGACGTCAGCAAAGAATCCTTCGGGCGTTGAATATTTGATTTCGATATCGCTCGAATCTATAAGTTTTTGCACGTCTTCCAAGTCTTTTGCAGACGGACCGCCGCCGTGATTGCCTACGCCCCACGGAGAAATGCTGACATCTTCTTCTTTGCGACGAGAAATATCCGTTTCGATTTTCTCTCTTGCGTGTCCGAGCGGAGAGTTATATTCTGTTACGCGAACGCCTTTAACCTTGCTGCCGTCGTATCCTTCCCATACGAAACACTCGCTCGGCAAATCAAGTTGCGGATACGGCATATGTTTTCCGTAAGGACGCATAAACATATAACTGTCTTGTCCGCATTTTGTGAGAATTTGCACGAGTCCGCGAGAATGTCCGAACGGATCGAAGTTGACCGCAGTCGTCGGCATAACTCCAAATTTTTCTTTGAAATATAGTTCACCTTCGCGAATTTGGCGCACCATTCCTTCGCCGGACGGCATAAGGCAATCTGGTTGGAGATACCAACCGCCCATAATATGCCATTTGCCTTGTTTTACGAGTTTTTGAATTTGCGCAAACAATGCGGGAGCATATTTTTCCGTGTATTTATAAAGGTTTACTTCATTATGGCAGAAAATATAATCATACTTTTCAGCCAAGTTTGCGGCACTTTGAAAAGTTGACAATGCCGCCGCTGCGCCTTCTTCCCATTCCCATTGCCAAATCGGATCAAGATGGGCGTTACAGATAAGATGAAGTCTTTTCATAATGGTACTCCTTTTATTTTTCGATTGTGAATCTTGCGACTCTAACCGCACGACTCGTTCCGTATGCAAACGGTGCGATTTCAAAACTATTCTTTTTAGTCTTTACAGCCTTGCCGTTATCAAGCCATTTTACGTTTTTAATCTTCCCTTCCGTATTGATTTTAACCGATTTCACGTCGTTTTTCAATCCTACGTTCGGATCAGCAGACATTCCTACATTCTTAATAACCGCATAATAGTTATTACCGTCATACAAAACGTCAGCGTTTTCGGCAGTTACGTCGCACGCTTTTGCCGAGTAAATAAAGTCTTTGTTTGCTTTTATCCACTTTCCGATTTCAAGGAAGATGCACTTGTCAATTTCTCTGATTGTTCCGCGTCCCGTCAACCCCGTGTTCAAAAGGAAGTTGCAGTTATACTTTCTGCAATCCACAAGGTCTTCGATAAGACTTTTTACGGATTTATAGTTGCAGTCGTCTTTTGCGTATCCCCAATGGTCGTTGAGAACTTGGCACATTTCGCCTGCAACGTGTTTGGTTTCGCATACGCAACAACGCGGTTTTCCCCTTTCAAAAGTTACTCCGTCAAGCAAGTCGTGTCCGAGTTTACCGAGAGCGGAAAGTCCGCTGTTGTTTATTATCATTGCTTCGGGTTGCAGTTCTTTGATAAGTCCGTACAACCTGTTTTCTTGCCAGTCAACGTCGGTTTTATCCCACGTGCCGTCAAACCAAAAACCACCTATCTTGCCGTAGTTTGTGCAAAGCAATCTCAAACTCTTTTCAAGATAGTCTATGTACTTCGGAAAATCATTTTCGTATTCGGGGCAATGCCAGTCGAGCATAGTGTGATAAAACACCGGCATAATCCCCTGCGCATTGCACTCGTCAACGAACTCTTTAATCAAATCTCGTCCGCACGCGGAGTGCATAACGTCAAAGTCACTCAATCCTTTCGTATCGTAAAGCGAAAAGCCGTCGTGATGACGCACGGTCAACGTGATATATTTACAGCCCGACTCTTTTGCCGTTTTAACCAGTTCTTTCGCCCAATTCATCGATACGACGAATTTGGACGTAAGCGACTCGTATTTTGCCTTGTCCGCCTTGTCGTTCAACGCCAAATACCACTCACCCTTTCCGAGAATGCTGTACAATCCGAAATGAACAATCATTCCAAATCCCAACATCTCAAATCTTGCCACATAATTTTCCATTTAGTATCTCTCTTTCTTGTCTTTATATCTTTTGTCTTTTGTTCAAACTATAACGCGCTTTTCGTTTTAATCTATTCTATCGCCGTTGTCGTGTATTTCCGCAAATCTTCCCGCAAAAGACGGTTCTTCTCCGCCTGCATACAAATGAGCGGTATCCGCAAACGACAAACATCTGAACGACATCACACCCTTTTCCCTTTCTTCCGTCATAAGCGTCGTCACAGAAGTCGGCAACGCAATGAAGTTTTGAAGAAACGGATACGGCGAAACGCTCAACAGATGCGATAAAATCATACACTCTACGCCGAAGTGGCAAAACAGTGCAATCGTATCGTAATTCGGATCAATCGCCTCGTATAGCAATCCGTTGCGCTTATATCCGTGTCGCAAGAGTATTTCGTCAATGCCGTTCACAACTTTTTGATAGGCTTCGGAAATGTTCGAGTTCGCAAATATTTCGGCATTTTGCCAATTCTCACCGTCGTATTCCGCTTTATGTGCCGCGTAATAAGACGGACGCAAGTCCCAAATTACGCCCGTTTTTTCGGGGTTTTGAGCGGTGCAACTAAATTCTCGAAGCCAGTCGCAAGTCGTAGTTTTTATATGCTTGTTTTTAAGCGCGATTTCGGCAGTCAGTTTTGCACGTCCGAGCGGTGAAACGTATACGTCGTCGAGTACGGTTTTGTCCATACGCTTACCAAGCAATTCGGCTTCCTTTTTACCTTTTGCCGTAAGCGAATCGATTGAATAATCAGGATCACCGTGACGAACAATGAGCAACTTCATTTGACTGTTTCCTTATTTACGAATGTTTTTATACATCGGGCCGTAAGCCTCGCACGCTCTGTAATCTTGTCCTTCTTTGTCCATTCCGAACGCATTCCACGCAGACGGGCGGAAAATCTCTTTCTCGTCGACGTTGTGCATACATACGGGGATACGCAAGATACTGCACATCGTGATAAGGTCTGCGCCGATATGTCCGTAAGAAATCGCGCCGTGATTTGCGCCCCAGTTGTTCATAACGTCATACGCAGAAGCAAATGCACCCTTGCCAGTTACTCTCGGCGTAAACCAAGTGCAAGGCCACGTGTAATCCGTACGTTTCCAAAGCGTGTCGGTAACTTCGTCGGGAAGTTTGACCGTCCAACCTTCTACGATTTGCATCACGGGGCCAAGCCCTTTGATGAGATTAAGACGAATCATCGTTGCAGGCATTTCCGCTCTCGTAACGAAACGGCTCGAATAACCGCCACCGCGGAAATAACCTAAATCCGCGTAAGGCCACGAAACGTGCGACATAATGTTGTCAATGTCTTCGTTAGTGACTTCCCACCATTTCTTCATAACTGCATTGCCGTTTTCGTCTTTCACTTCACCGCAAGCATCTACACAGCACGCGCCCGAATTGATAAGGTGAATGAAACCGTCCGCCTCTTTTGCTTTGCCTTCGATTTCATATCCCGTAACGCGTTTAACGGCATCGCCAGACCAGTACGTACGAACGTCCGCAAACATTTGTGCTCTACCCGTGAGCAACTTCATAAACAACATACTCGTTGCGTTGAGAGTATCGTTTTCCGTACCGAGAATATAAGGCTCTCTTGCGCCGTTCCAGTCGAAAGACGAGTTGAGTATGCTTTCGGGGAAATCGCAGTTCGGATAGAAGTCCGTCCATTGACGTTGACCTTGGAAACCGCCGACGATTGCGTTGTGTCCGACGGATTCTTCTTCAAAGCCTTTTTTCAAACGCTTGTTGCCGTTGTAAAGGTCTTTGATGATGCACGCCATTTTGGCGGTAAATTCCCAATCTTTTTCCTTTTGAGCGGGAGTTTTTTGCATTTCGATAGGGTTTTTGTCAAAATCTTCACGGCATTTTTCTTTTATCCAAGCAAGTGCTTTCTTGTACTCGTTCTTATCGTAAATGCCTTCCGTCATTCGACGAATAATTTCGACTTCGTCAACGGATTCGACTCTCATACCGAGATATTCTTCAAAGAAATCGGGTGAGATAATACTTCCGCCGATACCCATCGTGACAGAACCGATTTGAAGATAAGATTTTCCGCGCATCGTTGCAACTGCGACAGCCGCTCTTGCAAAACGCAATATTTTTTCTTGAACGTCATCGGGAATGGTCGTATCGTCTGCGTCTTGAACTTCGTGTCCGTAGATACCGAATGCGGGCAAACCTTTTTGGTTATGCGTTGCAAGAACGGACGCAAGATACACCGCCCCAGGTCTTTCCGTGCCGTTGAATCCCCAAACCGCTTTTATAGTCATCGGATCCATATCCATAGTTTCCGCACCGTAACACCAACACGGCGTAACCGTAAGCGTGATGTCAACGTTATTCTTTTTGAATTTATTCGCACACGCAGCGGCTTCTGCGACTCTGCCTATCGTTGTGTCGGCAATAATGACTTTAACGGGTTCACCGTTTGAATATCTGACGTTCTCTGAAATCAATTTTGCGGCAGCCTTTGCCATATTCATAGTTTGGTCTTCAAGGCTTTCTCTGACCTTAATTTTGCCTCTGCGTCCGTCAATCGTGGGACGGATTCCGATAACGGGATAATCCCCTATCAATCTGGATTGTGTCATAAAAAACTCCTTTATATCGTATCGTTTTTCAAGTTGTTTAGATAATAACAAAGCGCTTAATTTTCATTCGTTTTCTTGCCCACATATAGCCTTATAGGCTTATATGTCTTTATTAAATCATAGCATATTAATTTTAATAGTTAAATAACAAATAGTGCAATACATATAATAATTGTTGCAACTTCATTTACTTATGATTTATTAGTTTTCAGAAATATTGACAAACGCGTATTTTGTACATATACTATTATCATAACTGCAATGCGAATAACAAATATTGCACGGATATACAAAGGAGAAAAGAAATGTTTGAATCGTATGACAGAGTTGACACTATCAAATACTTCAACGGATTTTCCACTACCCCCGCACTCGAATACGTCGTGCTGAACAATATATCCGACTTTCAGCCCAAGATGTCAAGTCACTTGCTCACCGAGATCTGCTTATGCACCGAAGGTTCGGGCTTTTTCCAAATCGACAACGAACATATACCCTTCAAAAAAGGCGACGTTATCATAATCAACCCATACGTCTTGCACGGTTCAGGTGCGAGCGATAAAGAAACGCTCCAATATTATATTTTAGGTGTCAAAAACATTCAGTTCGCTTCCCCCGACGAAGACTTCAAATGTCTGTATCAACTCAATGGGAACAGACTCCCTTCCTACGTGGACTTGCTTTGGAGCGAAATTAAAGATACTTTTGACAGTTCAAGAATTCCGATTGTAAGAAACTTGCTTACGATAATTTTGACCGAATTGAAATGCATAACGTCTACTAACGTCATTCCGTTCAGCAAGAAAGAAACCTCGATAATGGCAGATTCCGTTGCGCAATATATCAACAGACATTTCAACCAAAAGATCACTTTGGACGAATTGGCAAAGGTATTCTTCTGCTCGAAGAGCGCACTTATGCACACGTTCAAAAAAGCATACGGAACTTCCGTACTCAATTATCTTATGGACAGACGTCTGCAAGAAGTCAAAATGTGGCTGAAAATCAGCAATATGCCGATAAACCTTATTGCACAAGAAAACGGCTTTTCATCTCTTCCGTATTTCTACAAGTATTTCGCCGCCAATGTCGGAATGACACCGTTAGAATATCGAAAACAAGCACAAGAAAAGATAAAATAGCCGTTTCGTATTATTGCAATTTATTAGTACAAACAGATATATTCGCCGGCGGGAACGTTTGCTTTGAAGCAATCTCCCGTCGTTTGTTTTTCTCCGCTTGCAATAGCGTTTTTACAACCCGATTTTACTGTTACGTTTGCATTTGCAACGATTGAGTTGTTCACGATAAAATATGCCTTTTCACCGCTTTGCTGCTCGAACACACCGACGAGCAATTGAGAATCCGTTTCGATTTGCGGTTTTTCGCCCTCGTAAAGAGCGAAAGCGGGCAACTCACCCACGAATATGCAATCTCCATCAGGAAGTGCGTTAACGTCTACGGATTCGTCTATACCGCCGTTAAATTTGCCAACGCAATACACTCCCAAGAATTTGGAATCAAGCAAAATCGGAGCGCATTTTTGCAATTCTGCAATCAAATCTTTTGCCATATCGGCATAAATCGTAGGATTGCAATTAACGTCGAGCAAACCGCAATCACCGTTCTTTGACGCGTCGCAACCTGGATCGTACAAAAAGTCATTCGGGAAACAACCGGGGAAAAAAACGATGCCTTCGTGTCCGTATGCAATCGCAACGTTCATTTGCAATGCCATTTCCGCTCTATTAACTTTTCTTACAGAACCGTCCCAAGCACCCGCTTGCATATAGGTGAACGTTTTGACGTCGTATTGCTTCTTGTACTCTGCAAACAATGCGTTTAGTTCGTACAGTCCTCTGTGTATCGAAGTCGGCACGGACGGCCAAAGCGTGAGATACGGATACATATCCGTTGCCAAATATTCGGGATTGACAACTTTCAAATACTCGTCAATGAGCAAACGATAACGATTGAATCTATTTTTGGACTCACATTTCAAATCGCCGTCCAACTCTTTATAATCAACCGCAGTTTTGCCACCGAAAAGCATCGAATCGTCGATACAATAGTTAAGACAATTATAATGGAACTCATAGTTCGGGAAGTTCTTATCGAAGGCGCGTTTTGCCGCCGCCATTCCTTCAAAACTTCCGATAGGGCTTTCGTCGCCGAAGAAAACACCGCCAAACGAAGAATATTTTGCACATTCTTTCGTCTTTTCGATGAATTCTTTTTCAAGTTCTGCTTTTTCGTCTGCCGACAAGAATCTGTAAGACGTGCCTGTATACACGTCTGAACCCGAAACCGCCAAATATTTTTGGAACAACGCAAGTCTTGGATAATAAGTTATCCCTGCGTGCTCGCTACAAACAAGCGCTTCCGTCAAATACTCTTCCCCATACGAGTCTTCGTAATGACCGAAAACGTTGTTAATACCGATTTTTTTAAGCGTTTTGTACGCGCGGTCGGTTATTCTGTCGGGGTATTCTCCCTTAGGCGGATACGGCGGACAATATATGCTTGTAAAAAATAGTTTTTCGTTTCTCATATTAGATTACAAATTATACTGTTGCTTCAAAGCGCCTACCGTGCAAGCGGAATTTTCGGCATATCTGTTGACTCCGTATCTTTCTGCAAGAGCAATCCATTCTGCGGCTAATCCCGATATGCTTTCTTGTGTCAAACCCGCATATCTGCTTGCATTGTAGAGCCTCATCCACATAGGCATCAAAGACGCTTCTTCAAGATGCGCAACGAGCGTTTGCTTTTCTACATCCGACAAAGAATCGTTTGCTTTCGTTGCGTCTATTGACGAATCGAACAAGTCAATCATTCTGTTCATAAACGCAAGCGGCCAATACTCTGTTTTGTAGAAATCTTCTCTCGTTGTGCGCAACGACGCATTCGTCGAAGAAATATACGAGTATCTTGCATCCATTTCCGTGAAGTATTTGACCATATTGTCATAAGCGGCTTCACCGAAGTAATAACGCAAGAATTCATTGCGCAAATCGTTCACGTTCGCATCGGGATTCCAACAAAGTTTCGAGAACACGTAAGAGTCCATCCATTGTTGGAACACTCCGCCTTCGACGTACACGGATTGAGCAAATTCATACTCCGCACCGCTATTCTTCATTTCGTTTATCGTGTCGGAGAAAGTTTGCATTGTCGGATAATACCAGAACCAGTTACCGAAAATGCAGTGATACGTCCAAGCCATAAGGTTGTCCGTTACTTTTGTCCAGTCGGAATAAACTCCGCGAACGTCGTCGTTTTGTCTTTCGTCGTCAAACGAATAGTAATAAATACCTTTTATAGGTGCATATTTGATATACACGTCATCGCGCGGAACAACCGTAGAGTCAAGGATGTTTTTGTTTGCATCGACAGGTGCGATTTCGTCGTAGTCATACGCAAAAATAGTAAACTTAATATCTCTATTGATACCTTCTGCGCTCATCCAATTTTTGATTTCTCTTGCGACACAGTTTGCGAAACGAATCATAAGTCCGCTTGCAGCATACTTACTTCTTGCTTCAACACATTGGTTGCAAGGGCATCCATAAGGTCTGTCCGCTTGTCCGAGCATATAAAACTCTGCGTCGGGATTTGCCAATATAAACTTTTTAAGAGATTCAACGACCAATTTAACCGTCGAAATTTCTTTTGACGTATCGAGAGTGCCGTCCGCCGCAACGCCTTCGGTATAGCACATATCAAGCACTTCGTATGTTCCGTTTATATAGTAATACATAGTGTTGGCGCTATCTTCTCCACCCGAATGGGCAAAGCACTGGACGTATTCCGCTTTGAGTTCTTGCTTGCCTGTTTCACCGTTGAAAAGCTTACCTGAATAGTAATCGGAAGTCTTAACAATTGAAGGAAGCGTGTGAGCGGGATCTCCGCCGCCGTACGAACACCACTTTGTCGTGCCACCCATATTATCGGGCATAATACAATAATCGGTGTTGTAGCGCATGTGCGCAACATATTCCGTATTACCGCTGAATACTGCCGTATTCAAGAAAGCGCGTTGTGCAAAGGCAGGCTTGTAAGTCGTGTCGTACTCATAAAGAATAACGCTGTCTTTCTTTGGAACGTAAGTATAATCGTCCGTCAAGAACTTAACGCCGAGAGTATCTTCTATAAACTCAAACGCACCGTACATAATTCCGCGGTCATTGTAAGAGTTGATAAATACGTTTTTACCATAGGTAAAGATGTTGAAGCCGTCGGTGTTGAGTGCGTCTTGGCTCAAATCAACGTTTCCGTGCGCTCTTACGGCAGATGCGTAAAGTCCGGTATAACCGATAGAAATATATGTGCTTCCATCGGACAACACAAGTCCGGAATCGGTTACGTAAGTCATTTCTTGACCGGTAACTTGTCCGTAGTAATAGCAAATCTGTTCTGCCGCATATTGTTGCGTTGCGGTATAGTTTGCAGGCAACACCACGGTATACTCCGTTTCCGTTGTCAGCATATCGCAAATTTGTTTACGAACATACGGTTCTTCGTCTTTATTGCACGCCGCAAGCGTTGCAAGAAGGGATATTGAGAAACACACAACCAATACGAGTGCTATGATTTTCTTATTTCTATTCATCTTCTTCCCTCCTTGACTTCAAACTCATATTTTTGGATTGTTGCGTTACCGTCACCGTCGATTGCATAATACACTATCGTGTATTTTCCTGCTGCAAGCGACAAGTGTTGACCTTCCGTAACAGCAACAGTCTTCAAATCGCTGTATTCAAGCCAAATAGCCAATCCGCCTACGTCGTTATTATTATCCGTTACGGTAGCACCGATAACCGTTACGCCGTCTTTTTGTTTGTAAGAGTCGCTGTAACTTCCGTTCAATGAAATGGTAGGTGCAACGTTGTCTTGAACGACAAACGTATATCTTACTTTTTCCGTATTGTATTTCGAGTCGGAAACCGTATAAACGAGAGAGTATGTTCCGTATTTAGTTATTGTCAACTCATATTCCATCGGGAGCATATTATTTACAATTGCCGTTCCTTCGGAATCGTAGATTGACATTCTGATTTCTGCAAAGTTGTCCAATACGTCGTAAGCATAAGCATACGGGATACGGATAACGTCACCGACTTTCACTACCATTGAACTCAACTCGCTTTCCATACCAATGGCGGGAGCCATCACTTCACCGTTCTCAAGGTGAATTGTGGTAAAGCGTTGATTCGATACAGTATCCAAAACAAACACGTCGCCTGCACTTCCACCCAAAACTTGGAATGAAACTTTTGCGCATGCATTCTCGAAGCCGTCGTATGCAAGTTTGTTCGACCAAGTGTCAAGATTCGCAATCTTCACCATTTCGCCGTTGTACAAATTGCCTTTTGCGCCGTCAAGAATAAACGTATAATTGTAATATCTTCTGCCATACAAACCGCTTGCGTCCGTTTGGTTATACAAATCGGTTTTTGTCGACACCTGATAAGGAGTTTCGACGCCGTTTATCCAAAGAACAGGTTTCGTTCCGAGATTTTTGAGTTCAAGGACGATTTCTTTTCCGTTCAACGCACGTACGAACGTTCTAACGCTTGTAAACCTTGCGCCGGCAAACACACTGAAAGATATGTTCAAGTTGGACGTAGACACAACGTAGGGCATCTCAAACGATACATCGTCGCCATTTACGACGAAACCAGTACCAATATCGTTTGTAGAAATGCTATTAACTCCAGTAATGCTTCCGAATTGCTTATCAATGCCGTTGTCTGCATCGATTTCCTGCGGAACACATTTGATTGAAATGGTTTTCACCGTTACGCCGTCAATCGTATAATTGAGTGTCGTGTCGGAAGTGATTTCAAGCACGTCGCCGACAGACACGGTTCTCGTTCTACCGCGCTTTATAACGACGTCAATATTGTTTTGAGAAATATCATCCTTAGAATAATCGATTGCGATATATCCCGGAACGATAAACTCGGATCCGCTGACCAACGTAACTTTCTCAAACGAGTCGATAAGTTCAAATTTCGTTACGTTATTGTTTATTGCGATATCGTAACTAAAAGACTTTTTATAGTTCATATCATCGCGAACGATAACGCTGAGTTTTACGATACTACCCTTCTTGGTAAATGAAATCGCCTGACCTACTTCTACCGCAGTTTCGACTCCGTCAATGACGATAGAGTATTCCGCACTCAATGTGCCAATACCACCTTCGTATGGGATTTCTGGGATTTCGAATACCCCCATTAAATCTGCGGTCAAATTAACGGAAGCAGATTCAACTATATCGTTCGGATTATCTTTAACGATAAACGTTCCGCCAACACTCTTTTCGTATCCGTACAAATTGTTTGCTTTATACGTGATTCTGTATTGTCCTGCCGTCGTCGGAGTAAAACCGTCTGTGAATTGCTCTGTTACATCAACGTAATCAGCGCCATTCAACATTTCAAGTTTTACGTCAATATCGCTTTGATTTGCAAAATCGGGAAGCGGATATTTATATCCGACGATACCGTCAAGCATATTTTCAAAATCATAACCGCCCGCGAGAAGGCAACCGTTGTCTTTGCTGTAATACTCTTCCGTAACGTCGGAAAAAGTATCGTTGCCTATTTTGGTTATAACGACGTTTCCTGCAGTTCCTGCACTTTCAACGGAAACGTAAACTTCACCGGTTTTGAATCCTTTGAAATCTTCGTAATTGTCCGTAGGATCGTCCAAATCCAACACGAGAAAATCTTTGGTATTGCTATCAATTCCCGTATAAACGCAATTCGTAGCGTTATCGTATCTGAAATGCAACGGATATGCCAAACTCTTGGGACAATGTTGAGCAAAAAATTGTTGTCCGAACGCAATCGTTGTATTTGCCACCGCAGCGTAGTTAGAGTTTGCGGCATATATACCGTTAAAACCAACCTGAATAAACGCACACGAAAGCGTTGAGTTGTTTTCATACTCTTCCGACGTTCTATTGTTTGAATTGATAACGTAGTTAACCGTAATGGAATTTGAAGAATCGTAAGCGTCCGTCAATCTAACGACAACAGCCGTGATTTCAAACCAATTCGTCCCGACGTTCGGAACTAACTCTATAAGATTGCCAGATACCGTATTCAAATCAACGACGTTTTTATATTTGATTACGCTACCCGAAGAAAGCAAACTAAATTGGCTTCCCACCGTGTAATCCGTATCGATGTTATCGACGCTTTCTGCCGATACCCTTACTCCGTTGCCGAGCATAGTCGACGAAGTGCGAGAGAACAGATATTCCGAGTCATAACCGCCAACAGTAACGTTTACGTTTTTAGTCACCAATTCGTCGCCTATTTGAGATGACAATTCGACTTGATAAGCACCTGCGGTTTCCGCGATAAAATCTTTTTTTGTCGTAACAACGGAGTTATCGGGCTTCGTTATTTTTGCAGTAACGGGAAATTTATAGTTATTGCACAATCCATAGCAAGATGTAATCTTGAAAGACGAAAAAATTGCCGCATTTTCGTTCAGCGCGTCGGAAACGATGCTTCTCGGTCCGTCAAGCGAAATGGTGGGCAATTCAAAATTGTCCCCGCCATCCGAATTCTTATTTTTCAAAGAAAGCGGAACGGCGATTGATACGGAAATAATCGCCGCCGCAAGAATGACGGAAACTATAATAATGATATTTCTTTTTTTTACGCTCATAATTTTATCCTTTTAGTCCGCCAACGGTAAACTTGGACAGAATGAGTTTTTGCGATGCGAGATACATAATTACAGTCGGTATTATAACCAACGTGAAACCTGCCATAATCTCGGTTATACTCGATTTGTACAACGCTCTCGAAACACCTTGGAAAAGGTACAATCCGTAAGCAAGGTTAGGCGTTGAAGGCAACCAAAGCATAAACGTCATATAATCGTTCCAAGCGCCGAGCAAGTTGAGAACGAAGATAACGGTCGTAGTCGGCAAAATCATCGGAAGATACATTCTGAAAAATGCCGAGTAATGTCCGCCACCGTCAACGAATACCGCTTCTGCATAGTCCCACGGAAGTTGCTTAAACGCTCCGTGCAAAAGCAAGAAGTGCAATCCCGAAAATGCCGTGCAAGGTGATGTCAGTATCGTAAGGATAATATTGTCGTACGTTCCGAGAGCCTTTCTCATAACCATTGCCGAAGGAAGATTACCGACAATAGGAATAATCATAATAACTATACCCAACGAGTACAAGAAATTCCTTCCCGGAAATTTGTATTTAGCAATAACATACGCCATACAAGTCGTGAGAATAACGCTCATCAAGGATACGCCTACCGAATACAAAATGCTGAATCCTGCCATATCCCAAAGGGTGTACGTCGTTTGATAGTCGATTGTTATTTGCAATTTTTCAAAAACCGACTTATAGTTGTCGAAATTGAAAGATTTCGGAAAAGCAAACGCACTGGTTGCATATTCGAGCGGATCTTTCAAAGACGTCAAGAACATCCAAATCGGCAAAATCAAAAGAGAAACGCAATACACCACGAGTATAACCCAAAGTATCGTTCTGATGGTTTTATCGATTCCCTTCCCCGCCAATTCGCCTGCGATATGATTTCTCTTCAATTTGAGCGCGGCGATGTTTTGCTCAACGGCGGAGATATCTTCCGCATTCTCTTCTGGAGATTGCGACAATTCCGCAAGAATCCCGTTTTGACGTTCCAGTTCGTTTTTAACTTCTTTTCTTGTTGCTCCGCCGTAAACGGAAACACGAAGCGAGTAATCTTCTTTATTCATATTATGCCTCCGTAGTAGGCCCGAATTTTTCGAGCAAGAAACGCAACAATATCGTAAGCGGCGCAACTATCAAGGTCATTATCAAACCGCCCGCAGCCAAGACCGGATAACTGATTTCGTTTCCGTTCAAGACCAACTGCGCATAGTAGTAACCCATATTTGAAACGTACTCGGGTGCGCTCGTATTGTAGAATCCGAGTATAGAGCCTGCATCCGTAAATATACCTGCAAGTCCCGTTACAAGGAACGTTGACAACGTCGGGAATATCAACGGCAAAACTATGTATCTCAAATCTTGGAACATATTCGTTACGCCGTCGAGTCTTGCGCTCTCGACGATTTCAGGACTGATTTCCTTCATCGCGTTCGGATAAACGATCAAGTTAGTACCGAACGAAAGCCAAATGCCATAGAAGATAGTCGTTCCGAATGCATATTTTTCAGTATACAGCAAGTCAAGTCCGACTCCGTCCGCATCGACGAGTATTCCCATTTTTTCAAACAGAACACGCAACGGTGCACCGTCACCCGATACGAAGTTGACGAACAACATACAAATGACGAATCCTGAAATAATCTGCGGCAACATTACGATTGCTCTTATCGTTCTGTGCATAAAGCATTTTTTGTACAGCAAATAAGAGAAGAAAATGTAAAGTGGCATACAAATGACAAGGTTTATTGCGTACATTTTCAGTGAGTTCAAAAGACTTACAGAAACAACGCCGCCGCTTTCCGTCAAGTTATTCCAGAACGTCGTAAAGTTTTTGAATCCGACGAACACTTGTGTTCCGTCAAGTTTCGTTTCGCAGAACGCCATAATAATACTGTTAACGTTCACCGCCACGTAGAAGATGATAAACAGTATCAACGGGTATGCGATAAAACTCAAGACGAAGATGCCCTGCGTTTTATGCCGAGCCATCTTCTTTTTCTTGGGTATTACAAAACTTTCCGCTTGTTGTACGTTTTCCATAGTTTTATACCAAACTGTTCTTTATATCGCGAAGGAATCCATCCCACGTGCTCTTTGAGTAGTTGTTTTGTATAGTAGTGATAACTTGTTCAACGCTTTGTCCGTTTCTCAAAGCATCTACGACAGACGAAGTAGTTCCGACAGGAAGAATACCGTAATTGAAGCCGTTTGCAGCATAAGCGAACGGAGTGGTAAGTCTGTCGGTTGCATACGTCAAAACTTTAACGTTTGCGGAATCTTGGTAGATTTGATAACTCGTTCTTTGGAACGGAGTCATATTTGCAAGTTGAGCATCGGTAAGCGAATACTTATAACCTCTGATCAAACCCGTGTTTGCGGTTGTTTCGGAAAGAGCCTTATCCGTCAAAGTGTACGCAAGGAAATCTTTGATAGCGGCAAGTTTTTCGGGATATTGTTGTTTTCTAACAACGATAGCACCGGTTTCTGGCGCAGCAAACACACTGCCGTGTCCGTTGCCGTCAATACCCTTTTGTCCTTCGATATCCGGCATAAGAAGGTATCTGTAATCGACTTGCCCGTAACCTTTGTTTGCTTGTTGCTTTCCTGCGGATTTAAGAGATTCTGCCGCTTCAAATTCAAACCAGTTGCCTTCGACGATCATTGCGTTGTACTTTGAGTTGCCAAGTCCGCCGTTGATGAACTTATCTTGTGCGTCGGTGACGTAGTTGCCACGCGTGCAATACTTGCTGGAAGGTCCGAAATAATCGTTTGTGAACTTCACAGCGTCCGCAATTCCGTTCATTGAATATGCAAGATAACCGTTATTCCAATCTATAGCGGCACTCGTGCCGTCCGAAAGCGCAATTTCTTTATCGTTGCTGTTAAATGTGGAAAGTGCGCTGTATGCGTCCATACCCGCATATTGCACCAAGTAGGAAAGAGTCAAAGAACTTGCATACTCTTGCATCGAAGAATAAATAAATCCCTTTCCGTCCGCAGCAACGATTTTGTTAAGAAGCGTCACAAATTCAGCCATTGTTTGCGGTTGACCGTCATCGTACGTGCCGTACTTACCGTCTTTACCCGCGGTAAGAATATAATCACCGTTTGAATAGTTTGTTGCCGATGTGGAAGAAACGAAAACAAGTCGCTTACCCGATACTTGATATGCAATCCCTTGCGCATCGAGTTGTGCCTTTACTTCTGCATTATTCTCTGCAAAATTAACGTAGTTTTTCTCTACCCACAAATCGTGGTCATAAACCATTCCGACCATCGTTACGGAATAAGGCAACATATAGCAACCCGACGTCGTGAAAGAATCGGTTGTGGAATCGTAAGAAAGTTTTCCTGCGACCTTTTGCCAAGTTTCAAAATCTACGATTTTATCTTGAATGGTAACACCGTTGTTATCGGGCGAAACGGCAAGCAAATCGGTCAAATCTTCAAAATAACCTTTATAAAAGCCTGACGAATAAGACGGTTCTGCACCGAAATAAATATCCGTATTGGTATTGTTGGATGCGATTTGGTCAAGTTGTGTTCCAGAAAGCGCAGTCGAGTTCTCTTTTACGACAATTTTATAAGTGCCGTTTTTAGCAGACCACTCATCCGCCAAATCTTTTATCCACTGATAACCGAAACCGCTTCCCGAAAACGGCTCGATGACGATTGTGTATTGAGTATCCATTGTTTTGTGGCAAGCAGCGAGCGTCACGCAAGCAATCGCACAAAGCGCCACAATTGTCACCAATGCAAACCATTTTTTCCAGTTCTTCATATTTACACCCTTGTTCACTTATTGTCAAAAAATGCCACGCAATATATATGGCATTATTCCACAATATTAATTTTATCATAAGTCTATATTTGCGTAAATAATAAATCGTGCTAAATTGCTAACAAATATTGCAGCGGCAGACTTGTGCAACAAATATTAAAAAGATACCGGACAAATGAATTATTTCTTCTTAATTTTAACGCTTTTTTGCGTTCTATTGATATTTTTATCGACCAATTGCGGGTAATTTTCCTTATTTATGTACTTATCGAACAAACTATCTGCAAACAAGACAATGCCGAGCAATCCGAATCCGAGTATCAACGAAAACATAACCGCCGCGACTATATCGACAATCATATTATTGACAAAAAGCAAAAACACCGGACATACTGCACAAATCATTATGCCAAGCATCGGGAAAAGACCTTTGAACGTAAAGGCGAAACTGTTTTTGAGAAGTTTGAGTATTGACAGTTGATATACCGCGTTTTGGCAAATCGAAAACATCGTCATAACAGCAATCAATACAAATTGCACCGTCGTTATACCGTACATCAAAACAGACACGGTAGTATCCAACGTGCTGAGCGGAACAAACCTTATCGCGTATTCGACAAGCCAATAGGATAATCCGAGTATTACGCCAAAGAAAAAGTCTTTGAGCCAATCGCGTTTAAGAGCGACGAAAAAGTCAGAGATAAAGACAATTTCACCCCAAGCACATTTTTGTATTACGGACACTCCCCCGCTTAATCCGATTGCACAGATACCGAAAAACAGCACGTTTACGGCATTCTTTGTATTTGACAACGCAAGCATTTGCACCGCCACTTCGTACGCGTTCGTTTCCGTTACGGTATCCGACAACAAGCGTAATTCTTCGAGCATAATCGTATTCCAAATGAAATACGGCAAGAAAAAGAGCGCAGTCAACAATCCTGCCTTCATCAAGAAGCCGAATCTGTGCTTAAACAGGTCGCCAAAAAGTTGCCACCTATTGCGTGGCAAGTTTTGTTCGGTGAAATCTGTTTTCGCTGAAATTGCTCTTTTCATTTTCTACCCAAAAGATAAATATAAGTGCTTAAAGCCTTATCGTTCTCGACTTTCGATTCGGAAGACAATCTTCCGACGTTTTTTGATTGTTTTGACAATACCATACAATAGTTTCTATCGGGATTTATCCACGAACTAAATGAAAAACTATTGTTGTACTCGTCATCGTCTTTTATATATACCTTGATTCCGTAAGTTTTCTCTTCGGATTCAAGGAATACAACCTTATCGTTTGCCGATTTGCACGCGTTTATGAACTCATCGTCAAAAACTACGCACTGCGCAATCATTGCTTCCGTCAACGCTTCTTCGGGTATAATCAAAATATCCGAATTGCCAAAGCCTTGCGTTTCAAGTGCAAACTCAAAGTTTTTGTTTTCAAAAGATGCCTGATAGAAGAAATAATCGTAAATTCCCTGTTTTGAGAACTCGTTTTCCAACTCTTTTTCGACGTCGAAGTTTACAATCTCTGCCGACGTGAAAATCTGTATTTTCTCCGTGTCCTTCAATCTATCGGTCATATAAAACGCGTAATACCACACAAGGCAAACCACGACTATCAACGCAACGTATTTCCACCAGTCGTATGCCAATCTCGTTTTTACATAAGTTTTTGCATCGTAGACTTTACCCATCGATTGCCTCCACCGACAAAAGAATGTCGTCTACGTGTGTAACGAAAACTCTCTGCCCTTCTGTCAAATCGAGATTATGCGGAACAAGCACGCAAAACGTAACGACGTTATTTTCGTCGTCCGTAAAATTGCTCTTTGTAAATCTCAAATGATCTCTCGTTACAATCGCAGTTTCGCTTTCGGTATATGTGAGTTTTGTAGTCAAAGAAGCCGTTGCCGCTTTTTTAACTATAAAACCATATTGTTTCAAATATCCGAGTCTTCCCAATACAAGTCCCAAAGTCACACAACCGGTTGCAGCCGCTACAATGCAGACGATCGGCAAGATTATAATCGTATTACTTCTTGAATGAACCAAAAACAGAATAAGGCATACCAAAAAACCTGCGATTGCACAAATCGCAGCACCTATCTTGCTTTTCTTTTGCAAGTCCTTTATTTGTTTTTCATCGTATTCAAATACTTTCATTTGTGTATATTTGATTTTTTCTTTGGAATGTTTTATACTGTATTTTGAGGTGCGAAGTGAACAAAATATCAGTAGTAAAACTTCAAAAGAGTTACACAGACCGCAAAAAACATTCCATAGTAGTATTGCACGATTTCTCGCTTGATGTCAATAGCGGAGAGTTTTTGGTCGTTATGGGAGAGTCAGGTTGTGGCAAGTCCACCCTATTGCGCGTTTTGGCAGGTCTTGAACCGTATGATTTCGGCGAAATATACTTTGACGGACTTGATGCATCTATTCTAACACAAAAACAGAAAAATATGTCCTATATTACGCAAAATTTTGCGCTCTACCCTCACAAAACCGTTTATGAGAATATTGCAGAACCGCTTTTCACCCTTCGAGTGCCGAGAGAAGAACGCAAAGACCGCATAATCAAAATTGCACAGTTGCTTCATCTCGAACAGTTGCTTGCAAGAAAACCGCGCGAACTTTCGGGCGGACAACAACAAAGAGTCGCAATCGCAAGAAGCCTTGTCAAAGAACCTGCCGTGTGCTTGTTTGACGAACCATTGTCTGCACTCGATCCCGTTTTCCACGATGAGTTGATTACGACAATCAAATCTCTTCATATCCAAACGTCTGCAACGTTCATTTACTCTACGCACAATCAGATAGAAGCGATGCGACTCGGTGACAGAATCGCTTTGATACACAACAGAAAAGTTGAGCAAATCGGAACGCCGCAAGAGTTTATTCAACACCCAAATACTCTTTATTGCGCAAAGTTTTTGAATTCCGTTTTCATTTTCTTTGCCGAAGCCAAATGCTCGAAGAAAACGCTTGAAGAAGTCAACGGCAATTTCAAATGCGACTTACCGTCAACCGTCAACCTTTCAAAACTAAAAGATCACACGGTGACTATCGCATTAAGAGCAGACGATTTTTCAATAGACAGTCAAGGCAATATCGAAGCCAACGTACTCAACGCAACCGACAACAGCGTTACAGTCGAATATATGGAACAAGTATTCACTCTTTCGCTTGACGAAGAAGAAGTTTATAATACGGGAGATACCATTCATCTATCAATAAATCCCGACAACATCTGCATCTTTGACGACGGACTGAACGTCATAGCTTAACATTCAATTCAACGAATAGAATATTCAAAAGACTTTGCCAAAGTTGTTCTATTATTATTAGAATTTATCTACACTTATTATGATATAAGATACAAAAAAGCGACGAGCATCTGATTACTCGTCGCTTTCATTTTCTTATTCCGCGGCGATTTACCGTTTTCAAATCTTTTCGTTTTCTACAAAGTAACGATAAACAGCAGCAGTCCATCCCATCATAGGCATTGTCGCATACTCGCTCGTAACTGCGATTTCGCCCGTCAACGCATCGTATTTTTCCCAAAGTCTGCCCGTTTCGTCAAAGATTTTTCTTACTACCGAAACGTATTTATTTGCATTTCGCAATGCGTCTTCGTCAAGTCCTATGTTTTTCAATCCCATATAAGCAAGGCACGTTGCGGCAGGCCACATATAATGATAATCCCACTGGTAGAACAAATCGTCTTCACGATATTCACAGGCCGACAAGCCGTATTCGAGTTCAAGACGTTTAAGAACTTTCAATGCACCTTCCTTATCATCCGATACGCCAAATGTATAAGGATACAAAGATACTGCCGACAGAATTTCGGAATGCTTGCCCGTAACGAAATTGTAATCGAGATAAATACCGTCTTCCGTTAAATAGTACTTATTCATCAACTCTTTTCTTGTGTCTGCATATTTATCGAACGCCTCCGCTTCACTCGTGCGATTCAAAAGACGCAACATTTCAGCGGTTTTAACTTCCATATCATATAAAATGCAGTCCAAATCAAGGTGCGAAAATTCGTGAGCGGCTATACGACTCTTCGGAGTCTTAAAACGCATATTAAAGTCAAGTCCGCTTTCCGCAATAGCCATTATGTCGTGACCTAATACAAGTTTTTCTTCTTCCGTTTCACCCACAACACACACTCTTCCGTGATGCCATTCATAGTTGCGCATTATGTCATCTTTGCCACTTGACGTGCCATAAGAATTCAATCCGATAGGATTTTTGCGCTCGGTTTGCCAAAACTTATATTCTTTCAATATCGTTTCGATATAATCTTCTACGACTGACATATCCCCCGTCTGTTTGTAATAGTCGTAAACCATACGAGTAAAGAACGGCGGCTGTGACCTGTCAAGAATATAGTTTGCATTAGGCATATAGCCAAGCGCATTTATAAATTTCGAGATATTGTCAATATTGTTCTTTGCTTGTTCTGCAAAACCATCGAGTATAAGTCCGATATTTATAAAGTAAGTGTCCCAATAGAACATTTCAGTGTAATAATCGGTTGCACACGGAGAAACATAAGGATGATCAACTTTTACGTCCCCCGCCAAGTCTTTTGCAGGATGAAAAGTTTTTGTCCAATTATCCTTAATGTATTGCGAAATCTTATCCATAACTTTCCTTACTTTGCATATTTATCAACAAACAAAATATATAACTATCTCGCTCGTTCGTTTTTTATTTTACCATTTTCATAGTTGTTAGTAAATAACAAAATATGCATCGGCAATAATAAATACTGCCACTAAAAACAAAAACGTTTTCATTAAATCAACACCATTATCGCATCATTTGACGATTAGACGTGCCGTAGTCTTTGATACAAGTGGCGCCGCTGCGCGTCGCCAAAGACTACGGCACGCCTTCCCTAAAACACTAACCCGAATCCGAGCAGATCAGCACGGAGCGGAGCGAGGTTTCGCGCTAACCCGCTTGGCGAAATCCTCGCTTATCCGTCATGCCGTTGCTGGTGTCTTGCCATCGGAATCTTCGTTGGTTTTTAGTTGGAAGTTCGTAGGCGCGATTTTGTCTTTTGGCTTATTACGCCAATCTGTTCGCCTTCGTTGTAACACATAAACTTGTCTTGCAACAACAATTTCTTTTCCTCAACGCCTATACCGCATAACACATCGTTTTCATCTATGTCAGATATAACATACACAGGTAGTTTTCGAGAGTAAACGATCTTCTCATTCGTCTTGCCTATGTACTTCAAAATGTATGCCATTGCGTTGCCCATTTTCACAAAATTATCGTCTATACGTTCAAAGTCGTTTCGTCCGAAACGAGCGTTAAAGTATTCGCTTTGCAACGTTAACTGCATTTTGTGTGTATTGAGATTGAAATCTTTCTTCTCAATCATATTGCCCGGCATAGTGCCTTCGGGTATATAAAACAATCCGTGAAAGTGTAATCTTTTCGTCTTTGGCGCGCGCTCCCACACGCCCATATAGCGCCACCCTTTGCGAGATTGCAACAAGCTTAGGATGTTTATCAACTTTTTCCTAAATGATGTTTCATCGTGCTTGGTATCGTCGTATGTGAACGTCACGAAGTAGTTGAAATCGTTAAGGTATGCCTTGCGTATAAAGCGTGTTTTACGGGCAATGAGATTCCTTAATTTTGCATCGAGTTTTGAATCGACGTAAGCATCAGCGTCTTGCTCTTTTGAGAAATATGGACGCATACCCTTGCATAAAAACTTGCGCCGTGCTTTCTTGCTCATACCGTCGGATTCAGTGTATAGTTTTTCAAAAACTTCGCTCCGCTTCACATACTTTTTCTTGGGCTTTGTTGGTTCGGTTTCAAATGGTAGTTCGTCTGATTCAACCGGTGTCATATCAGTAAAATCCCACTCGTCTTGATTTTCCCGTGACATAATTTCTTGCGTTTCGGGTTCGCCACTTGATACGCTTAAGGTTTGTTCTTCATCGGGTACTTCGACAGGCGTTTCAACAACACGCTTACGCTTGCATGGATTGCTTGTATGTGGTATGGCAATGTAGTGGCTGCCGTCGCTATAAACCTTTGCGTCTTTATAAAACATACGCATCACCCCCTGTCACGATAGAGCGCGTCTATGAAATAACTATGCTGCCTCTTGAGTTCTTCCACGCTCGCTTTCTCTGTAGCGTAAGTGATATAGTCGTTCAAGCCGACCTTTGCCTTTATTGCCATATCGCTGAAATAATCCGAAAAGCAGTCCGTCGAGAAACGCTCTTTATAAATCTTGTAATTCATAAGGTTGTATCTCTCACGATTTTTCTTTCCGTCCATAGTGCCTTGCTCCGTTTGCACGAACACGGTTGAGTACCCGTACTTGTTATAGATTTTTAAGTTGCGCTGATACAGCAAGTTCACAAGCCATTTGAGCGCATGCATAAACAGCGTGTTGTCACCACGCTTATATCGGAAATCGTAATACAGTTTGATAAACCACTTGAACGCCTTTTCCGCCATCATTTCTTCAAGCGTATAGAACGGCAATGCAACGAGAGTTTCTCCGGTAGATATAATCGTCACAATGTCGGCAAGATCTCGTGCGTCTGCGCCCCAACTTTCAGGACGTTGCTCGTCGGTGAAAACTTTTATGAACGGAAAGTTCTCAACCGTTGCCGAGTGCCTGCACATTTTGAGCCAGTTGTTGAAAAGGTCGTTCTTTTGGTTTGTTTCGAGCGTGCCTTTCCTAACTTCTTTCAATTCAAGGTTGTTGCCACGCTCTTTACCGACTTCCGTTATAAGCACAACGCCGAACTCAAAACTGCCGTTGTTGATATTGTCCGCAATGACCTTTCGCCCAAGGCGCAAAGTATCGAAGTCGAGAATATGCGCATTGTGACTTAGACTCTTATCCCGCTTTACAAAGAAGTCTGAACTCCATATCGGGAAATTGCCACCGTCCATAAGCACGCTATCCTCACGTACGGAATAGTTGGACACGATAAGGCTGGATTCTATGACGTATATAAAGTACAACTTTACATAATTCGTCAACACATCGAAAAGGTAATACGTTTTGAGTTCGTCATTGTATGTAAGTCCGTATAGGTCATAGTCGTAACCGTACAATTGCCATTTTGCATTATGGTGCTTTTCAAAACGCTCTCGTTTCAACTTCATCCATTTCTCGATACTTGCAAGATTGTAGATTGCGTGATGCTCCATACATTTGCGCACTTCCATTTCAAGTGCAATCCACGGAAAGTTTGGGAATCGCATATCGTTTTTCTGCAAGAGTTCGAGCGCTTTCTGCCTAAACATAACGTCTTGCGAAAGTGCCATATCCGTAATGATTGTTGTCTTGCGTTTACCCATACTTCCGCAAGTCATAGACACTATCGGAAGGGCGTTTATGAAACCGCAATTTTGAGCCTCTTTGTGACGTAAAATATCTACTGCGATTTTACGCCTTATATGCTCGAAAATAAGCCACACAAAAGGCAGTAAACTCCACCACGGAAAGTGCTTGAAAATCACTTGCAAATCTATGACAAGTTTCCTTGCAATCGTGTATATCGAAACGAAATCGAAAGACACCGAGAAATACAAAAAGTATGCAAAGAACGATATGACGATGCTCGTCAGATTCAGACTGCAAAACCATATAATCGCCCACACAATCGGTATCCATTTTTGACTGCTTAAAAAAGCAAAATATCCTATGATAAATTGTACCGTAGGATGCGTTATTTTTCGTGAAATCGCCTTGTGAATTTGTAGCGGTTTCGAGTCCTTGTTATGCTTTGTATTCGGGGTTGAATACAACTTCTTTATAACAAAGAAAAGCACAAAAACAAAGGGCAAAACTATCACGAGAATTTGTGCCGCGACACCCAGTTTTTCGCCTACGGTTTTACCGTATAATATGAAGTTGTCAAGGTTCGCAAACAATCTCCAAAACTCAACGAATTTGACTTTGAAATCGCCAAAGTCGGATGGAAGTATAGACTCCCATTTTATAGCGTTTGAGCCGTCGAGAATGCTCGGGTTTAATTCTGTATCTATACCGAATAATTCGCAGAAATAATATTTTATCGAGTGTATTAAGTCGATTAAACTCTCGAATATGCGAATATAGGACGTTTTGAATACAAGTGCAGCGAGTAGGATAAACACTATCGTAATAAGCACGCTTATCACTATGTACGCTATGTTTTTCTTGCTCATAAGCCACCTCCTATATTGGTTGCTACATTGAGTATTCTTGCCTCGTTATCGGTCGTAATAGAAGACAATCGGCTACCTGTAAATATCAAGTAGCCGACTGCGAATACAACCAAAATAATGAGCAGAATACATACGATTCTTTTCACTGTTTTCATTGTATCTCCTATCCAAGTTTTATACTGCAAGTCGCACTACAATCGGGGTTGTCTTTACTCGTTGCCGTAAGCGTCAAATACACGGTGTATGTGATGCCAACTTTGTGATATTTCAGCACCGTAATTTTACACTCCGCGCCATCGATTTCAAGGCTCAAATAATCGTATGGATCTTTGTCTTTTATAACCGCATACGTGATGCTCGAAGTCTTGTCTTTATTCCAAGTCAGCGTCCACTCAAACGTCTGCGGAACACCGTCCGGATGAGCGGTTGCGACCACCGTTTTTGAGTCGCCGACAGCCCTTGCTTGATTGCTCTCCGCAAAGGCAATATCATACGATTTTATAGGCTCGAAACAAAGCGAAATCATAAGGCAAATCAGGCACAAAATCAGCATGTAAATTTCGGCTTTTAATAGCACCGTTTTTTCTTGTTTCATACGCTATCACCGCCTTGTGATTTGTCCTTTGCTTTGCGCTTTTCTTTGGCAGATTTTATCGCTTTGAAAGGTGCGCAAATAACGAGCCAAATTCCTTTGAAGATATAAGGCAATATCGGCGCAAGAAGTATTAGGCAAATGATGAGAACGATAACCGCAATGATTATCTTCCACCATTCCAACTTCTGTGCCGGAGCCGTGAATCCGTTTATGACGTCGGTAGGGCTGGACACAACGGGGATGACGTGATAAACGCCGTCCTTGTTGAACGTCAGTTCTATGATGTCAAAGTCAAGGAATATGGTTTCGCTTGCAATATAGGTGTCTGCCTCGTCCTCGGGAACATAATTACCTTCATTGTCATTTCGTCCGCACGCTTGAGAGAAATAGTCCGTGTTGGCAAATCTGAACAATACCACTCGTCTGTTGAGCGCACTCTCTTTTGCATAGAACGCTCTTAGATTTGCAACATCGTTCTTGTTCACAAGCAATCTTTGAGATACGCCGTAGTCGTCGGCAATCAAGTCATCTGCTTTCACTTCATAGATGGGCGAGATGTCCTTATAATCACCGCTTGTTTGAGGCCAAGAAAAACCATAGTCCCAGAGCTTATCCCACCACGAGTGGTTAGAGTCGTAGCTCATAAGATTGAAGGTGTCGGCAAGGTCAATAGTTTTGTCGTTGTGTCCCATTTGGCGTCCGTCGTCAACGTAGGATTCAAACAAGTCCTTGCTTATCTCTCTACCGTTGCAGTCTATGTATCCGTTGCCGAGTTCGTTGGAGTATCCATAAATATATTCGGCAACTCTGTTGGCTGCAACGTCGCCCGCAACGGGTTTTGAAAAAAGAAAGTCAAAGACCTCATCCAACCCAACGTATGGCGAATAGAAAACCATAGGCATCATATCCGACTGACTGTTTGCCTTGCTTACCTTTGTGGAATTAAAGACTGCGCCGCCGCTCTTTTCCTCATAGTTGGTTCTTACGTTAAAGCACCAGTCGTACTCAATTGACGTGTAACTATGGTATTTGTCCGACGTTGACTCAACCTTATATCCTGTGAAAAGATGATAGGGTATTTCCGAGTTGGTTTGGTTTATCTCTCGCTTTAACTTTGAGCCTACAAGCATCTTTTGATAAAACGCTTCATTGGAAGTGATGGCGGCAAGTTTTGTCTTGTACTCCCACCATTCCGCGCGTATCTTTTGCAACTTTCCGTACTCTTGATAGATTCGTTCGGGGATAGAGAAATACACCGAGTTGACTTCGTTGTAATGGTCTTTGCCTTTGCTCGAAACGTTGGTTCTGAACGATGTGTGATGCACTTCGAGTGCCAAAGTTTCAAGGTCTTGCACAACGCAATTCAACGTAGATTTTGCATTGGCGTCGGGGCCGTATCCTTCTGAATATCCCGTGAAAGTGTACGTTCCGCCGACGCCGTATTCGGTAGCGTTTTTATCTCCGTACGTTACGAGTTCAATGCCCGAAATATCGTATCTGCGCTCGTTGGTATTCACTCGTTCCGCAAAGGTCTTGTCCGCTATTTTTCTATCTATGATTTTGTATTTGTAGAACAGATTTTTATAGTCGTTTGATGACTTACTGCAGAACTGCAAATCAAACTTTTCATACCTTGTAGGCGTGCCGTTTTCGTCGTAACTTACAGCCATTTGAATTTTGTTCTGTTTGCTATTTGTTGACAAATTCAAGGCTTGTGGGTTATAAATCAGCAGATAAAGTCCGTAATTTGCTCGCATATTGGATTTGAATGAATAGCAATACTCAATAAAACTCACAATGCGCAGCGTTCCGTTTTCGTTGTACGGATAGTCCTTCAAATCGAAAGGTTTTCCGTCTATGGTGGACGACAAAAGGTCGTCCAAAACATTCGTGGTGTCAAACGAATTTTCACTTGACGCATACGCAATTTGCGGTGTCCCTTGCATCATCAAAACGATGGTGCAAAGGACCAAGAGTATTGCCATAACCAAACGGCTATTTTGCTTTGATTGTGCCATCCGGCTGTACCTCGAATACGAGTTGTTCTTGCAGCGTGACACCTTCCACCGCAACGTAATTATGGAAACTGATTTTAATCACCGCTTCGCCGTTGTACGAGTAAACAAGCAACGTGAAGTTATCTACGGAATTGTCCACGTCGTCTTGATTGAAAGTCACTTCTTTGTCGGGATAGAGTCTTTGCAAAATGCTTTGCATTGTATAGTTACCATTGATAACGAAATCGTTTTCGTTTTGGGTAATGTCAAAGCCTTTTGTGAGATCTTCTTCCGCGCCGAAACTGTATATCTCTCCGTCCACCGTGAAGTCAAAATCATTGTCGTGCGACACGTTCGGAACAATCTTTAAGGTATAACCGCTTATGTCCTTATTGACCGCTCCGAAAGTGTATTTGACTATGAACTTGTTTTCCGCGTCTTGTTTCATTATGTAGTTGTCATAGTCCGAGAGCATTCGCTTTCCATCGCTTTCAACATAAAAAGTTTTGAAATCAGATGTAAAACCATTAGTGAAGAAAGCAATAGAACCGACGGCAAGCACCAAGAGCAATACACATACGATTACGGCAATCGTCTTGCCAACATTCATTTGCTTTTTCATGCTCCACCTCTAATTAAAACGAAAGCGTTGAATCAGAAAGCGATACGCTTTGCACGCCGGATACCGTACGAATATTGATGGTGGTGCTGATACCCGTTTTTACTTCGGTGACTGTGATAGCGACATACGGGAGTTTGCCGTCCACATAACTGTCAAATGTCTGAACAGATTTACCGCTTCTACCTGCTTGCGTGCCGCTGAACGATGAAGGCATTTCTTGTGCAATTACTTTCAATTTGCCATTCTCAATGGAGAATTTATTGACACTCACATACCCGCCCGGTTTTTGGAAAGATGTCCAAATATAACCTGCCGATTCAAACACGTCTTGCACGGTGTAGTCAAAGTTTGCATAAGTAGTGCTTGTCAATGTGCCGCTTGAGTTGTAATTGAGACATTTGACCTTGATTGCGCCATAGGTAACTGCGGAAAGTTTGTATTCAGGGGTGAACGCACTTCCTACAAGACCAAACTCATTGTCAAGAGAAATGTCAAAATTATAAGTTTTTGTGCTTTGAACCTCTGCAATTTTAACGTTACTCCATTTACTGTCAGTAATAGTATTTGCACCGGTAGACTTAACTTTGATAGAAGTAGGCGCACCGACATAGAGCACTTGACAATTCGCAGAGAATCCGCCCTCTCGCGTGGTAACGGTGATAATAATTTCGTCGTCGCCGAACGCTTTCTTACAAGTTACGGTCGCAATATTACTTCCGTCGCTTTTCGGGGTTACGGTAACGTAGTCCGTGACCTTTTCACTTCCGTGTTGTTTCGTAACGCCCCAAGCAACGCTCCAATCCACGAGTTTGTTGGTTGCCTCGACGGGAAGGACGGTTGCGGTAAGTGTTACGGATGCCGTATGACCTGACTCTGCCGCGGTCGTTGCGTCTGCCGAAAATGCAAGCACGGAAGGCATTTCATATATTTGACCTTCAAACATATTCTTGCCATCGCCGGTTGCAATAGGTGTTTCGGTATTGTTTTGTTTCATCTGCTGAATTACAAGCCCCAGCGCTGCGCCGACGCCTGCAAAAAGGACTATGATTGCCATAAGTGTCGCAATCCATTTGATACTGTTTTTCTTTTCTTGATTCATATTAATTCCTCCATTTTAGAAAAAGAAATACGACTGTATTTCAAGCCGTATTCCCTGATGCTTATTTATCTGATAAGCATATTGAGCAATGCTCTGTCCGATGATTTGAACGGCTGAATCTTGCATTCGTAAACTTCGCCGTCTTCGTCAAAAGAACGTACGCCATAGGTGTTGCCCGAAACGACTTTGCCTGTTTTTTCGTCCTTGATTTCGTAAGGCGTTACAACGAGTTCCGCTTTGTTTTCATTGCCGAAAACGATATCCAAAACTGTGTAGCCCGTGAAGTCCGGGGGCATAAGTTGCACTCTTGCCTCGATACCGCGCACAACGCCTTTGATGAAGTATGTAAAATACTGCTTGCCGTTTTTCTCGTAGGTTTCTCTTTCTACAAAGATTTTCTTATCCATTGCTTATTTCCTCCTTATTTTTTCTTCCCGATAGTACGAGAGATAGTTCTTGCCTCGGATTTGGATTTGCCTTCGCCGAGAGCCTTTTTGTACTTGTACAAACCTGCGTGATCCGATTGCGCTTGCAAGTATCCGGAGCGAAGTCCTGCCTCGTAATCCGTGAGTTGTTTTCCTTCTTTTGCACCGTGTTCGTGCACCTTGTTCTTACGCTCCGATGCGTAGTCCTTCGCTCTCTTGGAAGGCACGCTCCATCTGCGTTCGCTATATTTGTTTGCCATTGAAAAATTCTCCTTTACCCGTTTTTGCCGATAGTGCAGCATAGTGATTTGTCTTTGCCCGTGTTGCCGTTAGCTAAGCGCGAAATTGGTATATTAAGTTGATGTTTTGTAATCATAAAGTCTTGATTGTGAAACGTTCCGTTTCTTGCGACTTGTTCCGGAAGGTGGCCACCTTTATCTGAATTCAGTCCGCAATCAACAGTCGTTCGCTTGTTCTCGCCCTTGATTACGTCATCAGTATAGGGCTTATTTTTCAAAAAAACCAGAACACCATTGTAAGCAAAAAGGACAACTTTCGAGCCCAATTCAAACAGTAATGAAATGCAGAAATGACACTATAAAATCCTATTGAAACAACGATGTAACATTGTTGTATAAACATAAAAAAAGACAAGGGGTTAACCTTGCCTTTCTTTTAATCGATGTACACTCTTGTATAAGTTGTGCTCGGCATACGCTTACCGTTTGGGTGATGTTTATCACCGTACATAATCATATACTGTTTATCTCTTTGCCGTGTGCGCTTATAGAAGGTGTCATAACTTATTATGACGTTATCTTCCGTCGAGTTTTCGATATATTCCAATCTTTGTTTTACGATATAGTTTCTCGTTCTATATACGTTGTCTGCTTGCAATATAAAATCCGGGATAAATTCTTCCATATTCTTTCTCCTTATGCTATAAGATGATTTTGAATAAAACGTAACAATTGCTTGTTAAGTCTTGTGACGTGCTCTCTGGCATATCCGTACTTCTCTGCTGCCGATTCCTGCGTGTTGTTTTCAACGTACATGTAATAGTACAATTCATAAAGTTTAGGCGGTGCTTGGCATACGATTTCGTTATACTCTTCTACGGTTTTTAATACCTTGCACTCCCCTACGATTTTTGCTGTTTCCGTCATCTCGTCACGACGAGAATAGTAATATCTGATATTTCTCAAATCTTCTCTGATTGCTGTAAATGTTTTCATATATTCTCCTAGTTCTTATAAATAGATTTCCCGTAGCGGAGAATAAAAATATCCCCACTCGGTTTGCGACCTTTTTCAACACGTCGCATTCGGGTTGGGGATATCATCTCCTATCGAATCTTATCTATAAAAGCGGGGAACGAGGATTTATCTTGGGCGCTGTCACAGCCCGACCTTGATTTGCCTATATAGACGTATGTAGTTTTCCTTGTTAGTGATTATCTTTGCACAACTTTGATAAGTCGCACGTTGTTCTTTTTCTGCTCAAAGTACTTGGCGTGACAATGTGAGCATCTCCCCACGATTTCGCCGTTACTTTTAACACTCGCTACAAAATACTTTCTGCATTCAGGACACAGTTTTCGTATCGGAATAGCGTCTTGCGTGATAATAGCATTATCCATAAAAGTACCTCCTTCGCCCATAGCGCACATAGACTTGTATTTAGCCCACTGCATTGACGGGGTTAGGCACTCCCGCGTCGCAGTAAAACTATCTTGCGCACCCTATATACAATTTCCTTATAAACCGGGGCAGTTATTCGGAAACTATATCGATTTGGTAGATATCGTCATAAAATATCTTCTTTTGTCCTATCGTCAAATAATGATAGACCACGTTGTTTTTCGCAACAGTTCCTTCTATATCAATGTAATGTCCGTTGAGATAGAAATTGATTCTCACAACCGTTCCTTTGTCCACTCTCACAAGAGTTTTGGACAATTCTTCTTTCTTTTCATCGGAAAATTCGTGTTTAGGAACGCGCGTGCGCTTTTCGATTCTGCTTTGCAATTCTTCGGACAGGCCTTTTAGGGCATCGAATGGAAGAAACTGAGCCGCACGATTTACATCGTCATTGTCTTTAACCGCCATTGTGTCCTCCAATCAGTTTGTTGCGTTCTTTTTGTGTTGCGCCTTCTTGCAAGTCGAAACCTCGTAACATTGCGTTTTTGCCAAACTTTTCTTTGATTTCCAACACCGCTTTTTCTACATTGCGCTCTTTTTGCAATGCGTCCAAATCCGTAAACAAATCATAGCCCTCGGCAGATTCGTCCACGAGTCCGCTAAAACATATAGCGAGTCTGCGGATAGGAATGTCTTGATGGGTGGTATCTTCAAAAATTCTATCAACGTATTCCTTAACCATTGAATAGAGATTGGTGCTGTTTGGCATTTTAAGCGTTCCGCCCGTAGCCGGAGCAGCATCTTTTGAATACCCGACGGAAATACCGACGTGGCTTGCAATCAAATGTTCTTTTAAGAGTCGCTGACAACCACTCAATGCCATCTCTTGTATGACGATATGTGCTTTATCGTATGCGTAGTCGCTGAACAAGATTTGAGAATTTGAGATAGACTTTGACTTACCCTTGTAGTTCTTGATGTCCGCAATCGTACAACTTTCCTTGCCGTTTGCGTGGTCGATTAGCAATTTAGCGTTCTTACCGAAATTCCTATAAAGGAGATCTTCCGGGGCTGTTGCTACGCCTTTCATATCGTGAATTCCATATCGGGCGAGCCTTGTGGCAATGCCGTTTGCGATATTCCAAAAGTCGGTTATCGGTCTATGCTCCCACAAAGTTTCTTTGAATGTTTGCTCGTCAAGCATTCCTATATGGTCTTTGCAATGTTTCGCCGTGATGTCGAGTGCAATCTTTGCAAGATACAGGTTTGTGCCTATACCGCAAGTCGCAGGAATATGCGTGCGCTCGGCTATCTCGTTTATGATTTTCTTTGCAAGTTGCTTTGGTTCGAGTTTGTAAATAGACAAGTAGTCCGTAACGTCTATAAAAGCCTCGTCAATTGAGTATTGATGTATATCGTCCGGTGAGAAATAATCGAGATATATATCAAAAATGTCTGCACAGTATTTGATATACAAACTCATGTGAGGGAGAGCAATAATATAATCTATGTTTTTAGGGATTTCAAACAGTCTGCAACGGTTTCTAACTCCGAGTGCTTTCATCTTAGGCGTAATTGCCAAAGTTATAGCACCTTTTCCGCGAGATTCGTCTGCTACGACAAGGTTTGTTTCAAACGGACTTAACCCACGTTCCGCACATTCAACCGATGCGAAGAATGATTTCATATCTATGCAAAGATAAGTCCGTTGCTTTTCCATATTGCTCCTTTATAACAAGTCCTTTATTACTTTTACGGCTATGCCTTGAATTTGAATGTTCTTATAGAACATATCTTGAAGTGCATCGTTTTCGGGATGCAGCCTTATTAGTTTGTGCTTTTTATCCAAAAAATATCGCTTTAATGTAGCCTCGCCGTCATCCGTGAGCGCAACTACGATTTGTCCTTCGTTTGCAGTATCTTGCTTTCGTATAACAACCAAATCTCCGTCGTTTACGCCTACATTTATCATACTTTCGCCTTTTGCTTTCAGTATGAAGTATTCTCCGGGGCCGAAGAACTCGGTAGAGATTGATACATACGATTCTATGTTTTCTTCCGCAAGTATCGGGGAGCCACAAGCAATGTCGCCAACAATCGGGCAAGCCGTTACGTCGGACATTGTTTTGGCAAACTTTGATGTAGTGAGATTGCAGCGCTTGCCTTTTCTCTCAATTATGCCTTCGGACACCATATAGTTGATATATCTGCTGACCGTGGAAGGATTTATGTTTAGTGTATCGGCAATTTCGTATATAGACGGAGTGCCGTTATTCTCACGCAAACTCTCGTTGAGTATGTTCAAAATCTTATCTATCGTTTCTTTGTTTTTTACTTGCATTTCATATCCTCTTTTACAATCTGCAACAATTATTGCGTTTTGTAATTTTTATTATAAGCATTCCAAAACAAAAGTCAACGGGTTTTCATAAGAAATATTTGATATTTATCGTTATGCGACATTTATGGTACACAACTATGAAATCTTTACATTTTCAGGTTGATCTCTCGGCTTTCTTTTGCGACGATTCTTGAAATGCTCATACATCTCTATCTCTAATAAGGATATATACAATTCTTTATCCTTACTCGAAATAAGAGATAAGTCCGGCGTTACGTCGTCCACGAGAATCTTCTTGCCACTCGTATTGTTTTTTAACTCAATCTCTCGCATATCACACCTCCTTTTTTATTTCTGCCATAACAATAAGCCCTGCCCCGTTCAAAAAGAAGAACATCATAAAACAACAATGGACGTCTTTGAAACAACAAAATGCGTATGACAAAACCGTAACGAAATAGTAACCAATCTGTGACAAAACAATGATGGAACAGTAATGTGATATGTCTTTTCTTTCTCTTTTAGAGGTGGTTGTGGAGTTTATCAGAAAAGCATCTTTCTTCAAGGGGGAAATTATTGCGGACAACAATCAAAGCAAATATACCCACGCAATATTTTCCCTATTTCCTTGACGATGCGATGCTTTCCCGATTTTTTCGAGGTGTCGAAAGAAAAAGACAACTCGACAAAGGAGTGTTCCAACTATGTTTCAACATCGTTTCAACAATGTTTATTTAGGCTTTCAACGCCGTTTTACTAAATTTCAAATTAAGCACAAAACGGCTCAGTCAAGGTCCTACTCAACGAGAATTGAACACTCTATACTCGAATTACAACACGTCAAAAAGGAGATGATGATATGAAAAAGTGCGT
>DLKM01000027.1 GCA_002478945.1 Christensenella sp. UBA7588
GGCGGCGAGCCTTTGAGTGCCGAACTTGCGTCACACACAAGGCGTTTAGCCATAATTGCCACAAGTGTCAATTATTTGCTTTTTGCCTTGGTGTTCCTTTTTCCCTTCACGCAAAAGACCGCGCTTTCATCTTTTGTATTAAAAGTCAATTCGCTTGTCTTTTGTGTGTGGGAGCCTTGTGTGTGCAGTACCGCCCGACTGTGACGTGTTGTTGCGTAGCAGTCACACAAAGGACGGTGGCATAATGAGAGAAATATCCCTATCTATGTGAGTGCCGAGTGTCGCCCCCACGAGCGACGGGCAATGTTGTAGAGAAATGTCCTTATACGAGTGGCGGGAGAAATACCGGCGTGTCCGGAAAGAGGGGGTTATTGTATTTAGAGGAGTTACGATGCACTCTGTTAGAGTGTTAATATGGAATATTCCACAATTATTAATTAATAATTATTAATTATTAATTCAAAAAAAAGCACTCGAAAGAGTGCTTTTTGTTATTTATTCGGCGCAATTTATCTATTAAGTATCATATTTTTTATATCCGCGACGGTTATTTTGATGCGCGGATTTGTTTTTATTTCCTCGCTTATCTTGTCTCTTGCGTGGATAATCGTCGTGTGGTCTCTACCGCCGAACATTTCGCCTATCTGCACCAAAGGCATCGGCAAAAGCTCAGTTATGAGGTAGATTGCAATCATACGAGGTTCAACGATGTTTTTCGTTTTCTTTTTGGATATTATATCCGTTGTGGATATTTTGAAATATTTGCACACCGCGTCTATAATTCCGCTTGCGTCGGTTGTTTCCCCTTGTTTTTCTTTAAGGAATCCCGCAAAAGCCTCGCTTGCGATTTCTCTCGTCTGAATCGGGCTGTTGGTAAGCGAACTGAAGAATATGATTCGATTGAGCAATCCTTCCATTTCTCTGATGTTGGACGGAGCAAGCTCTGCGATATACTCGGCAACTTCGTCGGAAAGCATAAACTTGGATTGTACTGCTTTCGTTTTGAGGATAGCCACTCTCGTTTCGAGGTCTGGCACTTGAATATCCACGATAAGTCCGCAGCCGAAGCGTGTGCGAAGCCTGTCGGACAACGTCGTGAGGTCCTTAGGCGACCTATCCGACGTCAGAATGATTTGCTTGTTGTCTTGATACAAGTCGTTGAAGATGTGGAAAAACGCCTCTTGAGTGGCTTCCTTGCCTATAAGGAATTGCACGTCGTCCACCATAAGAACGTCGCAAGAGCGATATTTTTCTCTGAACTTGTTGTTTTCGTCGTTTGATTTGTTGCGTATTACGCTGATAAGTTCGGTTACCAACGTTTCCGCGCTGACGTAAAGAACGTTTGCGTTTTTTCTGTTTTTGAAAAGATAATTGCCTATTGCGTGTAAAAGGTGCGTTTTTCCGAGACCTACGCCCGAATAAATAAACAACGGGTTGTAACTTCCTCCCGGATTTTGCGCAATGGTTTTGCAAGCCGCAAGAGCGTATTCGTTGGATTTGCCGACGACGAAATTTTCAAAAGTATACTTTTCGAGAAACGGGCTTTTTTTCTTTCCCTTATCTTCGGGAACGAAATTTGTTACAAAACCCTCGTCCTCGATAAAAACCGTCTGTTTGTTGAGATATTCCTCTTTTTTGTCGGGCGTGATGATAATAACATCCGTTATTGCGGAGTTGAGCGAGGACACGACCTCTTTGATTGTGTCGAGGTATCTCGTGTCGATAGTGCGTTTTGCGTTTGCCGAAATCGTAGACAAAACCATAGCGTTGTCGACGAAACAGACAGGCTCTAATTTTTCTATCCACACCTCGTAACTGATTGCCTGTATGGATATGGACAATTCATCCTTTGCGTTTTCCCAAAATTCTTCTATGTTAATCATATTTTTGATTATATCAAAACGCAAAAATAATTCAAGCGAAAATCCAAAAAGAAAACTTAAACACAAGATGTTGAAAAAAAACTATCTCTACGCTATACTTGTAGTGTATGAAAATTCTTTCGCTCGAACTTCAAAACTTCAGAAACTATTCGCAAGCCGTCGTGCGTTTTGCCGACGGTCTGAACGTTTTGTACGGACAGAACGCGAGCGGAAAAACAAATATGCTCGAATCCGTCTATCTTTGTTCCGTTTTTCACTCCCCTCGCACGACGAAAGACAAAGAGATGATTTTGCTCGGACAAGATAAAGCGCGAGTGAAAGTCGTACTCGAGCGCAAATTCAGAAAACACACGATTGTGCTTCAAATAGACGCGCAAGGCAAGAAAAAAGTTGCTGTGGACGGCATTCCCGTCAATCGCGCGGGAGAGCTTTTGGGAATACTCGGCGTGGTATTTTTCTCTCCCGACGAGATGAAACTCGTCAAAGAAGCACCGCAGGAAAGACGCAGATTTTTGGACGTCGGCATATCCCAGCAACAAAAGGCGTATTTCATTGCGCTTCAACGCTACAACAAGACTCTCAAACAAAAAAACAATCTTCTCAAAGATTGTAAATATCAAAATATAGACGATATGCTCGACGTGTGGGACGCATCTCTTGCAAAAGAAGGCGCAATCATCGTTCAGAAGCGCAAAGAATATATTGCGACGTTGAACGACGCGGCGCGTAAATTTCATTTTGCATTGAGCGGAGAAAAAGAAACGTTGTCGTTATCTTATGAAAGCGGTGCAAAATGCGATTGCGACGATTCGCAAATCGAAAGCAATTTGTATAAAGCGATTGTCGAATCGAGACAAAAGGACAAAGACCTCGGTTTCTGCACCGTAGGACCTCATAGAGACGATATAAAAATAGAAATCAACGGCAAAGACAGCCGTAAATTTGCTTCGCAAGGTCAACAACGCACCATTGCGCTCGCAATGAAACTCGGCGAAGTGATTATCTACAAAAACGAGATAGGCGAGCCGCCCGTGTTGCTCCTCGACGACGTGCTTTCCGAACTTGACGAGAACAGACAAACCACTCTGCTCAAAATGACGGAAGGTTTTCAAACAATCCTTACTTGCACGGAATACGACCTACCCAACAATGCAAACAAGATAAACATAAAAGACGGGACGGTTGTAGGCGGTAGAATCAATAATTAATAGTTAATAATTAATAATTGCGGAAGGCAAAGCCTTAATGTAAAATTTTATATATTACACAAATCAATGCTTAAACAATAAAAAACACGCACATAAAATGCGTGTTTTGTTGTTTTTATAAAACTAATGGTTTTTATTGCGCTTCGCTAGATTCCCACGTTGCAACATTCGTTGCACCTCGGAATGACAAGCTGATTATTCCAAAATTATTAATTATTAACTATTAATTATTTTTTACAGTTTGTCGTTGTATTTCAAGATTTGAATCAAAGCGTAAATTCTGTCCAAATCGTCTTTGTTGAAGTAGTCGATTGTGATACGACCTTTTTGGTCGTTGCCGACAAGTTTGACTTTGGTTGCGAAGATGCGCTTCATATCGCCGACAAACTCTTTGAGTTCGAGAGGCATAACTTTGTTTTCTCTCGGACCGGACGGAATTGCCTTTCTCGTGAAATACAGTCTTACGCGGTTTTCGAGGTCGCGCACGGAAAGTTTGTTGTCGCAAGCCTGTTTTGCAAGCGTGACGAGATATTCCTTGTCGTCAATCGAGATAAGCGTTCTTGCGTGTCCGGGGGAAAGTTTGCCTTCTCTCACGAGTTCGGTAACTTCGTCGGGGAGTTGCAAAAGACGCAAAGTGTTGGTAACGTACGGACGAGATTTGCCGATTCTCAGCGCGACTTCTTCTTGCGTGAGTCCGTGGTTTTCCATAAGTTCGCGCATACCTTCCGCCGCTTCGATTGCGTTGAGGTCCTCGCGGTGCAAGTTTTCGATGAGCGAAATTTCTTGTATTTGTTGCGGAGTGAATTCTCTTATGATTGCAGGCACTTTTTTGAGACCTGCGAGCAAACTCGCTCTGAAACGACGCTCGCCTGCGATAATCATATATCTTCCGCCCTCGCTTCTTACGAGAATGAGCGGTTGCAAAACGCCGTATGTGGCAATAGACGTAGCCATTTCTCTGAGACTATCCTCAGTGAACGTTTTTCTTGGCTGATTTGGGTTGCGATCTATGAGCGTAATGTCGATTTCTTGCGCCTTAATATCGTCCGCAATATCCACTCTGACGTTTTCTTCGTTGTCGTTGAAAAGTGCGTTCAAACCTTTGGAACCGAGTCCGCCTTTTGTATTTGCCATACTTCACTCCTTATGTTTTGATATAAATTCGTCCGCAAGAGCCTTGTAAGCAAGCGCACCTGCGCAGTTTTTATCGTATTGCAATATTGTTTTTGCAAAACTCGGGGCTTCTGCAACGCGCACGTTTCTCGGTATTTTGGAGTCGAAAACGACTTTTCCGAGAAGGTCGCGGACGTGAGATTCCACATCTTTTGCAAGCCTGTTTTGCATATACATCGTGAGCAACACTCCGTCTATTTTTAGCGACGGATTGAGGCTTTTTTTCACAAGTCGCACCGTGTTGAGCAGTTGATTAAGCCCCTCGAGCGCAAAATATTCGCATTGAATAGGCACGACAACCGCGTTTGACGCCGTGAGAGCGTTTATCATAAGCAGATTTATAGACGGCGCGCAATCTATAAATATAAAGTCGTATTCGTCGTTTATTTGCTCGAGAATGCGTTTTAACGCATATTCGCGTTCGGGTTTGTCCTTAAGCTCGAGTTCCGCCCCCGCAAGGTCTCTGCACGAAGGGATAAAATCAAATCCGCATTCCTGTCCTCTGCGTATACAGTTTTCAATATCTTCTCCGCATAAAGCGGAATATATCGAATGTTGTATATTTTTGTCGAATACTCCCAGCGCGCTTGACGCGTTGGCTTGCGAATCGAGGTCAACGAGCAAAACTTTGTATCCCGAGAGAGCGATATAAGCGGCAAGATTAACGCAAGAGGTTGTTTTGCCGACGCCTCCCTTTTGATTTGAAAAGGATACGACGTACGCCATAAAAATAGTGTAGCATACAATATTTCTTTTTTCAATTATGTTTCACAAAAAGTTTCACGAAAAATTTATAAAAAATGGAAAATAATGTTATTAAATTATATTAAAACTCATTCGAAGTGTACATATTAACGGAATGTGCTTATTCGGAGACGGAACACGAGCCGCAACGGCGGCGAGCCTCTGAGCGCCGAACTTGACGATTAGTACAAGTGAGCAAACGAGTGTTGTTCTTTCGTTTGCGAACGAGTGACATAACAAGAGGACGATACCTATCTATGCGAGTGCCGAATGTCGCCCCCACGAGCGACGGATAATGTTGTAGAGAATTGCCCTTATTCGAGTGGCGGGAGAAATACCGGCGTGTCCGGAAAGAGGGGGTGTTGCATTTAAGGAGTTACGACGGAACTCTATTAGGATAGTAATAGGGGAAACACCTGAGGAAAGGGGGAATTGCATTGAAAGAGTTAAGTTGCTCTAAATAGAAATGAGAATTATCGGCTTGATATTTTTCCGTTTAATCAATGTCACTCGTAAACAGGCGGAGCTGTAGTTTATAACTTAACGAGGTGTCGTTGTGAGCATCAACTATCCGTCTGAGCAACCGCCGAGCCGCCTCAAGGTTGCGAGCCCATACGCAAAAAAGCAAGGCTCTGCTTGCTTTTTTGTAGGACGTTTGCGCCTAAATATGCGTCAAGTTATCTCAAAAAGATAAGTGACGCGTGTTTAGCATTCGGCGCAAAGTTAAAGCGGCTTTTTCTTTATACTCCCGTAAACTCTCGGGTACTGCGGTGGCGTCGGTTTTATTTTTTCAAAAACCAAAATCGCGCGCTTGTCTCCGTTTGGTAAATTCAAAAATTTGGTGCGTAAATGCTTTACTCCAAGCACTTTCATTGCGTTTTGCGAAGTTTCGAGTTCGCTCTCGTCGGTTTTGTATGCAAGGAAAAGTCCGCCGACTTTCAAAAACGGCATCGCAAGCTCGAGCAAAATAGGAAGTGCGGATACGGCTCTTGCCGTCACGACGTCGAATTTTGTAAATTGCGCCTTTTGTTCCTCTGCCCTGCCTGCGATTGCGGAAAGGTTTTGTATTCCGAGTGCTTTTGCGCTTTGAGAAACGAACGTCATCTTTTTTGCCGTCGAATCGAGAGCCGTAACGGATACGTCGGTTCTTGCGATTGCGATAGGCATAGACGGAAAACCTGCGCCCGAACCGATGTCGCAAAGTTTTGCTCCGCTCGGAATTTCGCTAACTCCCGCCAACGAGTCCGCTATATGTTTTACGGCAAAGTCTTTTTCGTCGGTTATTGCGGTCAGGTTGAATGCTTTGTTGGACTCGACAACCATTTCGTAGTAACGACAAAGAGCCTCTGCCTGAGAGGTTGTCAGATTGACGTCGAGCGTCGATGCGAGTGAAACGATATAGTCTTTGTCCATAAATGCCTTGCGTATATAATAGCATTATTTTTCTTGTATTACAAGCATCATAAGCAAAACGGGACTCACAAACAGACAATGAAAGCGACGTTAATTTTTATATACTATTGTACTCTTTTGCAAAAAGTGGTAAAATATATATCGCAAAAAAACGGAGGCAATATATGAGAATAGCAATAGTAACCGCAATGGCGGAAGAAACGTTGCCAATTTTTCAAAAACTCGGCAACGTCGTCGACCAAAGCACCATATCGGGTGTGGCAATAAGCAAGATTGTTCTCGGAGACGATACGATATATCTTGCAACGAGCGGCGTAGGCGAGGTTAAAGCCGCGCTTGCCGTGCAACTGCTCGTCGACCTGTTCGACGTGGAAATCGTGCTGAACTTCGGATTTGTCGGCGCAGTCGGAAAATTCGACGTGGGCGAAATCGTCGTACCGAGAAAGGTGTGTCACTATCAATTCGACGTCACGGAAGTCGATACGGACAGAAAGGTCGGTCAGTACAGCGGTATGGCGGACAACTTCTTCTATCTTGACGAAAACGTCATTCAAAACGTGCTTGCAAACGTCGGTAAACCCATAAAACTCGTCAGCGTAGCAAGCGGAGATAAATTCGTTGCCGTAAAAGAAGAAAAACAAAGGCTCAGAAAAGAGTTCGGCGCGGATATTTGCGAAATGGAGCTTGCAGGACTTGCAATCGCGTGCGAAAGGAATAACATCCCCCTCTTTTCCGTCAAAGTTGTCAGCGACAACGCCGAGGAAGGCGCAAACGTGAGTTTTGAAACGGTAATGGCAAAAGGAGTGGCAGGTTACGAAAAAATGTTGCCTGCAATACTCAAAGCCGTCAAAGAGGGCGCAAGCGCGCTTCCGCCGATAAAGGAATAAAGAGACTATGGAAAAGATAACGTCGTTTACAATCGACCACAACGTGCTTAAAAAGGGATTTTACCTTAGTCGCGTGGACAGAAACGTGTTCACTTACGATTTGCGCTTCAAAGAGCCGAATAAAGGAGATTATCTTCATACCGCCGTTATGCACACCATAGAGCATCTGTTTGCCACGGTCGTGCGCAACAGCGACCATAAGGATAAAGTCGCGTATTTCGGTCCTATGGGCTGTCGTACGGGGTTTTATCTTCTTCTTTTCGATACGGATAAAGACGAGGCACTTAAACTTACCAAAGAGTGCGTCGCAAAATGCCTTGAACTCGATACGATTCCCGGCAGTAAGAAAATCGAGTGTGGAAACTACCGCTCTCACAACCTTGCCGGCGCAAAGAAAGAATTGTCCGCCTATCTCGACGTTCTCAATACCTTGTGAAACAGCATTAAAATAACAAAAAAATTATAACGGGTTGACGCAACGTCCGCCCGTTTTTTGTATTGAATTTTAGTCGATTTTTAATAATAACATCAATAAAACAATAAAATGCAATAGTTTACAAGTGAACTATTGCAATAATACTCAATAAAACCGAATATAAGCCTAAACGTGTTAAAAATAAGCAAAAGTGCAAAAATACAATAATTGAGGTTTTTTAGAATATATTATTCCCTGCAACTTTTGAAAATATGATGTATTTGCACAATAACAGATTTTAAGATAATTAACCGAAAAAATAAAACTATAGCGGTTAAAGATATAAGTTTTTATATTTGGCGCATTCTAAAATTGTAATAAAAACAAATGCAAGGTAAATAAGGTAAAATCTACCCTTTTGCGAAATAGACGATACAAAGTATGTTTTTGACGGCGGCGTGTTTGAAAGATGCGGCAATTATATGGAAATCGAATTATTGAAAGAATATCCGAACGGTTATTGTACTATAAAGAAAATGCGTGATATAGGAACAAAGGGTAATATTCAATCTCAAAGAACTGCGCCGAAAAAACTTGTCGAATATCTCGATAAATAAACGAAGAATTATTCACATTGTTTCACGTGTAACGTATAGAAAAACAAAGAATAAGTTTCTATAAAAATCAAAAATATATAAATAAAACGTACCAACAGATTCCGTTTAATTCGGTACGTTTCTTTTTTTGTGCTATTATATTTTTTGTGACGTGTAAGTTGCTTATCCGTAAGCGCGGCGGCGTAAGTTGTTATCGCGGTATTTGCTCAATAATCGAGCAATCTTCCGTTATCGTTCCAATCTCCGTACATAATGCCATTTCTTGTATTCTCGATAAATTTATCCAAACGAGACCGATAAAGCGCAGGACGATGCTTGTTGAATTGAATCGTATCGATTCTGACTCTACGATATAACGGCGGAAAACTCAAAAAGTTTTTCCATAAGGTTTCATCCGATTGTAGTAAAGTCAATATATCTTGATTTATAACAAAACCGTTCTCTGACATATTCGGTAATACTGCTTTTCCGCTGTCCGTCATAAGCCCGAGTTTCTCAAGCCTGCGGCAACGTTCTTTGTTTAGTTCCGTCCAGTTGCTGTTTTTTCTGCGTTTTGCAAAGCGTTGTGCTGTAACAGTATCGGATAGTTTTTTGGTTGTACTGTCTATCCAGCCGAAACATAATGCTTCTTCAACCGCATCTAAATACCAAAACGTAGTATTATCGTTCGGACGGCCTCTTTTTACAATAACCCAACATTCGTTTTCCTGCAAATGGTTATCGACAAGCCACATCCGAAATTCAAACCTATTTTTCACATCGAGCAAATTTATCGGTTCCATAACGCAATTATAACACCGCAAACCAAATCGGTCAAATATACCCGATAATCTATAAAAACGCAAAATTGTTTCACGTGTAACGTATAGAAAAAACAAGCTACAATACTACTAAATAGAGATAAAGTAGCCGTTTTCGAAAAATGTTTTTAGCGTGCATAAACAAAAGCGTAATCGGGAATACCGAAAGGACGGAGAGGGAGTGCGGAAAAATATACAACTAACATACAACGGTGGCTCAGCGTTGATGACGGTATACGGTATCGCAATCAACAAAGAATCTTATATTAACACAGCAAATATAATTAACATCTCAAGATGCCGTGTAGACGATATAATCGGCAAATTTGCCTTAAAAGCATTATAAAAAGCCTATGTTTCACGTGGAACAATTTGATTTTGGCACCCTGTTTCACGTGGAACGAAAAAGTCTAAAAACCTACTGTTTAGTAGGGTTTTGGACGGTTTTTACCGATGAAAAAATAATTTTTGCTCTTTCTCCTTGTAAATTCTGATAGAAAAATTTTTGACCTTTCACCCAAATTTTTCGACGCAAAATGTTTCTCGATTTTTATAGAAAAATTTTACTGTTTCACACAATTTCTATCTATATTGCATATTTGCGTTTTTTAATGTGCGAAAACTATGAAAAAATGCTGTGATTCGGCATCGATATTTGTATTTTGTTGTGGGTTCCGTATAGTATTTGTGGAATTAAATAGCAGATACCTTGTTCGTTTATTGCGCAGTTGTCCGAACATCGTTAAATTGAAAATATGTATGCCTAACCAAGTGCTTTTAACGTTATCGGATAAACGATGCGGACTGCGCGGCGTAAAGTCGATTAACGTTGGTGTTAATTGCTGTTATATAATACTTTTACAGGTCTGAAAATGAGTACGAAATAAGTAAAAACACCGCTAAACAGTGCGGTGTTTCACGAAAAACAAATTTTCCACTTATCAACACGTCGATAACGAAAAATACGGTTAATAATTTATATTGTTAGATAAAAACATTGTAAAATGGTTTACAAGTAAACATATTAAATCTTTGCTTCATACGTTGTTAGTATCGCATTCGGCGTTTTTTACGAGTGTTTTTCGCTATATGTTTCTTAATTGCAAAATGCTTATTTGAGCTGCATATAGGTTGCTATCAAAAACAGCATCGGACCTATCAGTACAAAGACGTGAAATACGCAGTGGACGTAACGCTTATGCACTCCGAACAGTAATGCGCCTATAAGACAGGATACCAAACCAAAGAGGTAAATAAGGCTCGTTGCAAGCGGTATGCCCGTTTCGCTGAAATACGCCGTGAAGAACGCCGCAAACATCAATCCGCCGATTACGAACGTCGAAGCGACGGACACTTTGCGGAAAATATCGAAGCGAACTTGACAAAGTATGAATATCACAAGCGCGATTGCAAGCGATACGCCGAGTGCGATGTAGCCGTAAATACTGCCGTACATAAGGCAAGTTGCCGTGGCGCAGGCAATAACGTTGAGATTGACTGCCGGGAAATCGACTTTGCGCCAGACGAGCTTGCGCTTCAAATCGGTCACGCCGTGGTAGGTTGCCGACACCGCAAACTCGATTGCGATAAGCGCACACGACAGCACCGCGCTTGCGTAAGCGGCGGGCGTCGAGGCTTTTACGAGCATAAAAATCATAAAAACCAGCGCGAATATTGCGCCGAACGCATGCGTAGCGACGTTGATTAACTCCTCTTTCGGAGTGTAATAGACGAGTTGATTTTGCTTGTATACTTCTTTCAATTCGTCTACGTTTTGCGGCGTTTTTAATCTCTCTTTCAAATCCATACCTTTATCCTAACCTATCTTTTGGTTTATAGCAAGCGATTAAACATTGCGAAAACGCCCGAAAATGCGAAATTCGTCAAAGATTGTCCAAAGTCTCAAAAAGAAGCGCAAGATTGAAATTCGGGCGGTTTGAGGGCTTCGAATAAAAACTTTGGGGAAAACTCTTGATATTTTGATATAAACTTGTTATAATATTTTCACTTATTATTATTGAATAATAATATATTAACTACTAAAATATATTTTTATTTAGGAGGAAAGATGTCAGAAGAAGTCAAACACAGTTATAATGCGGGCGACATTCAGGTTCTCGAGGGACTTGACCCAGTCAGAAAACGCCCGGGTATGTACATCGGTTCGACGGACACGAGAGGTCTGCACCATTTGGTTACGGAAGTCGTTGACAACTCCATCGACGAAGCTCTTGCAGGCTACTGCACGCACATCGTGGTCGAGATTTTGAAAGACGGCGCGATTCGCGTTACGGATAACGGCAGAGGCATTCCGACGGGTATAATCGAAAAAGAAGGAAAATCCGCAGTCGAGGTCGTTCTTACCAAACTTCACGCGGGCGGAAAATTCGGCAGCGGCGGATACAAGATTTCGGGCGGTTTGCACGGCGTAGGCGTATCTTGCGTCAACGCACTCAGCGAATGGCTTATTGCCGAAGTCAAACAAAACGGCAAACTTTACCGTATTCGTTTCAACAGAGGCGTGGCAGAGAGACCTCTTGCCGTGGTCGGAGACGCAACCGGCACCGGTACGACGATAACTTTCTATCCTGACGGAGAGATTTTCGAGACGTTGGACTTCAATTACGATACGATGAAAACTCGTTTGCGCGAGCTTGCATACCTCAACAAAGGTCTCGTTATCGAGATTGCCGACGAGCGTGTGGAACCCGAACGCAGAGAGGTGTTCTGCTATGAAGGAGGCATCGTTTCTTTCGTTGAGGAAATGAACAAAACCAAGGAGACGATTTTCCCCGAAGTTATTTATTTCGACGAAAAGTACGTCGACAGCGAAGTCGAAGTGGCAATGCAATACAACGACAGCTACAGCGACACTATCTTGGCGTTTGCAAACAACATCAATACGGAAGAAGGCGGCACGCACCTTGACGGTTTCAAAGCGTCTCTCACGAAGATTATCAACGATTACGGCACCAAGGCAGGCATTCTCAAAGGCAGCGAGAAGCTCAGCGGCGAGGACGTCAGAGAAGGTCTTACGGCTGTTATTTCCGTCAAACTTGCGGAACCGCAATTCGAAGGTCAGACGAAAACCAAACTCGGCAACAGCAGTATGCGTTCTGCGGTCGCTAAAGGCGTAACCGAGGGCTTTGGCACTTATCTCGAGGAACATCCGCGTGAAGCGAAAGAACTCGTGTTAAAGACCATTACGGCGCAACGCGCGAGAGAGGCGGCTCGTATGGCAAGAGAGAGCGCAAGAAGAAAGAGCGCGCTCGAAAGCACGACGCTTCCCGGTAAACTTGCCGATTGCACGGACAAAGACCCCAAGAACTGTGAAATTTATCTCGTCGAGGGCGACTCCGCAGGCGGAAGCGCAAAGCAAGGCAGAGACAGAAGATTCCAAGCGATTCTTCCTTTGAGAGGCAAGATTCTCAACGTCGAGAAAGCAACCTTGCACAGAGTGCTTGAAAACGAGGAAATCAAAGCGATGATAACCGCTTTCGGATGCGGTATCAACGCCGAATACGACGAGTCCAAACTTCGCTATCATCGCATAATCTGTATGACCGATGCCGATGTGGACGGCAGCCACATTCGTATATTGATGCTCACGTTCCTGTTCCGCTTTATGCGCCCGCTCATCGAGAACGGACACGTTTATATCGCACTTCCTCCGCTTTATAAGATTACCAAAGGCAAGCAGGAGCAATACTTCTACGACGACGAGAGCCTCAACGCATATTATGAGGAAAACGGCAGAAAGAGCGGAGATTTGCAACGCTACAAAGGTCTCGGCGAGATGAACCCCGAGCAACTTTGGGAAACCACTATGGACCCGCAAAAGCGTACGCTCTTGAAAGTCACTATGGAAGACGCAATCGAAGCGGACAGACTGTTCTCCATTCTTATGGGAGAGCAACCCGAACTTCGCCGCGAGTTTATCGAACAAAACGCGAAACTCGTTACCGATTTGGATGTATAAGGAGTGAATTATGGCAAACATAAGAGACGATAAAAACAACGAATATGTCCAACATATAGCCAATTCGACCGTCAAAGACGTCGAGATAAACGGCGAGCTTAAGAAGTCCTTTATCGCTTATGCGATGGCGGTCAACGTATCTCGTGCAATCCCCGACGCAAGAGACGGTTTGAAGCCCGTTCACAGACGTATTTTGTACGCTATGAGCGAACTCGGACTCACTCCCGACAAGCCCTACCGCAAGTGCGCTATGGTCGTCGGCGAAGTGCTTGGTAAATACCACCCCCACGGAGACAGCTCCGTATACGACGCAATGGTACGTCTTGCTCAAGACTTTTCCATTCGTTGCCCGCTCATCGACGGACACGGCAACTTCGGTTCAATCGACGGCGACCCTGCGGCGGCTTACCGTTATACTGAAGCAAGACTTTCCAAAATCGCTTTGGAAATGATTCGCGACATCGACAAAAAGACGGTTGATTTCTATCCCAACTTCGACGACACGCGCGAACAACCCGTGGTATTGCCCTCTCGCTTCCCCAACTTGTTGGTAAACGGTTCGGACGGTATTGCAGTCGGTATGGCAACGTCCATTCCTCCGCACAACCTCGGAGAGGTTATCGACGCGTCTATAGCGCTTTTGAAAAATCCCGACGCAACCGTGGACGACCTTATGGAATATATCCCTGCTCCCGATTTCCCGACGGGTGCGCTCATTTTGGGCAGACATTCCATCAAACAAGCGTACAGAACGGGTCGCGGCGGATGCGTATTGCGCGCTAAAGCGGAAATCGAAGAAATGGCAAACGGCAAGAGCCGTATCGTCGTTACGGAGATTCCTTATCAAGTAAACAAAGCAAAACTTATCGAGAATATCGCAGACCAAGTTAAAGACAAACGTCTCGAGGGTATCAGCGATTTGAGAGAAGAAACCGACCGTCACGGTATGCGTATCGTTATCGAACTCAAAAAGGACGTCAATCCTCAAGTTTTGCTCAATCAACTTTACAAACAAACGCAGATGCAAACCAATTTCAGTATGATTATGCTGGCGTTGGTGGATGGCGTGCCTCGCGTACTCAATCTCAAAGAGATTTTGGAATGCTACATCGCGCACCAAAAAGACGTCATCGTGCGTCGTACTCGTTTCGACCTCGAAAAAGCGCAGGAAAGACAACATATCTTGATGGGCTTGCATATCGCGCTCGAAAATATCGACGCAATCGTGGAATTGCTCAAGAAATCGAGAGACAGACAAGACGCAATGGCAAAACTTATGGAGAATTACGGGCTTAGCGACAAGCAGGCGGCGGCAATTCTCGATATGCGTTTGCAACGCTTGACGGGTCTCGAAGTCGAGAAGATAAATGCGGAACTCGAGGACCTCGATAAGCAAATCGCATACTTCACGATGGTGCTTGCAAGCGACGAAGAAGTCGTCAACATCATAGTCAAGGAGATGAGCGACATCAAGGCGCAATTCAACACGCCGAGACTTTCCGAACTCACTTACGATTACGGCGACATCGACGTTGAGGACCTTATCGAAAGAGAGGACGTAGTCATCTCTATGACTCACGGCGGATATATCAAACGTATGCCCGTTGCGGAATATAAGGCACAACACAGAGGCGGTATGGGCATCACGGCTCACAAGGCGAAAGACGAAGATTTCGTTGAACGTATCTTCACGTCCAACACGCACGAAAGACTTATGTTCTTTACCAACAAGGGCAAAGTGTTCACGCTCAAGGCTTACGAAATTCCCGAAGCAACCCGCAACGCCAGAGGCAGAGCGGCGGTAAACCTCTTGCAACTCGAACAAGGCGAGAAAATCCAGACGATTCTTCAGATGCCCGAGGAGAGAGAGGGCAAATTCCTTATGCTTGCCACAAAGCAAGGTCTCATCAAAAAGACGCCTCTCGAGGAATACGATTCAATCAAGCGCAACGGCAAGATAGCAATCAAGTTCAACGATGACGACGAGCTTATCGGCGCGGCAATCACGACGGGCAACGACGAAGTGCTTGTGGCTTCCAGCGCAGGTATGAGCATTCACTTCAACGAGAATGACGTGCGCCCCGTCGGCAGAACGGCAATGGGCGTCAAAGCGATGAACATCGACGACAACACGACGCTCGTGGCGTTCGACGTGGTAAGAGAAGGAGACGAGATTCTTACCGTCACGTCTTCGGGTTACGGCAAGCGTAGCTCTATAAGCGACTATCCGATTCAGAACAGAGCGGGCAAGGGCGTCAAAGCAGGCGTGTTCAACGACAAGACGGGTTCGCTCGTATGCCTCAAAGTTATTCCTGCCGACACCGACGTTATGATGATTACCGACAGCGGCGTTATCATCAGAGTGCAAGCGGATGAAATAAGCAAGATTGGCAGAGCGACGCAAGGCGTGCGTATTATGAAACTCAAAGACGACAAATTCAAAGTGATGGCAATCGCTCTCACGCCTCACGAGGATGAGGAAGAACAAGTCGAATACGACGAGGACGGCAATCCCGTAGTAGTCGAAAATCAAGAGGTTCAAGCAGTCGAAGGCGAGGTTGAACAAACCGAGCAAAACGACCAAGAATAACGTTTATCTATGCAAAAACGAGGTGTAAAGCCTCGTTTTTTGCAATATGGAGGGAAATATGGAAGAAAGAAAATGGTTCAAAGAGATGTCCGTTTATCAGATATGGCCACGCTCTTTTTGTGACGGAAACAACGACGGAATAGGTGACCTCAAAGGCGTATTGAGCAAGCTCGAATACATAAAAAGCCTCGGCAGCGACGCAATCTGGTTTTCTCCGTTGTACGTTTCTCCGCAAGCCGATTACGGTTACGATATAGCGGATTATAACAATATCAATCCCGAATACGGCACTCTCGACGACTTCAAAGCCGTGCTTGAAAAAGCGCACGCTCTCGGTATGCGTGTGATTATGGATTTGGTTATCAACCACACGTCCGACCAACACGATTGGTTCAAAAAAAGTTGCGCGAGAATAGAACCGTACACCGATTTCTATATTTGGCGCAAAGGCAAGGGTAAAGACGGCAAGAAAGTCCCCAACAACTGGATGTCCACTTTCCCCGGAAGCGCGTGGGAATACAACGAACAAAGAGGCGAGTTTTATTTGCATCTGTATGCAAAAGAACAACCCGACCTCAATCACGACAATCCCAAAGTCAGAGAGGCGGTCAAGAACGTTATGCGTTACTGGCTGGATATGGGCGTAGACGGATTCAGAGAGGACGTAATTACTCAGATAAGCAAAGCCGAAGGTCTGCCGAACGGAAACTGGCTTATGCCTGCTTCCAGAGGTATGGAACATTACAACAACGGTCCGCATATCCACGAGTATTTGCAGGAATATCGCGAAGTTTTGAAAGATTACGACGCGTTCCAAGTCGGCGAAGCTCCGCTTATGAACACCAAAACCGCGCTTACCTACGTCAACGAAAACAAGAAAGAACTCGATATGATGATTTCTTTCCAACATATGCAAGCGGACTGCATCATTATCGAATGGGTGCGTACCCCGTTCAGTTTGCCCAAGCTCAAAAAGACGTTCAACGAATGGCAGACCAAACTTTACCATAGAGCGTGGAACGCCAACTACCTCGAGAATCACGACCACGCACGCATCATATCGAGATACGGCAACGAAAAATTCAGAGTGGAAAGCGGCAAAGCGCTCGCAATGGCGTATACTTTCCTCAGCGGCACGCATTTTGTCTATCAGGGACAAGAAATCGGTATGACCGCGCTCTATTTTGACAAATACCCCAAAGGTACGGACCCGTGGTTGCAATTTAAGGACGTATCCACGTTCTGCGTGCGTGATTTGATGCGCAAATTCGGTTTCAGCGACAAGCATATTCTCAAAGTCGCGCATACTGCCGCTCGCGATTGCGCTCGTACGCCCGTGCAATGGAATGCAAACAAAAACGCAGGCTTTTCCGACGTCGAACCGTGGTATACCGTCAATCCCAATTATCCCGAAGTCAACGTGGAAAACGCCTTGCAAGACGAAAATTCAATCTGGTATTTCTACCAAAGAGCGTTGGCACTCCGCAAAGAGTACAAGGATATCGCGGTTTACGGACAATTCAAACTCTATTTGCCTCACGACAAACAACTCTTTGTCTACGACAAGATAGCCGAGGACGGCAAGTCCAAACTTACCGTCGTCATCAACCTGTCCGCAAAACCCGTCCGCGCTTCCAAGGTTGCCAAATATATCCCCGCCGAAGCGACGGAGTTGTTGTCCGTGTATGACGAGAAGTGGGATAGGGTTTTGCAGCCTTATTCCGGCAAACTCTTTTTCACACAACTTCACTAAATAGCGAATAGCTGCGTCAGAGCCGTCCGCAGGTCAACTCATTTACGTTCAGTAAATTAGGGTTGCCCTTCGGTCGGCTCTTTCTTGTTCTTCATCTATTTATTGAAGTTGTGTCATATTGTGTGTCTTTTCGGAGCGCACTTGTTAACGGTATGTGCCTATTCGGAGCGTGGAGGCGCAAGGTGCCGACCGCATCGAGCGTCGAGGTTGACGAAAAGTACAAGCGACTGCGCCGTATTGTTGCGTAGCTGGCGCATAAAGCGCGTGACATAATGAGTGTACGATACCTATTTATCCGAGTACCGAGTGTTGCCCTCTGCGGAGCAGTTCCGTGGGTTCCCTCAAGCATTGCG
>DLKM01000017.1 GCA_002478945.1 Christensenella sp. UBA7588
AGCGAATTGACGTTTGATACATAAGATGAAAGCGCAGTCTTTTGCGTGAAGGGAAAGAGGAACACCAAGGCAAAAAGCAAATAATTGACACAAGTGGCAATTAAGGCTAAAAGCCTTGTGTGTGACGCAAGTTCGGCGCTCAAAGGCTCGACGCCTTGCGTCTCGAAATCTCGTCTTCGATTGAGAAAATACTCCCATAAATGCAAATAAAAAAGAGTGGATAAACCACTCTTTTTATTTGTGTTCTACCGCTTTTAACGGGCTTGATTGAGTAATTCGTTTTTGAGTTTCCAAAGGTTTTCGGAGAGGTCTACTTTGTAATCTTGCGTGTTGATTACACGGCGATATTCAGGGAAAAACGACTTGATATTTTCGTCCTCAACGTCGCAGATTTGCTTGAGCGACGGCATATCGTACACGAGCTTTCCGTCTTTGAAAATCGGCACCATAAGCTCCTTGATTTCATAGTTTTCGAAAGTGGTCTTTTTCCACGTCTGTTCGGGGTGGAAAATCGTAAGAGGCTTCGTCGTATCGAACTCGTCCGTTTCAAGGCAAATCAAGTCCGCTTGCGCCATCCCGTCCTTGAATATACGCACGATTTTTTTCACGCCGGGATTGGTGGTTTTTTCGTGGCTGTTGGAGATTTTGATTTTCGGCACGAGTACGCCGTTTTCTTCGAGTGCGCAAAGTTTGTACACGCCGCCGAGAGACGCGTTTTTGTAGCTCGTGATAAGTTTCGTTCCGATGCCGTAAACGTCGATTTTCGCTTCTTGAGCGTTGAGCGCGAGAAGAATATCCTCGTCGAGGTCGTTCGTGGCAAATATGAGGCAATCGTCGTGTCCTGCGTCGTCGAGCATTTTGCGCGCTTTGCGAGAAAGATACGCCAAGTCGCCGCTATCGAGACGAATACCGATAGGTTTATGCCCTTCCGCTTTGAGCTTGTCGAAAACCTTAATTGCGTTAGGCACGCCGCTCTTGAGCGTGTCGTAAGTGTCTACGAGGAGCAAGCAGTTGTCGGGATAGATTTCGGCGTATTTTTCAAACGCCTCGAGTTCGCTGTCAAACGACATAACCCAACTGTGCGAGTGCGTACCCGTGACGGGAATGCCGAAAAGTTTGCCCGCAACGACGTTGGAAGTCGTGCGGCAACCGCCTATACAGGCTGCCCTTGCGCCGTAGATACCTGCGTCGGGACCTTGCGCTCTGCGCAGACCGAATTCGCTTATTTTGTTCTTGGTGCATTCTTTGAGGCGCGCGGCTTTCGTTGCGATAAGCGTCTGATGGTTGATAAAAGTGAGCAACGCCGTTTCGACGAGTTGAGCCTCCCAAAGAGGAGCGGACACGGTCATTATGGGTTCGTACGGAAACACCATCGTGCCTTCGGGAACAGCCTTAATGTCTCCCGTAAAACGGAAATTCTTAAGCGCAGTCAAAAAATCTTCCTTGAATATTTTGAGCGAGCGCAAATATTCGATGTCGGTATCGTCGAAATGCAAGTTCAAAATATAGTCGATTGCCTGTTCGAGTCCTGCCGCTATGGCGTAGGAATATCCGCCGTTTCCGCGATAAAACACGTCGAATACCGCCCTTCTCGTATCCAGTCCGCACAGATGATAACCGTTCATCATCGTGAGTTGATACAAGTCTGTAAGCAACGTGAGATTGTTGGTTTTGGTTCTTTCGGTTATATAAGCCGTATCGTTCATATTTTCACCCCTGACGTCAGGCGTTAACGCCGTAAACGTCTTGTTTTTTGAATTGATTGAATTTGCGTTTGTAATTCTTTGGAACGTGATAATACTCAAGCGTATCCCAGTCTATCGGCAAATACTCTTTTTGTTCCTTTCTCGAATACACGCAGTTGACCACGAGTCTGTTGAAGAATGCGGAGATTTTGTCTCCTGCCTTTTCGCTCGTAACGTTTGCTTTCTCGAAGAAAGTGCCTACGAGTTTATAATTGCGCACTTCGTAATCGGTAAGCACCGCTCCGCCGAGCGCACCAGATTGAGCGAGGTTTCTGACCTTTCTGTATGCAAGTTGACTGTTGCGTGCAATGACGTACACTATGCCGATTGCAAGGGCTATGAGCGCAACCGCAAGGCACGCGGGTTTTGTGACGGGAACGGCGTCCATACGCAAAAATTCCAACCAGAAACGACCGATGCAGTACCAGAACAGATAAAACAGCATAAGTATGCCTGGATATTTCTTTTGATAATCCTTTTTCCAAAGCGCAACGCAGATAAGCGCGCCGATTGTATTCCATACGCCCTCGTAGAAGAACGTTGCGCAGAACCAGTTCGAGCCGCCGCCCGCATTGATATGATTGTGTACGACGTCGTAAAACTCGTCGGATACGCCGCTCGGTTTGTCGATAAGCACGCCGAACGGGAAAAATTGAAGTTTGGGATTGGTAATAGGAAGTCCGAAAGCCTCTTGATTGACAAAGTTACCCCATCTGCCGATAATCTGACCGATAAGCACGGGTACGACGACAAGGTCGATTACGTTGAGATAATTGGTCTGCTTTTTGTGACGCAAGGTAAAAAATACCGCGCCGAGCATACCGCCGACCAAACCGCCGATAATGGTTATACCGCCGTTCCAGATTGCGATTGCGTTGACAAACTTATCCCAAGCGGTTCCCGAACCGCCAAAGTATTCGTCCGCACGCGGAATAACGTATAAAACTCTTGCAAAAATAATTGCAAGCGGAATAAGCCACAAGAACAGTTCTACGGCGTCGTCCGACGTAAGCCCGACTTTTTTTGCTTGCCAACAAGCGTAAAGCAAGCCGAGCAACATACCCGTGACGATAAACACGGCGTACCATTGCACCGTGAGACTGCCGATTTCAAATGCTACCCTCGGGTCGCTTGCCGTTGAAAGTACGGAAAAAATCATAGTCTGTCTCCCAAAGTCAATCTCGTTGCGCCGCTTTGGCGTATTGCGGTCTTAAACACGTTTTCGTGTCCGAACATAACGTCGAGCGCACTCTTTACGCCGCTCTCGCTCTTTTTGGCAAAAACGAGAATCGTGCCTGCAAAGCCGCCGCCGTGAACTCTCGAAGCAACTACGCCGTCGATTTTAACCACTCTGTCGAGCGCGTTTTCGAGGTTGTGGTTTTTGCCTGCGGGAGAATATGTGTTTTGAAGTTTATATCTCGAGCTTAAGCCCGATTCGTTTACGACTTGAAGAAATGCGCTTTCGTCTCTGTCGTCTATTGCTCTCACGGCTCTTTGAACGCGAGCGTTTTCCTCAAAGAAGTGTTCCGCTCTCAAGAAAGCTCTTTCGCTCACTTTGCCGACGATGTTTTGCTTGTCTCTATCCCACTTATCAGCAGGAATTTCGTGAAGCAGTTTTGCTCCGAAGCACGAAGCGACCTCTTTCATCTCTTGCGGAATCGCCGCATAATCGTCCGTAAGGTCGCTATGGTCTCCGCCCGTTGCGATGACGAATATATCGAGGTCGTCGAAAGCCCAGTTCGCTTTTTCCACGACGGGATTCTCGAAATCGGCAAAATCTATGAGGTTGACTCCGCCCAGAGCTATCGCGCTTTGGTCCATAAGTCCGCACGGTTTGCCGAAATAAGTGTTTTCGGCATATTGAGAGGCTTTCGCCTTGAAAATCGCGCTCAACTTGCCCTCGTTGTACATAACGTTGAGAATTTCCGCAATAACGAGTTCAAAAGAACTCGACGAGGACACGCCCGAGCCTTTGGGAACGCTCGAAGTCATACAGGCGCTGAATCCGCCTACGGCTTTGTCGGAGCGTTTGAAATAGTCCACAACGCCTTTTATAAGAGCATTTGAAGTGCCGATTTCCGACACGGAAAACGTGGGGGCCGATACGTCGGCTCTGAGCATCGGATAACCTTTCGATTTGACTTCGATAATGCCGTCCGTGCGCGGAGAAACCGTTGCCAAAGTGTCGAAATTGATTGCCGAGCAAAGCACTTTTCCGCCGTTGTGGTCGGTGTGATTACCCACGATTTCGATACGACCGGGGGACGAATAAAAATCCACGTCGCAAGTGTTGAATACGTCTTTGTGCATCGCAAGCAACTCCTCGAAACGAGGTCTTTGTTCGCAAGAAGTCGAACCGAGAGTGTCTTTGCACACGCACTCGAAGTTGTCGTCGTTCAAAAATGAAAACGCCATAGTCTCATCCTTAAATAGCATAATTATGCTATATTGTACCACGCCGCCGTGAAATTTGCAATACTATTGCGCAAACTGACTTGTCATCGAAGATTTTGTGTGCTACAATATCGGCGTTAAAAAATGTACGCTTATGCGGAGGTTTTATGTCGCCAAGACTTTCTTTTGAAGAAATTGCAAAACAAAACGTAGAAAAACTGCTCGATTACGCCACCAAACACCTTTATCTCGAAGAATACGACGTCATTTACGTCAGAAATCAACTTCTTGACGCTTTGGGACTCGTCGAGCCGACGCAATCCGACAAAATCGGCGATTACGACTTTTACGAGGTTATGAACGCGCTTTCCGATTTCGCGGTGCGCAAAAAACTCATAGACGAAAATCAAAAACTCCTTTTCGAAACTCGCCTTATAGGATATTGTATGCCTTCCCCGTCCAAAGTCGTGGATATGTTCGACGATATCGCAAGTTACGAAGGCACGAAACAAGCCTGCGATATGTTGCACAAACTCGGCATCGACAGCGCGTATCTTCGCAAGCCCGATTTGGATAAAAACATAATTTGGCAACACGACTGCGACAGAGGCAACATCGTCGTTACAATCAATCTGTCCAAACCCGAAAAGACGCCCGAACAGGTTCGTCTTGCAAAAGAGGCAAAAACGGGTTATCCCAAATGCGCTCTTTGCGCCGAAAACCTCGGCTTTGCAGGCAATGCGGCAATGGCGGCAAGACAGACTATCCGCACCATTCCTTTCCAACTCGACGGCGAAGATTGGTTTATGCAATTCTCTCCGTACAGTTATTTCGACCAACACGTCATCGCGGTTTGCAAAGAGCATAGACCTATGTGCGTGAGCGACGCAACGTTCCGCAGAATGCTCGACTTCGTGGATATGTTCCCCCACTATTTCATCGGCTCGAACGCGGCGTTGCCGATTGTAGGCGGCTCTATTCTCGCACACGACCATTATCAGGGCGGAAACAAAGTCCTCCCCGTGTTCAATCGTCCTTCTCGCAGATACTTCAAAATGGGCGGTTACGCAGACGTCAACATCTCCGTGGTGGACTGGTACAACTCTATCGTGCGCATCGAAAGCGCAAACCGCAATCAGGCACTCGAAGTAGCAAACAAATTCCGCAGAGCGTGGGACGACTATAGCGACGAAAGCGTCAACGTGATTTGCGCAACGCAAAAAGACGGAGAAAAAGTTCAGCACAACGCAATCACTCCGATAGCGTCCGTAAACGCCGACGGCGAATATCAGTTCAACCTCATACTGCGCAACAACCGCACGGACGAGAACCATCCGTTCGGAATATTCCACCCTGCAAAAGAACTTCACAACATCAAGCAGGAGTCTATAGGCATAATCGAGGTTATGGGCTTGTTTATTCTGCCCGGCAGACTCGCAAAAGAAGCGACGCAAATCAAAGACTTGCTCACGGGCAAAACTCCCCTCGACTTCAAAGCACTTGCCGACGAAAGCCACCCGTTGCACAAGCATCTCGGAATGATAACTCAACTCGTCGTAGACAACGGAACCGCTTGCTCCGACGATAAAGCAGAAAACGCCGTAACGGATTATATCAACCGCGCTTGCGAGCAAATTCTCGACACAACCGCGGTGTTCAAAAACGACGAACAAGGTCAAGCCGCATTCGATAAATTTATCCATAGCGTGATTGACTAAACAGTCAAAACGATAGTTTTACACATCAAAAAACGCCACTTAAAGTGGCGTTTTCGTTTATATTGAGCAATTTTGTCGATGCGCCCAAAAGTGCGCAATCGACCGAAAATCAAGCGTTTATTTCTTTTCTCTCGACAGTTTCAACAACTCGACGAATACGCCGATTGCACCGCCGACGAGTACAATCAAACCGATGTACATTCCCGTACTCGTGGATGCGGTAAACACTTTTTCTCCCGTTGCTTCTTCGAGTTTTGACGCGGTGCCTATCGCCACGAGTTCGACTATGAGATAAACAGCCATTATCGCAAGCAAAACGCACGACACGATAAACGTCTTTTTGAAACCTGCAAATTCGGTTCTGCTTGCAAGCGGGAATCTTACTTTGCGCACTTTGAGCGCGAATATAAGCAAAACGATGCTTGCGCCGAATATCGCAAAATGCAACAACAATTCAAATATTCCCAAATTGGCAATCGTGTTGAAAAGGCTGTAATACTCCGTTCCTTCGAGGCTCGGCAACATTGATTTTAAGTCCGCGATGTCGTCCATCGACATAAACGAACTGACAAGCCTGAAAAAGCCGAAAAGGACAAGGACTATCGAACACGAGAAAACGTCCCTTACCGCCTTGTTGGACTTGGCGTCGCTACCGCAAGAGGAATGATAACCGTCCGAAGATGAAGATTGCGGAGGCAGGTTAAAAGTCGCCGCAGACGACGTTTGTGCCGTCGGAGGCGTGGGTATGTAAACGTGTTGTGCGGGAGCGTCGTCGGCAATATCGTCAAAGAACGAATCGGGGTCGGCGTTTGCACTATTCGCACTTCCCTTTGAACCGCCTAAATTGACCTTTGAACCGCAATACGGGCATTCGCCGTCAATCAATTCCGCAGAGTCGAATTCCGCTCCGCAGTTGTTGCATTCAATATTCATATACTTCTCCAAAAATATCGTCCGTAACAAAATATCGCTACGTCATATATATATTATTATTTCGCGTGAAATTTGTCAATCCGTAAACTTTAACGGAAGAAAAATAAGCCGTCCAAACAGATGAATAACACGACAGCACCCCGAGTTACGCAAACAGCGCGCAGCGCGGCACCAAGCAGGCAATCTTGAAACTGCGGCTCGAACTCTTATGCGTATTAGAAAATAAACCGCCAAACAGATGAATAACGCGACAGCACCCCGAATTTCGCAAACCCAACGTACTTATCGTACGTGATTTGCGGAACTCGGGGTGCTAACAAAGTTAGTCGCTGTTTGGCGGCTTATTTTGTGCCGAACAGACGGTCGCCGGCATCTCCCAACCCCGGCAAAATATAGCCTACGTCGTTGAGTTGACGGTCGAGCGTCGAAACGTAGATTTTGACGTCGGGATGCGCTTTGGCAACGGTTTCTACTCCGACGGGTGCGCCGATGATGTTCATAAGACGAATTTCTTTGCAACCGCGCTTTTTGAGGAGGTCGATTGCGCCGACGGCACTACCGCCCGTCGCGAGCATCGGGTCAAGCAAGATTGCGACGGAGTTTTCGATTCCGTCGGGAAGTTTGCAATAATACTCGTGCGGTTCGAGCGTTTCTTCGTCACGGTAGAGTCCGATATGCCCCACTCTTGCGGTCGGGAAAAGCGTATGCACGCCGTTGACCATTCCGAGACCTGCGCGCAGAATCGGAACGATTGTAACTGCGCCGTCTGCGACCATAGTCTGTTCGCATTCTTCGAGCGGCGTTTTTACCATAACTTTTTTGGTGGGGACGTCTTTGAACGCTTCGTACACCATAAGCGTGGTTATTTCTTCGACGAGTTCTCTAAACTCTTTCATACTCGTTTTTTCGTCACGCAGAATTGCAACTTTGTGTTGAATGAGCGGATGATTGAAAATCGTAACGTTGGGATATTCTTTCATATATTGCCTCTTTGGATTATTTACTTTTCGTATTGTGATTATTCTTGTTCGGGAACGTCTTGACCGTCCTCTTTTGCCTCTTGCGCTTCTTCTTTGCGGAATTCTTCGACGACGGCTTCTTCCCTTTCTTTTTCTTCTTCGATTGCGATTTCGTTCACGCCGACTTCAAAATTGGCTTTGGGAGCGACCGCGCCTGCGATAAGGCTTTGAGGTTCGTCTTTATGTTCGGCGTTTTGTCTCTTTTCCATCGAGTTGATTATTGCGTGGACGATGATACCGAGGATAAGCGCGGTTGCAATCGACGTGATTGTGATTGTCTTTTCAACCGTTCCTGCAGGTTTAAGCACCACGTCTACGATTGCGCCGTTCGCTATGGTCTGACCGATTACGTCGCTTGCGAGTATCTTGTAGGGAATCTTGATTGAGAGTCCGCCGATACCTGCGATGAGAATCGTAGACACCGTAAAGAGGTTTTTGTTGTCGCCGAGGTCGATGTCTTTGAACATCTTAAGACCGCTGACTGCGATGAAACCGTAAAGCGTGAGGCAGACGCCGCCCATTACGCAACTCGGAATCGTTTGCAACAGAGCCATAATCGGGCTGACAAACGAGAGGACGATGCACATAATCGCCGCCGTAAGAATGGTCGATACGGACGCGTTTTTCGTGATAGCCACGCAACCCACGCTTTCGCCGTAAGTCGTGTTGGGGCAAATGCCGAACACCGTACCCGCGATTGAACCGACGCCGTCGCCCAGAAGCGTGCGGCAAAGTCCGGGTTCGCCTTCGACGAGGTCTCTGCCGATGATAGAGCCGAGGTTCTTGTGGTCTGCGATATGTTCTGCGAATACGACGAGCGCAACGGGTACGAACGCAAGGAAGATTTCGCCGAAGCCTGCCCAACTCATAGTCGTTGCGGTGCCGTTGCTTGCCTTCATAATCGCCTCGCTCACGTTGCCGTTTACGAGTTCTTTAATTGCTTCTATAAGCGCAAAGTCGGGATAAGTGAGGAAAGATTGCACTTTGTCTCCCGCGCTTGCCGCGCCGTCTGCAAGCGGTGCGAAGTTTTGAACGAGGGGTTGCCAGTTGATTATGCGCAAATAATCGACGCCGTCTCCGATATAGCTGAAAGCCGTAAATATCGACGCCAACGCATAGCCTGCGCCTATACCTATGATAAACGGAATGAGACGTCCCATTTTGAATTTCTTTTGCGTGGAGCAAATGCAAATCGTAATGAGCGTTACGAGACCGCATAACAACGCCACGAGGTTGTAAGAACCGTTTGTGACCGAAACCATTTCAGTTACGCCGTTCACTACAACTTCTTTAAGACCGTTGGCTTTTATGATGTCTCCCATTGCGCTGCCTGCCAAAGACAAACCGATAAGAGCAACCGTCGGTCCGATGATGACGGGGGGCATAAGTTTTGACACCCACTTGCTGCCTGCGAACTTAATTATCAGCGCAAGCACGACGTATACGAGACCTGCGAGAATACCGCCGACTATAACACCGCAATAACCGAACGTGATTGCCGTCGAGAGCGAGCTTAAAAACGCAAACGAACTCGATATAATAACCGGACTCTTGAATCTCGTAAAGAGCAAATATACTATTGTGCCGATACCTGCGCCGAGAATTGCGGCAGGGATTTGTGTCGGTAGACCGATGATTGTCGGCACCGCGATGGTTGCCGCCATAATCGCAAGCACTTGCTGGAAAGCAAACACGAGCAATTTCCCGAACGGAGGTCTGTCGTTGACGTCGTAAACGAGTTGTTTGTTCATTGTCTTTCTCCTATATGTTTATCTTTTGTACAAATCCAAGCCTCGTCTGCGCTTTTGCGCAAAAAAAAGATGTCCGTTTTGGACATCTTCGTTAGGCAATTATTGTATCGTCGGAGGGAATGAGGCACTCGTCGAAAGAAGAAAACGCAACCGTCGCAACGACGAACGTTGCTGTGAGAGGAGTTTTCTTGAGTTTGACAATGCTCTCGGACATATTGCCCTCCTAACTTACGTTGGGAGTATGGTATCATACCAAATCGATTTGCGCAACCGATTTAGGCAAATTTTCGAGATATTTTTTCAATCACACGAAGCGTGTCGCATTTGACAATGTTTCACGCTCTTTTTGCGATTTTTGCGAGAATATTTGTCAATTCCGACAAATCGAAATCGGGTGTATATTCCTCCGTCGCGCTGTCGAGGTCTTGCGAAAAGCCGTTTGAAAGTCCAGCGTCGAAAAATGCGTCGGTTGCCTCGTCATACTCTCGTTGCGTTATGCGCCTCGAAAGCACGGAATGATTCTCCACAGCAGGCGTCGGGAAATACTGCCCCATAAGGCTGACAAAAATATCCTTGTCGATGCTTGCAATGTCTTTCAGCACTCCCCTCGTGTTCTCTATTGCTTCTGGCAAAACGAGATGACGCACGATTACGCCCTTTTGCATCATATCGTCCTCGTCAAACACGTCCTTTGGTTGTTGGCGGCGCATTTCCGCAATCGCTTTGACTGCAACGCCTTCGTATCCCTTTGCGTGTGAATATTCCCAAGCGAGATTGTCATCGCTATACTTAAAGTCGGGCAAATATACGTCGACGAGTTCGTCGAGTTTTTTGAGGTTTGCCACGGTTTCGTATCCGCTACTGTTCCACACAATCGGCAGATTCACTTTGGGTTTTGCAAGCTCGAGCGTATGCGCAAGCGCATTCGAATAGTTGGACGGCGTAACGAGGTTGATATTATGCGCCCCGATATCCTTGAGATACAGCATACAATCGATAAGTTGATTTTCGGTTATTTCAAGCCCTTTTCCGCCGTGAGAAATCTCATAATTCTGACAAAACAGACATCTCAGATTGCATCCTGAAAAAAAGATAGTTCCGCTACCTCTCGTACCCGACAAACAAGGTTCTTCAAAATGATGCAAGCCTACTCGCGCTATTTTATACATAATATTACGCTCTTATGTTAAAAAAACTAATATTTCTAATGCAACTTTATAATGCAACTTTCCCCTTTCCTCAAGGTGTTCGACTTCGGCGTTT
>DLKM01000012.1:0-636 GCA_002478945.1 Christensenella sp. UBA7588
CTAAGCTGGTGGATTTTTATTAACGCAAATTATTTTTGAAGTAGTTTTTTGATTTTTTTCTTTGCGGAATAAATGGTGTTATCCACCTTTTTTTGCTCTATTCCGAGTTCTTTTGCGATGTCTGCGTAACTCATACATTCGATGTGCAGGCGAAGTACGGATAATTCTGTCGGCGTGAGCGTAGAAGAAATCGCCTGAATGAGCAGAGTGGATGCCTCGTTTTCCAAAAACAGATTTTCGGGGTCTGCGCTCGAGTTTTGAAAATTGTCATCGAGATTAACTTCTTCCACGCCGCAAGACGCTTTCCTCGTGGCGTCGACGATTGCGTTTTTGATGCATCTGGACGCATAGGTTTTGAAAGACGCGTCCGAATCGAAATCGTAAGTGTGAATCGCTCGCACAAGTCCGAGCATACCGTATTGCGCAAGGTCGTCCGTGTCTGCAATGCCGATTGCTCCGAAAGAGCGAGCTATGGATTTTGAAAGAGAAAGATAGCTCAAAGCGACGGCGTTTTCAGCCGCCAAATCGCCTTGTTGCGCTTTGAGAATAAGTTGGTTTTCTTGCTCGGTAGTCATAGTTTGCTCGTTTATTTTAATAGAGTGTAGTCGTTACACCCTAAATACAATAGCCCCCTCT
>DLKM01000012.1:772-52459 GCA_002478945.1 Christensenella sp. UBA7588
TCCGCGGGGGGACACACTCGGCACGCGCATAGAAAAGTATCGTTTACTTGTTATGTCACTCGTTCGCCGACAAAAAGAACAACACTTGTCGGCTCACTTGTACTATCCGTCGAGCTTGGCGCTCGGTGCGGTCGGCGCCTTGCGCCTCCACGCTCCGAATAAGCACATTCCGTAAGCGTGCGTTGGGGGAAAGCCCACCCGCAATAATTCGAACAGACTATCTGCGTTGTCGCACGGCTTCATACAACACTATTCCCGTTGCGACCGAGGCGTTGAGAGAGTTGACTTTGCCGTATTGCGGAATTGTCAACGTGTCGTCGCAAAGGTCTTTTGTGAGGCGGTGTATACCTTCTCCTTCGCTGCCGATTACTAATGCGAGATTTCCGTTGAGATTTGCGTCTTTCGGGGCTTTACCGTCAAAATCTGTTGCATAAACCCATACGTTTTGCTCTTTGAGCATTCTTATGGTATCGTTGACGTTGGTCACTTTCGCAATCAATATATGTTCCGTTGCGCCGCAAGCGACTTTGACGACGGTATCGTTTACGCTGACGCTTCTGTGCTTGGGAATCACTATACCGTGCGCACCGAAACATTCCGCGCTTCTGATAATCGCGCCGAGGTTGTGAGGGTCGGTTATGCCGTCCAGAATCACGATGAGCAACGGCTCGTCTTTTTGTTTTGCGAGGTTGAGGATGTCGTCGACTTCGCAGTATTCGAAGTCCGTAACCGATGCGACAACGCCTTGATGATTTCCGCCCGACGAGAGTTTGTCAAGCATATTTTTGTCAACGTAACTTATAACCGTGCGCGCTTCTTTGGCAAGTTTATGCACGGCGGAAAGCATAGGGTCGAATTCGCCTTTTTGCATAAAAAGTTTGTCGACGGTTTTGCCTGCGCGATAGGCTTCTTTTACGGGATTGCGACCATAGATATACATATCGTTCCTCTTTATTTTTCGATATTATCCTCAAAGCATACGGACAAAAAATATTCCAATCTCGAAGTGTTGCCCACGAGATACAGATAGCCCAAGACCGCTTCGAAACCGCTTGCTCGGCGGTATTCGCTCATTTCGGCGTGTTTTGCGCTCGTTTGAACTTTGCAGTTGCGCGCTCTGCGGAAAATATCCTGTTCGTCCTCGTCGAAAAGAGGCAACAGTTTTTCCGCTTCGGCGGCTTGCGACACCGCTTTCACGACTTTGGTAACTTCGTGATGCAATGCGCCCGTTTTTTGCGTGGAGCCTATCGTCACTCTCGTGCGAGTGTAAAGTGATTGCACGGCGTCTCCGATAAAAGCCAGCGCCATAGGGTGCAGAGCGAGTGCGTCTTGTTTCGAGATTGGCGTATGTATGCCGAATATTGCTTTGTCGTTCATAAACTGCATTGTAGCACACAAAAGCAAAGCTTTTCAAGTAAGAATTGACATTAAGGCATTATAATAATAAAATATAGCTGAAATAAACCTCATAAAAGGGGAAAATAATATGAAAAAAAGGTATGCGGTTCTGAATGCAACGCTTGCGCTGACGATGATTATGCTATTGTGCGTCGCGCTTACGTCTTGCGGACTTTTCGGACAACTTGCAACGATTAAATATGTCAGTTTATGCGTCGGAGAAGGTCTCGAAAGCACAAACGAAGGGTTGGTTGCGACTGTCGGCACGCCGTTTGATTTGTGGTTGGATTGGCACAACGAAAGAATTGCGAATCCGAAAATAGAATGGTATATCTCGAGCGGAGGGCAAGACGAGGCTTTGTCTTGCACGACGAAAACGCTTAATTACGAATTTGCACGAGAGGACGTCGGCAAAACGTACGAGTTTTACGGCAAGGTCGAAGGCACCAAGTCCGAAACCCTGAAGATTAAACCCGTTTATGCAAAACTCTGCGCACCCGTTATGTCGAGTTCGACGCACGATTTGGTGCAGAATCGTATACAACAAAACAGGCTTTCTTCCGAGGGATTGAAAAACGTCACGCTTACCGCTTCTTGGAATAAGGATTACATCTCTCCCGATGTTGACGTCTACGTCAAATGGTTTGTCGACGGCGCGGCGCAACCCGAAAGCGGAGACACGTTCACTTACGACGTTTCGGCAGTAACGAGCGATTGCACGGTTTGCGTAAAAGCCGAAATCGGTTACGAATATAACGGCGAAAAGGTATCCGAGTCAACGGAAGTGACGCTCGTATTCCTTTCCGATTACGAACTTGCTCAAAGCGTAAGCATAACGCCTGTATCGGAAGATGCGAGTCTCAAAAAAGTCATAGACGGCACTTATTACAAAAAATGGAGCGGTACGAGCGAAAACGTCGTATCGTTCGCGTCGACGTTGTTGCCTGATAATGCAAATCAGAACGCAAAATGCGTCTGGAGCGTCCGCAACGGAGAAACGGAGCAAAAGCACAACAAAACGACGAGAAATGCGGATATAAATCTTTCTCAAGGCAAAAACGTTATAACGGCAACTATAGACAACGTCGAGAGCAACAATATCATCGTGTACGTCTTGACATACGACTATTCCGAGGATAACGCCGCGATGCCAAACGAAATATTGAACGCAATGAAGCAACGCTTCGTGTGGAAAGGCAACGTGTGCGACACTTATATTTCGTCTCAAAAAGATTTGAACGCATATATGGGTTACGCCGTGTCGAGACACGAAATCGAAACGAAATTCGAGATGTATCTTGCGATAGACTCTTGGCGCAATAGCGAGACGTTCGGCAAAAAATGTTCTTTGGCTATGCAACAGGGCAACGACGAGTCGGGCAGATTCTCGTATTCTATGAGCGTGTCTAAAGAGCAAGGCACCGTCGTGTTTAGAGAAGGCACGCAATTCGGTATTCCGAGCGGAGCATACGAAAACCCCGACGAGTCGTATCAGACAAAAGTGCTGTTGAGATATAAAGAAAATTCTCAAAGCAGGACGGAGTTGCCCGTAGATTCTTTTGAAAAATCGCTCGACGTATACAATTCCAACGATTTGTATCGCGCGGTTTCTTGCGGATATAAACCCGTTTTCAAAGGAGACGACGCAAGCAAGGTGCAGGCGGTTTATCAAAAGGCAAGGGAAGTTTTGCAAAAATACGTTGCCGCAGATATGACGGAAGTCGAAAAAGTTGCGTGCATTTACGATTGGATAGTCTACAACGTGGATTACGACCACGCCGTTGCGGAACTTGCTAATTCCGCCGGCACCAGCGGTTATAACGCATTCTATCTTGAAGGCGTATTCAACGACAACAGAGCCGTGTGCGACGGAAAATCCAAAGCGTTTGCCCTGCTTTGCGGTATGGAGGGTATAAAAGCGATTCGTATCAGCGGATATGCAAATCCGAATCTTTCCTCTTTGACCGATGAGCAAAAAGCAGGTTGCGGCCACGCGTGGAACAAGGTTCTCGTCGATGCAAACGGGGACGGCGTGAGAGAGTGGTACGTCGTGGATACGACGTGGGGAGACGCGGCGGTTAAGACCAAAACGGGAGCGTGGGACGAGTATCTGACGTATTCCTATTTCTTGCGCACGGACGCGGATATTGCATCGACGCACGAGAGCAGTTTGGAGCAACCCGTTGCCGATTCGGTGTACAACACTTACAAAAATACGTTCGTTACCGTCGGAACGAAGAAAATCAGTTTGTACGTCGAAACGGCCGCCCAACTCAACGAATTGTTGGCGTATAGCAAAGCGAACGGAGGCATTTGCCTTAGCGTTTATATCGTAAAGAGCGCGCGAGGCAACGAAAACTTCGGACATCTTACGCCGACGAGAGACGGAGAATACGTCATCTTCGGTCAATCGTCGTTGTCGTTCTGAATGTAAAGAAAATCAAACAAAACGAAAGCCCGTTGAGGATTCAACGGGCTTTATATATCTTTGGGCGTTTCAGGGGGAGAAAAAACGCCGTCGGATTTATAGATACTTGCGCAAGGCTTTGATGTTTTTGTCGTAAGTTTTCATAAGGTCTTTGGCAAGGTCGGGTACGTCTACGCCGTCTTTTTCAAGTTCGTTGATGCATTTCTGCACGCTTTCGATACCCATATTGTAGCCGTCAATCAGCATACTTGCCAGATGAGAGCAGGAACTGTTGATGCCTGCGTTCATTTTTACGCCCGCTTTGAGCATAATGCGTTGAACGGGATTCGTCTGTGCTTCGGCAATTTCTTTTTCGCTCAATTCCTGTTTTGCCTTTTGATAAAAATCTTCCATAACCTCTTTTTGAGAGAGAACGAGATTCTTCATTTTATCGCAGTCGATATAGTCGATAATGTTGTCCACGGATTGCGCGCCCATTGCTGTGTTGCGCAGAATTTCTCTATATATTTTCATAAAAATCTCCTTGTCGTTTTATAACCGTATAGTGTGCAAAAACAAAACTTTTATTATATTTACTTATCCGAAAAGCCTGTCAAGCCACTCTTTTACCCACGATTTGTATACTATCTTCTCTCCGTTATTCGTCGTAGGGACAAAGCACAACGGGGGAAACGCAACGCACCACCAGTTGTCTCCGACGCCCTCTCCGAGATAAATTATCAATGCGTCGTAATAGCCTTCGGGGAAATCGTATTCGTCGTATTGCCTGTCGGGGAAATATTCGTTTTTGAGCGCAATCGAGGCTTTATATGTAAAATTGTTTGCGTAAAGCGTTTGATTTGCGATTTCGACGAGATTGTTTTGTTCTCGTTCAAGCACGTTTTTCGCGTCCGATTTTGTTTTGCAGTTGTCGAGTCGACCGCTAAGATAGGTTGTGATTGCGTCTCTTACGGCAAGTTTTACGCTCTGGTCTTGCTCGGAATTTGAGTTTGCTCTTATATGAATGCGAATGCATTCGTCCGCGAGTCGTTGTTGTGATACGTTTTGATTGCACGCGCACAGCACGAGAGTCAGTATGCACCCGAGCATAAGCGCGGCGACGATATAAATTACGACGTTGTTTTTCATATCGTGATTGTTGCCTCAATTCTTTTCGATTATACAATCGGCTTTGATTTTCGATAATCGCTTTTGGTTGCATAAAAGCAAATTCGCGTGAAAAACTACAGAAAAAGAGGTGAATTATGAATGTCAATTCCACGATAAAAAGAAGCGTAATTTTTATGGTCGCTTTCGTAATGATATGCGCGGCGTTGCTTTGCGCCCTCTTGCAAAACGAGGACGAAAACGTTGCGGACGCAGCCGTGTTGAAACAAGGCTCGAAAGGAGATACCGTCAAGACCGTGCAGACAAAACTCATCAAATGGGGGTATCTGACGGGAAAAGCGGACGGCGTGTTCGGCGCAAAAACCAAAGCCGCCGTTATCAAATTTCAGCGTAAAAACGGACTTGTCGCAGACGGCGTTATCGGTACGAGGACTGCGCAGGCACTCGGAATAAGTTTGTCGCAAAACACGTCGTCGTCATCGCAAAGCACGTCGTCTACAGACCTTAATCTGCTTGCGAGAGTCGTATACGGAGAGGCAAGAGGAGAGCCGTATACGGGACAAGTGGCGGTTGCTGCAGTCGTGCTTAACAGAGTGAAAAGCTCGAGTTTTCCCAATACGATTGCAGGAGTCGTGTATCAATCGGGCGCATTCGATTGCGTCAGCGACGGACAGATAAATCTCACCCCCAACCAATCGGCGTATAACGCCGCAAGAGACGCTCTTAACGGCTGGGACCCGACGTACGGATGCCTGTTCTATTACAATCCGCGCACGGCAACGAGCAAATGGATGCTGTCGCGCACGGTAAAACTAAATATAGGAAATCACGCGTTTTGTTAAAGGAGTAAATTATGAAAAAAGATAAATCAAAAAACAAGAAAACTCAAATCGAGGACAAAAAAGCCAAGAAACACGCCTCTCCGAAAGTCGTAAAAACAGCGATTTTAGGCACGGTTTTAGGCTTGTTCGCAAGTGCGGTGGTAGGACTTTCGGTGGCGTTGTTCTATTCGCAAAAGAGCGTACAGACGCACGAAACCTATCAGCGTCAGATGGACGCGGTGTATTCGAGAGCGTATTACGATTTGCTCGACGGTGCGAGCGACCTCGGAATTACGCTCAGAAAAATCAGCGTATCCAATTCTTCCAAAATGCAACAATCCTTGCTTTACGAGGTGTGGGGAACAGCGCAACTTGCCGAAGGCAATCTCGGAATGTTCCGCTCGCAGGACGACGGAATACTCAAGGCGCAAAAGTTTGTCAATCAACTCGGAGACTATACGCACACGCTTGCGCTTCGCGTTGCGGACGGACACCCGTTGACCGCAGAGGAAAGACAAAAACTCGTGCAGATGGGAGATATGGCGGATATGTATAAAAACGCCTTGCAGACCGTGCAACAAAATCTTGACGACGGACAAATGTTTGTCGAGGACGGCGGCGCGCTCGACAATTTCGCATCTGCGTTTTCGGAATTTGCCGAGCCGAGTTTCGAGTATCCCGAGATGATATACGACGGTCCGTTTTCTTCCGCGCTTGAAAACAGAGAAGCGTACGGACTCGTCGGAGAGGATATTTCCGTAGAAAAGGGAAAAGCTCTTATAAAAGATTATTTTTCTTCGCGCAGACCTCGCAATGTCGAATACGTCGGACAGGCTGACGGAGACATCGTAACTCTTGATTACAGATTCACGTCGGGAGACGACGATTGCTACGTTCAACTCGCAAAGAAAGGCGGTATGCTGATATCTTTCAACACTTCTCCCTCGTCAGATGAGGAGGCGGCAATCGTAGAGGCAAGCGAAACGTGCCAACAAAGCGCATTGCGCTTTGCAAACGACGTCGGTTTTAACGATATGCAGGTCGTATGGTCGTCGTCTGCGGACGGAGAGTGCGTTATAAACCTCGTTCCGACGCAAGACGGAGCGGTGCTTTATCCCGATTTGGTAAAGGTCAAAGTGCGCGAAAGCGATATGCAGGTAATCGGTTTCGATTCTACGCATTATGCGTTTAACCACAGAGAACGCAATATCGGCACGCCGAGCATCTCCGCACAAGAGGCACAAGAATCTTTGAATTTGCCCACGGTGTCGGAAGGCAGGCTGTCGCTTATTCCGCTCAGAGAGACCAAAGAAGTTTTGACGTATGAATTTGAATGCGAACAGAACGGAACGTATTACGTTTATCTCGACGCTCACAGCGGAGAAGAAGTGAACATTCTATACGTCGTGTCGGACTCGGCGGGAATGAGAACGATGTAATATATAAGGGAGGTCGAGGAGGGAAAACGAAACGAAAAAGCACTCGTAAAAACGAGTGCTTTTGATGTTTTTATTATCGCAAAACTTATCAGACTTCCACTTTTCTGTCGAGAGACTTGATGAAGCAAAGTCCCAAAACGATTTGGACAAGTCCGAGCGCGGCGTTTACGAATACGAGATAACCGCCGTTGGCAAGTTTCGAGAAATACTCTGAAATGCTGAGGCTTGCGCTGCCTTCTTCTTGGCCTGTGAGAAGTCCCGTGAACATCAATGCGATTGCAAGCAAACCGATTATAATGCTCGAAACCACGTTGTAAGCTCTGCCGTATTTCTTTCCGCAAGCGGAAATCAAAGCGACGAGGAAGTTTGCAAAAGCAAACAGCAACAATGCCATCGGAACGAGTTTCGCTATGCCGAACAACGCGGAACTGTCGAATGCGTCCTTGAACGAACCGCTGTCTTTGAACAAAGTAATCCAACCGGAAATACCGTCGAGAGCGGAGATTCCGAACAAATCGTTTCTGATAACTTTGGAGTTGACAAGGCAACCGAGAGCGGAGAGAACGATAAAGAGGAGAGACATAACCATCATCGTTACGTTTCTGCCGACACCGCTGTGTTTTTCTTTCTTTTCTTTCTTATCGCTCGTTTCGGAAGCGACGTCGTTGTAGACCGGCTCGAAGTCGGTTTGAGGTTGCGGATATGTCGGTGCTTGTTGTGCAAGCTCCGCCGTTTGTGTTTCTATTTTGTTGATTTTAACGCCGATAGTAACGCCGCAGCTGGGGCATTTGATACGATGTTTGTATCCGTCTGGCAAAGTTTCCAAATTCGCCGGCGGCTCGAAACTAATTTCGGCTCTGCAACTCGGACATCTAGTGTACATAGTTTATCTCCTTAAAAACTATTCTTTTGTTATTATATTATTAAAGAGCGTTAAAGTCAATGATAGTAAGGCAAAAATATTTTTTAACGCAAAAAACGCTCTTGCGGACGCGCGCTCGACGGAGCGGCAAACGACGTTTTGAGAGCGACGAATAATTCTCGTGCAATAATTGTAAACGAAACGCCGTCTTATGCTTGCTGCAAAAAACGGCGTTTAATTTTCAAAACTACTGTTTATATGTTAAAAACAATATGATAAAGTGTGTTTTATGCGATTTGTGATAACAACGTTATATTTGCATCAGATTGCGGTTTGCTTTTCCATATAGTTTTTTACGCTGACGTAATCGGCGCACAATCCGATTATGTATCTTTGCTTTTCTTCGTGAGAAAGCGAGCGGAGAATTTTTTCGTCCGCAAGTTGCGCGACGGGGTTGGTTATGTTTTGACCTGCTCGTTTGAGCTTGTTGATTTTTACGTAAATCTCTTTTTGTCGGGGAGTTACGTTTCTCGGCGCAGTCAATTCGTCTTTGTCGTAAGCGTTGTTTCCAAGTCGGTTCTTCGCCGTTTTTGCAAGTGCGCGCAATGCGCAGTTTTTGTGTTTCGTATTGCTCATAATTGCCTCCATAGCCCTATAATAGCACGATTCTTTATCTATGGAAGCGAGTCGGCAAAGAAAGACCTTATTCGTGCTTTTTTGTCTTTTTTCCTTTGCGCTTTTTTATGCCTGCAACGAGAAACGGCGGCGCGCAAACGCCTGCCGCAAAAGCAAACGCGCCGTATAATTGAAATTTGCCCTGCATAATCCACTCTACGCAAGCGATAAATACGCCTGCGATACACAGCGTTGCGAACAGGTCGGTCAAAGCGCGCTCGAGAGGGCGCGCTTTTCTTAAATACAGCAATGCGAAAAGTCCCGCGGCAAGTCCTGCAAGAAAGCAGAACGCAAAGCATATCGCTTGCGATTTGGCGTTTGCGCCGAGATATATATTCACTTGAACAAACGTTTTGCGAACGACGTCGGAGAAGATTGCGCGCTGTATTTGAGCGAATTGATTTGTCCGCTTATCTGCAACGTGCCGTTGTCCACGTCGAGATTCTTGACCGCAAGGTCGGTTCCGGAAATCGTAAGCGTTTCTCCCTCGAGACGAACGACGACGGTCTTGTCCGTAAACGTCGGAACGTCCACGACTCCCGTCATAGACACGGAATGAAGGTGGTCAAGCTCGATTTTGTGAGGGGATTTTGCTTTTTGCGTGCCGTCCGAGGATTTGGACTGGGTTTTTATCGGTGCGGTCGTTCGTGCATTCGGCGAAGATTTTGAAAATTCCATATTACTCCTCTTGCGCTTGCGCGCTTTTCATTGACAATAATATTAAAAGAGAATAAAATATATTCCACAAAAACAACGAACGGCGCCGCGTGCGCCGCCTGAGGAAATCAATGAGCAAATCCAAAGCGACCGCAAAAGAAAAAAAGCGTTTTGCAATCGACCAATCGGCAAAATACTATCCGATTATGTCGACTAAAAAAGCGCAGAGTTTGTTTTGCGTCTCCGCAAAGATGTTCGACGAGGTTGACAGAGACGTTCTCGAAGTCGCGCTCAACGACGTGTTGAACCGCTTTCAAGCCTACAAAGTACGTCTTAAAAAGGGATATGCGTGGCACTTTTTCGAGCATAACGACGCGCCCGCGAAAGTGTTTGACAACGAAGCCTTGCTAAAGCCCATAAACCCCGAAGATACCAACGGATATTGGTTTAGGCTGAGCGCGGTGGACAAGTATATAAAACTCGAGATGTTTCACGCGCTTGCGGACGGCAACGGAGCGTTGACGTTTTTGAAAAGCATCGTGAAAAGGTATCGCCAACTTTGCGGATTCGAAGTCGAGGACGACGACGTAATCGATTGGCAGAGCAGTCCTTACGAGGAAGAATTCGAGGACAGTTTCGAGAAAAACTACAAGCCTATTTCTTTCGGTCAAATGAATCTCAAAGCGTTGGCAGGCAAAGTTCCGCATCGCATAGAAGGCACGATGTCCAGAAGCGGTTATCAAAGCAGCGAAGCGGTTGCCGACGCAAGCGATATAGTCGCTCGAGCAAAAGAAATCGGCGTCACTTTCACGACTTATCTTACGGGCGCGCTTGCGTTTGCGATAGAAAAAACTTACGCCAACAAAAAGCCCATTGCGATAATGGTGCCTGTAAATCTCAGGGCGTTGTATCCCTCAAAAACTATGCGCAATTTCGTCACTTTCGCAAGAATAGTGTTTTTGCCCTCGACGTGTACGAGCGTGGAATCTTGCGCAAAAGAGGCGTATAGACAGCTCAAAATCGAGACTTCGAAAGACAAGCTCGACGCGTTTATCTCAACGACGGTACGCGCACAGAAAAACTGGCTGCTGAAATCGCTTCCGCTGTTTGTGAAAACCGCGCTTATACGATTCGGCAAACTGTTTATGAGGTCTCGCCAGACGATGATTTTCAGCAATCTCGGCAACGTGGTGTCTCCCGACGAAATGGGCGTTGACAGATACATTCTCAATATGAACGTGTCCAAAAACAACGTGCAGAATCTCGGCGCGATAACCACCAACGGAAAAACGAATCTCGAGTTTACCCGTTACATCAAAGAAAACGATTTGCCCGACGCATTTTACGATTTGCTCGAGCAGAAAGGTATAAAACTGCAAAGAAACTGACTTTGCGTGCAAAAGAGTATAAAGAGGTATTTATGAAACAACTCAATTCAAGCGAACTTCGCAAAATGTATCTTGATTTTTACAAGTCGAAAGGTCACGCCGTGATAGGCTCTGCGTCTCTTATTCCCGAGAACGACCCGACCGTTTTGTTTACGACGGCAGGTATGCATCCGCTCGTTCCGTATCTTTTGGGCGAGAAGCATCCGGCAGGCAATCGTCTTACGGACGTGCAGATTTGCGTGCGCACGGGCGACATCGACGAAGTGGGCGACGCGACGCATTGCACGTTTTTCGAGATGCTCGGAAGATGGTCGCTCGGCGATTATTTCAAGGAATATGCGATTGCTTGTTCTTACGATTTTCTTCTCAATCATCTCGAATTCGACAAAGATAAATTTGCCGTGACGGTTTTTGCCGGCGACGAGGATTGCCCCAGAGACGAGGAAAGCGCGTCTTACTGGAAAGCGCAAGGCATCCCCGAGGACCATATTTTCTACTGCAACAAAAAGCACAACTGGTGGGGTCCTGCAGGTATTACGGGTCCGTGCGGTCCGGATACCGAAATGTTTATCGACACGGGCAAACCCAAGTGCTGCGACGAGTGTTCTCCTGCGTGCGACTGCGGAAAATACGTTGAAATCGGCAACGACGTCTTTATGCAATATTTCAAAAACGCCGACGGCACGTTCTCTCCGCTTGCGCAAAAGAACGTGGACGAGGGTATGGGACTTGAAAGAATGCTTTGCATTCTCAACGGTTATAAATCCGTGTACGAAACGGACTTGTTCAGTTTTGCGATTGAAAAACTCGAGCAGTTGAGCGGCAAAAAGTACGGCGAGGACGAACAAACCACCGTCGCAATGCGCATAATCGCAGACCACACTCGTACCGCAACGTTCCTGTTGGGAGACGTCAAAGCGGTGTCTCCGTCCAACGTCGACCAAGGCTACGTTTTGCGTCGTCTTATTCGCAGAGCGATGAGATATTGCCGCACGCTCGGCATCGACGACAGCGCGCTTGTGGAACTTGCAAAACTTTACGTTGCAAAATATCAAGAAGCATATCCGTATATCAAAGAGAACGAAGAAAGAATCGTGACCGAACTCGAGGCGGAGAAGAATAAGTTTGCAAAGACTATCGAACAAGGTCTCAAAGAATTCGATAAAATAGTCGCGCACCTTCCGCAAGGAATGACGGTTTTCCCCGGCAAGACGGCGTTCAGGCTTTACGACACTTACGGTTTCCCCATCGAGATGACGGAGGAACTCGCAAAAGAAAAAGGTTATACGCTCGACAGAGCAGGTTACGACAAAGCGTTCGGCGAGCATCAGGCACTCAGCAAGGCAGGCGCGGAACAAAAGTTTAAGGGCGGTCTTGCAGACGGCGGAGAGCTTACGGCAAGACTCCATAGCGCGACGCACCTTCTCAACGCAGCACTTAAAATCGTTCTCCACGACGATTCCATTCAACAAAGAGGAAGCAATATTACTTCCGAAAGACTTCGTTTCGACTTCAACTTCCCGCGTCCTCTCACGCAAGACGAAATCGCGCAAGTCGAGAAAATCGTAAACGACGAAATCGCAAAAGACAGCGAAGTCAAGCTCGAAGAAATGTCCGTCGAAGAAGCCAAAAAACAAGGCGCAATCGGTGTGTTCGACAATCGTTACGGCGACGTCGTAAAAGTGTATACAATCGGCATTTCAAAAGAAATCTGCGGCGGTCCGCACGCAAAACGCACGGGCGAACTCGGAAAATTCCGCATCGTGAAAGAACAAAGTTCGTCTGCGGGAATCAGACGTATCAAAGCGGTTTTGGAGTATTGATATGAGATGTGACACTCACGTTCACACCCGCAATTCGCACGACGGCAAACTGCCGATACAGACAATCGTTGACCTTGCTCAAAAGCAAGGTCTTTGCTATCTTGCGACTACGGACCATCTCGATTACGATTTCGAATACGGCAAAAACAAGGCTCCGATAAAGTGGCCCGCGCTTGATTTGCCCGAATACTACAAAGAGTGGCAAAATGCAAAATCGGCACTTAATAACGACGAAAACAACAGATTAAACCTTTGTTTCGGCATAGAAGCAAGTTACGATAAAAGCGCGAAAGCCAAAGAAAAGTACAAGGAAATCATATCGAAATATCCGTTTGACGTCGTGATAAATTCCGTGCATTGCGTGGACGGTTACGACGTGTATTTCAAGATGGCGTTTTTGTTCAAACGCAAAAAACACGTTTATAAGAGATACCTCGAAACCATACTCGAAAGCCTCGACGCACCTTATCCGTACGATGTAGTCGCGCACATCGGATATATCGCTCACGGCGCGCCGTACAGAGACAAAACGTTGAGATACGAGGATTTTCCAAGCGAGATAGACGCAATTCTCAAAGGCATTATCCAAAGAGGAAAAGCGATGGAAGTCAACTTCCACCACGATATGGCTCCCGGCAGGGATATTATCCAAAGGTACTACGATTTGGGCGGAAGAAAAATCAGTTACGGCTCGGACGCGCACCGAGGAGATATTTGCAAAAACTTCGACGAGGCTTGCGCTATGCTCAAAGAGATAGGCTTTACTCATCTTAGTACTTTCGTGCAACATAACGAAGTGCTTGTCCCCATCGAATAAAAGAAGAAACGATTTCCGAGAGGAAGTCGTTTTTTTGCGTGCGAAAACCGAATATAAACGCAAGCGGGGCGGATAATAACCCAAAGACGAATAATTTAGGATGCTCGGAAACTAATTGATAGCAAAAAATTTCCGCGCAGGGTTGACTAATTATAAAACATAGTATATATTAAATAAACGGCGAGGGCGCAATGCGCGCGCTCGAAATCAGAGGTGTATTATGAAAAAGAATCTTGAAAAAATCTTTGCATCTTGTTCCATCGTGGTCGCACTTATACTCATTATGGTGTTGGTAGTCGCGGCTTTCGGCGGTATTAAAACGGACGAATTCGACAGCAAATTGGTCAGAGGCTTGATTATCACTTTGGCAATACTATACGCGCTTTTGGCGGTCGTATCGTTGGTGCTTGTGTTCATCAACAATGACGTTGTGAAAGACATCACTCTGCGTCAGGAAAAGGGCGGTTCCGTCAAGGTCACGTCTAAGGTTATCGCAAAACTCGTCAAACAAACGAGCAAGCAAATCGAAGGCGTCAAGTGCCAAAAGGTTACGCTTGTCAACGACGAATACGGCGTGCGTCTCAAAGTCAACGTCAAGGTCACAGACAAAGACGTCGTAGAGGCGGAAACTTATTTGCGCGCTTTGCTCGAAGATATGTTTACGGGCGAATTCGGATTCAGATTCAGCTCTATAGAAATCAAGGTTATGGCACTCACGCCCAAATATAAAGCGGACGAAGCCGACATTCAAGCCAAGGTTGAAGCTAAACTTGCTCAACTCAGAGCCGAAAACGGAGAGGAAAACGTCGAAAATACGGAAAATTCCGATAACGTCGAAAACGTTGAGGAAGCAACCGAAAACGTAACGGACGACGCACCGCAAACCGAAGAAGTCGCGGTTGACGAAGAACAAGTTTCAAGCGACGACGAGCAAGCTCAAGACGAGCAATCCGAAGAACAGGCGGACGAGCAAGGCGACGAAGAAAACGTCGACGAAACAGAGGAATAATCTCAATAATCATAGTGCGGAGCAATCCGCCGGAGGAATATAATGAAAGAAGTTTATCTTACTCAGGAAGGTCTTGAGGAATTAAAGCAAAGACTTGATTATCTTATCGTTTATTTGCGTGGCGACGTCGCAAAGAAATTGCAACACGCTCGCGAACTCGGAGACTTGTCCGAAAACGCAGAATACGACGCTGCGAAACAAGAGGAAAGCCAAGTTGCGGCTGAAATCAAGGACCTCGAAGAACGCATCAAAAACGCCGTCATCATCGAAAAGAGCGGCACGCACAAGGTGTCTATCGGCAACACGATTACCGTGGAGTATCTCGGCGAAGTAGATGAGGGCGAGGAACGCGTGATGCAATTCCAACTCGTCGGCGAGACAGAAGCGGATTATGCAAAAGGCAAAATCAGCAACGAATCTCCTCTCGGCAAAGCGATTCTCGGCAGAAAGAGCGGAGAAGTGGTCAGATTCAAGACTGCTCAAGGCGGCGTCGAAGAATATAAAGTCATCAGCATCAAATAATCGTATTTAGGCAAACGTACATCGAAGATGTATTCTACGCCCTTTTCGGGCGTAACTTATTTTTGAGAGAAACGAAATGAGCGAAGAAATGGTAAACGCACCGCAAGAAAAAGAAGTCGATATAAACGAGGTGCGCAAAGTTAGAATCGAAAAATTGAACGAACTTGTCGCAAAAGGCGAGAATCCGTTTGAAATTACGTCGTTTGAACGCACGGCAACCGCAGGCGAGATACTTGCCGACTTTGATTCGTACGAAGGCAAAGACGTTAAAATCGCAGGTCGTCTTATGTCTAAGCGTATTATGGGCAAGGCAAGTTTCGGTCATATTATGGACAGCGACGGCAGAATGCAAGGATATTTCAGTCGCGACGATATGGGCGTCGACGAATATCAGGCGTTCAAGAAAACCGACGTCGGCGATATTATCGGCATCGAAGGTTTTGTGTTTAAGACCAAAACGGGAGAGATTTCCGTACACGTCAAAAAAGCGACGTTGCTTTCAAAATCCTTGCTTCCGTTGCCCGAAAAGTATCACGGTTTGCGCGACCCCGAGCTTCGTTTCCGTCAACGCTACGTCGATTTGATTGCAAATCCCGAAGTGAAAGACGTGTTTATCAAGCGTAGCAAGATTATATCCACAATCCGCGAAGTGCTGGACAAAAAAGGATTTATCGAAGTTGAAACGCCCGTTCTCAACACGCTTGCAGGCGGCGCGAACGCTCGTCCGTTTATCACGCATCACAACACGCTCGACATCGATATGTATATGCGTATAGCAACCGAGTTGCACCTCAAACGCTGCATCGTCGGCGGTTTCGAAAAGGTGTACGAAATCGGTCGTCAATTCCGCAACGAGGGTATGGATACCAAGCATAACCCCGAGTTTACCACAATCGAATTGTATCAGGCGTACGTCGACTACAACGAGATGATGAACATAACCGAGGAACTGTATACCACGGCAGCAGAGCGCGTGTGCGGAAGTTTGGACATCACGTATCAAGGCACTCCGCTTTGTCTCAAAACTCCGTGGGAAAGACTCACTATGGTCGAAGCGGTCAAGAAGTATACGGGACTTGATTTTGACAATCAACCTCTCGACGAGCTTATCGCAAAAGGCAACGCAATGGGACTCGATATGCCCTCGGATACGTCTTGGGGCAAGGCTTTGTACAGCGTATTCGACGCTTTCGTCGAGGAAAAACTTACGGGCCCCGTGTTTATCACGGATTATCCCGTCGAGGTCAGCCCGCTTGCGAAGAAAAAACCGTCCGACCCCCGTCTTACGGAAAGATTCGAGTTCTTTATCTGCGCCAGCGAAGGCGGAAACGCTTTCAGCGAACTTAACGACCCCATCGACCAACGCTCTCGTTTCGAGCAACAAATGCTTGCCAAAGCAAAGGGAGACGAAGAAGCTCAACCTTACGACGAGGACTTCTGTACCGCACTCGAATACGGTATGCCTCCGACGGGCGGTCTCGGTATAGGTATCGACCGTATGGTAATGTTCCTTACGGATTCCGCGTCGATTCGCGACGTGCTTCTTTTCCCCACGATGAAACCTCTCAAATGAGTCGTTGAACGAATAAGAACGACAACGCCCATCCGCTACGAAATCGCGCACGCTTTGTGCGTCGGGTTTTGTATCGGACGGGCGTTTTTTTATACACTTTTGTCTCTCAAAGCAAAAGAGAGAAGCGTTGCTATATTTTTGGTTGTTATTCCGACGTTTTGGAACTGTTGAGCGTAAGCTCCACGAGTTTTCCGTTCAGACGGGCTTTGTTTACTATATCGTCGGAAACGATTTCGCCTTTCCGTGCGATAAGTTTGTTGGAGTACGTCGTCAAGTCTTTGGTCAGAACTCTGCCGAGCAAAAACTCGTAGTCGCATATAATGCGCGTAGGCGTGTGCGTATCGTCATATACGCTGTCGTCTCCGACGATGGCGTCAAATGCGCCTTTTGAGAAAAGTGGGGAGTCCCCCGATACGAATACGGCAGGCGGCGCGGTTTGGAGCATTTGGTTTTGCAAGACGTATCCTGCGTACTCGGTGCTTTGAGAGGATGATACGTCGTCCGTTTCGTTTATCGTGGCAAGCGTTTCCACGGTCGGACGAGGTATTTTGTTTTGCTTCGTTTTTTGCGTTTTGTTTGCGCCTTTCAGTATCACGGCGTTTCCGACAGAAAGAATGGCGGAGGGCGAGTACTGTTCGTTTTCGGTGCAGATTTTGCTCACTTTTCCGCTTTGATAGAATTCCACTTCGCTTATGTTTCCTTTCAGAACACCCGTTTGCGTGTATACGGGCATATCCATAATACCTGCCCGAAACGCGGTGAAATCGACGTCTTGCGCACTTCTGAAATTTACGGAGTTCTGCACGACTATCGCGTCTTTGAAAGACAAAACGTCATCGAAAGGAATGAGAACGTCTTGGCTTGTGTTGCACGACGACATAACGAAATATACGATACATTTGCATTCTTGCGAAAAATATGCGTTTTTTATACGTCCGACGACGCAGGACGAATCTTTTTCCAACACGGGTTTGTTCAATATCAAAGAAAATTGAGCCATTTTTCCACCTCGAAAAATCCTATGAAAACAAACCTTCGTATATGCGGACAAACGTATGAAAAAACGTGCGGATAGAATGCAAAATTTCGTCGAATAATGTCATAAATCGGAGATAGAAAACCGCTTTTTGCACGAGAAAAAAGCGACGTTCTAAACGCCTCGAATTTTTGGCAAAAACGGGCTTATCCACCGAGTTGTCCACAATTTGAGGTCAAAATGTGGATAACTTTGTGGAAAAGGGCGTATTTTTATACCGCCGTGAATATGATTTATTTTGTAACTATATGCGTGTCGAATTAAGTCGAAGGAAAAAAATATGCATCAGGGCGGTAACGGCCGTTTTAATCGTCGTTTTCGTGGCGTGCGGAGTGTCGGCACCCTTTTTAATCGAGGCGGTCAGAGAGTCTAAATCGCGCAATGCGACGATTGTGGTCGACGCGGGGCACGGCGGCATAGACAGCGGCGTAACGGGTGTAAAAACCGGCGTTGCGGAAAAAGATATAAATCTGAAAATAGCATTCTATTTGGGCGAAATTTTAGCCTCTCGCGGTTTTTCCGTCGTGTATACGCGAAGAAACGACGCAATGCACACTTTCGACGGCGTCGAAAACAACAAAAAACGCGCCGATATGTTCAAAAGAGGAGAAATAATCAACAATGCAAAGCCTGTTGCCGTGGTCAGCGTGCATCAGAATTTTTATTCGTCTCCCGCTCGCAGAGGCGCGCAGGTTTTCTATGACAAGAAAAGCGAGGAGGGGAGAAGTTTCGCTCTCGAAATGCAGAATCTGCTCAACGAGCAAATCAATCTTCCCGACGGTAAAAGAGAATACGCGCCTCTTTGCGCAAAAAAATATCTTTTGGAATGCAGTCCGTATCCCACAATCATCGTGGAGTGCGGCTTTTTGAGCAATTTTGCAGACGAAAAAAATTTGACTTCGCAGGAATTTCAGTATCGCGTCGCTTGCGTAATCGCGGACGGAATAACCCGATTTGCGAGATGAAAGTCCGAAAACGAGATTTCCGTTTCCGTAACGAGCGAAACTTCGGCTTCGCAATCGGGGGATAACGACGCACTTATAAGGCGTACTGTTGCGAAAAAACCTTGATTTATAAACGTAAATCGTTTATAATATAAAACTATGACAAACGCATTTGCATTTCCTTGCCAAAAAATCCTCAAGAAGCATAGCGACAATCAGGAAATCGCTTTGATAATCAAGGATATAGAGAACGCCAAACAGGGCGTTATGACGTTTTCCAAAGAAGTGAAGAAGTATATGCTTCAATTTATTCACGCGCGCTACGACGACAACGAAGAAGTCAACGCGCTCATCGACGTGCTGAAACATTGGAGCAAGTACGAATCGTTCAGTTATCTCGAGATTTTCCAACTTCAAGACGAATGTTATTTTTGGTATGACTTTTTGCACGCATACGGGGCGTGGAAAGTGATAGGAATGACCTACGGATTCAAGGACGAAAACGATGCGTTGGCAATTCTTATTCGCCTCGTAAAACTGGACGAAACCGTCTTTAAGGAATATCCGCAACTATAGTGCGTCGTCGCAAAAGAAAAAGGATAGAATATCGACAAACGAAACCATTATGCAGAAACAAGTACACGACGGACACCGTGACCGAATGCGCGAGCGCATACGCAGGAGCGGTCTGGCGTCCTTGCAAGACCACGAGATTTTGGAATACGTTTTATACGCATTCGTTCCTAGAAAAGACACAAACGAGATTGCGCACTCGCTTATTGACAAATTCGGCTCGATTTCGGGCGTGTTGAACGCCGACGAAAAGCGTCTTGTCGAAGTTAACGGAATGACCGCCAACGCCGCGTTGTTTATCGCGTCTTTGCCCGAGATATTCAGACGGTATATTCAAGACCTCGGAAGAACGAAAGACACTCTTAAAGGCAGGGGCGAAATCAGAAAATATCTCGGCGCAAAACTTTACGGTTTGCGCGAGGAGGAATTATACGTCGTCGCGCTTGACGCAAGGGACGGCGTAATCGACGCGAGGAACATTGCCAACGGAAGCGCGGACGCGGTGGAACTCAACGTCAGAAAGGTGGTTGACTTTGCTTTGAGAAACAAAGCCAGCGGAATAATCATCGCGCACAATCATCCGAGCGGAAATCCTACTCCGTCTCAAAGAGACGTGGACATCACGCAAGAAACGTATTCGACGTTGTCCGCTCTCGGCATAGGGCTTTTGGACCACTTCATATTCAGCGGAGCAAGTTATTATTCCTTTGAGGAACAAGGCTTGCTCGACAAGATAAAAACCGCAAAGAACTGTTTGAAAGAAGGTATAAATTTTTATGAATGACACAGTAAGAACGAGATTTGCTCCCTCTCCCACGGGATTTATGCATATCGGCAATCTGCGCACGGGTTTGTACGCGTTTCTTTTTGCGCGCAAAAACGGCGGTAAGTTTATTTTGCGTATAGAGGACACCGACCAAGAAAGAAAGGTCGACGGCGCGGTGGAGATGGTGTATCGCACTCTCGCAACCGCAGGCATCACTTACGACGAAGGTCCCGACAAGGATGGCGGATACGGTCCCTACGTTCAGACGGAACGTATGGGCATCTATAAAGAGTACGCCGAGAAGTTGGTAAAACTCGGAGGCGCATATTATTGCTTCTGCGACAAAGAAAGACTCGAAAGTCTTAAAGACGCCAACGGCGTGCATACTTACGACAAGCATTGCCGCAACCTTTCCGAGGAAGAAGTGCAGAGACGTCTTGCCGCAGGCGAGCCGTACGTCATCAGACAGAAAGTTCCCGAGGGCGTGGTTTCCAGTTATACGGATATGGTATTCGGCGAAATCAGCGTGGACAGCGCAGACATAGAGGACGGCGTTCTTCTTAAGAGCGACGGTTTGCCGACCTACAACTTCGCAAACGTGGTTGACGACCACCTTATGGGCATCACGCACGTTATAAGAGGCACGGAATATCTCAGTTCCACTCCCAAATACAACCTCATTTACGACGCGTTCGGATGGGAAAGACCCAAATATATGCATCTTCCTCCCATTATGAAAGACGCGACGCGCAAGTTGTCAAAGCGTTTCGGAGACGCAAACTTCGAGGACTTTATCGCAAAAGGATACCTCCCCGAGGCTGTCGTCAATTATATCGCGCTTTTGGGTTGGTGTCCGAAAAACAACAAAGAAAAGATGACGATGCAAGAGATGATAGAGGAGTTCGATACGGACGGAATCTCGCACAGCAGTTCCATATTCGACGAAGCCAAGATGCGTTGGCTCAACGGAGAATATCTCAAAGCGATGACTCCCGAGGAGTTTGAAAAGGTTGCGAACGAGTGGATTCTCAAGGCAATCGACGGCAAAGATTACGACGTCAAAGAGCTTGCGTCGCTTATGCAGACGAGAGTCGATATTTTGAGTGAGATTCCCGAAAAACTCGCGTTCCTCAATCAATTCGGCGAATACGACCTCGCGATGTACGAGCATCAAAAGATGAAAGTCAACAAAGAAGTGGCTACCGTGGCTGTAAAAACCGCAATCGACGCTCTCAAAGATTTCGACGATTGGACTGCGGACGCGATTAAGGAAAGAATCAAATCTTATTCCGAGCAAGTCGGCGTTAAGAGCGGACAAGTGATGTTCTCTATGAGAGTCGCGCTTACGGGCGCACCCGTCACGCCGGGCGGAGCTATCGAAATGGCGGTCGTGCTTAAAAAAGACGAAACGATGCGCCGTCTCGAGTATTCTTTGAACCTCCTTCAAAAGGCATAAAATGAAAGCAAACGTAGCAAAAAACAGAATATTTGCGTTAATAGCCGTACTCGTCGTAGCAACGAGTGCGTTCTGCGCAATGCTTTTGCCGACTTGCGGTGTGGCTTACGCAACGAAGTGGGGCAACACGGACACGTCGGAGTTGATATATTACAACGACGGATTTTTGGACGTTCAGGGAGCAAAAGCCGTCGTTGACACTTGGGATAAAAGCAAAGTGACCGCTCCTATCGTCATCGCGATTATCGATACGGGTATAGATTTGCAACACGAACTTTTTGACGGAGTGCTTGTCAAAAACGCAAACGGAGACGTTCTCGGATACAATACCGACGGCGCAAATTCCGACGGTAGCGTGGATATTTCCGACCACTCGTCCAAGCACGGCTCTGAAATAGCGGGCGTCGTTGCGATGCTTATAAAAGAGTTCGGACTCGAGCAATATATCAAGATATATCCTATAAAAGCAAACAATAAAGGGGAAAACACATTTAATATAACCAACCTTACAAAGGCTCTCGACTGGTCTGTGACGCAAGCGAAAGCAGACGTCATAAATATGTCGTTGGGATATTCCAAAAGCGACTACGAATCGCAAAGTTCTTCCTTGCGAAGCGCGTTCGAAGTCGCACTTTCAAAAGCCGAGCAAACGGCGGTAGTCGTGGCGGCGGCAGGAAACAGACGGTCGACCAACGAGAATCGCAATCAAGCGTTTTATCCCGCATCGTTGGAGGGAGTCGTTTCGGTTGCCAACGAGGGCAACGACGGCAAGATATATTCGACGTCCTATTATCACGATACGACGGACATTTGCGCCCCGGGGCAGGCTATTTATACGTCGAAAGGTTTTAACATTACGAGCAAATACGGCACGGCAGACGGCACGAGTCTTTCCGCCGCAAGCGTGAGTTTCGCAAGCGCGCTTTTGAAAATGAGACTTATCGTCGAGGGAAAAGCCACGCAAGCGCAAACGATATCCAGAATGATAAGCAGATTGCCGTATCCGAAAAACGTCGGCGTTTCCGATTATACTTTCCCTGCGCTCAATCTCAAAACCGTGGTTCAAACTTCTCTCGAATCGGGACAAATAGACCTCGGATACAAAGCTCCCACGGGCATATCGCTTGCGCATAACGGCACGATAGGAACGGGAGATTATACGGGACTTATCTATATGAGAGCCGATTCGGTAACTCCCGTGGAGTTTATCGCAAAACTTACGCCGCTCGGAGCGGTTGACCCCGAGATAGAAAATAGCGTGGAATGGACCGTGCAGACGATTAAGGACGCGGACGATTACACCGTTATGGACGAGCAGTCTCTCGGTACGGGCGCGATAATGACTTTCAAAGCACCGAGGGGCGGAGACTATATCGTCAAGGCAAAACTTCCGTATTACGACTTCGAGGCAACGCAACAAATTCACGTCGAATTTGCTCAATATTACGTCGGAGAGGTCAGGGTTACGCTTGCAGACAAAGCAAATCTCGACGTAGACGACGCACCGTCTCGCGCGACGTTGTATACCAAAGAGACTACGAGGTTTGCGCTTACGGGCGTACAATATCTCAATCCGTACACCGAAACGAAATGGTTTGTAAACGGCAAGTACGTTGCTTCGGGCGCGACGTTCGACTTTAAGCCGAGCAAACCCGGAACTTATTATATAACCGCACAATTCGGAGACAACGCAAAGGTCGATTTCGATTACAAGTTTACGGCGGAGGTCAAGTCGTTCATTTTGAGACCGCTCGATTTGTCGTTGCTGATAGTCGGATGTACATTGGCTCTCGGCGCGGCGATAGCGGTTACGGTCGTTGTCGTAAAAAAGAAGAAACACGCCGCTTTAGAACCCGAATCCGAAAAAGAAGAATAATACTTTGAACTATAAAAGCAAAGAACCGTCCGTTCGGGCGGTTCTTTGCTTGATAAGGGGGAAGTATTATGAGGAGCGAAATGCTTTTCGTCTTTCAATCTTTGCGAGGAAGAAACAATACGTTTCGGGTGTGTACGTCGCTGTAGGAAAAAGTGCGGGATTGTCCGTCGTCCATACGCACGGTAAATACGGCAGGGAATATTGCCGTAACTTCTCCTTTCATCAGCGTGGATTTGCCTCTGCCGACGTTTATTTTGAGCAATACGGGGATTCCTACGAGTTTTTGCACTTTTTCTTTTGCGCCGATTATCGATTGTCCTATTTCTCTCATAGATAGATTTTTGCCAAGTTTTTGATTTTTAATCGTCATATCGCACAACTTTCGAGAATATGTTTTTGTGAAACGGAGGAGTATATGTTCAATTTTGAGAAAATAAGTGCAAGCAAGTTTTACACTGCGCCGTCCGTCGAGAGAGTTGTGGAATTTTCTCCGCAAGACATCGATATGAGCAATATCGCAAAGGTTTTGTCTCTCGCCGTCGACGCAAAAAGCACGAGTATCGAGGCTTTTGACGGATACGTTCAAGTCGGCGGTCGCACCAATTTCCGACTCATATATCTCGACAAGGAGTCTAATGCGAAAGGCGTCGATTATAATGCGGATTTCAACGTGCGCATAGACGGAGATTTTGCCGAAGGAGACAACGTTTGTTGCGATATTTACGTTACCGAAGCGGACGTCGGCGCAACCGACGCTCTTACGTTGACGGCAGTTCTCGATATAAGAGCAAACGCGATAAAGAGAGAAGAACTGGAAATGCTCACGTCTTGCGAGGGCTGTTACACCACGGTTAAGGACGTATTCGTGCCGTCGTTTATCGCGACGAAAGCAACGGTTATACCGTTTGACGACGAAGCGGAAGTCGGCGGAGAAATAGAGGCGGTACTCGGTCTGAACGCAATGTGCGTTCCCAAACAGACGGTGGCTACCGACGGCGGAGCAAAAACGAAGTTTTCGGTTATAGCAAACGTAACGTACGTCGAGGGCGGAGAAATCAAGCAACGCGCTTTCGATATTCCCGTCGAGGACGAGTTTAGCCTTGACGGAGTGGCTCAATCGGACGCAATCAAGGCAGAGGCGTGCGTAAAATCTTCCAAAGTGGTTTTGCAGGGCGTTACCGGAGACAACGTAATCAGAGTCGAGGGAGAATTGCAAATCAAACTCTGGGCGTTTAGATGCAGCAAAACGCAAATAGTAAGCGATTTATTTATGCTTACCAACGAAGTCGAAATCGAGAGAAAATCGGCAGAATATCAATGCTTTGACGGTTGCGGATATTTTATGCAAGGCGTGAGCGGCACGGCGGTTTTGGGAGATAACAAGCCGTCTGCGATTCAGGTGTGCGCATTGCCGTACGCAAGATGTTACACTTCTCGCTCGTACGTTACCGAGGACAACAACCTTGTGGTGGAGGGCGTAGTCAACACGGATATAATTTACACCGACGAAAACGGGTACAATTCCGTTCGCGCGGAAATTCCGTTCTCGGTTGCGGTTGCAAGCGAAATTCCGTTCTCCAAAGACGTCAGAGTTCATTGCGACGTGCAACGTATAAGCGCAAGCGTCGTCAGAGAAAGAGAATTTGACATCGTTATGGATATTGCAATCAAAGCGTGCGGTTTTTCGCATCTCGAGGCGGACTATATCGGCGCGGTAACCGTGGGAGAGGCAAGAGTAACCAACAATTCGGCACTCTCGGTATACGTCACTTCGGAGGGAGAGGAAATGCTGGATATATGCAAAGCGTTGTCCGCAATGCCCGAGGACGTAATGGCGCAAAACCCGACGCTCGAATTGCCGACGAAAGAGGGAGAGAAAATAGTTTATTTCAGAGCGTTGAAGTGAGTAGGAAAAGATAGGGAACGGATAAATATAAAAAGCGTGCAGTCGCACGCTTTTTGTATTTTCGAGATATAACGAATATCAGCGTTCGTTTGCGCTTTTCCTTTCTTCTTTGAGTGCGGAAATGCGTTCGGTCGCTTTCTTTACCGCGTCGTCCTTGGCTTTGTTGAACGCAACGAGATAATCGTCTAGAGTAGTTTTGATTTCTGTCTTCGCGTTTTCGATTTGTTCTTTGTCGTCGTCAGACAGCGACATTGCCTCGTAAGCCGCTTGGGCTTTGCTCTCGAGGGCGGAAATTGCGGCGTTTACGCTTGCCTCGCTGTTGTAATCTACCGAAGGCGTACACTCGTCGATAACGTCGTCGAGATTGAATCCTATGAGGTTGAGAATGATAAGTTCCGTTCCGCGGAGCATAGATTTTACGGAATCGACGGACGATTTTACGTCGATAACCGAAAAGTCTTTATCGGCTACGTCCTCGTTTGCGGTGCAGAGATAATCGCTTTGCAGCAAATCGTATGCTGCCGCTATTTTGACTTTTGCGTCATCTGACGAGTTGCGGTAAAGTTTGTCGACGTAAGACGTTACGTCTTTTTTGGATACGGTAAAGCCGTTTTTATCCGAAATCGCTTTGACTCCGTTTTCAAAATCCGCTTCGCTCACGCCGAGCGCGTTTGCGACGGTAGCGACGTCGGTTGCGCTAAGGGTGTAGGACGGATTGTAAAAGTACTGCGAGAATCTGGTTTTGTAAAAACGCAACGACAACAGGTGTGCGTTGGACACCGTGTATTTGATTGCGTTTTTGGTTTTATCGAGCGATGAGAGCGCGTTTTGCAAATTTCCCTTGTTATACTCGCCGAGAGTGTTCGTTGCGAAATGGCTTATATAAAGCCCGCCCTCGAGAGTTTGCACCGCGCTGTTGTAGACGAGGTTTGCCTTTTCGATTTCGTCCTTATATTCGTCTCCGTATTTCAAATCGGAATTTGCTTGCAAACGAGACACTTCGGATATAAGCTCGTCCGTGCTTTTGGCGGAAAGCGATTCTACGGACGAATCCGAATTTTCTCGCATCGCGCTTTTTATAAGTCTGAATGCGCCCACGGAGAGTCCTTGTATGCTTTCGTTGTCGGGAAATTCCGATTTCAAATCTTCGAGTTCTTTTGCGACCGACAGACCTGCCTGATTATTCACAAAAACGGAGAGAGCGGAATTCGTTTCCTTCGCGCCCTTTTCGAGAGCGGACGCAACCGCCGCAAAAACCTGCTCCTGTTTGCTTTCGGACGATGAAACGACGCATACGTCCACGGCTTGGTTGTCGCTCGTCAGATAACCGTATTCGACTGCGAGGGAAGATATGTTTTCTATTGCCACGTTGACGTTTGCGCCGACGATGCCGTCCTCTTGGAAAAGCAATACTTTTGCGTCCTCGTTTGCGCCTTCTACGCTCATAACGCAATCGTACTGGTCGAGAACGAGTTCTATTGAAGGATTGATGTCGATTCCGACGTAAGAGGTGGCTTTGGAAGCGGCCGCTTTCGTGTTGTCGGGAGAATTGCACGCGACGAGAAACACGGAACAAAGTGCCGTGACCGTAAGACATAAAACCAATAACAGCGTAAGTCTTTTTGCGTTCTTCATACCTACTCCTTCAATTTACGATATGATAATACACTATAAATATAAAAACACAATAAAATCAACATAAAGATATTCCAAAGATTATCGCAATAAGCCGCCCCAAAGCATTTGTTGTTGTGAAAACTTGACTTGTGTGCTAAAATACAATTATGACAAAGCAAGAGTTGGACGTAGAAATGCAAAAACTCCAACAAGGAGACGAACTCGCGTTTGAGAGAATTTACAACGACACCAAACGCGGTCTTTTTGCGTTCATTTTGTCGATGACGAGGGACTATTATCTTGCCGAAGATATGATGCAAACGGCATATATCCGCTTGAGAACGACCATATCCAATTATCGAGCGGGAGGCAACGCATACGCGTGGCTTTATACGATAGCCAAAAACGCAACCCTCAACGAGATAGCGCGGCGCAAACGAGAAAGCGTCACGGACACGCTCGAGGACGAGGGAAAATTCGGCACTTACGATATGGACGAAAGCGGCTCTCCCGTAACGCAGGTTATGAACAAAGTGCTTAGCGATTCGGAAAGACAGATAGTCACTTTGCACGTTATATCGGGGTTCAAGCACAGAGAAATCGCGGATATGCTTGACAAACCGCTCGGAACGGTGCTTTGGACGTATAACAACGCATTGTCCAAAATAAAGAAAGAACTTCAAAAGGAGGGAGAAAATGAAAAATAAGGATATAACCGAAAATTTGAAAAAAGAACATCGGGACAAGTCCGTACCCGACGTTTTCTCCCGCGTCCGAAAAGCCCCGATAAATAAATTGCTTGACGGACAAAGCCCTCTCAAGGCGTTTGACAAAACGTCTGCGGTCAGGGTGCTTTGGGTTGCGCTCGCGCTGTTCGTGGTTTTCGTCTTTACGCTGTCGGTTTTTGCGTTGATGCCCAAGACGAAGGAAGTCACTCCGTCGAGTTACGTCCGCATAAGCGTGGAAAGCGGCGGACAAACGACGGTATACGGGTTTATCGTCAACGACGAAAAAGCGGTGTTGTGCGTGCTTGAAAGAGACGGAGAGCAACAACCGCTGCAAAATTTGAATTTGAGCGAGAGTAGCGTTAAAGACGCAATAAACGGTGTTTATCGTGCAAAAAACGGAGATAAAGTCGCGATATGCGCATTAGACGGCAATTCCGCGTATGCAACGGAACTCGCGCAATCGGTAAAAACCGCAGTATCCGAAGCGGCGCAAAGTCAGGCGGATATAGAAGTTACGACGTCGGTAAACGATGCCGCCGTGGTAGAGGATTTGCGCAGAATATGCGGAGCGCAGGAGAATTGCGGAATTGAATCTTTAATCGAAAAGTATATCGAAACGTTTGCGTAAGCAGGCGTTTTTGAATTTTTTGAACGTTAAAGTATAGTTAAAAAACGCACGACGAAAAAAACCTGTTGAAATTGCGTCGCGTTATATGTATAATATATTTTATCTAAATATTCATACTAAACAATAAACGCAGAGGCTTTTGAGTTCATTCTCAATCGCATTTGCTCGGGAGAACCGATATGAAGAAAACTCTCACAATACTTGCCGCGACGTTGCTCGCGTTGCTTATTTGCGTCACTTGCGTGGCTTGCAACGACAATTCAAATCCGAGCGACGGACAAGGAGAGAAACCCAACGATTACGAAGTGGCAACCTACACGGTAACTTTCGATACCGGCGAAAAAAGCAATTACACTTTTGAAGGCAGCGTTTTGAAAGACGTTCCCGCAGGTTCCAAAATCTCCGCGCCGAGAAACGCAAACGGCGAGTTGATTATCCCTACGCAAAAGGGCTATACTTTTGCCTATTGGATGGACGAGGACCGCAAAGAATTCGACTTCAATACGAGGACTATCAACAAAGACACCAAACTTACCGCATATTACGTCAACAACGTTTTTACGCACGAGGTAGTGCTTGACGCAACGTACGAGTTTAACGCCGACGGCACTTGCACGGTAAAGGAAGGAACGTACGAGGCGCAAACGGGATACAAGATGTCTCTCGGAGCAGACGTTAAAGTGCAATCGACTTACGACGAAAAGTCGGAGCTTGCATATCCCGCCGCACGCAACACAAACGACGAGGAAGATTTGTTCTATTGTTGGTTCTATATCGACGAGGACGGCAAACCCGTTCAATTTACGGATATTCTCGCAAAGCGTACGAGCGATACGGTAAGTTCCGTGAAAAAATATACGCTCACCTACAACGACGTAGGCGTACCCGTGCTTTATCCGTTGTTCCGCTCTATGCTTCCCAAGATAGAAGTTCAATTTCTTGCTAAAGACGGAAGCGTGCTTGCAAGCAAATACTACCGTTACGACGACGAGATAAACGAGAGCGAAAAATACGACGCTCCCGATATTGCTGGATATAAATTCTCAAACTGGTACTATGAAATCGTCACGGACGACGAAGTGGTAAAATACGACTTCAATTATAAAACGAGTTCTCAAAGCGGTACCGAAATCAGCGCGCTCGCTAATCCCCAACTGACTTGTTTCGATTCAAAGAGCGTACAACTCAAATCGAAGTGGATAAAACAAATCGGCATTTCCTCGAAATCGCAATTCGACGCATTGTACAATCTCCTTCACAAAGAGAATCCCACGGACGATGAAAAAGCCGAAATAGCCGAAGTTCTCGAAGCGGACATAAAGATTTCAGGTACAATCGAATTGAGCGGAGAATACAAACCGCTGTTTGACGAAAAGCATATCTTCGTCGGTACTATCGACGGAGGAACGAGAACGTCGGACGGAAAAGTAAGCAAATGCGCAACTATCAAAGGCGGCAACTTTGCAGACGTTAAACACGCGTCCGTTTTGGGATACGTCGACGGCGTCGTGCAGAATCTCGTCTTTGAAAACGTAACGCTTTCGATAGTCAAAGACGGAGACAAATACGCAGACGAAGTTTATATGGGCGTGGTTGCTTCCGTCAATAACGGCAAAATCGACAACGTAAGCGTTGTCAATCCCACCGTCGAAACGCAAGGTCTCGGCAGAGTAATCGTCGGCGGCGTGGCGGCGGTAAACCGCAGAGTGGTCGACGATACGGACAAGGGTTATATCTCAAACTGCACCGTCGGTAGCGAACTTCAACCGTTGACGCTCGGCGCAAAATGCACGCTTATCCAACTCGGCGGAATCGTCGGCGACAATAAGTCCAAATCTTACGTCGTATCTTGCAATGCGTTCGTGACGGTTAAAGACGGCGAATATTCTTCGGCAAGAATCGGCGGTCTCGTCGGCAACAACGCAGGCTATATTCAAAAATCTCAGGCAACGACGGTCGTCGGCAACGTGGTCACAGACAACGAAATGAGCTTCGGCGGCGCGGCTGCGGTAAACTCGTTTGCGGTGGAAGAAGTGCATACGGTGTGCAGTTTCGGAAGCGTTGACAATTATATCGCAGTCGGCGGCGCGCTTTCTCAAATCGTCAATGTCGGCGGTATCGTAGGCAAAAACGACGGATACGTCAGAAACGCATACACGGACGCAAATCTTTTCGTAAAACTTACCAAGTCCTCCGTGATAGCGGCAGTCGGCGGAGTCGTTGGAAACAACTTCGGCGCAACGACGCAAGTCGGTAGCGGCGTGACGAGTCCGGGCGCAATCAACTATTGCTATTCGACGGGCAACGTAAACGTCGTTATAAATTCCGACGTTAATAACGCCAAACTTTACGTCGCGGGCATCGTCGGAAGAAACGCAAAGAAGAACATCGGCTCTTGCTTTACGCTTGCCGATATATCGGTCAGCAACGTTACCGCAGACGGCACGGCCAACGCAAACAACACGGTATGGCTGGGCTTCGGATTCGGCAGTATGGAAAATTCCGCAGTCGTAACAAAATGTTGGTATCTCGCAAGCAACAAACTTTCTCTCAACGGCGAGAATTATTCGGTAAGCGTCGTTGAAGGCGAGGACGTCGAAAACTTCGAGATAACCAAAACAGGCGGTCTCAAAACTCCCGACGAGAGCGTAAACGCTCCGTTCGAGTCGCAATCGTGGCTTGCCGCAAACACCGATTTCAACTTCGATAAAGTGTGGAATCTCGACGGCGGACTTCCCGTTCTCAAAGATTTGGCATAATCAAATCGATTAGATAAAAACAGATTATGAGGCGCACGGAATCGTGCGCCTTTTCTTTTTATAAAATTTTTGAACGTTATTCGGTAATGTTGACAGCAAAAAATCATAGTGCTATAATTGAGCAAAATTCAGTAATTTGAGAGGGCTATATGGCAAGAAAACCAAAGTATGACGGCGGAACGAAAACCAAAATGATAGAAGTCGGCACCAAGTTGTTTTTTGAAAAGGGCTTTGACGGAACTTGCATTCGCAACATCACGGACGAACTCGATTGTGAAGTCGGCTTGTTTTATTATTACTACAAAACCAAAGACGATTTGTTTACGGACGTGTTGGACAATTTCTTCGAGCCGTACAAAAAGGACTTTCAATCGCTCGTAGACGAAGCGAGAGTTAAGCCCGAAAGAGCGCTTTTCAGATTTTTTGCGTATATGAAAGAGCAGGTCGTGCTGTTCAGAGAAAAATATGAGAAGAATATGCATCGCACGGTGCGTTGGGCAATCAGAGAACAGACGTTGACCGTTATCGAGCCGTACATAGAGCAAATTCTCGAAATATTGATTGCGGACGGCGCAAAGCCCTCGATGGACACCCGTCTGACGGCGGTATTCTTGTCGCACGGCGTAGGTAGCGTGATTTTGCACGAGGACGCAGAGTGGGTGGAAGCAAGCACGCTGCAGATGCGTAAAACCGTCAATATGATTTTGGGACTCACGCCTGAGAGAGCCAAAGAGATGTTTGGAGAATGATATGGAAATTAGAAAAATAGATATGGATACATATTATAGAAAGGGCGTTTTCAAGCACTTTTCGCAAGATTGCAAATGCTCGATTTCTATGACCGCAAGGGTGGACGTGACCGATTTGCGCGAAACGTCAAAAAAGACGGGAACGAAGTTTTATATCAACTTCTTATATCTGCTCGCAAAAACGCTTAACTCGAGAGACGATTACAAAATGTTTTACGATTGGAAAACGAACGAGGTGTATTGTTTCGACACAATAAACCCAACGCAGTACGTTTTTCACGACGATACGGAAACCTGCACTCCCGTCTATACGACTTATTGCGAGAATTACGCCGAGTTTTACGAGAACTGCGCAAAAGATATAGACGCCGCAAAGCAAACGAGAGAATACCGTCTCGATGCGGCAAATCATCCAAATTGGTTTGACGCGTCGTATTTGCCGTGGGTAAGTTACGATTCTATGAACGTAGAACTTCCCGACGGGCATCTGTATTTCCAACCCGTTGTCAACTGGGGCAAGTATCGCGAGGAAAACGGAAGATATAAGTTGCCGCTTACGGTGCGCCTCAATCACGCTATCGCAGACGGATATTTGCTTGCGCAAGTGTACGTTACGCTTGAAACAGAACTCGAAAAGTTTTGCAAGGAGAGAGGGATTTTATGAAAATTTCGGTGTTTAACGCAAGCCCCAAAAGAGGGGCAAGCGACACTATGCATATCACTCGCGCGTTTTTGGAGGGAATGGCACAAGTTGCACAAAACGACGTTAAAGTGATAAATTTGTATGATAAACATATAGAATATTGCAAAGGCTGTTTTGCGTGTATGCGCAACGGCGGAAATTGCGTTATAGACGACGATATGAAAGAGTTGCTGAAAATCGTGCTTGAAAGCGACGTTTTGTTGTTCAGTTTTCCGCTGTATTGTTACGGTATGCCCGCAAGTCTCAAGGCGTTTACGGACAGAACTTTGCCGCTCACGTCTATGGCAATGCGCAAGGTGGGAGAGAGATACGAACACTTGGGGCAAGCAGATTTTTCAAAGCTGAAATATGTGATGGTATCGGGTTGCGGTTTTCCGAACTACAAGAAAAACTTCGAGCCTGCAAAGATGCAATTCGAACTGATGTTTCCGTCAAATCACACGATGATTTGCGTGCCTGAAAGTCCTATGTTCAATGCTCCCGAAGCGAGTGCGGTAACGATTCCGCGCCTTGAAAGAATTAAGGAGGCGGGCAAACGATTTGCAGAATGCGGAAGTATAGACGACGTGCTTTTGAAAGAAATCGAATCCCCGATGATACCCGAGGACGTGTATGCGAAAATTTGTAACGGAGAGATGTAGTATATGAAAAAATGGTATGACGAAGAATATAAATTCGAGATTGAAACGATAGGATTTTTGAGAGGAGACAAGACTGAAAACTATTGCCGCAACGGCGAGCAAATAGGGGATAAATACGAGTGTACTTACGGTTGCCCCGTCAATGCGCAAGGCTACGGAATTTGCAGCAAAACGATGACTATGCTTTATCCGATTATGGAAGCTGTGAGAAGCGGCGGAGATTTGCGAAAAGTCGGAGGAGAGGACAAATACGTCAAGACTATCGTGTGTCCCGACGGTTGCGTTATGTTCAGACTTACCGCAACGCCTCTCGGCAACGAAAACTTTTTCGAGGGCAAGTTCTACGAGGATAAAAGCGAGGAGTAAAGCGAAATATGAATTGTCTCTTGAATAGCATTGATAAAATTCACACCACCGAACAAGGCGTAATACGGTTGTGCAAAAATCTCAAAATCGACGGAGACGCCGTGGCGTATTGCAAAGACCTTATTATGCAAGAAGATTGCGAAGTGACGAGACGCGGCAAAAACTTTTATGCAAACATAGGCGACGTGCAAATCACGATAAACGCCTATTCTTATACGATTATTACTGCGCATAGATGCGCAAAGAAGGATTAGAATAATGAGCAAAAGATATAAGATAGCAAAGAGTATTCTGCTGTTTTGGACGCTGTTTATAAGTATCGGAGCGTTCGGTGGCGGATTGTGTATGATTATAAAACCCGACGGAAGCATTATGGGCATGGCAGATATGTTGCCGTATTTTCAGGTGTTGCCGCTTGCGGATAAACTGTTTCAAAATTTCTTATTCTCGGGCATAGCGTTGATAATCGTCAACGGCGTTACGAACGCAGTCGCAACGGGTTTGATTTTCGCAAACAAGAAAAGCGGCATAATAATGGGAACGGTATTCGGCGTAACTCTTATGGCGTGGATTGTTATTCAATTTGTCATCTTTCCGCCCAACGTGATGTCGTCGCTATGGTTTGTGTTCGGCATTTTGCAAACAATCACGGGATTCGTTTGTCTTGTGAGGTACAATCAGGATAATTTTGCATTTGACGAAAGCGAATATCGCAATATAGGCAAAAACCCGTCTCGTGCCGTCGTATATTTTTCAAGATTAGGCTATACCAAAAAGATTGCATATCAAACCGCAGACGAAATCGGAGCCGACATAATCGAAATTACGACTACCGAAAAGACGGACGGAGATTTGGGCTTTCTGTGGTGTGGAAGATTCGGAATGCACAAGTGGGGTATGCCTGTAAACGACGTCGATTTGAGTGGTTACGACAGCGTCGTGATATGTTCTCCGATGTGGGTGTTCGGTGTGTGCGCGCCTGTCCGCGAGTTCTGCAAGATGCAAAAAGGCAAACTTAAAAACGTCGGATACGTCATCACACACACGATGAAGGCGCGCTTTGAAAACGTTGCCGACGATATGGACGCATTGCTCGATACAAAGCATACGTCTTTTGCTTCGTACAGCACGCAATTCGGCAAAATAAAAAGGTTAATATAACAAAAAGCCACGATAAAGCGTCGAAAGAGCAATTTAAGTCAAATAAAAACCCCTCGGATAACCGAGGGGTTTTCGTTACGTTTTGCGGAATTATTCTTCCGTGTAGGACGCCGCTTTCTTGAGATAGAATGCGCGTTTCTTTGCAGCGTCTTCTTCGTTCTTTGCGAACAAGACTTTTGCCGCATCCGGATTCATCTTTGCCAAGGAAGCATATCTCGTTTCGTTCATAAGGAACGCTTGATAATCGTCCGTAGGCTCTTTGCTGTCGATTGCGAGCGGTGCTTTGTCCGTTCCGACCAACGTCGGGTTGTAACGGAACAGTTGCCAGTAACCGCAGTCAACCGCTTTCTTCATTTCCATTTGAGAGTTGTCCATACCGCCCTTGATGCCGTGGTTGATGCACGGTGCGTAAGCGATGATGATGGACGGTCCGTGATATGCCTCTGCCTCTGCAAACGCTTTGACGACTTGGTTCATATCCGCGCCCATAGAAACTTGTGCGACGTAAACGTAGCCGTAGTCCATTGCGAGAAGCGCAAGGTCTTTCTTCTTGGTGCGTTTGCCCGTTGCCGCAAATTTTGCGATTGCGCCGGTAGGAGTGGACTTGGACGCTTGTCCGCCCGTGTTGGAGTACACTTCGGTGTCGAGAACGAGGATGTTGACGTCTTCGCCGCTTGCGAGAACGTGGTCAACGCCGTTGTAACCGATGTCGTATGCCCATCCGTCGCCGCCGACAATCCACACGGATTTCTTGATGAGGCAATCTTCTCTCGCTTCGATGTTTTGCAAGAGTTCGAGGCTCACGCCGGTTGCGTTCTTCTTTTCTTCGGGGAGAAGCGCAAGAATTGCGTTTGCCGCTTCTTCGCTCTTTGCCGCGTCCTCTTTGTTTTCGAGCCACGCATTGAGAGCGTTCTTCATATCGTCGGAAATCGTGCCGAGGCTGATGAGGTTGGAAATCGTGTTTGCAAGCACGTTGCGACGAGTGTCATAAGCAAGGTGCATACCGTAACCGAATTCCGCGTTGTCCTCGAACAAGGAGTTTGCCCAAGCAGGTCCGCGACCTTTGTCGTTCTTGGTGTAGGGGCAAGTCGGTGCGCTGCCGCCGTAAATGGAGGAGCAACCCGTTGCGTTTGCGATGAGCATTCTGTCGCCGAAAAGTTGCGTCATGAGTTTGACGTACGGAGTTTCGCCGCAGCCTGCGCAAGCACCTGAGAACTCAAAGAGCGGTTTCTTGAACTGACTGTTCTTGACGTTGACGGACTTGAGTTCCGCAGTAGTTTCTTTGAGGTTTGCCGCATATTCCCAGTTCTCCGCTTCTTTTGCGATTGCTTCGTCAAGCGGAACCATTGTGAGAGCTTTTTCTTTGGAGGGGCAGACAGCCACGCAGTTGGAGCAACCCGTGCAGTCGTACGGACTTACTTGCATACGGAATTCGTATCCCTTTACGCCGATTGCGGGTTTGGTTTCGAAACCTTCGGGTTTGTTTGCAAGTTCTTCTGCGGTTGCGAGCGTCGGACGGATTGTCGCGTGCGGGCAAACGAGAGAGCAGCGGTTGCATTGAATGCATTTGTCTTTGTCCCACATAGGAACGGAAACTGCGATACCGCGTTTTTCAAACTTGGTCGTGCCGGTGGGTACGAAGCCGTTGGGGTTGAATGCGGAAACGGGGAGTTTGTCGCCTTCTTGTGCCGTGATGGGCGCGATGAAGTTCTTGAAGTATTCGTCGTTGGGGACTGCGAGCGGAGCTGCGCCGTTGGTCGTGGTTTCCCAACTTTGCGGATACTTGACTTCTTTGAGGTGTGCGATTGCATTGTCAACGCAAGCGTTGTTCATTGCTACGACCGCGTCGCCTTTCTTGCCGTAGGACTTCTTAATCATTTCCTTCATATAACGCTCTGCGTCCTCGTAAGGAATGACGTTTGCAAGTTTGAAGAATGCCGCTTGCATAACCGTGTTGACGCCCTTCTTGGTGCCGATTTCTTGGATGACTTTGAGACCGTCGAGAGTGTAGAATTTGACGTGCTTTTTAGCAATCATATTCTTCATTGCGGCAGGGAGTTTCGCGTCCATTTCTTCGGGTTCCCATTGAGAGTTGAGGAGGAACGTGCCGCCGTCCTTGAGGTCGGAAAGCATATCGTAACGAAGAACGTAAGACTCGTTGTGGCAAGCTACGAAGTCCGCTTGGTCGATAAGGTATGTGCTACGGATGGGCTTGTCGCTGAAGCGGAGGTGCGAAATCGTGATACCGCCGGACTTCTTGGAGTCGTATGCAAAGTATGCTTGTGCGTATTTGTCGGTGTGGTCGCCGATAATCTTGATGGAGTTCTTGTTTGCGCCGACGGTGCCGTCAGAGCCGAGACCATAGAACTTGCAAGAAATCGCGCTCGCGTCGGAAGCGTCGATTTTCTCGGTTACTGCGAGAGAATGGAAAGTAACGTCGTCGTTGATGCCGACCGTGAAACGGTCTTTCTTCTCGCCGCTCATATTCTCGTAGATTGCGTTGACCATAGAGGGGTTGAATTCCTTGCTGCCGAGGCCGTAACGTCCGCAGAGAACTTCTTTCTTCACGCCCTTTTCGTTGAGAGCGGATACGACGTCGAGGTAGAGCGGTTCGCCTTGTGCGCCCGGCTCTTTGGTTCTGTCCATAACCGTGATGGTCTTGACGGTTTCGGGAAGTGCCGCGACGAATGCGTCCATCGGGAACGGACGATAAAGTCTGACTTTGAGGAGACCGACTTTGTGTCCTCTTGCGTTGAGGTAGTCGACGGTTTCTTCGACTGCTTCTGCGCCCGAACCCATAATCACGATAACGCGGTCTGCGTCCTCTGCGCCGTAGTAATCGACGAGGTTATATTTTCTGCCCGTAAGTTTGCTGACTTTGTCCATTTCCGCTTGAACGATTGCGGGGACTGCGTCGTAGTATTTGTTGCTTGCTTCTCTGTTTTGGAAGTAAATATCGGGGTTTTGAGCCGTGCCTTGTTGATGCGGATGCTCGGGGTTGAGTGCGCGAGCGCGGAATTCGTCAACTTTCTTGAAGTTTACGAGGTCTTTGATTTCGTCGTAATCGATAACGTCGATTTTGTCAACTTCGTGAGAGGTGCGGAAACCGTCGAAGAAGTTGAGGAACGGAACGCTGGATTCAATCGTGGAGAGGTATGAGACCAAAGTCAAGTCCATGACTTCTTGTACGCTGTTGGCTGCGAGCATCGCAAAACCCGTTTGACGGCAAGCCATAACGTCGGAGTGGTCGCCAAAGATGTTGAGTGCGTGTCCGGCTACGCTTCTTGCGGAAACGTTGAATACGCAAGGGAGCAACTCTCCTGCGATTTTGTACATATTCGGAATCATAAGGAGCAAACCTTGGCTCGCCGTAAAAGTGCTTGTCAATGCGCCTGCCGCCAAAGAGCCGTGTACTGCGCCTGCAGCGCCGGCTTCGGATTGCATTTCGGCTATTTTAAGAACGTTGCCGAAGATGTTTTTTCTTCCTTGACCTGCCCAGTCGTCACAGTTCTCTGCCATCGGAGATGACGGAGTGATAGGGTAAATTGCCGCAACGTCGGAAAAAGCATAAGCAATATGCGCCGCAGCGGTGTTACCGTCAATGGTCATTTTTTTCATATCGGGAATTCCTCCAATAAAGTATCTTCAAGTAATTTTTTTGCGTATGCGCGCGATGCGCATAGTCATTAGTTATTATATATTGATAAAAAATAATAGTCAATAGAAAGAATTGATTTGCCATTGAATTTTCGGCAAATCAATTCATGCTAAATATAATATGTTAGTTGCTATTCAACCGATATTACGGAATAATCGACGTGAATAGTATTTTGATTTGCATTTTCTGCATAATATACTTGATTTGTTAAGTCTTTATCCGAATAGAATATAGCTTTTGACAAAGTAAAAGTTTTATCGTTGAAATATTCTCGATATAGATTTTGAAATAATTCCGCCGTCAGCAATTCGTCTGTTAAAATGCGACCGACGAACGAAGTCGCGCACCCGTTTATGTTATGCAAACAGAACGTTATGTTGGCGATTTGATGCTTTTTAACATAAATAGAATAACTGTTTCGGAAGTTCAAATCGCATTCTTTGTATGAAAAATCTATCAACTCGATTTTGTCGGTCATATTTTCGTCTTTATAAAACTCAAACTGTGACGGGGCAGACGCTTTTCCGTATGCACAGGTTATAAAATCGGAAACGCTTATCGGCTGTGTTTTATCGACAGCAAGAGTATAACTTTTCCCTTCAAGCACAAAGTTTATAAGAGGAATGCCTTCACTTGTCTTTTTTACATAAAACGTTGCGTTTGAAGTGATTGCAAGGTCGTCGTCGTGTTTGTGGAAGCACGCTTCGTCCCAAAACGGGCCAGTGTAGTTGTAATGCCCGATTGAAATTCCGTTGGATTTTGGCAAAAGACTGATATAAGTGGATAGATTGACGGTTTCGCCGACTTTAATTGTGGCTGTGAACACTTCTTCTTGCTTTCCGTCGGATACCGTAACAAACGAAACGGTGCGCTCGTCTGACGGCTTGTCGTTGTCGCATGCAATCAGCGTGGCAAAACAACACAATAAGATTATAAGCACTAAAATACAATAAAATCTTTTCATTTTTCAATTACTTCTCCCAAATTGAGTAATGCATATGGGTAAGGCAAAGCCCCGCCGTCGTTTGGCTTTAAAAATCCGCACTCAAGGCAAGTATAGTACTTTATATTTTTAACCACGAAATGATGGTTGCTGGTTGTTTCATATTCGCAATAGCAACTGCATTTGTGTGCGTCAACGCCTTGTGATGTATAATTATATTTATGTAAATGGTCTGGTAGCTTGCAAGAACAAACAAATTCATCGTCTATCATAAAATTTTGAGAATGTACATGTTGAATTTTTTTTGGGAGTAAAGAGATATACCCAACAATGCAATTGTCCTCACGTTCAAGAGTGTTCGCTTCGTGATAATTGTTCCAGCCCGTGTTAAAAAGTAGCTTTTGTTGTTTACTGTCGTAGCCATAGGCTATGGCCGCGTGTTGCACAGGCTCACCATTATAGTAATCATCAATTATAACAATAACAGGGTTGTTCTCTTGTACAAGACGTTTAATGCAGTATGCATAATATGTGCTATATGTGTCGGTTGTGCCAGGATAATTTTCGTTTTTATTATAGTGATAATATGAGGTCAATAACCATTTATCAGCATCCGATGCCACACATTGATTAAGGTACGATGATAGTATTTCTTCAATGGAAACAACGCTGGGGAGTGCTAGATTATATCCAAGGCTGTTTCCAATGGTTACCAAGAGATTGTAAAATGCATCAGTTGTTCCCGGCGAATGTGTGTCATTTCCATAATTAGAGATGGCGGTAGTTTCATATTGCTCTGCTATTAAGTCATCATTCCAAAAATGATTGTAAAAAGACAAAAGCATTTGAACAGCAATGTATCCACAGGATTTGTTGTTGTTCATTTTATAATCTGTCAAGTTATAAAAATAATTTTCGATAAATGTCTTAAATTTCAATGTTTGATTATCTGATTGAAACGCATCTACCTCCGAAGCACTCTCAATTCTCAAATGTGGCTGAAATTGTAAAGGTTTCTCTATATTTTTCATATTATGAGTGCTTATTGAGGGGAAAAGCAGTGCGATAGAACAAAGAAAAACAATCGCGATTGCGAGTTTTGAATTGTGCTTCATTGATGTCTTCTCCTTATTAAATATCTTAAAAAATATGTTAACATTGAAAAAACAGAATGTCAATAAATCATTATGTTTGCAAATCTAAATACACTGTGATATAATCGCGTTATGTCGCAAATTGTCCTCAAAGGAGTAAGTTATAACTACTCATTAGGGGAGGGCAGCAGTCTAAAAGCCCTCAAAAACCTGTCTTTTTCCGTTGAGAAAGGCCAGTTTGTCGCGCTTGTCGGTATGAACGGCAGCGGCAAATCCACGCTTGCAAAACTTCTCAACGGTCTTTTTATACCCTCGAGCGGAGAAGTGCTTATAGACGGACTCTCAACTTCGGACGAAAAAAACACTTTTGAAATCCGCAAAAAAGCGGGTATGGTTTTTCAAAATCCCGACAATCAGACCGTTGCGACGATAATCGAGGACGACGTTGCGTTCGGACCCGAAAATATAGGTCTGCCGCGCGAAGAAATCGTGCAAAGAGTGAACGACGCTCTCGAAGCGGTAGGAATGAACGAGTATCGCACTCGCTCCGTATCCAAGTTGAGCGGCGGACAGAAACAGAGAGTGGCAATCGCGGGAGTGCTTGCAATGCGTCCCGACATTCTCATTTTGGACGAATCCACGTCTATGCTCGACCCCAACGGGCGCAAAGAGATTATGGATATTGCAACCGCGCTCAACAAAAAGGGAATCACGATAATCAACATCACGCACAATATGGAAGAAGCGGTGCTTGCGGATAGAATCATAGTGTTGCGCAAGGGAAGAATCGCCGTGGACGGAACTCCTCAAGAAGTGTTTTCGTCCGGACTTTTGGAAGCGTGCGGTCTTACGTTGCCGCCCGTTACCGCTTTGTCAAAAAAACTCGAAAGTAAAGGTTTTGCGTTTGCTCGTCCCGTGGTCAATACGGACGAGTTGGTGGAGGAAGTATGTCTGCAGTTGAAATAAAACATCTGACTTACGTTTACTCCAAAAAGACGCCGTTTGAGAAAAAGGCTCTCGACGACGTCAGTCTTTGCATCGAGGAAGGCAGTTTCGTAGGTATAGTCGGCGCGACGGGCAGCGGCAAATCAACCCTTATTCAGCACCTCAACGGACTTATCAAAGTGCAGGATAAAAAGGTGTCGAGCGTTGTCGTGGACGGAATGTCCGCAACAGACAAAAAGACTCTCAAAAAACTGCGTTTCGAGGTCGGAATGGTCTTTCAATATCCCGAGTATCAGTTGTTTGCCGATACGGTGGAGAAAGACGTTGCGTTCGGACCGAAGAATATGGGGCTTCAAAAAGACGAGATTGAAAACAGAGTCCGCAAGGCTCTCGACGTGGTGGGACTCGAATACGAAAAATTTGCGTCGCGCAGTCCGTTCGACTTGAGCGGAGGAGAAAAGCGCAGAGTTGCCATAGCAGGCGTTATTGCTATGCAACCCAAAATTCTCGTTCTCGACGAGCCTGTCGCAGGACTTGACCCCGCAGGCAGAGAGGAGATACTCGGTTTGGTCAAAAAACTTCAAAAAGAGGTGTCTCCGACGATAATTCTCGTCTCGCACAATATGGACGATATAGCCGTTCTCGCAGACAGAATCATTGCTTTGCAGGACGGAAAAATCGTTATGGACGGCACTCCGAAAGAGGTGTTTTCCGATAGAGAAAAAGTCAGACAAGTGGGGCTTGACGTGCCTTATGCCACGACGCTTGCAGATAGATTTATCGCAAGAGGAATAAACTTGCCGAGGGATATAATCAGCCTTGACGAACTTGCCGACGAACTGGGCAAAATCAAGAAGTCCGAGGAGGTAAACGCCGATGTTTAAGGACGTTGCTTTCGGACAATATTATCCTGCGGATTCCATTATTCATCGCCTTGACGCAAGAGTGAAAATGTTGCTCACTCTGCTTTTCGTGATTGCGATTTTCTTTATCAAATCATATTTCGGATTTATGCTTACGGCGGTATTTTTGATTGCCGTAATATTGCTTGCAAAACTGCCGATGATGTCCGTACTCAAGTCGGTAAAAGGAGTGATGTTTATCATTCTGTTTACCGCGATTCTCAATTTGTTTCTTATCAAAAAAGGCGAAGTTTTGGTAAGTTGGAAAATCTTTACAATTACAAAAGACGGGGTTCATACCACCATAAAGATGGTTTTAAGGCTCGTTTTGTTGATTTCGGGTGCGTCTTTGCTTTCGCTTACGACAACGCCCGTCGCGCTTGCCGACGGCGTCGAAAGCCTTATGTCTCCGCTCAAAATCATCAAAGTTCCCGTCAGAGACATAGCGATGATAATGAGCATTGCGCTCAGGTTTATTCCGACGCTTTTCGAGGAGACCAACAAGATTATTTCTGCCCAGAAAGCAAGGGGTGCGAGTTTCGATACGGGCGGTCTTTTCGCAAGGGCAAAGGCGTTGCTTCCCGTGCTTATTCCGCTTTTCGTCAACTCGTTCAGACGAGCGGACGAACTTGCTTTCGCAATGGACGCGAGATGCTACAACGCAACCGAAAAACGCACCAAAATGAAAAAGGCAAAAATCGGAGTCGTCGACGTTGCGGCGTTGATTCTGACGTGTGCGTTTTTCGTGACGATATTGCTTGAAAGATACTATTTCCCGACCGTGGGAATAAACATCGACAAAATGATTTTCGGAGGACTCGTATGAGATACCGCGCTATAATTTCATATTGCGGAACGAGGTACGTCGGTTGGCAACGCCAACTCAACGGACTATCCGTACAGGAAGTCCTCGAAAAAGCACTTTCAAAGACCTTCGGAACGCCCACGAGCGCAACCGCGAGCGGTCGCACGGACGCAGGCGTACACGCAGAGGGGCAAGTCGTACATTTCGACGCGGAAACGTCCATACCCACGGACAAAATTCCGTTTGCGGTCAATTCCGTTTTGCCCCACGACGTGAGTATGCTTTATTGCGAGGTCGCGCCGCAAGATTTCAACGCGAGATTCAGCGCAAAGAGAAAGACGTATTGCTATAAACTTTATATCGGCAAACATCGCTTGCCTATGCTCGAAGCGACGCACGAACACGTCGTCGTTCCCGTGGATATAGTCAAGATAAAAGAAGCGGCAAAAATTATCGAAGGCACGCACGATTTCAAGTGCTTCGAGGCAAGCGGAAGCGTCGTGAAAAACACGGTGCGCACGGTGTATTCCATAGACGTGAAAGTAAATCCGCTGTCGTATGCAAACGCCGTCTCCGAACCTGCCGAAAACGGCAATCTAAACCAATCTAATTGCAATTTAATCAACGATTGCGAAGTGTGCGTGTACGTCACGGGCAACGGCTTTTTGTACAATATGGTGCGCATAATCGCAGGCACGCTTTTGTACGTCGGAATAGGCAAACTGACTCCCGCGGACGTAAAAGAGATTTTGGAGAGCGGAGACCGTAAAAAGGCGGGCAAAACGCTTTCCGCAAAAGGACTGCATCTTATTTCCGTCGTTTATTGACGGTTTTACCTGTATTTTCTACAAAAAATATACTTTCGTTTACAGCCGACTTTATTGACAGACGGCTGTTTTCGTTTTATTATAAGATATAATAATTTTAATCGCGCTCCGTGCGTGCGCAATGCGCACAGACACGAGGCAAAGGCAATACCAAATATGGAAGACAATTCAAGAAACTTTATTGAAGAATTTATCGACGAAGACCTCGCAAGCGGCAAAGTGAACAAAATCATCACTCGTTTTCCGCCCGAACCCAACGGATATTTGCATATCGGACACGCAAAGGCTCTTTGCATCAATTTCGGTATGAAAGAAAAGTATCACGGAGCGTGCAATCTTCGTTTTGACGACACCAACCCCGCGAAAGAGGACGTCGAATATATGGAAAGCATCAAAGCCGACATAAAATGGCTCGGCTTCGACTGGGACGAACTTCACAACGCAAGCGATTATTTCGACAAGATGTACGAATGCGCCGTCAAACTCATCAAAGATGGCAAGGCGTACGTTTGCGATTTGAGCGCGGAAGAAATCAGCGCGACGAGAGGCAATTTCAACACTCCGGGAACGGAAAGCCCGTACAGAAACAGAAGCGTCGAAGAAAACCTCGATTTGTTCGAGCGTATGAAAAACGGCGAATTTGCGGACGGAGAGAAAGTCTTGCGTGCGAAAATCGATATGGCTTCGCCCAACATCAATATGCGCGACCCCGTTATTTACCGTATTTGCCACGCAACGCATCCGCACACGGGAGACAAGTGGGTTATCTATCCGATGTACGATTTCGCACATCCCATCGAGGACGCAATCGAGGGCATTACTCACTCGCTTTGCTCGCTCGAATTTGAAAACCATCGTCCGCTTTACGACTGGGTTACGCTCAACTGCGGTTTCAACCCGAGACCTCGCCAAATCGAGTTTGCGAGACTCAATCTCACGCACACGGTTATGAGCAAGCGTTTTATCAAGCGTTTGGTCGACGAAAAAATCGTGTGGGGCTGGGACGACCCGAGATTGTCCACTCTTTCGGGCATCAGAGAGAGAGGCTATACGCCCGAAGCCATAAGAGATTTCTGCTCCCGTATCGGCGTTGCCAAAGCGGACAGCGAAGTGGATATTTCCATACTCGAGCATTGCGTGAGAGAGGATTTGAACGCACACGCACAAAGAGCGATGGTGGTAACCAAACCTTTGAAACTCGTCATCGACAATTATCCCGAGGGCAAGAGCGAACCCGTGTATATCGAGAACAATCCGCAACAAGATGACGCAGGCGTACACGAGACCACTTTCGGCAGAGAATTGTACATCGAGCAAGACGATTTCTCTCTCAATCCTCCGCCCAAATATTTCCGCCTCAAACCCGACGGAATCGTGCGTCTCAAAGGCGCGTACATCATTAAGTACGTCGGATGCGAACAAGACGCGGACGGCAACGTTACGACGGTACACGCCGAGTATCTCGAGGGAACGAAATCGGGAGAAGAAGGCGCAAATATGAAAGTCAAAGGCACAATCCATTGGGTAAACGCAAACGATTGTGTTGACGTCACGCTCAATATGTTCGATTATCTCATCAACGACGGCGACGGCGATTATATGGACAGAGTCAATCCCGATTCGCTTACCGTGCTTCACGGCAAGGCGGAAAAAATCGTCGGGGAAGCCCCCGTGCATACGAGATTCCAGTTTTTGCGCGAAGGTTATTTTATCAAACGCAACGACGAGAACGAGTTTAACAGCATAGTCGGCCTTAAGGACAGTTTCAAGCCGAAGGCGTGACAAAAATTTGTAGGTGAAAAATGTTTGTCTGTAAAATATGCGGAAGCGAAGTAAAACCCGGTCAGGCGTTCTGCGCGACCTGCGGTGCGGACGTGGTTGAAAATTACGAAACCGTCTGCCCCGTTTGTCACGCAAAGAACAGCGCCGGAAGCAGATACTGCGCAAAGTGCGGAGGTATTTTGTCCGTGATGCGCAAGCCTGTCTGCGCCGTCTGCGGCACCAAGAACCTTCCCGGTGCAAAATTCTGCGTGTCTTGCGGCGCGCCTATCGTCGTGGAAAGCGAAACGCACAGCGACGCCGATATGCTCGACGCTCGCAAAACCAAACTTCGTCTGGACAATATGGAGCGCGAAAGAATGGCGGCGGTCGATAAAGAGATTGCCGACAAACGTCAGAAGGCAGAGGAAGAAAGAGAGACCGCTATGCTTCAAGTGGAGGACTATCGCAAAAAGAGCGAAGAAGAATACGAGAAGAAAGCCAACCTTTTGGAGCAGTACAGACAAAAACTCAACGAACTCGGCTCAGAGGACGTCGAACTCCTCAAAAAGATGTCAGTTGCGCTTCAAAGTTACGCAAAATATTATGCCGACCCGTTTTCGCAAATCGACGAGGACGACATCGAAGGGGAGACTTACGTTTGCCCTGCTTGCGGAACGATAAATCCGCTTGACGCCACCGCCTGCACGCATTGCGGACGCGACAAAGCAAGAGCGTTGCTGTTGCTTGCAAAAAACAAAATCAAACAATCTCCGCCCATCAAGCGCAGACAAAAAATCGTCACGCCTCCTCAAGTCGATTTGGAGGTAAAAAAAGTGCCGACTCTCGACGAATTCGCAGACGGAGTAAGCGGCAAACCACAACAGGGCGAAACCGTTAAGGCGGAAGAAAGAAAAGAGGAACAAGCAGACTTTTCCGGTCCCAACCAAGCTCATTTCGGAGCGTACCCATACCCCCCCCCGTATACGTTTCCGTACCCGCCACAGGCGGGCGCATACCCTGTGGGTATGCAACAGTACTATATCGGTCCTGACGGCAAACCTTACCAAATGCCACCCATCGTTCAACCCGTCGCGTTCGTTCCGTACGTCACGCAAGAGCAGCCGCTTATGCAGTACTCTCCGATAATCGAGGACAAAAAACCGCAAAAGCCGGTTGCTAACAATCAAAACAATCAAAACAACGCGAACGGTCAGAACAAATCAAACAATAAGAAGTAATCGAGATGGCAGAGGTAAAAAACAACAAGCCCAAAATAAAAGGAGTCGACGACGCAGGCATAAGGCTTGCGCCTACTCCTATACATAATTCGGCTTACCACGTTATGCCTACCGTCGTGCAAGAGTACGTTATAGAACCTCAAATCGTAACGAACGAACCTGCAGGAGACGGCGATTCCGTTGCGGAACACTCCACGAAAGACGACTTCCAACCCAAAAAAGAGGACGCAAACAAAAAGTGGAAAAGAGGCAAACGCGCAAAGAATATGATTACGGGAAGCATCGTGTTTTTGGTGTCTCTCGTCGTCCTTTTGCCATACGTTCTGTCTGCCGCAAAAGTAAATATCGACGCTTCGTTCGTGCTTGCTTCGGACAAAATGAACGTCATAGGGCATTTTGTCGGCGCGTTTGAAACCAGCGCGGAACTCGGTTGGCAAGGAGAGGCGGTTTCGCTTATCTGGAAAGGTATGATTCCGGATATAATTCTCACAATCGGCATTTTAGCGGTACTTTTCGGCGTGATAAAGTCGATATTTGCGATTTTCGGAGCGGTTAAACAAATACATTATATCATCGAGTCTATCGTCTATCTGCTTTGCGTGCTGTGCATTTTCATTGCGGCGCTCGTAGGTGCGGAGACGATAGGAATCGAAAAAATAGACTTTGTAAATGATTTTATAAAAGGCTATAAAACGTGCTATTTATTCACGATGCTCGTGTTCGGAGCGGGCTACGTTCTCGTCTCGGCTTTATGCTGGGTGATAAACCGAGACAAGTACGGTTATCTCAAGTAATTCGTTTGGAGGAATTATGGCAAAGAAGGATAAAAACAAAGAAGTGGTTTTTTCTCCCGACAACGGCGAAATCAAGACTGACGACGAGCCGATGTTCGACGCCGAGGCGTACGGTTCTCCGCAACCCGAAGCAGGCTCGGACGTCACGGTTATGAAAACCGTGGGAATAGGCGGTCCCGTTCCCATCGTCGCGCCGAAGCATAATACTGTTCAGTTGCAACCGATTGTCGTGCCGCTTGCCGTGGTGCCGTATATGACTCAGGACAGCAGCGTCTTGCGTACCGACGGCAAACAACAAGGCGGATATATGTCCTCGTCGGTCGAAGGCGACGCGACTGAATTTGAAAGCGTCGAGGAAGAAAAAGTCAAAAAGAAAGCGAAAGTGCAACCGAGAATTTTTGCGCTCGTCACGTTTATCGTGTCATTGCTTACGCTTCTGCCTTTCCTCATCGGACGTGTTGCGGAAAACGTTGGAGATATGGACTTCGTTCGTTACGACATTATCAGAACGATTACCGAGTGGGCAAAGCCTAACGGATTCGATATTCATCCGCTCAGCAATTTTGCGTTTATCGGCGTTGCTTTCGTCAGCGCGGTTTTGATGTTGACGGCAATAGTGTCTATGATTATAGGCAAATATCCTCGCGCGTTCAATTTCGTGCTTACGCTCGGAAGCGCGTTGGCACTCCTCGCATATCTTATAAAATTATTCATTGCGGAACAATTCGATTTGAAAGAATTCACTACGCTAATAGTTCTCGTCACGATTTCGTTGCTCAATTTGTTGTTGACGATAATTTTCTCTTTCGTCCTCAATAAACTCGACGACGAAGTGGACGATACCAATCGTTCTTCGCGTGAAATCTAACGCCGCACATAAGAATGTAAAAGCGAATTGCCCACGTCGGCGATTCGTTTGATTTTGATAAAATATGTCCTTGAAACTCGTATCGTTAGCAAGCGGAAGCAAAGGCAACTCGACGCTTATACTTTCCAATCAAACGGCAATACTCGTTGACGCGGGTATTTCCTATACGAGAATTGCGACGGAACTCAAGGATTTCGGCTTGACTCCCGATATGATTGACGGAGTGGTAATAACGCACGAACACGCAGACCACGTTTGCGGGCTGCAAAAACTGTGCGAGCATACCAAAATATACGCCCATACTCTCACGGCGCAAGCGTTGTGCGCAAAGTGCGACGGACTTAAGAATTTCGCTTCCGTGGACGACTACGAGGGCGGATTTCAAATCGGAGACATCGACGTTCTGCCGTTTAGAATTCCGCACGACGCGGCTTATCCGTTGGCTTATTCTTTCGAGTGCGGACACGCAAGATGCAGCGTGGCAACGGACATAGGCACTCCTACGAGGGGCGTGTTGAGAAACATCAAGGACAGCAGCGTGGTGCTTCTTGAAGCGAATCACGATATAAATATGCTCCGCGACGGCAAATATCCTGCGTGGCTCAAGCAGCGCATTTTGTCGAACAACGGACACTTGTCCAACGACGCCACGGCACGCATCGCAAATCTGCTTTGCGACGGCTCGGAAGTGCAGAGATTGTTGCTCGGACATATAAGCGAAAACAACAACACGGAAAAACTTGCGTACGACACCGTCGAAAACGCGCTTAAGGAGCGCGATTCGGACATAGAATTGTTCGTGGCGCATCAGAATAGAAGAAGCGAGGTTTTTGAAATCTTATGAGAAAAACGATAGGAGCGAGCGAGGGAGCGTCGATTTATCTTCTCGGAATTTGCGTCGGCAGTTTGTTGTCGCTCTTTTTGTCGTTGATTTTGAGGGCTTCGGGAGCGTCTGCCGCACAATTCGACGGTATGGACGTCTATTCGTGGTGCGGATACGCGCTTATGCAAATAGGCTTCATCGGCACGGTTTTGGTATATTCTTCCGTTCGTAAATGCGATTTGGTGCATATAGCGAAAATAAAAGGCAAATTGAACGCAATTCAAATCGTCGTTTTGCCGTTCGTTGCCATTGCGACGATTCTCGTGTTTTTGCCTCTCGCAAACGCGTGGTCGGCTTTTTTGAACGTCATCGGCTATCACGGCGCAGGTGTGGCAATGCCAAACTATTCCAACGTCGGAATATACTTTTTGTCCTTGCTGTTAATGGCTGTTTTGCCCGCTTTCGGAGAGGAATTGCTTATCAGAGGCAATTTGTTTTCGGGGTTGTCTACGAGAAACGTATGGTTCGGCGTGCTTATGTCCGCGCTTTTGTTCAGCCTTATGCACGCAAATCCCGTGCAGACGGTGCATCAGTTCGGACTCGGAATCGTGCTTGCTCTCGTAGTGGGAATTTCGGGTTCGCTTTGGGCGGGCGTTATCGTCCACTTTTTCAACAACTTTATCAGCATTACGCTCACGGCTTATATGCCTCAAATCGATGAGATATATGTGAAACTCGGCTATTTCAACTGGCTTACGGGGTTTGCAAGCGTCGTTTGCGGCGTGTTGATTCTCGTATTCTTGCTTTACGCTTTCTACAGAGCGGGCAAGCCGAAGTCGCAAAACGGAGTATCGAGCGTTTACGAGGAGGACGGTTATACCATAATTCTTTCCTCGACCGAGCCGAAAAAAAGCAACTTTTTCAAGGATTTCGGCAGGTTTTTCAAGTCGCTTTTCACAAAGAACGGCTGGAAAAACATAACTTATAAGCTCGAAGAAAGCAATGCGGTCGAGTACGTCGGCAAGTCGCAGAATATGGCGGGCGTGTGGATTGCGCTTGCGCTTGTGTGCGTTTTTTGGCTGTACGGCTTTATTGTGGGGTTGCTATGACGAAAAGATTGAATGTCGGTATAATTTATTTCGGAGTCGTGTGTCTGACGCTCGTATTGAGAATCGCGTCGGCACTTGACATATACTCTGCGCTCGGCATCGACGACGCAGACGCATTTTTTACCTGCGTCGTGCAACTTGCGATTTTCGGGTTTTCGAGTTTGTTGCCTTATTGCTTGTGCGCCCGCAAGAGAGGGGAGAGCGCAAAAACGATGTTTTTCGATTTGGGCGTGCGCAAAGTATCCCTCAAAAACTGGTTGCTTATCATACCTATGTGCGTGTTTGCGATAGCCGTATCGAGCGGTATTTCGGTCGTATGGCAGATTGCGTTGCGCCTTGTAGGCTTTACTCATATATCGTCTCCGACAGATTACAGCAGCGTAGGCGTGCTTTTCAAAGAGTTGGCACTCGTAGCCCTTCTCCCCGGTATATTCGAAGAAGTAGCCCACAGAGGTCTTATATACGCAGGATACAGAGAGTGTAAATGGAAATTTGTCCTTGTGTCCGCGCTTTTGTTCTCGTTGATGCATCAAAATATCGTGCAGACGGGTTATACGTTCTTTTTCGGCGCAACGATTGCGCTTATGATGTATTACACGCAGTCGATTTGGCCGGGTATCGTCCTGCATATCGCAAACAACGGGTTCAGCGTTATATCGGGTTATATCGACCAAAACGGCGGACCGTTTACTTTTATCGTCAATATACAAAACTGGTTTTATTCCACGGTTTTCGGTCTCATCGTCGGAGCGATACTCGTGTTCGTATGCGCAGGTTTGCTCGTGCTGTTTTTCTTCCTTATGCGCAAAAATTGCGTAAAAGAGGAGAGAATTTCCGCCGTTCCGTTTGAAATGGCAGAGGAGGGCGTCAAGCCTTTGTACAAAGATATTCCGTTCATTCTCACGGTGGTTATGGGCGTAATCGCAACGCTGTTCAGTTTTGTGTGGGGAATGACGAGATGAGAATAAACGTTATCGCGATAGGCAAAATCAAAGAAAAATATTTTTCCGACGCAGTAAGCGAGTATATCAAACGATGCTCTCGATTTGCCGACGTAAGAATAATCGAATTGCCCGACGCTCCGCCGTCCAAAACTCCCGACGAGCAATGCAAAATCGAAAGCGAACAACTCTTGTCCAAAGCAAAAGGTTTTGTCGTTGCAATGGATATGCGCGGCAAACAACTCACAAGCGAAGGACTTGCCGATTTGATAAAAAACAAGTGTATCGACGGCGCAAGCGAGTTTTCTTTCCTAATAGGCGGAAGTCACGGACACACCGACGAGTTGAGGCACAAAGCCGATATGCTTTTGTCTTTCTCCTCAAACACATTCCCCCATCAACTATTCAGAGTTATGCTTTGCGAACAGATATATAGGGCGTTGAGTATCAATGCTGGTACTCCCTATCATAAATGAACGCATTATTGAGCGAATAACTGCGTCAGACGACGCAGAGAATAGACTGCATTAAATGCAAGTTTCCCCCTTCCT
>DLKM01000012.1:52532-59984 GCA_002478945.1 Christensenella sp. UBA7588
GGGGCAACACTCGGCACTCACATAGAAAGGTATCGTTCACTTGTTATGTCACTCGTTCGCCGACAAAAAGAACAACACTTGTCGGCTCACTTGTACTAATCGTCGAGTTCGACACTCGATTTGCTCGCCGCTTTGCGGCTCGAAACTCCGAATAAGCACATTCCGTTATTAAGTACACTCTAAACAAGAATGCGTTCGGATAAGACTCCGCAGTTTGTAAATGTTAAACAGCAAAAACTGTAGTTAAAATAAACAAATCGACACAATAAAGTGTTTGTTGGTGCAATATGGCTTATGAAGAAAAGTTTATGATGCGAGCAATCGAACTCGCAGAAGAAAGCGCAAGTTGCGATGAAGTTCCCGTCGGGGCGGTCGTCGTCAAGGACGGAGAAATAATCGCAGAAGGGTGCAATTACAAGGAGAGGTCAAAAAACGCCGTCTGTCACGCGGAAATCGTTGCGCTGTCAAAAGCAACGCAAGCGGTGGGAAATTGGTGGCTTGAAAATTGCGACGTGTACGTCACTCTCGAGCCTTGTCCGATGTGCGCCGGCGCAATGATTAACAGTCGTATTCGAGCGCTGTATTTCGGAGCTTACGACGAAAAAACGGGTGCTTGCGGCTCAAAAATAAACTTGTTCGAACAAGGACTGTTCAATCACAACGTTTCGGTTTCCGGCGGTTATATGCAAGAAAGATGCGCAACGCTTTTATCTTCGTTCTTCAAACAGAAAAGAAAATAACGTATTGACAAAAAGAAAAACGAGCCGTGACGGCTCGCTTTTCTTTTCAAAGAGAGAATGAAAAAGGTCTGTATGTACGCACGGCAAGCGTGCGTGTTCGGACGCTCTTGCGAGGGGTTGTTCAGCGGCGAGTTACGGATTATCGATTGGCGTCGATATTGCTGTCAGCGTCAAGATAGTCAACTATTTCGGTGCTTGTAATGGCTGTATCGAATGCGTCTTTGGGAATGCCGAGCAGGCAACCTGCGATAGACGTAACGAGCGATACGATTGTTGCAATGACGATAACGATGATTTTTTTCTTTTTCTTATCCATAATAATCTCCCTTTGAATCGATTGAATCCGCGAGAGCGTTTATTACGTCCGAACGAGATGAATATATCATACGCCCGTTCGCTTTTGCAAAAAATTGTGACGCGCTTTTGCAAGCATTTTTCAAAAAACGAATATAGTATGGTATGGAGAAATATAATATTGTTTTTGTGGAAACGGAATGGAGCAAAAAACCTCTGCTCGGGCGGCGAGTCGAGGATTTTGTGATACGAGAATTTGCCGACTTCGACGCTCCCGATTGTCGGATTGTAAAAATTGCCTCATACAAGGAAAAAGTCGCGCTTTTGCAAGGATACGTCAACGTCGTGCTGACGTTGGATATGCCGCTTGTGAAAAAACAAGACGTATTCGAGCTTGTAAGGCGTATGCGTGCGGAAAAAATCGATTGCGTAGGACTTGGAAAAAACAATCCCGTTGCGAAAATATGCTTCGATAAAAGCGAAAACGAGGGCGTTTTTTCGTCGGATAAGGCTTTTTTTAAGATAGATGATGCAAAATCGTTTAATGTGGTGTATAATCTGCTCAAGAACTCCGTTCTCGACGATTTGCTCGCGCACGGCGTGTATATACTCGACAAAGCCACCACTCATATCGACGACACCGCAAACATCGAAAAAGGCGTAACGGTGTTGCCGTACAGCCGCGTCGAGGGGGAGAGTACCCTCGTCAACGGAGCAACGATAAGCGCGTCTTATATAAAAGACAGCGTTATAGACGGCGCAACGGTGGAATATTCGTACGTCGTATGTTCGCAAGTGCATACGGGCGCAACCGTAGGTCCTTTTGCAAGGCTTCGCGGAGCAACAATCGGCAAAAATTGCCGAATAGGCGACTTTGTGGAAGTCAAGGCGTCGACGCTCTCGGAGGGCGTCAAAGCGGCGCATCTTACCTATATCGGAGACGCGGAAGTCGGAGAACGTACCAACGTCGGTTGCGGCAGCGTGTTTTGCAATTTCGACGGAGTGGACAAACACAAAACGACCGTCGGCAGCAACTGCTTTATAGGTGCCAACACAAATCTCGTCGCACCCGTCGTGGTGGGAGACAACGCGTTTATAGCCGCAGGCACAACGGTAACGAGAGACATAGAGGAACGCTCGTTTACAATCGGCAGAGTGCGACAAGACACGAAAATCAAAAAGTAATCGTTTATTAAGGACAAAAGATATGATACTCGTCGTAGGTCTGGGCAACCCCGGAATGAAGTACAAAAACACCTATCACAACGTCGGTTTTATGGCGATTGACGCTTTGGCAAAAACGCTCAAAGTCAAATTTGACAAAACCGAATGCGACGCACGCACTTGCTCGGGCAAGTATAAAGGCGTCGATTTTGTGCTTGCGAAACCGCAAACGTATATGAACTTATCGGGAGAGGCTGTCAGAAAACTCGTTGCGAGATACGACGTCGACGTAAAATACGATTTGATTGTCTGCTATGACGACGTGGACCTTCCGATTGGAAAATTGCGTATAAGAGAGGAAGGAAGCGCAGGTACGCACAACGGTATGCGCAATATCGTAAAGGAACTCGGCACGCAAGATTTTAAGCGTGTTCGCATAGGCACCAAAACGGACGAACTTGCACAAAAAGAGGTTGAACTTATCGATTTTGTATTATCAAATGTCGATTTTGACAACAAACAGGTTTTGCAGGGCGCAATAGAAAAGGCGGACGACGCTATGCTCGGCTTGATGCAAGGGTTTGATATTCAGAGAGTGCAAGAGATTGCAAACAAGAGATAACGTGGACACACCAAAGGCATTACAACTTATAAACCTCGGCGAAAAACTATCGTCTTTGAACGGTATCGGGGCCAAAAGACTGACCGACGACAAATTGTCGGCGGTTTCCGTTTTGCGCGTTTGCGAAGGCGCAAAGGTGCATATAATTTCGCAACTTCCCGTGCGTAGGCTCGTCGTTACCGCCGATAGTCTGGGTGCAAAATCGCTTGCGAGGAAACTTGCAAGTTGGGACGTGAAAACGTCCTATCTGCCTTTTCGCGACGACGTGCTTTTGCCGAGAAAGACTTTTTCCGCTCAAAGCGTAAGAGAGAGAATGAACACTCTTTGCGACGTCGCTTTCGACGACGCACAGATAGTGGTAACGTCGGTCGATTCGCTTTTGCAGTATTTTCCAAAGAGAGAACTTGTAAAGAAATATACCGTCTGCGTGGCAAAAGAGCAGATAATTTCTCCGCAAACACTTGCCGACGAATTGACGGCGGCAGGTTATAAGCGTCAGGCAATGATAGCCGACGTGGGAGATTTTTCCGTTAGGGGCGACATTGCGGACGTTTACGGCACCGACGGAGTTGCATACAGAATAAACTTTTTCGACGAACTTATAGAGGACATAAAAGTTATTGACGTGGAGAGTATGCTTGCCTCCAACGAGGTCGAAAGCGTGCGATTTGCGCCGACGAGCGACATTTTGCTTGACGAAAAAGGCTACGACGAAGCGATTGACGGTTTGTCGCTGCACCTCGACAACAAGTTTGCGCTCGAGGTAAAAGACGGATTGAGCGTAGGCGCGTGTTCGCCGTCGGGTGTGTGGGCGTTGCCGTTTATGAAGCGTTGCACGACTCCGCTTCTCGAGTATTTCGACGACGACAAACCCACTCTCGTCGTATTTGACGAACCTAAAGTCGTTTTTGACAAACTGTCTATTCTCATAAAAGAATTTGACGGAAGAATTAAGAACCTCCTCGAAGGCGGAGAGATTTTGCCTGCGCACAAAGACGTATGTCTGACGCTCAACGAAGTCAAAAGAGAACTCGTGTTTTTGCGCAAAATGAGTTTTTCCTCGCTTTCGCTCAACAACCAACTTTTCGAACCGAAGTACGTTATCGAGCCGAAAACCAAACCCGTTACAAAGTATTATCTAGACCCTCAAACCATTGTTCAAGACATCAAGACTTTCGGAATGAACGGCACCAAGGTTATTTTGGCGTGCGGCGGCAAAGAAAGAGCGAAAACGGTTATCGAAAGTTTGAGAGATTACGACGTTTTTGCCGAATACAGCGACGACGGTAACGACGACGGAGGTGTGCTTGCAACGCCGATGAATGTCGAAACGGGCGTGGTATATCCTGCGTCGAAAGTTTGTCTTGTCGGCGTAGGCGAATGCATCGGCAAGCATAGAGGAGAGGATATAAGCGCAAGAGGCAGAGAACAGACGCTCGCGCCGAAAGCGGGAGATTACGTCGTTCACAGAATCCACGGAGTCGGACTCTGCGAAGGAACGACCATTCTCAAAACGGGAGACTTTGAAAAAGAGTACATCGTACTTAAATATAAGGACGGAGACACGCTCTACGTCGCAACCGACCAGATGAACAATCTGCAAAGGTTTATCGGAGAGGAGCATCCTTCTCTCAACAAACTCGGCGGAAAAGAGTTTGAAAGAGAAAAGGAAAAAGTCAAAAAATCCGTCCGAAAACTTGCCATAAACCTCGTCGAATTGTATGCGAAGCGCGAAAAACAGCGCGGATTTAAGTATAGCGAAGATACGGTGTGGCAAAAAGAATTCGAGGATAACTTCGAATACGAAGAAACGCCCGACCAACTAAAGGCTATTGCGGATATAAAATCGGATATGGAAAGCGGCCGCATTATGGACAGATTGCTTGTCGGCGACGTAGGCTTCGGAAAAACGGAAGTCGCATTCAGAGCAATGTTCAAGACGGTGCTTGACGGAAAACAAGCGGTTTTGCTCGCTCCGACCACTATTCTTGCAAGACAGCATTACGAAAATCTCGTAAAAAGGCTCAAACCGTTCGGCATAGAATGCGGACTTTTGACGAGATTGCAGTCGTCAAAAGATAACGGTCAGTTGCTTGCGCAACTCAAAGACGGAACGATGCATATAGTCATCGCAACGCATAAAGTGCTTGCAAAAGACGTCGAATTTCACGATTTGGGATTGCTCGTGCTTGACGAAGAACAGCGTTTCGGCGTCGAACACAAAGAAAAGCTGAAAGAAAAATATCCGCTCGTCAACGTGCTTACGCTTTCGGCAACGCCCATTCCTCGCACGCTCAATATGTCGCTTACGGGCGTAAGAGATATTTCTATGCTCGAAACCGCGCCGCACGGCAGATTGCCCGTGCAGACCTACGTCGTTTCGTACAGCGATTCGCTTTGCGTGGACGCAATCACGAGAGAATTGGCAAGAGGCGGACAAACTTTGATTTTGCTCAACAATATCGAAGCCCTTACTCCGTTTGCGGAGAAAATCAGAGCGTTGTGTCCCGAAGCGCGCGTGATAACAGCTCACGGGCAAATGCTCCCCGGACAACTCGAAGAAAGAATGAGCGCGTTTTACGACAAAGAGTTTGACGTGCTTATTGCCACAACGATAATAGAAAACGGCATAGACCTTCCCGACGCAAACACGCTTATAGTCATCGACAGCGGAAGATTCGGGCTTGCACAACTTTATCAGTTGCGAGGCAGAGTCGGCAGACGAGGAGTGCTGGCGCACGCGTATTTCACGCTTCCCGAAAACGGAACATTGACGGATACGGCGCAAAAGAGGTTGGATTCCTTGCTCGAGAATACGGATATAGGAAGCGGATTCCGCATCGCGCTTGCAGACTTGTCCATACGAGGCGCAGGCAATCTTTTGGGCGCGGAGCAAAGCGGACATATCGAAAAAGTCGGTTACGAGATGTATCTCGAACTGCTTGACGAAGCGATACAAGAAGTCAAAACGGGCGTTGTCAAAAAAGAAACGAGAGACGTCGAGATGCGAGTCGACGCCGCCGCGTTTATCAGCGACCAATATATCGAGGGCAGAGACAAATTGCGCGTGTACAAACAGATTTCAAAAGTCACGAGCATACAGGCAAGAGATTCGCTTATCAAAGAGCTTTCCGAAATCTACGGTCCCGTGGATTTGCCTCTCGAAAATCTTATCAACGTCGCCTTGCTCAAAAACCTTGCGTCCAACTACGACGCGTCGAGAGTTGTTATCAACAGAAACGGCGCAGGCGTAAACTTCTATGACGCGGACGTTTTCAAAAACGAGAATCTTATGAGAGCGGTTGCCGACAACAGCGGAAGCGTCGTGCTTACCACTACGATTCCGCCGTCAATGATTTTTGAAGTGAACAAACTCACGGCAGAGCAAAAACTCAAAAAACTTATCGACTTCTTCGCAAACATTCAATAAAGAGCGACTGCTCGTCTTTGCAAAAGCCGAGAGTGTGATTTGCCGTGTGCAAAGTGTTTGAATTGTCGATTTAATAACAAAAAGCGTGTTTTACACACGCTTTTCTTGTTGTTAAAATCTTTTTTTGTGCAAGTATACTCGTTTTAACGCAAATTTCAATTCGCAAAAGAGACGCTTAAAAACGATATTCTTCGCGTTTGTGAATGTCGCGCATACCCTCGATTGTGTCGCATATATCTTTGAACGAACACGTTGCGCAATCCATTTTCAAGTTCTTCAAAATGTGGTCGAGAGTGACTGTTATGCCCTCGTTGAGTTTTGCTACTTGCTTAAACGTATCGAAGTCAAACGTCGAATCCGTTATAAAGATTTGCTTCACGGCTTTTACGTTTTTGTCTTGCTTATACGCGTCTTTGAGAACGGTGCCTACGTCTGCGAAAGACAAGCCGTTTGCCTTTGCTTTTTTTGACACTCGACCGCCTTCGCGCAAGAGGTTGGTGTTGACTCTTACCATATAACCGTCGGGGTTGACCTTGTATCGTTTATACTCTATGTCGCGCAAAATGCGATAGACTTTTTGCTCTTTGTCGAAAGTCTGTTCTGCGTCCTCGTCAATAAGGACGATTGCGATTCTTGCGAACGGTACGTCGCCCGAAAGTTCGTTTATGTCTTTTCCTCTCAACAATATTTCGTCGTGGCTTACAAGGCTTTTATCGGTGGTGTAGGCAATAAGATAGCCTGCCTCGCAACCGCTTGCGCCGAGTTCCACCGCGCTGTCGTCGGGGAAGATAAAGACTTTTTCGTCGAGATTTTTCACGTTTGAAGAAACGGGAAGCGATTTAAGTCCGCCTCCCGCAAGTTCAAGCGATTTCAAAATGGTTGAATCGTATAAGTTCATAATTATTCAAGATGACGATTTCTCTTGCGCTTGTCGTAAAACTTTTGAAGGAATTTTTGCACGACCACAAGAAGTTTGGAATCGAGGTTGAAGAAATATACGGTAAAGAGCAATCCGAAGATTATGAGAATCGCACTCACTACCGTGATAATCGCGCCTGCCCAAACCGGCAAACCCAAACCGATAAACAATGCCCAAGTGAGAGCAATCAAAGCTGTTCCGATAATCATATTTGCCTCCTTACGCTCTTGCCAAGCCTTTTTGTCTTGCGTATTCCGCCGCACCGAGCGCACCCATAAGTTGC